>JAHHID010000065.1 GCA_019359015.1 Spirirestis rafaelensis WJT71-NPBG6
TTAATACTTTTGGAGCTAATCGTGCCACACTAGGTTCCCTTGTTTTCAGCCTAAACTGCTTTGACTTTACTTTCTTAGTTTCTCACAATAATGCTTGGTTTATTTCCGCCGTGCTGTACTAGTTAATACTTTAAGTAAATAGTCATTATCCCAGCCAGCTTTTTTTCGCTTATTGTTTACTCCCACCTTGAATGATTTTTATTGAGTTAAGTGGATGGCGGCTTTGTCTTTACCGAGGCAAGGCTTGGAAAAAAGGGGAAGGCTTAAAGCCCCATGATTAATCGTGGGGTCTTCTAGACTATCTAGAAAAGCCTTCTCCTTTTTTCTTTCGCCAAATTGGTTACCTTTATCATATGAATGGCGTAGAGTTTTACCGTCAATTGCAACAACTTCTCCTGATGTCAAATTACTAATTGACTGAATCCAATTTATAAAACTTGTTTGAAACTCTTCTGGGTTAATACGCGCAAACACGCGAGAGAATGTATCATGCGAGGGTATACCATTGGACAACTTTAGAAATTTATTCAGCCATTTTTGTTTTGCTTTTCCATATTCTTCAATTTCAACCCATGTATCTGCACAGCAAATTACAGCGCAAATTGCAATCGTAATAATATCTTTTAAATCATGCAATTTTGTACGTTCGATTCTTGGGTCTGTAATTAAGTCAAAATGGTCGGCAATAGTTATTTTTGGTTTTAGCTTCATCTGGAAACTTTCAATGTTTTAGTTTCGTTTAAATTGAAAATATCATTGATTGGTATAATATTTTTAAAATTATTGCTTTAAACTATACAACAATTATTTTTTATGTCAAGCGAAGATATACTAAAAATGTTTTTTATTTATTGTTACAAATAAGACAAAGACTGCGACGGAGACATATTGAGAACAGGACGAGCAAAAACTAGAGGCTTTTAAAAAAACCTTGGCGACGACTTGGAGCTGATTACTCAATATGCTGCCATCATGTTACCAAATTACAAAAATATTCGTTACTTCGTGCAAGACGAAAGTCGATTTGGACTTAAAACAATCGAAGGACGAAGAATTACATTAAAAGGCGTTAAGCCAATTGGTGAGTTGCAGTGGCAGTTTAAAGCGTTTTGGTTGTACGGTGCAGTAGAGCCACTTACAGGTGATAGCTTCTTTTGGCAGTTTTCCCACGTCGATACTGAATGTTATCAGCAATTCTTAAACGAGTTCGCAGCCTGTCATCGCGACACCCTCAATATTATTCAAGTGGACAACGGTTTATTTCATAAAGCCAAAAAGTTACAAATTCCAGAAAATATTATCTTGTTGTTCCAACCCCCTTATTCCCCCGAACTTAATCCAATTGAACGAGTTTGGGAATATCTTAAAGAAGATTTGAAATGGGAGCTATTTGAGAACTTAGATAATTTGCGATCTAAGGTTGCCCAAGTGTTAGCTCAACTTACCCCAGAAATTGTTGCTTCCCTAACTGGCTATGACTATATCTTGAATGCCCTATCTGTCGCAAACATTTTTTGAATTGGTATAAGTATGGATTGCCCCAATAAAAACGGCATCTGGAACACTCTGGCAACTTACGGATGGCACGAGGTTTAATCATTGGGGCGTAGGCACAGCGTTATATCACGATAATAACCAGTAGTACAAACATACGTAAATATCAGCGTAATCCTTATCAACATTTGCACTCTTTGAATGCATCTATCGAGCGCAAAAAGCAAGCACACCGCGCTTTGTATATTAATAAACAGCGTTCGTGGATGATAGTGACAAATACTTTTTTCATTGTTTCTGGGACAGCGATCGCGAATTGTGTAGAAGAGCGCAGGTCATTCATTCCAAACTGATTCTCCAAAAGCCTTCGAGCGGATTTGACTGCTGCGGTTGACCGTTACCTGCGGAATTATTGTTATATACCAACCCAACACTAAACGTTTCGTTTACAGGATATTGTCCGAGTTTTCCGAAGCCTTCAATATTTTTTGAGTCATTTATAACCTGTTGCTTTAACTGTATTGTTGTTTGGTTTCCATCAGCAAAATAGATTGTCGCTTGTCTTTTATTAAAGCTTACCTGAACGTTGTAGACCCCACCAGTTGCATAATAATAAACCTTTGCATACAGCTTTTTACCATCAATATTTTGCCCCTGGTACTCAACTGCCATAGCAGGCGTAGCTAGCAGGAACAAGGCAGGCAGGATTAACCCTAAGACTTTCATTAGTTTAATTAAAAACTACATTTGCTATTTCCAACTTTAAAACATTAGAATCGATATTCGCAGTGATCGCTCGTTGCCCGTTTTTCAACAATTACGCTACTCGTTTCACAAATTCGTCTCGATGCCATCTAAGTGCATCAACTCTTGGATAATACTCCTCCTGGGTAGGTAATATGATGCGATCGCCATTAAATTCGCTCATTGGCTTGGCGTTGGGTGACTCTTCTCTCAAGCTGCTAGCCACGACAATGGTGCAGTCATCGTTGATACTAAACCAAAAGCGGCTTGTTAGGAGCAACCCCACTAGAACGAGATACCTTAAGATTGACAAGTTTCTTGCAATAATAATTTAAATCTTTAGCCATTTTGAAAGAATTTCGCTGTACACGTAACGCATTATACTTACACGAATGCACTGGTCGCGATGATATCAGGGAACGCCAGGGCTATTATATTTGGGCTGCAAGTGCAGAAGAAGCTTGGGAAAAAATAAATGGCAATTCGCTTCCCAGAAGAAACGGCATCTGGATTTACCGTCCAGGAGTGGGAGGGATTTAATGTGCAGGTGGTTGAAGTGAAGCGAGATAAGGACGGGAATATTATCAAGTAACAATTAATCAAGGTGAACCAGGTAAGAAAAATCATCCACATTGACATGGATGCTTTTTATGCATCGGTAGAGCAACGTATAATCCTTCTTTGCGAGGCAAACCGTTAGTGGTAGGTCCAACTCCAGACCAACGCGGTGTGGTAGCAGCCGCCAGTTACGAAGCAAGAAAATATGGCATTCACTCAGCCATGCCTTCACGGATTGCATCAGCTAAATGTCCTCACCTTATATTTACCCGTCCCCGCTTCGAGGTCTACCGTGAAGTTTCAGCGCAGATCCACGCCATCTTTGAGCGTTATACAGATTTAGTTGAGCCAGTGGCACTCGATGAAGCTTATCTTGATGTTAGTGAGAATAAGTTAAATTTGCCTTATGCAAGCACTGTTGCCAGACACATTAGAGCCGATATCTTCCGAGAAACCAACCTGACGGCATCGGCAGGCGTATCCATCAATAAGTTTCTAGCAAAAATGGCATCTGGTAAAAATAAACCAAATGGTATGACAGTAATTCTGCCAGAAAATGCTGAAACTTTTGTAGAACAGTTGCCAATTGAAAAGTTTCATGGCATTGGAGAGGTGACTGCTAACAAAATGCATTCGTTGGGCATTCGTACTGGCACTGATTTAAAAGAGCTTAAGCTTGCTGAATTAATCCAACATTTTGGTAAAGCTGGGCATTACTATTACAAAATAGCGAGGGCGCAAGACGACCGTGCAGTAGAACCTAACCGCATTCGTAAATCAATTGGTGCTGAAACATCGTTTGCCAAAAATTTAACCGATCGCACCCAAATGCTATTGCAACTCGAACAAATTGCTGAAACTGTGAAGCAGCGTTTAGACAAACACCAAACCGGAGGACGCACTTTAACACTTAAAGTAAAGTTTTCAGATTATCAGCAAATCACGCGCAGCAAAACTGTGTTAACTCCAATTAGAGAATTGAGTGCGATCGCTTATATGGCAAAGGAATTATTTGAAGGAATTGACCTGAGCGATGTCTCACGACAAGCCGCTCCGCGTCTACGCAGTATTCGGCTATTGGGCATTTCACTATCGAATCTTGATAATGTTAACGAATGCGAAACAATTCAATTGTCCTTATTTGAGTAATTGCTATATTGGAACCCCAACAACTCGATTTATTTGCAAATAGCGCAATTGATGCCAACCGTGCCAATAGACCAGAGACTCTCAGCATGGGTGCTGACGCTTTGATGCAGTGGAAATCCCGGATATTCACCCATCAGCAGCGCACTAGAGAAAGTGTGCCACCACAACAGACCACGCTGTTTGATGTTGCACCCAAACACTGCGACCCCGACCGGATTGATCCGCTCACACTGCAACTGCAATCAATGTCCTTTTACCGAATGCCAGCTTCTTGTCCAGGGGAAGCGTGTTTGTATTTTGTTGTTGACTCTGCGGCTGGCTTAATTTTGTATGTGGGGGAAACTTGCAGAAGTAACAAGCGGTGGAAAGGGATACACGATTGTAAGGATTACATAGCAAGCTATCAGGACTTACATTATCGATACGGGCTGAAGACAGCAGTTAATATCGCGTTTTGGTGGGACACCCCGGTAGACCGACGCTCACGGCAGGAGTTGGAATTGAGTCTGATTTTGAAGTGGCGATCGCCTTTCAACACGCGATTTCTAAATTTCAAGGATATCAACATACTGAGTATCGTTTAGTTGACGAAAGCCACGGTCGTAGAGTCACTAGGATTGCTTGGTCGTCTGTAACTTCTTTTGGTAGTTTTACCAGCCCCGCATTGGCATAAGGAATCCGAGCATATTCCGCTTGCAATCCATCGAAGGGGCCAGCTGCTTCTGGGCCTCCGAAAAAAGCTGTCCCGGCGTTATGTCCGTGGGGATTGGCGTTATCACATTGAGCATGATATCCTGTACGGCAGTAAGAACAGTAGCCGCAGGCAATTGTCGAGGGAACGACAACGCGATCGCCTACTTTCAAATTCCGCACATTGGAGCCAATCTCTTCAATAATCCCAACACCTTCATGTCCCAGAATTGTACCGGGTTTCATTCCCGTGAATGTTCCCCGAATCATGTGTAAATCTGTGCCACAAATTGCACTAGAGGTCAGCCGAATAATGGCATCGGTTGGTTCTTTAATTTTTGGTTTTGGTACGTTATCTAATTGAATATCTCCAATTCCGTGAAAAACAACCGCTTTCATTGTGAATACTCCTGATTCATGAGGTTTATATTTCAGAAAAAAACTGGTAGCTGATGAGTTTAGCTACTAAAAAATACGACAAAATATTTCTGCAATAGACTAGGAAAACTTGTATCCCAGTTAAACTATTTAATGGATAACTTCAGTAGAAAATTGAGTTTATTTCTGAGTACATGACATACGCACTTAGAACTTATGGTATCGATATTGCTATAGTTTCTTATCGTCCTCTAGAAAGATATAAATTGTAAATACCAAGGTCAGGTGAATAAACTAGAAGCAATATCCGATTTTTTAACAAATAATGTAATAAAAGGTAAAACGCATATTATTGCCGTTTTTTTACAATATTTTTCCCCTAACGCTGGAAGTCTTAGGCTACAAAAAGTAAGCCCGACAGCGCGGGCTAAGAAATAAAAGAAGTTTCAGAACATAATTTGGTATTAATTGTCTACAATTGGACGACCTTCTGCGTCTATGTCTAACTCTTCACGTCTAACTGTGTCATTAGCTTCAATTGTGTCTGTATCAACAACTTTCTTGACTCGCACTTCCTCACGCACAACAGCTTCTTTGTGGATATCGGGTGTTTCTTCGTAAATTTCCATGCGAGCAACTTCACCGTCATTAAAGGCATCTCTGGGATTGCTTGGCGTGGTATGTGTGGGATTTGTACGCTGTATCACTACTCGTTCTTTTTCAACAGGTACGGCAACACGGGCATTTTCTGTTTCTACATGTTTACCAATAGTAACTTCTCCAGCCTTACGACGTTGCTTATTAGCAATTAACCTTTCTTCGTATAGTTTCAGAGTTTGTTGATCCTGGTTGTTAATGTCGTAAAGTGAAGGTTCTTGCTCATATTTGTAAGTGTTGCAGTCATAAATAGCAGGTTGCATCATCGCAGAAGCGGCAAGAGAACCACGATACACACCACGTACTTGCTCTTCGTAATTATAATCAACTCTTTCTAGGTCGTCGAAATTAGGTAGTTTTTTGACTTGCTCTTTAGTCAAACCTTTGGCATAAATTCATTTTTCAGTATAATGAATGTCAGCATAAGCAATAGGTAACAAGACTTGTTTACCAAAAATCCAGAAGCCGCTATTTACCACCAAATAACGGAATTGACCAGTTTGCTCATCGACTAAAATATCGGATAAAAAGCCAACTTTATCATCTCCCTCAGCATAAATAGTAAAATTCTTGATATCGTCCAATTCAAACGAGTCTTCACGGTAATCGGGATAGAAATTTTCAAGTTTTACAAGTGTCATTTGATTTTCATCACGAGGATATTTTCACTTGTGTCAAACAAAGCAATTAGGCACAAAGTAATTATCTTAGGCTTCAGTTTAAAACTTAAAAGTGGAAATCTGGTGGAGAAATCATAAGTATTTTTAAGATGTATTAGTAAGATAGATTATTTAAAATATGGACATTCATAAAATTAGTTTTATATATCAAGAGGTAGAGAAATCTAAAAGCAATAAAAGATAAACTGAATCATAAAATTAAAAAGCATTGCAACTATTTGGAGAATTAATGTGTCTAAGATTTTTGGTTTATCATCATTAAGTGGTCCTTCGCTTTTGGTAGGACTGTTGGCGCTAACAGGTGTAGCAGCGCCTTTTATTTCTCCAGTTCCCAAAGCAGCTGTTGCTCAAAACCGAGGAGCAAACTTTCCCGACACCCAAAACCACTGGGCGCAACCATTCATTGAAGCGCTAGCAGAACGTAATATTATTACCGGATACCCAGATGGTACATACAGACCAAATGAGTCTGTGGATCGAGATGAATTTGCGGCAGTAATTCGCCAAGCTTTTAACCAAAAACAGGAGCGCAAAATACCCAGTGGTAGCGTATATAAAGATGTTCCCGCTAGCTATTGGGCTGCTCCAGCGATTGAAGAAGCTTACGAAATGGGATTTATGCATGGTTATCCTGGTGGATATTTTCGCCCAAGGCAGCCTGTTTCTAGAGTTGAGGCGTTAGTATCCTTGAACCAGAACTTAAATTTGAGAGGTTCAACACAAGCAACTACTCAATCTAACACTCGGCGAACAGCTAGGAAAAATTTTTTCTTACCAATAGGAATGACTAATTTAATGCAGCCGTTAATGAATGCTAAAGCTGCAACCAAAACTACTGCTCCTCTGCAACAGCGTCCGGCTTCAACTGTAGTTAGCAATTATTATGCAGATGCCCAAAAGATTCCTCAGTATGCCGTTGATGATGTGGCAGCTGCAACACAAGCGGGTATTGTCGTCAATCATCCTAATACCAAAATACTCAATCCTACTCAACCAGCTAGCCGGGGAGCTATTGCTGCTTTTATCCATCAAGCATTAGTCAATCAGGGAAGAATTGAACCTATGAACAGCAATGTAGCAGCTTCTAAATATATTGTTGGTCGTACTGAAATCAGCAGTAAATGATCGCTAGTCAGCCAAGTATTAAAGAGCTAATAGAAGAATTGTATAAGCGATCGCACCGAAAGCAAATGCCCAAAAACGACTTTCTTGTTCTTCGGGTAATTCTTCCTTAAGACATTGGGGATAATACTACCGACTAAAAAGGCGAAGAGAACTGCTACTACTGTTTAATGAATTTCCCTACCACTGCCAATTAACCATCATACGATACGTTAAAAATGCTAGATTGTAGTATTTCTTGAACAATTCATTTCAGCAATTTTTGCTCTAGAACTTGTACAAAACCAATTGCAATTTGAATTAGAGGCCAGCCTACCAAACAAATTAATGCTGCTTTTCGAGTACTAATATCTAATCCTTGGCGGACTGCTATAATCACCGCTAGCAGACTCCACACTGCCAATATCAACTCTATCGGTCTTCCCAGTAAGGGAATTAAGGTTAAAAAGCTTAATACTTGTGGTGCATAGGCAAAGCCAATTGGACTTAGCAAATCGCCATAAGTTGGATCAATTGGTTTCAGCCATTGCCCAATTTTCAAAATAGTGAAAGTCCAAAAATAGTAGCCTATCACTATTGAGAGTATATCAATCAAAAGTGCTACTAACAATATAGGAAACGTAGCTCGATTGATTAACAAAATAACGGCACTACCCAAAGCATGAGAAAAGGCTGCCAAAGTCACAATAGTTAGAGCTAGTTTCCTGTTTCTTGGAGTATTACGAGTATTTTCATAAAAATGGCTATTCAATGCAAGAGCATTTCTAAGTGTCTTGCATACTCCCTGGTGTGACTTATTATTACTTGCGCTATTTTGCCTACTACTCACGATGGATGAAAAATTTAGCAGTATTCTGGTTTTATAGGATAATTAACAGATTAAAGGCGATTATTTCATCCCTCTTGAAGAGTACTTTGCTGCATCCAACCTGTTGAAATGCTTAAATTTATTCAGTGGCTATTGTTACGACTGCGAGGTGAAACTTTAAAATTACTGATCTTGGCAGGAGTATTACTTCTAATTTGGGGAACCCTTGCACCTGTGGGAACTTTGGTCTGGTGGCTCAGTCAAAGCGCCGAAACTTTAGGTTTAAAGAAAAACCAAACTAAGAACTTAACATCTAGTAATGGCTCCAGAACTGCTACCAAATCTAAAAATATTAACTGCTATATTATTTTTTTACCAGGAGTGGGTGATTTTTCGGCAAATGAGTTGACTCCTGGCGAGGAATTTTTTTTAAATCGCTTGATGCAACTTCATCCTAACTGCGTAGTGGTTTCGGATGTATTTCCCTATTCCGCCGCGAACGAAAGTTTGGGTGGACAACGTTTTCTGGCTCCTCTGTGGCGTGTTGCTGAGAATGGAGACGGTTGGCTGAAAAATGCAGATATCCTCATCAAAATTCGCAATCTCTGGCGGTTTGCTATTTCTGCGGACGAACGCTATGGTCCGATTTACAACCAGGGAATCGCTTCGGCAATGGTTGAGCGGATGAATGCTGCACACCCAATTCCCACATCCGAGTCCCCCTTAAAAGTTATTTTAATTGGCACTAGCGGCGGCGTACAAGTTGCCCTTGGTGCTGCTTCTTATCTTGACGAGTGGCTTAATGCCGACTTGATAGTAGTCTCTGTTGGAGGAGACTTTGATGGCAACACTGGCTTCAATGCGGTTAACCATACGTACCATTTGCAAGGTCGTCGAGATTGGGTTGAGGATATTAGCCGCTTCGTATTTGCCTCACGTTGGCGTTGGACGCTTGGTTCTTCTTTTAATCAAGCTCGGTACTCAGGGCGTTATACGGTTATAGTTAGCGGTCCTCACACTCATGATGGTGCTGAAGGTTATTTTGGTCAAGCATTTGTCGGAGAAAGCAAAACTACTTATGTAGACTTAACATTACAAAAAGTTAACCAATTGCCCATTTGGTCTGAGCCGAAATCATCCACCATCGATAAATAATAAGAAAATGTAGCAGCTTCTAAATATATTGTTGGTCGCAACCAAATCAGCAGTAAATGATTGCTTGTCAGTCAAGTATTAAACAGCTAATAGAAGAATTGCATAACCGATCGCACCGAGAGCAAATGCCCAAAAACGACTTTCTTGTTCTTCGGGCAATTCTTCCTTAAGAACATTGAGTACAATACCTCCGGCTAAAAATGCGAAGAGAACTGCTACTGCTGCTTGATGAATTTCCGTGCCACTGCCAATTACCCAACCAACAATTATCGCTGCTGCCAACAACCAGCGTCCAAGTGTTCATATAACTCTTTTGGCTGTACAAACATACCAGCTGCATCAAATTGTCGGGGAGTTATTAGTTGTGTCATCAAAATGTTCTTAAAAATGTTGTTACGCCATTGCTGATGTGCTTTTTGTAGGGCTGTCTCTTCGTCGCGATCATAGGAAAGCTGTACTTTCAAAATCATCGGTTTGCCTTCACCCCCTCCTCTACGGAAAGCATCGACGACTTTTTTTAACTTCTCTGGCGGACGAGAGATCGTAATCAATCCATCTGCCCAACTGCCTAACCATTCGGCAGTTTCAACGGTAATAGCAGCGCCGATGATTAGGGGTGGCGTTTCCGGGCGAGTATAAAGTTTTGCTTCTTCAACGCAAACTAGACCCTGATGGGTAACAGTTTCTCCTGCCCAAAGAGCGCGGATAACATCAACACATTCTTTGAGACGAGCATTGCGATCGCTCTTAATCAACCACTTATCTCCAGTTATATGTTCGTTAAGCGCTTGACCACTACCGACTGTCAGCCAAAAGCGGTTGGGAAACATTTCTGCTAAAGTTGCCGCAGCTTGAGCAATAATTGCTGGATGATACCGCTGTCCGGGAGCGCAAACAACCCGATAGGAAAGCTTCTGTGTTGCTTGCATTGCTGCACCCAGCCAAGCCCAAGCGAAACCGCTTTGTCCTTGTTCTTCACTCCAAGGATGGAAATGATCAGAAGAAAGGGCATGAGTAAAACCTGCCTGTTCTGACATTTGCACGTATTTCAGCAGTTCGCTAGGTTTGAATTGTTCGTGGGATACGTGATATCCAATATTAACCATAATCGTAAGGGATGATTTTTAAATTACTAATGCATTTGATTAACGCGAAACCAGCCATAGCCGTATGCTTCTAATGGGATGGAAGGGGAATCAATGTCGAGGGGTTCGTATTGTGAATCGCCAAATATATCAATCAGATGTTTATCAAAGTAGGATTTCAGTCTTGCTGTACATGGTTTGTCTGCAAGATTGTGCAAGGCAATTACAGATGAACCTTCCCACTCGCAGCAGTGAGCAAACACACAGGGTTCATCGGTTTCTAGAATTTGCCACTTACCTAAACCAAACTCCGGACACTGTTTGCGAATGCGGATAATGTGTTCCATCCAATTAATTAATGAGCCTGGGTCGCGTTCTTGAGTTGCCACATTCACACGTTTGTACCCATACTCTCCCTCTTTAATGACAGGTCGGGTAAGAGTATCTGGTGAAGCACTAGAAAAGCCGCCATTCGGTGCATCTGACCATTGCATCACCGTGCGGACGCTATTTCTACCTTCAAGCGAAAGGTCATCACCCATGCCAATTTCTTCGCCATAGCGCAGCAGAGGTGTACCGGGCAAACTGAATAATAAACTGTAGGTAAGTTCAATGCGCCGTCTGTCACCGTTTAACATTGGTGGTAAGCGCCGGCGAATTCCTGTCCCAAAAATTTGCATATTCTTTTCGGGTGCAAAGGCTTGGAAGATTTCTTTCCGTTGGGAATCGCTAATCAGGTCGATGGCGAGTTCGTCATGATGACGGACAAAGTTAAGCCACTGACCAATATTAGGTACATTAGGTAATGCCTTCAATCCGTCACGTAACCCCTGAGAATCTTTCTGCGCCAAAGCCAAAAACAAATATTGATTCAACAGAAAATTAAATAATATTTGGCATCTGTCACCATTACCGAAATAGATGGGAATTCTTTCAGGTTCAACTTTTGCTTCTGCCAACAGTACCGCATCACCGCGACGGGATGTGATAAACTGCCGCATATCATTTATGAAGCTTTCCAAGTCTGGACAATCCGCGATTCCTAATGGATTAATCAAAAATGGCGCTGCATCTATGCGAAAGCCAGATACACCAAGTTGCAGCCAAAAACCTATAATTTTGTAAATTTCTTCCCGCACCGCAAGATTGGCAATATTTAGATCGGGCTGTTCTTTATAAAAGTGATGCAGATAGTATGCATCAGCTTGTTTGTCGTATTCCCAAAGACTTTCTTCAACTCCGGGAAAAATTAGCTGTTCTGGCTGTGTTTTTGGTGGATTTTCTGACCACACATAGTAGTCGTGATACTTAGAATTTTTATCTGAACGTGCTTGTTGAAACCAAGAATGCTGATTGGATGTATGATTTACTACTAAATCCACTATGACTCGAATACCGCGATCGCTTGCTTGATGTATGAACTCGACAAAATCTCCCAGAGTTCCCAGTCGTGGGTCAACATTGTAGTAGTCCATGACATCGTAGCCGTTGTCCCGGTTGGGAGAAGGATAAAATGGTAACAGCCACAAACAGGTTATTCCTAATCCCGAAAGATGATCTAAACGCTTTGTTAGTCCTTGAAAGTCACCAACACCATCGTCGTCTGAGTCCATGAATGTCTCGACATCCAAGGAGTAAAAAATTGCATTTTTGTACCAAATCTTTTGCATTTTTGATAAAAAGTAGAATTGGAAGTGTATTTTTATAAGCGAATTTATAAATTAGTAATATGTCGATAACGAGCCTCTATTACGGAATAGATACCGTAAGCAATCAAACCCAAAGCCACCACACCTAAAACCCAGGGACTAAAGGGTTGCTTTCCCAGAACTGCCAATGCACCACCAAATCCCCTAGCTTGAGTGCCATCTAATTGAATTGCCGCTAGCACCATAAAAATGCCGATGATACCAAAAACAATGCCACGGGCAGCAATCCCAAATCTACCCAGACGCAGTGCCCAAATTTGCTCAGTTGGACTCATTTGATAAAGTTTGAAATAGCGGCAAAATTTGCCTTTGTATGCTTGATAAAGGTAAGAAATTCCAACGCAAATCACTGTCAAACCCAAAAGCACTACTAACCATCGTCCAAAAGGTTGGTTTAGAAAATATATCGTCCAATCTTCGACTGAATCGCTATCGCTACTACTTGAACCCATAATTAGTAGTTTTATAGATGTGACAGCCAAACTGAAGTAAGCGATCGCACTAAAAGCATAGCCAAGACGCTTGGCTATTCGTTTAGCATTCATTTCTTTACCGGAATCTTCGGGGTCGAGAATAGTTTGCACAAAACGCCAGAGTGAATACCCAATCAGCCCAAGGGTGACGATCCCTAGCAAAAATTTTCCAAAAGGCTGGGTGACAATCGTCTCTAGCGCACCACTAGTATCTGTAATTTTGCCACCAGAACCAAATGCTGCCTGTGCTGCTAGCAAACCCACGATAAAATAAACTAAACCTTTTGCAGCATAGCCTAATCTTGCTAATCGCTCAACCCAAGGATGAGAAGCTGCTTGTCTAACTGGCTGTTTAATGTTTTCAGAAAGTGGATCGCGTAGTGCCATTTTTTTATTTATTCAGGTTGGGTTAGGACTAAATATTTTCAGCCTACCCCAAAATTTCTTCTGTTAATAATGTGGAGATTATGGCAACTTTTTTCATCCTCCCTAGTAGATAAATATGCGATAGTGCTGGTTAGTAAGGCTTGTCCAATTTGATTAAACATTTCTGAGGTCTTGATGATTATCTTTAAAGTTCTACTCACCAACACTTAATTGCTGTAGAGAAATCTGTTTGCAGAGACTTTCTACCGCCAGTGTAAGAGACTGCATCAGTTCAGAATTTTCGCTATAATCCACAGATGCGAGGTTTGCAACCCGTTGACTTTCAGTAATACTTAAATCACGTCCCCATTCTTCTGGTGTGGTGTCTTTATATAGTGCGATCGCTGTACCCTGTTCTTGATTCATTAAGGAAAAGCAGGGAATATCTGACTCACCATCACCGACATAAATCACCTGTGTGAGAGGAACGTGCAGTTCATCTTGCGAGACATCACGGTAAACAAACATTTGACCATCATCTTGATGACCTTCAATTCCTTTTGCTAATTGAAACATATACCGAGTTTTTTCTGTGTGGGTAACTATTTTCTTGACAAATTCAATACCGCCATGTTCGCCATAGTAAAATTCACAACCCCACATCGCTTTAAAATGTGGAGCGATACAGTTATGACGCGCAAGCTCTACCATACCGCAGGTGATCAGGTAAAATTCTACTTCAATCTTTGGGTTGAGTTCGCGGGCACGTTTTTGTAAGTGGTCAAACATCTTAGTAACGCCATCAAAGGGAGCTAACTCTTGACCAAACCTGGCAAGATATTCCTGTGTAATTTTGTTGCCTTGTCGTTTTGATTCTTCAATGAGGGCGTAAAATCGGGCAAGAATTTTGTCCCAACCTTTGTCAATTAAAGGTCGAATTTTTACCTGACGAAACTTGAGAGCGTCAATACCTAATCTTTCTAATAAACTATCAACGGTATCAGTTACTAACGTATCGTCGAAGTCGAAAACTATAGCAATGCGATTAGATAGGACTTTGGTTGAAACAGTCATAATAAAAGCTTCTAAAGTACAGTTAAACTATGGTCTTTTTGCAAAAGTATTGGTAATTTTGGATAAAATACCAAAGTAGCCAGGATAATTAGTTAAAAGTCGGGCAATTAATGGCAAAATAACCAGCGTGACAAATGCGGCAAAAATTAGCGATCGCGTTAAAAAGCTTAGTCCTAAAAACAACAACCAACCGGGAATAATTAATGCTGCTAAAAGTGCTGCGGTACGTCCAGCTAATTTATACCGTCTCCAGCGAAGTACAAACCAACAACCTAATACTTCTCCCAAGCTTGCACATATCATCAAGCCAAAAGTCAGGGGAGTTGTTGTGGGAGTAAGGGGTGCAAATTGAGTAATGTAAAACCCCGCAAGAAAAAGTCCCAACGCCATCAATGCTAATGCACCACTGAGTCCCCCTACTACAGATGCGATGTATCCTTTTGATTTTTTATCTGGATAACTCATATAACTTGATCTCTAACCCTCTTCTATCCAATGACACCAAGCAGTTGCAACAGATAAATAACTGCAAATACGCCAAAAAATATTCCGGCGATCGCAGTACCACCAAAAATAATTTTCGATGGTCGAAGTTCCTTGGGCAACATTCGATGATTTAAATAAAGAGTCAGTCCGGTGACGATGGGGATGTGAGCAGCTTCAATTCCGCCTGCGGTTTGCAACAAGGCAACTGGTTCTCCAAAAAATAGGTAAATAGTAATAGGTAGCACAGCTAACAGCACCACAATGAAAAATTTCTGCAAAAACTTCTTATTCGTCCAGCGCCCCTGCACCCCAAACCCTTGCAAAATAATCTGCGTGCCATCAGCAAACATCCGCCCAAAACCATCTTCTACTGACAGTACAGTGCTACAGAAAGTAATAAAAACAATCGCCACCATAAACCAAAAGCCAAACGGTCCCCAAAGGTCGCCCAACAAACTACCCAAAGTTTCCGCCACCTGATTTTCTTTTGGCACAAGTCCTTGTGGACGCAGCAACTCGCCACCGAGAATCAAAAAAGACAGCGCCGCCAACAGCGCACCAACCACTGCTAAGGTGTTGGATATGGTCATGAGATTTATCCAACCGCGCAGCTTTTTTCTTTCCTCCCTGTTGAGTTGCTTGGGGTCTATGCTCTCTTGTCCTTTAACACTAGCGGCACCGTATCCTCTGGCTTCTACCCAGTAGGAATACCACATCAATCCGGCTGCTCCTGCTAGCATGAAACCCAACCAAGGTAGTATTTCTTGATACTGCACGTTTTTAGGAATTTGCGGAACTATTCCAGCTCCTAGTTTGCGAACGTTGGGAAAAACAAAGATAGCAGCGCTTACCACTGCAACTGTGCGAGCAATCCCCACATAAGAAGAAATCTTTTCTACTACGTTGTATTGTCCTAACAAAACAATTGCCGCCGTGACAATAATGATAATTACCGTCCAAAGCTGGACAGTTCCCCCAGTAACCAAAATTAGTGCTGTAGCAGCGGCTCCGGAAAGTCCAGCCACAGTAGCAATTGCTACTACTACTTGTGGCAGCAAAATTAGCCAGACTGCCCAGTTTTTGGGACCGGGAAGTTGGTTGAAACCTTGGAGGATGGTTGCGCCGGTACAAACTGAAAAGCGACCTACTTCACCGTTAATAAACCATTTGAGGATAACAGCAGCAAGTAGCGCCCATAACAAAGTGTAACCGTAGAGTGCAGCAATTCTCGGCGTAAATAGCAATTCACCGGAACCCGCAGCTGAGAGCATCCACAAAAAACTGGGACCCAACCACTTCAAATTTTCCCAACCATTCGGGGACTCTGGGATATCTGCGGTGTTTTGTTCCTGCTGTTCGTTAGCAGTCTCTGTTGAGAAATCGCTTTTATTATTCATTGGACTACTTCGGTAGATTTTCTGAGAATGCTGGAATTATCGGTTATGTTATTCTCTTCTGGTGCGATTTCTAGTTCTTGCTAATCGTTCGGAATAAGACTCAAGCGATGGATGATCCTCGTCATTGATCCCGTACAGCGAGGGATCATTCTCATATATGTAGGGTTCTCGCTCAAAAGGAGGGTTAGGCGATTCAGGAATATGAATTGTTCTTTCGTCTGTGTGGGGAACTGATAACGATGCAACTTGACCCAAAGCCATTGGTCCATAGGGTACAGTAGGTGGAATCAAATTTCCTAATGGATCGACGGTATAAATCGGGTCTATGCTAGTAGTGGTAGCACCAGAAACATATCCTGCTCGCACCCGTTCTTCATAATCGTTATCAATTCTTAGTTCTTCACTAAACTCAGGCAAATTTTCTGCCTGTTCTTTGGTCATACTTTTGGCGTAAACCCGTTGTTGGGCAAACTCAATCCGAGAACGACCTATTGGTAATAGAACTTGCTTGCCAAATATCCAAAATCCTAAATCAACTATGAGATAGCGAAACCTCCCGTCTTTTTCATCAACTAAAATATCTTTTACAGTGCCAATCTTCTCATTGGTTTTATCTGAATAGACACTGTAATTAATAACATTTTTTTCAGCGAAAACTTCGGAATAATTGGGAGCAAAATCCTCAATTTTTAATAGTGCCATTATGTACCCTCTGTTTCTAACATTACATTTTTACGAAACTTAAGTTGATTTTTTACCTCTATGCTGATAAAAATGTGTTTTTTAATAAAAGAATATCTTTAATTTTGGAAAGATATTTGAAAAATATTGAAACGTATAATAATTATCATTTTTAGTGAAAGTAATTCGCCCAAAATAAAAATAAATTTCAATAAGCCAAGAATAAAATAAAAATCAGCACAGTTAAAGCCGCTTATTGTTGAGTAATTACAACAATTAATTATTCAGAGGAAGTAGGAAGAGGCTCAAGCCTTACTGCTATTTGTAAATTCTGTCCTTGGCGTTGGAGTTGTATTTGCAAGTTGCTACCGACACGATTTTTTTCTATTAACCGTAAGACTTCATCAACTGTGTTAACGGGTTGATTATTGATTTCTTGAATTGCATCTTTTACTCGTAATCCTGCTTTTTCAGCTAGAGAACCTGGAACAACTTTGTTAATGATAACTCCTCGCTGACGGATGCCAAAAATGTTTGAATTATTATTAGGCTGTACCTTAATACCTAAATAAGGATGTTCAACTTTCCCCTTGGTAATTAATTCTTGGGCAATTTTTTGAGCTATGTTGATGGGGATAGCAAAGCCAAGTCCTTGAGCGTTAGGAATTAGGGCACTATTTACGCCAATAACTTCACCACGAACATTCAGCAAGGGTCCACCGGAGCTTCCAGGGTTAATAGCGGCATCAGTTTGAATAATACCAACATAACTATCAGAAAGATGTAGATATCTGGCAGAGCGTCCTATACCACTGATAATACCTGCGGTAACAGTTCTTTGAAAACCCAAAGGATTACCAATAGCGATCGCCCATTGTCCTGGTTGCACAAAGTCGGAGTTTCCTGGTTTTACAAATGGCAAGTTAGTGCCAGGAATTTGCACAACTGCGATATCAGTTACGGGATCTATCCCCAACACCTTGCCATCAAAAGTGCGACCATCGAGAAACGAGACTTTTACCGTATCAGCATTCTCTACAACGTGGGCATTAGTGAGAATCTGACCATTGGGATTAATAACAAAACCCGAACCAAGACCTCGCTCAATTTTTTTCTTGCTTTTTATTGACACTTTTCCGAAAACATCTTGCAAAAATGGATAATTTGATTTTTCATATGTTTGAGTTTTTATAGTTCTGATAACCTTAATTTCAACTACAGCGGGTTGCACTTTTGTAACAACATTAGCCACAAAATTTGTATCACTAATGATAGGCGAGAGAAAAACCTTACTTTGATGATCTGGCTCTTTAATACTTTTTGGAGGTATAGGAGGATCAACGCTAGAAACACGTAATTTATTATTAAATAAATTTGTGTAGCTGCTGCAAAAGTCTATTGCTATTATGCTAATGAAAGCAACAATTAGATAAATTGTTGTATTTTTCTTATTAGAAACTTTCCCTACTATGTTGATATTTTTAAATAAAGTATCAGACATCTGCTTTTTAGGCTGTTTCATTAAGTTAACAAAAATAGAGTTATAACTATTTTGGTAATCTTTTTGGTGTATTTTTTTCATTTCTACTCAGATTCAGTATGAAGTAGATGCTTTATATTTATTGACTGCCTATTTTTGATATTTTCTGTCTTAATAAGTATTAAAATCTATCAGCTTAATTAAGTAAAATTAATTTTTGAGAGAGATATATAACTGGTTTATCTTATTTTTACGTGATTATTCTGTTTTCTCATTATTAAGTATTCTTCATATAATTTGAGATTGCGATCGCTAACTTCATAAAAGTAAGGCTCCAGCGTATAATTGTAGATATCTGCTTTATAAAACGGACGTAAATTTTTTATTTGCACTAACGGACGATAAACGTCTCTTACTCGCTGTTCATAATCATTATTTATTACTAAATCTTCGCTAAATTCCGGCAAATTGTTAACTTGTTCTTTAGTCAACCCAGGAACATACAAGTGTTTATCCTCATAGTTCAGGCAAGCCAAACCAACGGGGAGTAATACTTTTATGCTGAAAACCCAGAAACCTGTATCGATGATTAAATACCGAAAACGACCATCATATTCATCGACTAAAATGTTGGTTACAAAACCAACCTTTTCGCCTTCAGCAAAAACTAAAAAATTATTGATATTATAGCTATAAAACATTTCATTTTTGTAGTATTGATAATATTTATCTAGTTTGTACAAACTCATTTTTTACTCCTATATGTATTAATAACTAACTTAAAGGTTCAATTTTAGCGTCATATGCAGCGTTATTTAAACCGCCACCTACATCAGCTTTTTGAGGTTCAATTTCGCGTTTTAGAGCGGCAATACGATCGCTTGTTGCTGGGTGGGTACTTAAAAATGTCGGAAGCGATCGCTGATTGAGTAACTTTTGCATAAAAGCAACCATAGCGGATTCAGCATAACCAGCACGTCCTAAAATCATTAATCCTCGGCGATCTGCCTCAAATTCATCTTGGCGACTATTGGGACGTTGTAGCGCTAATTCCACGCCAATTTGTACTGCTGTACTGCGTTCTAATCCAGCCGCAGTTGCAACACCACGAGCGATCGCTGTTTGTCGCATCTGTTCGATTAAATGTCGGCTAGCAATATGACCAATTTCGTGAGCGATGACGCTTGCTAATTGAGCTTCATTATCTGCGGTTTTTAACAATCCTGTAGTGACATAAACATAACCTCCGGCTGTCGCAAACGCATTTACACTATTATCTCTAACTACCTGAAATGTATATTGTTTAGGGCTTTGAGTTACTTGACCGGGTTTGGGTGCTAATGTAATGTATCGAGCAATAATCGCAGGTTTATTGATGTAATCTGTGTAATCTTCATCCTGCAATTTCAGCTTAAATTCTCGCTCAATTTCAGAAATTACCAAATTGCGAACTTGACCCGTCACTTGAATTTCTATATTGCGATCAACAGGTAAATTGAAAGGTAAACCCGAAGCATTCACAACTACGATAGGTTCACCGCGAAAGAATCGTGCATCACTTACAGTAAAGGAACTTAAACCAACTTTCTCAATCGGTTTGCTTCTGATGGTTGCAGTTTTATTAACGAATTCGTCTGCATTGTTGACAATTTCGGATGTATTAGTAATATTTGCCTCTGGTGTCAAAAGGTCGCAACCTTTAACCAGCGTAGTCACCAACAGAAGGGAGGCTAATACCAGAATGATGGAACCACCATCTTCGGAATTTGTATCGCGCTTATTCTCGTTTGTCATAATTTAAACACTTCCCCATTTCGTAGTTATACTAAGTTGCATTCATACAGGAAACTTACTCTTATTTCTCTGTGCGATTAAAAACTCTATCTATGAATGCAACTCGGTATTATTTAGCCTAAAAGGGTGAATTGTGTTTTATTTGTGGGGCAATTTACTGGGGAATTGCTGAGGGGTATACTTCTGTAGCAACTAATACGGGTTTGTTGCTGTACTCTGCTTCTAGCTTTTTTTGCAAAGTCAAATCCCACTTTAAGTTGTATTCCCGTTCCAGTTCAGCGACAACAAAGGGACGCAACACACCTGTAACTGCAACCTTCTCACCTTCGGTGACAGTTCCTTGTGGACTAGGAGCGCGTATAACTAACAAATCTTGTCCACCTAACAACTTATCTTCATCGAGAGTGAAGGAACTCGCATCTCTAATATCTTCTACTTCACCCGTTACCGCTAAGGTTTTGCCGTAGTATAGGCTGGGGTTGGTGGTAATTTCCCCTGGTTTAGGTGCGAGTGCAATTGATTGGGCAATAATTGCAGGTTTGCTTTCGTACTCTCTATACAAGTTTGGATCTAAATTCAACTTGTATTGACGCTCAATATCTGCAATGACAAATTTGCTAACCGGACCCGTTACCTGAATTGGTGTGTTGGCATCGGTAGGCAGAACAAAAGGTTTGCCTGAAGCATTTACAACTAAGATGGATTCAGCACCAAAAAATTGCTTATCGTTAATTGTAAAAGTCGATTCACTCAGTTTTTTGACGGGTTGACTTCTCACCGTCACTGTTTTACCAATAAGTTGGTTTGTATTATCAGCTACTTCTTCAGCGGTGACATTAGTTTCTGGCACTGCTGCTTGTCGCTCTAAATTATTGGTACAAGCGGGAAGTAGCACTGCGGAAAGTGCTAAAGCAACAGCACCTTTACGACTCCACAACTTTTGGACGAAGCTGCTATTTTGATTAATTCTATTCATCATTTCAAAAATCTCCATTAAGGTTTAAGGTTGACTTAGTTCAAAAAGACCTGACCATCTCTTTGAATTCTTAATACACCTTGGTTGTCATCAAAATTAGTCGTTTCATCTAAAGAAACTGATAGCATTCCTTCAGAAGTAGACATAGGCATAACTTTTAGCAGTCCGCGATCTTGACGTACTAATGTGATAGTTACAGGTGTTGGTAGTCCTCGCAAAACAAACTCTTGTCCACCTGCAAGAAATCGAGGTTGCGTATAACCAATCGCTTGATAAGAAATACCAGCGTTAGTATCATTTTTCAACTTCACATCTACTTTCCCTGCTGTTGGTGCAACAGTAGCGAGCGCACCTTGTCTGCTTTCTGGAAAAGGTGGTTGTATTACTCTTGTACGCTGATTATAAGGATAGACAGGAACAACTACACTGTTTTGCTGACCATAAATTTGTCCTTGTCCCGTTTGTCTTGTGAAAGCATTAGGAGGACATCCCTGCGGAACTAAAACCCTATTGCGGTGCGGTTCTTCGTAAAAAATGCTAGGGCAAGGGTTAAGTTTGGTAGTTCGCTGCTGTGCTACTGTCGCTTGAGGAATTGCAGCTACACTAATTAGCAAAGTTCCAACGAGTGTTCCCACAAAACCAATCCTTTTCGATTTTAAATGATTGACTTTATACATGATTACTCTCAACTTGTTTTTACTTTATTGCTTTTTTACTGTGAAATTAGAAAACCTAAAAACTTCTAAAAATCTGCTGTAACACAGATACAAAACAAAAACCGCATAGCATATATTTGGGTCTATTTATAAATCTATAAATGTATCTATTCGCAGTGCAAGCCGGAAAGCTCTTCAGATGCGATTTAATTGTTTGTATTTAAGTAAAGTTGAGCCGCTCAACTGAAAGAGAAGTTATGAAAACAGACTGTATTTTGAGAATAAATCTTAATGGTGGAAAAGTCGGGTAGAATTCCGGCGCATTTCACAAATACTACCTAAGACATAGTCTCACTACTCTAATAGGAATAGTAGACAACATGATTATTCTTCTAGCCAATATAGTAAACCAAGAGAAGTGACCCCACCAAACAAGTGGACACCAATCAAATTGACGTTTGCTAGCATGACAAAAATATCTAGGGAACGAATCACATTTTCTCGCTGATAAACCGCTACACCTTGAGGCTGGGCTAATGCTTTACCCAATATAACTGCAACCGTCGCTTCAGATGCAAGAAAACCTATTAATAACCCTATTAAACTAACAATTAATCCAATACGCAAAGCTTTAATTACGTCTTCCTTTCTTGGTTGGATGCTAGCATTAGGTGTTTGCAAAAGTCTAGCCATACGCCTGTAATGCAAAGCCCAATATACTCGAAAGCACAGTAGTATAACGCCAACAATAGCTAAAAATATACCAAACCCAATGCCTGCATTATTCGTTTGGGTAGTAAGATTACTACGGCTAAACCAAGCTAACGATAAAGCAATGACAGAAACAGCTCCGAACGCTAACTGTACCCAAAAGCTAATTCGACTGACTAAACGAAAAGTAGCAGCAAATTGTCGTTTGCTTGGTGGATGTGATAAAGATTCTAGGTTATCTAACATATATATACCTTTGGGTAGTAGTTTTGAAGTAAATACACAAAAACTGAGTTTTATTTAGGCTTTTATCTGAATGTGCTACAAATTAACAAATACATGAATTGATAATTTTTGATTGTATGTATCATCAGAAATATCTGTTTTAGAGAAGTTAGTTTCAGATGAGATGATATTAGTGGAAAACTGGTAATGAGTGCATAAGCCTAATCCATCTTTCCAGACTGGGAAGATGGCTCAAGTACGCTGACGTTAACCAAAGGTGTAATATTAAAGTTTTGTTTTTCTAGATGAGTTTGAATCTCTTGCGTTAAACGGGAGCTAATCTCCTCTGAAGATAGACTGGCACCTTCTCGACGTTGAACATAAACAACAGAAAGTAATGTATTTTGACCTTTAACGTTATTACCAGTAAATCTAGCATTTGCCTCTACTAAATCAACTAAGGGATTTTGATTGACAACTTGTTGAATGTCTGCGTTCGCTCTTTGAGCAATAGTGGAGCGTTGCAAAAACGGAGTATTAGCAAACTGCCAAGTCAACAAACTAGCTAGCACTGCGAGGGTAGAAGCTAAAGCCACGGGAAACAACCAGCGTTTTCCCCGTTGATAGCGCACTCCTTGAGCAGATAACCCAAAAAATCGGAATAACAACGCGGCAGTAAAATTTATTCCTACTAATTGCAGCAACAACAAAAACAACCCGCTGATTGCCATATCCCATTTACCGATTACACTTGCCATGCCTACAATTCCCGCAGGTGGCGCTAATGATGCAGCAACTAGCATTCCCGTTGCTGCCCCAGATACCAAACTACTTCGTTCGGATTGAACTAAATTTAAAGCACCTGCTGCACCTGCTGCTAGAGGTAACAACACTGCTACAGAAGAAATCTGACTTGTTTCAATCATCAAGCTGGTAGCTACATCCTGCCGCCAAATTAAACTAAGGATTCCAGTAACTGCAATCGTGACTCCTAGTGCAGAAAAATAACGCAGAATACTACGCCAAAGTAGTTGTTTGTCTCCTTTTGACGTTGCGATCGCCACATTCATTGCCGGACCAGCAAATGGTGCAATTAACATTGCTGCAACCAGCAAGTAAGCTGTGTTGGTATATAAGCCAATCCAAACAACGAAACCAGCCAGTCCCGCATATCCTAAAAATCCCCGCCAAGAACCAACGCTTTGTAAGCTACCCAAAAAAATCTCAATTGGGCTGCGTTCTTCCACATTTGTGACCTGTTGCGGTGCTTGAGATGCTGGAGGACGCAAGGTGATTACACCAGTTGGCAGTAATGTAATGTGTACTTTGGGTATGTCTTCGACTTTTGTCAGTAGTTTCTCAACTTGCCCATTGGAAACATGAATCAGCACTAAATCGATTAATCCCTCACTCCCCATTGCCTCAAACTGAGCAAGGTTCCTCCCATCAAGTGACTTAGCAATATCGAAAACTTCTTTTCCTTGCCCGCGTGGCACTTGGATAATAAGTTGGCGCATATAACCCTCCTGCCGCTAACGTTTCACATTACACAAAAGCTTATCTACCATTGATTTCAGTTTTAATCGACAGTAATCAACAGCCGAACGTCTATTTCATCTAATACCAAGTTGCTGTCAAAAATAGTATTGTGTCATTGCGACTGGAGCAAAGCGGAAGGAAGCAATCTCACTAACTCCAAACTACTACAACCGAATGCAACGCCGATATAAACAAAGAATTAATTATCCTCTTCTCTCCTGAATTTGCCCATGATCGGTGTTAACATCTAACTTTTCTCGACGAACTTTTTCTTGAGCCTCAACTGTATCTTGTTCTACAACCTTGCTAACTCGGACTTCTTCTCGAACTACAGCTTGCTTTTGAATGTCAGGAATTTCTTGGTAGATGTCCATCCGTACAAATTCTTTGTTATTAAAGTCTGCTTCGTTAGGAGAAACTACTCTTCCAGCATCTGCGGGTGTAGTACGCTCAACGATAACTCGCTCTTTCTCAACTGGTACAGCTACCCGTGCTGTTTCAGTTTCAACGTGTTTACCAACCGTTACCTCTCCTGTTTTTACACGGTGTTTATTTGCAATCAGCCGTTCTTCGTACAATTTGAGAGTATTATGTTCCTGCTCATTTATTTCATACAAATTTGGCTCTTCGTGGTAACTGTATGTCTCGCGGTTGTAAATCGGTTGCGGTGTCACAGGTTCTGGAATAAATCGCTCTTTCGGCTCTGCATAGGCAGGTATTTCTTTATGAATCGTTCTTTCTTGTCTGCTTTGATTACCGATAAAAGGAAGCTCTAAACGTCTCGGTGCTTCTAAAGGTACTTCTGTCTCTACTGGTGTCATCGTCTCTAAAGGTGCTTGGATCAATGAAGTGCGGTAAACTCCACGTACTCGTTCCTCATAATCGTAGTTCACCTGCTCAAGGTCATTAAACTCAGGTAAATACTCTACTTGCTCTTTCGTCAACCCTTTAGCATAAACGTAACGATTGGTATCGTCTATACGACAGCGACCAATTGGAAGCAACACCTGCTTGCTATTGACCCAAAAGTTTGTATCTACAACTAAATAACGGATACTACCATTCTCATCAACTAAAACGTCTTTGATACTGCCAATTTTCTCATCTCTAATATCTGAATAGAGATGATAATTCTTAATGTTATGCTCACCAATATTTTGATGAAACTTTGTATCGAACTCATCCAATTTGAAAAGAACCATATTAGCAGCCCTCCATTTATATACTTAACTATTTAGGAGCTTAAAATATAATCAAGGTTGTTCTCATCTTACTAGAGAGGTAATTTTTTTATTAGATAATTATGTGTTACCAAAAATTTATTTTTTTAAAAAGTTGTTAATGATGTATTAATCAATATCTGTCACTTGGCACATAAATAAAGATTATTAATAAATAATTTTATAACGCTAGACGATCGCCTAATGCATAACCAAAAGAAACAAAAATCTCAAATGGTATTGCCAGGTGATTTATTCAACTGTGATTTATTAGAGCCAAGCAAGCGCTCCTTAACTTTAAAAAAACAATATTATTAAATTTATAAAAAAAATAACTTAACTTAAAATACTGATTTATAGATTTTATTTCCGTATTTTACCTTAATGCCACTTCTACTTGATCAGCTAGTTTCTGAGGATTGAAAGGTTTACTGATTATAGCTTTCACTTTCGTTTTAGCTAAGAATGCTTGGTCAGCAGCGCGCCCCTTTGCTGTTAGCAAAATCACAGGTATATGCTTAGTTAGTTGATTTGCTTGGAGATTTTCAAAGGTTGCCAAACCGTCCATATCAGGCATCATTACATCTAAAAGAATGGCATCGGGCTGAGATAACTGAGCCAACAGCAATCCTTCACTACCTGAAGTGGCAGTTAATACCTTCCAACCCCCCATTATTTCTAGGCAAGTTTGAATCAATTTACGGATGTCATCTTCATCATCAATAACTAGGATTTGTTTGGCTATCATCGTTATTATCTTTCTTATGTTTTTAAATAATTATCGCTGAGGTTGGGAATTTTTCTGCTAGAATGAGGCATTAAAATTAACGTTTATACGCTACATTTGCTAAAAATATATAGCTCAGTCAGAATGCATTTTTAACTATTTAGAATTACCATTCTATTTAGATTCATATTCAAAGGTAGAACTTAAAAGTGGAAAACTCGTGTAGAAACCCATGAGAAACCTAAATCCGTCTGACAGACAAGCCTTAGAACAAGAGCGCATTGAAGTCCTCCAGCAGTTAGAAGATTGGCTGGAAACTCCAATGCTGATACTTGCGTTTGTGTGGTTGGCACTGTTTATTATTGAGCTAATTTGGGGACTTTCTCAATGGATGGAAATCGCAAGCAATACAATCTGGATTCTTTTTATACTAGATTTTCTAGTTAAATTTGCTGTGGCTCCCCAGAAGAAAACTTATCTCAAGCAAAATTGGCTAACCGCTATTTCTTTATTGTTACCAGCCTTAAGAACTTTTCGCTTAGTAAGAATAGTGCGATCGCTTCGCACAGTTCGAGCCATCCGAGGATTGCGATTGCTACGGGTAATGACCCGTACTAATCGCGGAATGCGGGCATTGAGTAGTAGTTTTACCCGACGTGGTTTTGGTTATATCATTGTGCTGACAGGAATTATTACACTAGTAGGTGCAGCGGGAATGTATGCCTTTGAAAGCGAAGTTCCTGACGGTTCTGGGTTAAACAATTACGGTACAGCCTTATGGTGGACAGCTATGTTAATGACCACAATGGGTTCCGAGTATTGGCCCCAAACTACTGAAGGTCGAGTTTTGTGTTTTATATTAGCATTGTACGCTTTTGCTGTCTTTGGCTACGTGACAGCTACTCTTGCCACATTTTTCATAGGTAGGGATGCTGATGATGACTCTGCCGAGTTAGCAGGAGCGAAATCAATAACGGAACTACATGATGAAATTAGTGCTTTGCGCGGTGAGATTCAGGAATTGTTGCGCCACAATTCTCAACAGTAAAATGCATATTCGAGTGCAGAGTGAAAGAATAGAAGATGCTCCGATTTAGGCGATCGCAATCAAAAGGCTATGGCATTGCTATCTTAACAGCCTTACTGGCTGTGGTACTAACACTGCTTCTATGGCAGTTACATAAGCTCAATTCTATTTACCCGCTGTTTTTAGCTGCCGTAATGGTTAGTTCCTGGTATGGTGGGTTAAAACCGGGGCTATTGGCAACAGTTTTGTCTGCTATGGGCTGCGCCTACTTTTTTTTGCCCCCAATTTATTCTCTAGCTGTTATTGGGTTCAATGTAGTAGGCTTGGTTCAGTTTGTGTTAGTGGCATTATTAATTAGTGTACTTAACACAGCGCTACGCAATGCGCGATCGCAAGCTCAAATGAACGCTCTAGCTGCTCAACAAAATTACGATCGCCTGCGTCAAAGCCAAGATAGTCTGCGTCAAAGCGAAGAACGTTATCGGTTGCTGGTAGAAGGAGTAACTAATTACGCGATTTTCTTGTTAGATCCAAAAGGTAATTTTACCAGTTGGAACATTGGAGCAGAACGCATTTTAGGCTATCAAGAAGCAGAGATTATTGGTCAGCCTTTTGCGCGAATTTTTTCAGAGTCAGCTATTGAGCGCGGACAACCTGAACAAGTATTGAGAAAAGCAGCATCCGAAGGTTTTTCTAAAGAGAATCGCTGGCATATTCGTAAAGATGGTACATTTTTTTGGGCGCATTGTGTCATCACACCTTTACGAAATGAGGATGGAAATCTGCGCGGCTTCTCTAAAATTATGCAAGATATTACTGAGCGCAAACAAATTGAAGAAGAAAAAGAACAACTGCTACTGAGAGAACAAGCCGCACGCGCAGAAGCAGAAGCCGCAAACCGTTCTAAAGACGACTTTTTAGCAATAGTTTCTCATGAATTACGTACTCCCATGACCTCAATTATCGGTTGGGCTGGGATGTTGCAAACAGGTATGCTAGATGACGCAACAGCATCTCTCGCGCTGGAGACAATTGAGCGCAATGCTAATTCGCAGATGCAACTAATTGAAGACTTGCTTGATATTTCGCGTATTGTCAGGGGAGACCTTCCGCTTTCTCTTGGCTTCGTTAATTTAGCAGAAGTGATTGCAGCAGCAATTGAAGTTGTACAATCAATGGCAAATGTAAAAGCTATTCAACTGAATTTTATAGTTGATAGCTCCGTAAAATCAATTTGGGGTGATTCAGACCGCTTGCAACAAATTGTGTTAAATTTACTTACCAATGCTATCAAATTTACACCCGACGGCGGACGGGTTGAAGTGCGGTTGTCAGTGGTAAGTGACAGCCAAGAAGAGGAAAGGAATAATTATGCCCAAATTGAAGTGAGCGATACAGGAAAGGGTATCAGTGTTGACTTTTTGCCTTATGTATTTGAGCGTTTTCGTCAAGCAGACAGTACCCGTACTCGGTCAGATAAAGGATTAGGTTTAGGGTTAGCGATCGCCCGTCATCTGGTAGAGTTACACGGTGGTACAATCCAAGCCCAGAGCCAGGGAATAGGACAAGGAGCGACATTTACAGTCAAGCTGCCGTTTAGAACTGTTTCGCTGCCAGAGGATGCTCAAACAACTAATTCAGAGCAGATAAGTAGTACAGCAATTAAAGAAGATTTAGTACCATTGAAGAATCCTCCAACCCTTGACAATTTGCGAGTGCTGGTTGTGGATGATGAAGCAGACACGCGCCAATGGATTGTTACCGTGTTGTCCCAGTGTGGAGCAAAAGTTACCGCTGTTAGCTCTACTTCTGAAGCACTTGAAGCATTAGAAACATTACAGCCAGATGTGTTGATAAGCGACATTGGGATGCCAGGTGAGGATGGCTACGCGCTTATACGTAAAATCAGGGAACTTGAACCAAAGCTAGGTGGACGTATTCCTGCTGTTGCCCTGACAGCATATGCCAGCGTAGAAGATTACAGAGAGGCAATAGATGCAGGTTTTCAGCTACATGTAGCTAAACCAGTTAGAGCTGCCGAGTTGGTTGCAATTGTTGCTAGCTTGGGTCAAATCTAAGGTATCACATTTGGAACAGTGTGCTGTTTAATTAGTTTTCAAGTTGTGGAATCTCCGCACAGCAGATTATCGACACCTTTATCTCCCACTTTTAAAACATCCTCTGAGCAGAGAACCCACTTCCAAGCATCATTATTATGGAGAAAATGAGCAACCCAAAAAGGCGCTTTGACCAAATTTTCTTCATTTTTAAACCTCCAAAATCATTTTGAAAAAGGCGTTCTTAAGCAAGCATCGGCGCGCTTAAGAACGCTGTTAATTTCGTAACTGATTCAGGTTGATGTTAGGTGGTATCAACACTTCATTAACCGCATGGATAACACCGTTGCTTGCCTGGATGTTTGGCTGGGTCACACTCGCATCGTTCACCGCGATTTGATTGGTAGCAGAGTCGCAAATTCAGCGCGTTCTACAGGCTGCTCTGGTCTGAAGGTTCCATTAGGAAAGCCTGTAATTATTTTTCTTTCTGCTAGGGCTTGAATAAATGGTCGAGCCCAGAAATCAGGTGCAACATCAGAAAAGTTGACTGCTGCACCCGCACTAGGAGATGGACTGGGAGATGGAGAAGTCGTCTGAGCAATGGCGGGAGCAGTAATCACTATGGGACCCACTGCACCAACTGTCATTGCAATAGATAGCAAGGTGCTACCTGATGACCAACGTAAGAAACTATTCATAGTTGAAAATATCCTCCAAATGTGGGGCTAGCTCTTAAGCATTACCCCAAGTAAAACTGTTGTGTTAGGGTGTAGGAAAAGTAAAAAGTAAAATTATATCTTTTGGCTTTTAAGTTTTTTCACTACACCCCGTCTCCAGAGGGGACTGGATAGGTATATAAATCTTGGCTGTGCGTCACAGGATTTTATTTTAATGTAAAAAAATGTAGCAATTCAGCAAAGCTGCATAACCTCTAGTTCTTCCCAACCTTACGATAATAAATAGGCATTGCACAATCGCTAAATCCTTTCGTGATTGAATGCTATATATTTTTTTCTAAATCATTTCAAATGTGCAACGCCCAACAATTAGTGAAAGAGGAAGTTGAAGTTAAGTTGAGAAACGCCTGTTTAGTAACTTAGCTGCTTCTAGTTTGAAGATATCTCTCAAAAGTGGAAAACTTGTGGAGGGTTGAGCAGTGTTGCCAAAATTGCTAATAACAAGTTCACGCACTGCTACCGATAACCATCCGTGAGAGGTTAAGCTAATTGCACTTTTGTCAAGATGGTGCAGGAAAAGGGGATAAATCAAGCTTGGAGACTGGCTTTCGCAGGGTTTTGACTACTCCTAAATCTTGATTCTATGAATGCAGCAAAGTACTTAATGGGGTCATCCGCGTTACCAACGCGAGTTACACAACACCATAATAAATCTTCTCTTGCTAACAGCCGAGTTAACTTTTGTACCCCAGGAACTTGTCTCCATAATAGAGTTAAAACTGCTGCCACCATTAACGATGAGTTGAGAATCCTATCCCGTAACCCTAACTGCTTATAGTATTTTTGTTGGTTAGCGATCGCCGGAGTTAATAAAGCTTCTAATTGATTGGCGATTGCCTCATTATCTAAGGTAGGTGTATTATGCCGTTGTACGTGGTCAGCATTTCGTTTTGTTCCTTTATAAGCAAATATTTCCCATGAGAATCCTCATCGTTGAAGATGATAGTTCGCTTGCTGAAGCTATTGCGGCAGTTCTCACTAAACATAATTATGTAGTTGATATTGCTGCCGATGGTGAAGCTGGTTTGGAGTTGGTGGGTGTTGCCAGCTATGACTTAATATTGCTAGATATCGTGCTACCCAAACTTGATGGTATTAGCCTTTGTCAGCAATTACGTAAAGAAGGCTATAAAATGCTGATTCTCCTTTTAACAGCAAAAAACACCAAAACTGATAAAATTATGGGTTTAGATGCTGGAGCAGATGATTATGTAGTTAAACCCTTCGATTTTCAGGAATTAACAGCTCGTATTCGCGCTTTACTACGTCGGGGAAGTACTTCTTTACCTCCAATTTTAGAATGGGGAAATTTGCACCTTGATCCTAGTAGTTGTGATGTGACTTATGCTGATATTGCACTACATTTAACAGCAAAAGAATTTAGTATTTTAGAACTTTTTTTACGCAACAATCAGCGCACCTTTAGCCGCAGTGCAATTATAGATCAACTTTGGGGTGCTGAAGAAGACCCACCTGAAGAAAACACGATTAAATCTCATATTAAAAGTTTACGACAAAAACTAAAAGCAGCAGGTGCTAGTTACGATTTTATAGAAACTGTTTACGGAATGGGTTATCGCTTGAAGGCTTTATCCCATGAAGAAAATTGCCAAACAACTGAGTTAGAAACAAATTCACAACAGCAAATATTTTTAGCAACTGTTGAAAAAGCGCGTCAAGATTTTCAAGCTAAGGTAGACTCCCGCATTGCAGTATTGGAGCAGGCAAATAATGCTTTAAAAAAAGGTAGGCTTGATGCTCAAATACGGCAAAAAGCAGAACAAGAAGCTCACAAGTTAGTCGGTTCCTCGGGTAGTTTTGGTTTTACAAAAGGTTCACGAGTGGCTGAGGAAATAGAAAATTTATTTCAAGGTAAAACACCGATAGAACAACGTCAGTCTTTGCACTTAGAGAAACTTTTGGTACAGCTGCGACGAGAATTAGTAGGCAGCGAACAATGCCAAAATTTGCTGCTGGTTAGCAATGACAAGCAAATAGTTGAGCAGTTGGTTCAAGAAGCTGCTAGTCAGGAAATACATGTTGAGATTGCGACTAATTCTGCTGCTAGAAGTGTAATTACATCTTCAAGTCCCAATGTGGTGCTAATTGACCTTGATACTGTAGAAGACAGCTTGAAGTTAGTCAAACAATTGTGCAAGCGTGACAAGTCAGCGCTGACGCGATACTCCGTAGGAGTCGCTACGGAAACGCCTGAAATACCAGTATTAGTTTTGACAGATAAAGATAATTTTAGCGATCGCATAGAGGTTGCGCGATCTGGTGTATGTGAGTTTTTGCAAAAATCTTTACCTCCAAGCCAAATATTAGAGCAAGTCACCCAAGTGCTGCAACAAACTCGTATTACTGAAGCGAGAGTGATGATTGTAGACGACGATCCACAGGTGTTAGATGCCATACAACAATCTCTAGAACCTTTGGGATTTAGGTTGACAACTCTTGAAGATCCACGACGCTTCTGGGATATTCTGACAGAATTCTCCCCAGATTTGTTAATTCTAGATGCAGAAATGCCGTACATTAATGGAATTGAACTTTGTCAAGTAGTACGTAACGACCTCTACTGGAAATTTCTGCCAGTGCTGTTTCTTGTTGATAATTTAGAAGCGGATATTGTTGAGCGGATATTTACAGTTGGTGCTGATGATTGTGTAAGCAAACCTATCGTGGTTTCAAAACTAATTACTCGGATTTTAAATCGTCTTGAGCGAACCCAAATCATTAGAAAATAGAAATTCCTGGAACTTGCAGTTATATAACTTTTTATCTTAAAAATGGAAGCCCAACAAATTCCAGTAAGCTAGGAAGGGAATAAAAACTAGTGCGGCTAGAGTAATTAAAGAATAGTGCGATCGTCTGATAAAAGACCAGCTTTTATCTATCCAAGCCAACCCAGCAAACAAGGTTAATACAAGTGTCAGGACGGTAGTTATTAATGGCAGACAAACTAATGCCACCACGACACCAGGTACACCATTCGTGCATCAGCCGCACGGTATCTGCTTTTAAAATGCGCGAGTTTTCGTAGCTACCATACTGTAAATGGGCAATCATAAAATTAGCCATATCTGTAGCTGTCGCACTCATTGATGCAGCCGGAGCAATATTTAAATATCGCCATAAAAGGAAATAATAGATAATTATTTGGTTTATTTAAAAAGAATTTTCCTCCTAAGCTGCTTTTTTTAATACTGAAATTAGATAAGCTTAATCCAGCGCCTTTTTGTTGCTTATATATCTTATTCTTTGTCATAATATTTCCTCAATATTTCCAAAAGCGCTTTGAGTCTTTTTTAACTTATGGATTTTTATCCTATGTTTTAACTGTATGATTCGCTTTGGGAATTTTCAGTTTTTGCATTACGACTTGTCCAATGTCGCAACGCCCAAAGGCTAATTAAAGCTGCTAATCCAGCCCCAAGAGAATCCATAACTAAATCAATGATAGTGTCATCTAAACTTTCAATTACTTCAGTGTTGAGAATTTTACCAGCAGACCATTCTGTAACTTCCCACAAAGCACCAATAGCAATTCCAAAACTGGTAATTGTCACCAGATACAAAAGTGTATGATTCCGAAATACATTTAGCATTGAACTATAGACTAAAAAACTGAGTGCGAGGGTAATTGCAAAAGTCGTATAAGCATGAACAATTTCGTCATAGGGTCCTGGCATCCCAAATAAACCCCATACCCAACCAGTAGCATTTAGCAATGCAGCCAAGACAAAGAAAAAATCAAATAAGGTAGGTAACTTATCATCACGAACGACAAATATAAAAGATGCTATTAAGAACAATACCAAAGCCAAAGCATTTGACCAATTACCTTGCATTGCTGCAAATATGACAAAAATTGCTAGTAGAGCTTGTCCTACCCAAGCTATGATTCGATAACCTTGCCAATTTATACTTTTCATTTTCTTCTACCAGGTAAGGTATGATTTTCTAAAGATTCAATCGCACTGTCATACGGCTTTTGTATATCTTTGCAGTCTTGTTGAGACAGTCCCTCACGGCTATCTTGCCAAATAATGTCAGCATGATGCCGGAGAACTGCTTGATATTTGGAATTACTGGTGTAAGTTGCAATTGTAGCGATCGCCTGTAATAAACTAGTAATTACTGATGTATCAGACCGCGCATACTGGCGAATTGGATTAAAGGCACTATTAACCAACTCCTCAAAAGTTATCCCAAAAGCGATCGCGCGTAGTTTATTATCTTTATCGTAGCGGTAGGGCGAAGGAAAATATCTTTGGGCTAAACGAGACAGTCCAGCGCTGAGTCTCTCAATACAACGAATTGCGGTAAATGGGTCATTAATCCCAGGAGAAAGCGCACGTAGAGCAATTTCTACTAACTGATTAATCGGAAATTCTATATCTTGCTGTTCGCTACGTTCTTTACCCAAAATAAAGGCATCATTAATTTGTTTGGTTAATTTTTGGTTCACCAATTCACCAGGAAAAACCATAACCAAATCACTGTCCTTAACAACAAACTTTCCCGGTCGAGACTCGACACGCAATAAAAGATTGTGTTTTCGAGCAATTTTCATCAATTCTTCGTTGTCAATTGCTTGTATGTAACCACTATCAGTAACTCTTACAGGACTTGCAACGAAGTCAAAATTGTCGGGTATTTCTGCAACTTCTTGTTTTTCTGGAATGCTACGCCCAATTTTTTCGGGAAACAGGCGATCAATACCTTTATCTAAGTCATCACTAACGTTCTCGATGATGTGCGAAACCTGAATTATTGTGGAAGCATGATGAATAAAATAAATCAAAACTGCCATACTAATAATTGCTAGGATAGTACCGCCTGTAATCGAAAGTTGCGGCACAAACTGATTATATCCATCTCCCTCACCACGAATAGTCCGAAGTACGAGCAAGCAGTAGATGAACGTACTTATAAATGTGCCAAGTACAACTTGATTACCAGTGTCCTGCATAAAATTACGCAGGAGCCGGGGACCGAAATTAGAAGCAGCAAGCTGAAGCGCTACGATTGTAATTGAAAAGGCAGTAGCAGAAACGCTAATCATCGAACCTGCAACCGCTCCTAAAAGCGATCGCGCTCCATCTGCTCCACCAGTGTAAATCCACCAATAATCAATACCCGCCTTGCCTGTGCGGTCAAGATTAAGCATTGTGAAAGCTAAAGCAGTAGCTACCACCGCCATAACTGCCGGTATGAACCAGTAACTTGAGTGGAGCTGATCCCAAAGTTTGCTTACCTTGACATTTCTCATTGTTCGTTGATTTGAGAATCTACTTTGCCGTTGCCATCTTGTGAAGAGCGCACTTGAGCAAGTAACCTAAGCGAATCGCTGATACGGCGGGGTTTTGGTACTTCACCTTTACCAGATGGCCAACCTTCACGCTGACGCTCTCTGTTTCCATCCGTCTCTTCGGTCTGGTCGTGGAACAAAATTTGTTGTGTTGGGAAGGGCAAATCAATACCGTTTGCAACGAGCGTTTTCTTAATTGCAGTAATCACTTTATCCCGCGAAATAAGATTATCTGCCCGTCGTGGTGGATGAACCCACCAGCGCACACGGATGTTGACAGTACTTTCAGCAAGTTCCATTACCAGTACATCAGGAGCCGGATCTCTTAAAACTTCATTTACACTATGCATTGCGTCTAGCATTAACTGCTTGGCTAGGTCAATGTCGTCGCCGTAGCCAATGCCGACATCGTACTCTAATCGACGGTTTTCAAAGGCAGTATTTACAGTGACAGAATTGGTAAACAACTCAGAGTTAGGAATGACAATCCGCCGACCGTCATAAGTTCTGATTGTTGTTGCCCGTGTCTCGATATTTTCTACAGTTCCTTCAAAGCCTTTAAAAACAATTTGGTCATCAATTTGAAAAGGTTCAGTCAGCAGAATTAAAATCCCAGCTAAGAAATTTTGCAAAATATCGCGGAAAGCAAAACCAATTGCAACACCACTAATTCCCAAAAGTTGCACCAAATCACCAGCTTTAAATGTAGGAATAACAATGGAAAGGGCGATAAACAACCCAACCAAAATTGTTACGCCCTGCGCTAACCTTCCTAGCACTAGTCCCAAATTCCGGGCGTAGCGACGGTTCCGAGTTAACCCCTTAACCAGTGCCTTAATTCTGCCAGCAATAAACAAAAAGAAGATGAAGACAATTAACCCTAATACAATGTTCGGTAGCAAAGCTATGAACCCATTAATCATGCTTTGAACCTTATTCCAAGCTGTGGAGATTTCTGCATTCATGAAGTTTCCTCACTAATGAATCTTTGCTAACGTCATTGCTCTGAATTCTGATGCAATAATTCTTGAATTTCCTCCCGCAAGGCTGCCATTTCAGCGTGAAGCCTTTCAATCGATTTCGCTTTCGCTAACTTTGCTTCTTCGTCATCAGCATCACGACCTTCGAGCATTTTGGGCCAATACTTAGAATCCATCACTGTTGCAAGACTTCGCTACGTTCTCTTTCTAGGGCTTGTTTTTCCAAAAGCTTCAAGTTACTCATAAATTGCTTTGATAAGGGAACTTCAAAAATTAAATTCTCCAATTCCTGCATTTAAGACGACTATTTAGATTCTCCTCCCCCTGGTCATTCAGTGATGGGGAACAAGAGGGCTGCTGAAAAGTTGATGCCGCATAGTTGCAAAAACAATAAGAACAGCCCCGAAGTTAGCATATCCCACCTACCGCTAACCATCTTGCTTTTTAAGGCGATAACTCTACTACCTAAAGAAATATTTTTTGGAAGATGTATCTCATCCTCACTTAACACTTGATTTTTGTCTGCAAAATCGGTATAGTCTAGTAAAATAACTGATAATCAAAGCAGTAAAGCAGGTTATAAAGGAAGGTTTCATCACGTTATATTTTAATATTTTAGATTTAATCTAAATCTAAATAGTGGAAAAAAGGTGGAGAACTCCGCTATAACGGTGGGAGCATCCCAAATGTGCGGAAAGAGGGTGAAAAGCCGATGTTATTCGCGATTATAACTCGCGAATAGTTTGTGCAATGACACGTCGGATATATGAAAAAATATCGCTGCCTCTGTCTCCAACACTGACCCACATTAAATCTGCCTGTGGAGCTTCTCCGATTGATTCGACCATCTGCGACCAAATTTCACCCTCACTTTCGCTTATACGTAATTCCTGTGATATGTTCTCGATTTGTCGATTTTGATTATCACTACCACGTACCCAAGGTATTTGTCCTGCCAGTCCCAATATCTGTGCGTTTCCTGCTACTGGGACTACTGCCAAGCAATTGTGCAGCATAATTCCTCGCCCTTTTCCATCGCCTATATGCCCTAACCCCTCTATGTTTCGTACCGATGTGTAATCTAGTTCTGATGTGTCTTGGATAAATAAGACAACTGAGCCAGAACTATTTTCGGCGATCGCTTTTGTTGCTGCTGTGTGTGGCTTAATCAACGAGAGTGTGAGTCACTTCTTCTTCTGCAAATAGTCGCATTTGCTGCTCTGACTTCATTCCAACCTGACATGATATTTGGCAGACTTGCTTCGGGGTTGGCGGCAATTGCTGCTCCCACAGCGATCGCTCTATCTGTACGACGACTATCCCCGCTCCTCAGCATCTCCCCATTGCTCAACTGCCCAAGCATTGAGGTCTGTGAAATTTTTCAATCTTCTTCGATGACTCTATTACACCTCTACCTCACTTTAAAAGATGTTGGTAATGACAAGGCCTTTAGGCTGGGGAGTATGTCAAACCTTATTGTTAGGCGGTGTAGCGATGCCGCGCCTAATAAGACCCGCCTCAAGTTCTCGAATAAATCTAAAATCTTCCTCCAGCAAGGGCTGGGTTGAGCTTCCTGAGGAGTTCTCACTCTTCTGGGGATTGTTTTCAAGAAAAGCAAAGCAGGAGCGAAATTGACGCGAATCTGTCTTAATTGGTGAGTCAAAGTGGCAAGAAATAATCCACTGGAAATCCCAAGTTGCAACTTTATCAGCCCAATCGAGTACTTGTCTTGGTGCTTGGGGCAAGATGAGAGTTTGCAAAATCGGTGCTACAAACGGACGCCCCTGAGCGCGTAAGGCATTGAATGAATACTGCCAGTTCTCTTTCCATCGAAACGGAAATAAGCCGAAGTAAGCTTTTGGTGACTTATCTGGTGCTTTAAGAACATCACGCAACGCCTGCCCCAGCCCAATCATCTCCAACGCACTTGGACGAAAGTAAATTGCAAACAATGAAATGCGCTGCCACCCTTTGCAGCGATTTGCTTGGTTGTCCTCAATGACCTCCAAAGCATTGTCCCTAGCATGAAATAGCAAGGGGTATGGGTCCAATTGAACAATTGCGGGTGGTTCGTCAGGCACTGACAGTATGGAGTCGGTTAGAAGCAAGGTGTGCGTTTGCTTGTGGAAGAATGCAACTTCCACAAAAGACCCCCGTCCGAGGTTGATGTCGAGCACTGCATAATCAAATTCAGCCGCAAAAGGAGCTTGGGTGCAATCGGACGGAAGTAACGAAGTTCGCTTTTGGGGAAAACCAAGCCAACTAAGCGGTAAATTGAACGGAAAGCTCCACTGGTGCGGGGCAATGAACACTTGCGCTCTCCCAAAGCATCTGGCGAAGGGACCGACGAAGACTTTGTGTTCCAAACCAGAACTGGTTGGCAGGATGATATATTTAACATCACCGTGTTTTGCTACCAACTCGTTAACCATACGGATGCACTCGGTTGTGGGAGCAACGGGTGCGTAGACCAGAAGTCCGCCTGCTTCAAGCTTGACGATAGTCATCCGAATCGGCACAATGGTGTATAGAATGCCGTGAAGCTGGTCAAAAGTCCAGATAGTATCCTTAACTATTTCCCTGCATAATGTCCGCCGCTTGCCGTAAGGATAAAAAGGTACGGCAAACCAAAACTTCCAAGACCAATCGCTCGGATTGTTGCTTTGCGCTGATTGCTCCTTACGTCCCTTTGTGTTCATCGTCGTTCCACTGTCCGAAGTGCTTATAATCCTATTTCTAGCATTGGAACGACTTTTGGTTATGAATATTTATGGAGTGCGATAAGCTCTCGCCCCAGAATAGGCAATCGCACGATGCCCTTTTACTGCTGATACCAAAAATTGGTAAAGTTGTTAAAATCCTCCAATTGCTTAATCTGTACTGAGTGGAAATGCCTATTTATAGAGAGCGTTACGCCGATGATTGGGATGAAATAGCACTTGCTATTAAAGCGGCAGCACATTGGCGCTGTCGGCACTGTGGGCAACAATGTCTGCGCCCAGGTGAGAAGTCAAAAGAACTGTCACGGTCTGAGTGGACTGTACTAACGCTATCAGTACATCACGCTAACTTTACGCCTGAAGATAATCGACCAGAGAACTTAATTCCGCTTTGTTCCCCATGCCATCTGGCGTTGCACAGCCGAGCGCGAGGAAGAACGAATACAACACAAGGGCAGTTGGAGTTGCCACTTTGGACAAATTAAATGTTGGGGTGTGGGGGTGTGATACCGAACGCGAGTGCGTCCGAAGAGCGGAAAAGGCGCTTCTCTACGAGAGGCACGCGGCGTTCGCGATGGCGCGGAGCGCCCGCACGAAGAGCGATCGCGCTTTAGGCAAAATCCCCACACACCAAATAAGAAAGTGAGGGGAGATGGATCAGCTTACAGCCCCTGTGGATGCTTAGATAACCATTGTCTAAACTGCTGTTTCAACTGCGATTGCCTTTCGCTGAATATGAGAAATAAGTCAGCACCTCCATCATAAGGAGCGTAGGCTTCGCCTGTTTCTAACGAAACAAATAAGATGTTCGCTTCATTACCATCCGCAACTGCTTTGATTATGTTATCAAATTGATTCGATGACCATACGACTAGCGCATACCAAACATTTATTATCAAGTCTGGTTCCGTCGGATCTATCAATGAAGTGAAAAGGGCAAATCTGACGCTTTCAAGTTGGGGAAGGATTTGTGAATGAATGTCTACTTCAGAATGTTCGGCATATCGTCCTACCAACAGTAAGCAAGGAGTTTGAGAACCAAGTACTTCTGTTGCAACCGTATTATGCCGCTCTAGCAGAATCAAGTACTCATCAGGTGTTTCTGCATATCGTTTTGATTCGGGCAAAGAATGGATTCGCAACCATCTATCTGAAATTACATCTCGCAGAAGATGAGTCACGGGTGGAGCCGAGCCGTAGAAAGTTTTCCACCGTTGCTGAAGCTCTTTCATGCTAACGGACTCTATCACGTTTTCTTCGCCTCTTAACTGTTTTATCAGCCTCTTATTATAAACAAGACTTACGCAACTGGCACAGTGTTGGCACAAGCTCTACAGATGGCTTACGAGAAAAGAAAGCGGGAGATTGGGCGATAGAACCGGGTTTTCCTCGCTTGAATAACAGCGAGCGCTATTATTGAATTAAAGTAATGAATGCTGCCACTTTATCTAATACTGCCTCAACACGGCTGGTAAATTATGATGGGCGATCGCTCGAATGGGTTTTATCGCTGCCATCAAAAATTGGTAGAGTTGATGCTGAATTGATTTGATCAGTTTTAAAACAACACAACCACAAAAGTTTTCTCGTAACATTCAACATTCATTCTTCTGTGATTTGCATGGCAAAACGCTCTCTCTACCGAGCGTCATAATGCCTAATGGTACGATAATAGAAGCATGAAAGCGTGAATACAAAACTCCTCATTCCTCCTCAATCACTCACGTCTGTGTTAGCAGAAAAGTCATCAAATACTGTCATTATTGATACGCGAAGTCAAGAAGATTATGCTATTTCTCATATTCCTCAATCCATAAATATTAGAGATTTTTTCACCTATCTTTTAGAGAATTCCTACCCAGCAGGATTAAAGAAATTGCAAGAGTATTTTGCGGAAATTATGAGCAAGGTAGGAATATCTGGTGCGGAACGGTTAATTGTCTATGAAGATACTTTAAATAAAGGTTATGGTCAATCTTGTCGAGCAGCTTTCTTACTGAAGTATTTGGGTTGCGCTCAGGTATCTATCTTACACGGAGGATATAGAGCATGGCTTAGGGCAGGATTACCTACTACCAATAAAGTACCATTACGTGAAAGTAGCATATTTAGATTGCATCCCAATGCTGACATGATCGTGACTACCGCCGAGATGCTGCAAGCAATTGACAATCCAGCAATTATTAAATTAGATGTGCGCGATAGCTCAGAATGGCTTGGGTTGAGTTCTTCTCCTTACGCTGTTGATTTTTGTCCTCGCAAAGGTAGAATCCCTAACGCTGTATGGCTAGAATGGCATCGTCTAATGACATCTGATTCGGAAATTCCTACGTTTCGATCGCCAGATGAAATCCGAGAAATTTGTCAGTCAGTAGGTATTACTTCAGAGTCCATTGTGTATATTTACTGTTTTAAGGGTTCAAGGGCTGCTAATACATTGATAGCCCTAGAAGAGGCAGGAATTCCTGCCAAAAATTATTTTGGCTCTTGGAATGAATGGTCTCGCGACTTTTTACTACCGATTGATAGCAGAGTAATGTGAAAAAGGCAGTTCTTGCTGGAAGCACTTATGTTGCAATGAACGTGTAAGCTTCAGAAGAAGTGCGATCGCGGCTGTTGCCTTTCTTCGGTCAGCCATGCTATGTCTACCCCTAATCGCAGTTTTTTCGCTACGTTAACTTTTTGACATAGCATGGCTGAACAAAACAACAGGCAATTTATATGTGGCATCATCTTCACGACTAACAGTCTGCCAAGCATCCGGGAGCATCTCATACAAAAAAGAGACTCTCCTATATTGGAGAATGCAATTTATTTATCGTTCTCACTCCTGGAGTCAACGGAACTAAGCAACGAGTGTAAGTAGGAGATGTTCATTATGCCGAGATGGACCGTACAGGACAAACAAGCGTATCGAACCGAGGTGATTCGACGCATTACCGCAGCGATGCCCTCAGTAATGGAGGAATATGCCTCAATTAATTGGGTTGGGTAAATCCTTGACAAGAATGGACAACCGTCCTGCTTTGGGGGCTTTGAGACACTTGTTTTTAATGCGTAGATTCTCACACATGCCCCCTGCGCCAGTCAGGAACTATGGTACGAGTGTTAGTATTTATTATACGGTTGTCCATTCTTGTCTATGGAAAATGAAGCGGCAGAGGAACTCAAAGGCTACCATACTGAGCATGAATATTACCCTGACTACATCCACGCGGACATTCATGGAGTAACCGATGCCTACACCAACCCTCGGTCGTGTTTAGCCTGGGATGCTGCTATGGATGCCATTATTTGGTCAAATCTTTACCTTATATTTATTCTGGGGCGCTTGTCACCCCGTCAGCCCCTACACCAAAACTGGACAAAATGGGACAGCCTTGTATTAAAGATCCGCAACACCCCACGACTAACCAAGAAGAAGGCTGTCCCCTAACAGTCTGACTTTTTGAAGCCCTATTAGACAATATCACTGAGTAATTGTAAATGCTGCTGCACCGAAGCGATCGTATTCGCAGCCATCATCCCACTAGCAGCTACAGCAGGCAACCCAATCCCCGGGAAAGTTGAATCTCCACAACACAACAATCCAGGTAGGGGTGTAGTCCCACCAGGAAATAAACCTGTACCTGCGGCTATAGCTGGCCCGTAACTACCGCGATGACGACGCAAAAATCGAGCGTGGGTGAGGGGAGTACCTACCAAACTTACTTCGCAACGAGAACGAATATCAGGAATGATTCTTTCTAAAGCTTGCCACATCACTTTGGCACGTTCAAGTTTTAACAACGCATATTCTTCGCTATTGCGTTCCATTCCTTGCCAAATAGAAAAAGGTTCGTTGCCAGGAGTATAAACGTGAATCACGTGCTTACCTGCTGGTGCTAACGATGGGTCGAGAACTGAGGGAATGGATATAAGAACCACATTTTGCGGTGCAGTTATGCCTTTGTCCCAATCGTTAACTACAATGTAGTGAATACCCAGATTTCTTTGCAATCCTGTTGCATCTATACCTAAATGCAGATGCATGAAACTATCGCATTCAGGTATTGCTTGTTGCTGTTCTACATACCGTTTTGGGATAACACCTTCGGGAATGAGTTTCAGGGTATCCCAAACAGAAGCATTAGAAACAACTGCTTTACTTGCTCTGATTTCTTTACTACCCCGCAGTCGCACTCCCACAGCACGGTTATTTTCTACTAAAACTTGCTCCACATGAGCATTCAAAACTAACTTACCACCATGTTTAGTCAACCCCCGTATCAGTGCATCAACTAATGCACCACTTCCACCGATGGGATAATCTAACTGGACATTAGGACGATACCAATCTGCAAACATGAAAGCAACTTCTGCGGCAATTGTCTTATCTGCGGGTAATCCAGATAAGAGAAAGCAAAGTAAATCTAACCAGTTGCGAATAAATGGGTCTGTGATTACACCATCAATGATGCGGGAAAAAGACCCTGTTAATTTAATGACTGAAGCGGCCTGTTGCAGCAGAGATGGTGCAAATTTACCCACAGTTAACACCGCACCTAAATCGTAGCGCAGGGCGGCGGGTGGGAGAGCGATCGCACTCTTGCCCAAATGTGTCATAATTTGCTGTAGTTTGCGCCATTCGGCTACGGCTTTATCTCCTCGCAGCTTTTGCAGCAGTTCACAAAATTGGTCAGCACCAACTTTAGCATCAAAGTTTCCTTCTGGTAGATAACAACCCCAACTATCGTAATGAACGCAGGGTAAATCTTCCCCAATGGCATCTAAAACTTGGCGTAAGGGATTAGGAGAAGGGGTATAGGATAAACCAGAATATAAAGATGGGCCAGAATCAAACTTGTAACCGTTGCGTTCAAAAGCATGAGCCGCACCACCTGCAATGGAGTGGCTTTCTACTACTGTGACATCAATTCCATAGCGTGCCAAGAGTGCGGCACAGCTTAAACCGCCAATCCCGCTACCGATTACTACTACTTCTGTGTTACTCATGAATAACGGCTAAAGCTACTAGACTTCTCTCAAAAATCATAAATGTTGAGGTCGGCAGAAAGGAAACACCTTCTAAATTATTCATCTGTAGGGGGAACCATAAAAATAAATACCCAGGGAGCCAGACCTGAGAAATAGGGCAGGCTTTTTTATCCCCACGACTAACGTTCAATACTTTACGACAAGCCATGAAGCCTGCCCTATTTCTTGCGGCAATTTCCAAAGCCGTGTATTGAAATTTTTCGTTAGTATCGTGGATCTAGGTTTGACGGCTGGGTATTTATTTCTTGGTAAGTGCCGTACATTAACGCTCTTGTTTGTCATTGTTAACGAATTCATGTCACTTTTAACTAAAGAATGTGTCAAACCTATAGATACATTACTAGAGATGGCAGACTCCTACTCTACCTGTAGTGATGGTGGAGTAGTCGCGTGCGATACCAAAGGCGCGCCGGAGGCGATCGCGCAGATATGATTATTTTACATCCACCAATTCAACATCAAAAATCAGTGTTGCGTTGGGAGGAATTACACCACCAGCAAATGAGTGCGCCGTAACCCAATGATGGTGGAATAATTAACTGACGACGACCATCTACTTTCATGGTACTAATTCCTTCGTCCCAACATGCAAATCACTTGTCCGGTACCAATTGGAAATTCAAACGGTACACCGCGATCGCGTGAACTATCAAACTTGGTACCATCTTCTAAAGTACCCGTGTAGTGGACCCAGACGGTTTGACCTGTTTTTGGTGTTGCACTACTACCAAGTTTTAGTTCTGTATATTTTAATCCAGAGGAAGTGGTAACTACTTCATTTGCGCCAGTCGTAGTTTTTTTGGAGTAGAAGTAGTTGTTGGTGTAGCGGTTGCTTCGGCTGCTACTATTGATGGATTATCCGTTGTCTGTCCTGCGTTGGAAGTTTGTTGAGTATCAAAGAGTTGCGTACAAGCTACCATCAAACAGCAAACACTCATTAATCCCGCACGCCATAACATTGCTTTTAACATCAATCTCATAATTGTTTGTGTATAAGCTGTAGATTTTGCAAGTCGGAGAGTGTAAACGAGAATACTTCAATTGCATCACAGAACACATGCCATGCGATCGCACTCTTAGGGAGATCCAAAAAATAAAATGTCCCACCGTGTATTGAAATGGTTGGTTGCGGATAGGGGCATCTGGCTTTGACGGTGGGACATTTTATTACTTGTAAGTGCCTTAACACGAGTGATCAGCAAACGTGCAGTAGAGACTATCAAAACAACCATCGATAGCTTTTTCAGTCGTATTGGGCAACAAAGCGATCGCCCCCTTTAAATAGGCAAGAAACAACTAAGTGGATGCACCATTCCCAGAAAAACAGCGAGGTTCCGACTAATTTTTCTTTCAAGCATCTTCTCAAAGTTACTTTACAGTTACCTTACAGCCTTAACTTGTGACCAATGGGAGCTTGAATACCTTTGCTATCAAGATTTGTTACAAAAAACAGTTTTTTTATGAAAGTTTGATGCAGCAAACTGAGAAATAAGTAGCCATCATGAACTGCCTACATCAGTAACTATGAAAAAGTCAAGAGGAAGGGGGATATGGCTTATCAAATAAATTTCTTTTTAACTAACAGACGAACGTTCCTTGGTTTTGTCCATTGGAATTTAACCGTATTGATCGGTGTTTTGTTGTTGTCAACGTCAGCCGCAGCAACTCCTGAGACAAAAGGTACGAAGATTGCACTAGATCAATCTGTTGTAAATGCTATTACTAACAATGCTATACGGTTTGTTTTTTGCGAGCAGGATCGTACCTCTGCCAAACGATTTTTAGCAGGTCCAGCCGAGTTTATTGGAAAAAGAAGGCAACTTGCGTTCTCAATTCGATGCACTTGAGCAACGCCGTGCAAAAGTACTGAGTGATAACAACAACCAACAACAACTCCAAACTTTAGAAAAAGATGTCGAGGTACTTTTAGAAAGCTACCAGCAACTTCAGACAAAAATTCGCACCACCAGCCCACGGTATGCAGCACTGACTCAACCAAAGCCACTGACATTAGCAGAAATTCAATCCTCAGTGCTGGATGAAAACACTCTACTTTTAGAATACTCGCTTGGAAAAGAGCGCAGTTACCTCTGGGCTGTTACCAAAACGAGCATCACCAGTTATGAACTACCCAAACGTGCAGACATCGAAGCTGTCGCGCAGCAGTTCTACTATCTTTTAAAAATGCGCCATTATTACCTTAACTCGGATAGGGAAGTAGGAGCAGACTCTGGTGTTGGTTCTTTCAATAGCTCTAGAGTAGTTGCTCAACGGGAGCAACGCGATTTGGTGAGGTTGGGCAAAAAACAAGCGATCGCTAAAAACCACATTTAAGTACAAGGTAATTTTATTAACTGAATAAATACTGGGTAGTGATGCAATTGGTTGTTCACCTTCTGATACCCAAATTCGACGTAGGATAGGATGAAGTCCAATACGATGCTCGTCCATGCTCCAAACTTCTATTTCGGCGTTTGGATATTTAGCTTGGAGAAATTTTACCC
>JAHHID010000066.1 GCA_019359015.1 Spirirestis rafaelensis WJT71-NPBG6
AAAATTTACGCGATCGCATCCAGGAAATATTCAATCAACTTACACCTGAGCAGGTGATATCTATTTCCTCTTATAACTTTATCCTAGAAGCTCTTTTCTATGCAGCTTCATATTAAATTGGTATAAGTTATTTATTGACGATATCAATAAGCATTTACCAGAAGCTAAGATTATTGAGCAAAGTTCAACTACTTTGGCGAATAAACCAGCAAAGCAATTAGTCTTCACAGGTAAAAGTGGCAGAAATAATTTAAAAACTCTGCAAACTTGGACTTTTAAAGGTGATAAAGCTTACGTAATTACCTATACGGCAAACCTAGATGATTATAATGAGTTTATCCAAACAGCAGAGAAAATGATTAAATCATTGGAAATTAATTGATGAGATAAAATAACATAGATTTGGCTTATAATAAAGCTCCAAAAAGCGATAATGCTAGAATAAAAGGTGCAAATTGTGCCTTTAATAATCTAAATTCTATATGGTTTTCCCTCTTAAATATTGTTTATTTGTTTGTTCGTTTTATCTCTTCACATAAACTTGACTCTCGTTTTTCTCCGGTTTGCGAATTGATGGCTATAAATTTACCAGGAGAATCAGATTCAAGCAAATCATAAGAAAACGGCGAATTTTCACTTACTACGATTACTCCTTGAAATGTATTAAATATTTTGACATAACAAAGTGTCTCTTGTTGATTTGGTATCAGTAAGGCAATATGACTATTTAGTTCATTACCCCAGATATTTTCCAGAAAAGAGCTTGAATTATCTCCAAAGAATCCAATGTTTGCTTTTATTGTTGGATATTTTTGATACCAATCTTCTTTCAAGCATTCATCTTTAATACAGCATCTTAATACTTCTCCCACCTTATCGTTTAGGTAAGCATCACCAAGCCAATAATAGGCTAATTCATATGCTATCTTTAAAATCGCACGCTGATAGTTTATGAGGTCTACTTTCAAATTCACATCCACCCAAGGACAAGGATTATTGCTTTTTATAGCATGTTGATAAATTTTCTCTTCTGATAATTCATTTACCCCCTTCCTCTTTAACATCTTATTAATCATTGATGGAAGTTGGTTTTGATTTTTGTTGTCTACAGTAATATTGACTCTCCCATCTTTGATGATGTCTCCTTGAAATTTGGTAACTATATCCAGTTTTATAGAATTACCAGACTCATCACAAATGTACTTAACTTCTTTATTGGGGTTATCAGCAAGGGTTCCTCGCTCTAAAGGATTTGGAACTTTTGCCTTTTTCCCACCAATCTTTAAACTCAAACAAGCTAACTGTACAAGTGAGTGATTGACTAGATGTGAATCTACACTATGACCAAGAAAATCATTACATTTTTTACAAACTACATTTAATGTGAGAGTTCCTCCAATAGACTCAGGAAATATATGTTCTTTTGTAAATTCATTGATGAGTTTGTCAGTTTTGCATATAATGCACTTTTTCATAATTTTGTCGGATATGTTATTCAAATAACGCAAGATTTTACAGACGCTAAATAATATTTAGCGGAATTGAGTAACTAAATTAGAGATATTCATAAAATTTGCTTATGTTTCATCTTCTTAAATAAGAGTTTGGCAAATAAGAATGCTCCCATAAAATTTAACCACATTCAAGTGTGATCGCACACCTTTACACAACGGCTATCGCACTCTCAATCACAATAGCCGAAAGCAGCTACTGTTGAAGCTGTCTGATATTATCCAGTGCTTTTTGATATAACTGTGTGTTTCCTTGTTGCTGAAAAAGCTCTGCGGCTCGTTGACAGTCCGCAATTGCACCTTGCTTGTCTCTCAGGTCAGAGCGGATAAGACCCCTATTGTAGTAGGCATTGGCAAAGCTGGGATTGAGTTGAATCGCTTGGTTGTAATCAGTAATTGCCCCTTGTTTGTCTACCAAATCGTCGCGGGCATTACCTCGGTTGTAGTAGGCTGAAAAAAAGCTGGGATTGAGGCGAATCGCCTGGTTGTGATCCGCAATTGCACCCTGGTTGTCTCCCAACTCAGAGCGGGCAACTCCTCGGTTGGTGTAGGCATTGGCATAGTTAGGATTGAGGCGAATTGCTTGGTTGTAATCCGCAATTGCTCCCTGTTTGTCTCCCAACTCAGAGCGGGCAACTCCTCGGTTGGTGTAGGCATTGGCATAGTTAGGATTGAGGCGAATTGCTTGGTTGTAATCCGCAATTGCTCCCTGTTTGTCTCCCAATTCAGAACGGGCAACTCCTCGGTTGGTGTAGGCATTGGCATAGTTAGGATTGAGGCGAATTGCTTGGTTGTAATCCGCAATTGCTCCCTGTTTGTCTCCCAAGTCAGAGTGGGCAATACCCCGGTTATGGTAAGCATCGGCACTGTTGGGATTGAGTTGAATCGCTTGGTTGTAATCAGCAATTGCCCCCTGATTGTCTCCCAGCTTAGAGCGGGCATTACCCCGGTTGTTGTAGACGTTGGCATAGTTAGGATTGATACGAATCGCTACAGTATAAGCAGCGATCGCCCCTTGAAAGTCTCCTTTGCTATACTTATCCCCACCCTGAATAAAGAAGTCGTCAGCTTTAGGTGCAGTCGCTATCTGTTGGATTGGAGGACGGACTCCCACATCTACTCCAGCTGAGGATGACAGTCTCAAAAAGGTATTAATGGGAATGCCCAAATTAAAGTTGGTTTTGACAACGATTTCGGGATTTATATCCGAAGCTTGGGTTTTTGTGGTGTCGGCTCTGCCGTGAATTCCTATTATTTCTCCTTTTTCATTAAGTACCGAACCACCACTCATCCCTGGAAGGCTGTTGTTACTGTAAACCAAGGCATATCCATCAGCTAGAGGTCGGGAAGCGTTGGCAGTAATTCGCCCATCGGTGAAAACGTAAATGGAATGGTTAATTGCTGCTGTTGGTTGAGGAAACCCAGCTACATAAATCGTTTCCCCTTCTGTTGCTTGGTCAGAATTGCCTATTTTGGCAACAGGGTAATCTTGATTGCTGGTAAACTGCAACACCGCCATGTCCACCCCAGGCAGTTTTTTCACAGTACCGTAGTTAACCGCATACCTTTTGCCATCAGGCGTGACAACTTCATACTTATCCTCAGTCGCCACCACATGAGTAGCAGTGAGGACGTAGTAAGTATTTCCTTTCCTAGCAATTATCACCCCAGACCCCGGATATTGCCCATCGATTAATACCGTAATGCCTTTGGCGATCTCATTAATTTGGTTCGGTGTTATTGCTACGGCGATATAAGGCTGCACAATGACAATTGCAGATGCACCTATCAACACTGCTGGAAGCCCCTCACAAAACCTCATTTCTTTTTCTCGTCTCCTATCAAACGTGAATTTGTAGCAACAAACAGATGGGGAGCTAGTTACAAAGCCGTTTCAATCAGCACCGCTTACAGTGCTACTGTTAAACCGCCAACACAGGCAACCAGGGTCAGTAAGCGCCACTTCATCGTACTTTCAGCCGTGAAGTAGAGAAACAGTTATGCTGTTTCTCTACTTTGAATCCCACAATAAAGAACCGCTAGATTCTGAAACAGGCTTATCTGAACTCTCTCCGGCTACAGGCGCTGTATTCATAAACTCTTTCATATCGATGTAAAGTCGTTCCCCTGCACTTTCATTCAGTGAGCCACCAGCTGCAAGAGCGCGATAATTCAAAAGTCTTGAGAGAGTGCGATCCGGAGCGCTTCCAGGCTTGAGGGTGAATAGCAATCCAGTGCAATCACCACCTTTGCGACTAGCAACGCACACCACAGATTGTTTGTTCATCCGACCAGTTGTGATGTACTTCAGCGTGCCATTGTCGTAGTAGCTCTGGAATCTTGATGATACCTCCTGACAGCGCCGCTGTTGGTTCCATCCCGAACCGCTGAAATAGTCGGAACTCCAGCGAATCACTGGCAAGTTTCCGCGTGGGGTGCGAGCAATAGTTGCTGCCACACCGTTACTCGTACCGCAGTAGAAGGTTGTGCTTTGTGCATTGCTAGGCTGATTGGGCATGGCAGATACGGTGAGTGCGATCGCCAACCCCAGCGCCAATTGAGCAAATAACTGAAGTCTCATAATTTACGTAAAATTTTGGTAAAAAAGTATATTAATTTACTTCTATAGAGATTATGCCCAAAATTTCACGGCTAATAACATTACTGTGCCGTGAGTAAAAATAAATTACACCACAGCACGAATATTTATAAGCACACAAAAGGTTACAACTAGAATCTGTTTATGACATTACTGACTAAATCCAGGATTGTATATCCTCACTAGTAGGGCTAAGAAGCTTTCACCTAACTTCACCGCAAGCAGCGAATCGCTTCTAAAAGCCCGCGTGCTTTATTTAATGTTTCTTCATACTCTTTCTGTGGCTCGGAATCAGCTACCATACCGGCGCCAGCTTGCACGGTGACTTTACCATCGTGAACTACCATTGTGCGGATAGCGATCGCACTATTCAATTGCCCTTCAAAATCGTAATATCCATACACGCCAGAATATACACCCCGCCGACACGGTTCTAGTTCGTGTATAATTTCCATTGCCCTAATTTTCGGTGCCCCGCTGACTGTACCCGCTGGAAAACAAGCCTTGAGCAAATCCCAGGCACTTTTACCCTGCGCTAGTTTACCCACAACATTACTGACAATGTGCATCACGTGAGAGTATTTTTCTACTACCATTAATTCATCAACTCTCACACTACCGCTTTCGCACACTCGCCCCAAATCGTTACGCCCTAAATCTACCAGCATGACGTGTTCGGCGATTTCCTTGGGGTCTTGCAGCAAATCTGCGGCTAAGGCTGCATCTTGCTGGGTTGTTTTCCCTCGTGGACGTGTTCCCGCAATGGGACGGACTGTGGCGATTATATCATTTGCATCTTTTTCTGCTTTCACCATCACTTCTGGACTGGAACCGATGATTTGCCAATCATTGAAGTGAAAATAAGACATGTAAGGCGAAGGATTTATCTGGCGCAGAGAACGATAAAGGGCAAAGGGATCGCCAGTGTATTTTGTTGATAATTGCTGAGAAATAACGACTTGGAAAATGTCGCCAGCTTTGATATAGTCCTTGGCTTTTTCAACTTGGGCGCAAAATTCATCTCGCGTGAAGTTGCTGGTATATTCCCCCGCTTCTTGGCTCCCCCGCTCTTTTGCTCCTCTACTTCCTGGCGGTGTCCATTCCAAGATAGTATTTTGGGGCGATAAGGGCAAAGATAATTTGTGAACCATCTGGCTGACGCGATCGCTCGCCTGTTGATATGCTGCTTGTAAATCTACTTCTGGGTCACGTAAATCAGCATAAGCAACTGCCCAAATTTTCCGCTTCACCTGATCGAAAATCAATAGGTGGTCTATCTGCATCCACAATCCATCCGGGATATTTCGGTCATCTTGGGCATGAACTTTTACACGCGGCTCTATCCAGCGAATCAATTCATAACCCCAAAAACCAAACAAACCACCAATTCCCGGCGGTAATTGTGGTAACTTCACTGGTTGAAAAGGTTCAAGACATTTACTTAAAGCTGCAAACGGATCGCCTTCAAAGACAACTTGCGAACCATCGCGATGGGTCTGAGTAGTGCAATCTCCCCTTGCTGCCAAAATCCACAAAGGATCGCAACCCAGTAAACTATAACGTCCCAGTTTTTCGCCGCCTTCTACCGACTCCAACAAAAAGCTATAAGGTTGACCTGCACAGACTTTATACCAAGCAGATACTGGCGTATCCAGGTCTGCTACCCATTCTTGATACACAGGAACAAAATTACCTTGTTTAGCTAGCTCTTGAAATTCGGCAAAATCGGGAAAAATCATAATTTAGGGCATGGGGCATAGGGCATAGGGGAGGCAGTGCGGTCTTGGGGTCTCCCCAAGTGGAGCATCTGCCGTCATTGGGCATGGGGCATTGGGCATGGGACTAGAAAATAATTTTTCTTGCCCATTGCCCATTGCCCAGTGCCTAATCTCCTATTTTTTATACATCGGAAGGAGATTTACCGCTGAACTTAAGTTTTGCTGGGCTGGGGTTCCTGCCGATGTTACGGTCTACATAACGCACTTTCTCGCGACCTGGGTTTACCTTTTCAGGGAAGACACCATCAGCCGGGTGCAGGTGCTGAATTTCGCCGTTGGGATAAATCCGGTAGATTTTGTAGTCTGTGATTTTGAATTTCCGGAGTTGACCGCCAAAAGCGATGCCGTATTCTTTACGAGCCAAGTAAAGCAGGTTTTCGCCTTGGTGCATGATAGCAGCGCCACCTGTAGGCATTTCAAACACTTGCTCCTTGGGGCTAGTCCAGGTGATAGCGTACATTTCTTCTACGTATGCTTTTGTGAGCAAACCGCCAGTGCTGCCACCGAATATGGGAGTTTGTCCAGTTAGTGTTTCTGCCATAAAAAAATTGTCTCTCAACGTTTTTACGGCATCGTAACACTGCCACCTGGGTCATGTTGCGATCGCGTTATAGACTGTAACAGTTCTTTGTGAGTTGTTAGTAGTTGATTGTTAGTTGTTTCTGGTTAGTGGGCTGTTGGCTTGCAGGTGCAATTGTCGGTGCTTCAGACTCCCGCAAAGCATTCCCAGTCTTTGACTGGCAACGAGGTGGAACGAGGTAAACGTAACTATCTAGGTTTATCTTCGTCCCATTCGACCATTGAGCATTGAGCATTGACTATTGACTTTTGACTTTTGACCTCTTCTGCTCTTGGCTACCTTCGACAATCGGGATGGTGAAGTGAAACTCACTGCCTTTGTCTTTGCCTGTTGACGAAGCCCAAATTTCACCACCCCAGCCATTGACAATTTGGCGGCATATTGCTAATCCTAAACCAGTGCCGCCAGTTGTACGTCGCAAGGCTCCCTCTTCTTGATAAAAGCGGTCAAAAACTACTTCTAGTCGATTTGGTTCAATACCTCGTCCAGTATCAGCCACAGTCACCTCAAGCATTTGATCACTGTTGCGAGTCGCCTTGATGGTGATTTCTCCTTGTGGGGGTGTAAATTTACAAGCATTATCAATGATTTTTGCTAGTACCTCCACTAACCAATCGCCGTCTGCTCTGATCAAAGGTAGATTTTGGGCAATTTTACTCTTGATTTTTGGCTGCTTTTCTGTTGAGCGAGTGCGAAAGCGGCTAATTGCTAGTTCCACGCACTCTTCTATGGTTAAAGATTCTGGATGCCATTCTACCCGACCACTTTCTAAGTTAGAAAGTGTTAAGAAATCTTGCACCAGTTTTCGCATTCGTTCGGAGTCAGCTAGAGCGGTACTCAGCATCACTTGTTGCAATTCTAAAGGCATATCCGGTTCGCTCGCGAGGCTTTCCAGGCAGACCTGAATCGTGGATAAGGGAGTGCGGAGTTCGTGTCCGGTGATGGCTATAAGGTTGCTGCGGGTGCGGTCGAGGGCTTCAAGCTGTTGGTTGAGGTCTTCTAGGTTAGCATAAGCTTCAGCTTGGATAAGAGCCGAGCCAACTTGGGTGGCGAGCGCTTTTACTAAATCCAATTCCCCAGCTTGCCACTGATGGGGAGGCAAACGGCAATAGTGCAACTCGACTATGCCTAACAATCGTCCTTGAAACAATACTGGTTCCATTAGCCAAGAACGAATAGCAAACTTTTTGGCAATAAAAGAAAGTTCGCTGTCACTGTTAATGCGATCGTCATTGAAAGTATTGACAACGCTGATACCTTCACCCTGTTGTGCGATCGCCTGAAATAAAGGATTATTCTGTAAATGCCAAGTTTGCCCGACAACAGATAAAACACCAGGACTCAAAAACTCGTGTTCTATTTTCGCGCTTGTATCTGTAGCTTGAGCGCGGTAAATTAAACACCTCGAAGCTTCTAGATGTTGTCCTAGTTCTTGCACTGCTACTTGAAGAACTTCTTGAGGATTAAGCGATCGCCTAATTGCGGTAGTAATTGAGTTGATCAAGCGCTCTTTGCTTGCTTGAGCGGCAATTGAACGATAAGCTTTGTGCAATTTGTACTGGCTAGCTTGCAAGTAAGTCACCAAACGCTGCACAAACGGGTCAGTGTCAATGTCACAAAAATCTAAAGGTATTTCCTCAACTTTTGAGTAGCTTGACAGCAAATCCTGAGTCACCCCTCTGTTACCCCGATGCACCCCAATACCAAATCTCTGCCTTACCTGCTCAACTTTGGTTGCCAATTCTGGTCTGTAAACGATAATTCTGTCTAATAGCAATTGAGCAGCTTTCAAGCTCACTTCTCGCTCACTAGTCCAAATCCCTTCAAACCTTCGCGCTGTCTCCATATCCAACCCGATGTTCAATTCTGGCATCTGCTGCTTATTTTTGGTAACAGAGCCTTGGCTTTCTCGGCACACCAAGCAAGTTGCATAGTTTTGGGCAATCACCACCAAATGCCATTCGTGACTTAACCCATCTTCTTGCTCAAAGGCGATTTTTTCGTAGTATTCCGAGCTATTAGTGAAATCCGTTTCCGGTGCAGCTAACACGTATACTTGATCGCTGCGATCGGCAAGCCGTTGATATCGATGAGCTTCTTGGCGGTAGAATCTTTCTCGTTGGAAGCTCGCAATGACCAAAGGTTGGTCTAAAGTTGCCGCCAAAACCTGATCTTCCATCGCATGGGAGAGCGCTGTTAAAGAAGCTTTAAAATATAGCTGGGGTCGCACGTGAGGTAGCGTCTGTAGCAGATCGCTCAACACAGAAGTCGAAATGCTCATGAATGTCTTTAAGGAAGCCCAAGTTGGACAATATCCACGTCACAGCTGCATTGTACAAATTACAACGGACTTTAAAGTTAAGTAGACAGTTGCAATATGTAAAGAATCCTAAATAGATTTTTCAGCTCTCCCAAAAGCGCAGGGCTAGCATATCACTTAAAAGGAACGCATATGAATTTCTTTACAAAATTCAAAGTCTTTCCTTAATTGTATATTTCTGTTGAACAATGAAATACACCACAACGAACAATCTTTTGATGTTAGATGTAACGTAAGAACATGTATTGCAGGCAATTCCCGAAGCGCAGTAAATTCTATCTCCCTAACTGCTGACTCCCCGAAGTCAGCAGTTAGATTACATAATCAATAACTTAGATGAAAATTTTTCCTAAGTATTATTGAGTTCAATTAGTATAAATTTTAATGCCCAAATAATACAAAACTTAACCAAATATTTTCTTGTCGGCAATGTTCATATTCGTCACACATTAGTACATATTTTGGGTGAATAGCTTTGCTGTGCAATTACCTTTTTTCGCAGACAAAAGGTATTCAAGAAAAGGTTTTATGCTTTTCTAAATATTTTCATTTCCCTTCTTGTAAGTATTAAGTTAAATGTATCAGCATTTACGCTATACTTAATATCCTCAATGGCGGAATTACGGATAAGATATTAGTATTTATTGCACGTAATTATTCAGTGTATTGCTAAATATAGCAATTTCAGTTAATATACTTTAGTTGATAAATTTGCATATTTTTTAAGTAATGTAACAGAAGTAAAACCTCTGCCTTTTACTCACAGCAGTTAATGCGATTACAACTGAGTAAAATCGGCTGAATCCTAGGCAAAGAAAGCCTTGGTGGGGGGAGAATGATGCCATATTAAATAAAAAAAGCACCGAAAATCATTCTCCAATGCCTTAATTAAAAACAGATAAAATTTACGCGATTTTCCACCATCAGGGCTTTCAATAGTAAACAAAAGGCATGGCATATTTGCCCAGATTTCGGGAAACTAATAGTTTCTTATGTGCAAATTTATTAAGCTGATATGCTTAAATTTACCTGAGGAAGGTGAGACATGAGAATTGCCCAAATTTCTCCTTTATGGGAGCGTGTTCCTCCCTTTCGCTACGGAGGTACTGAACTAATTGTCAAGCTAGTCACAGATGAATTAGTTAGACGCGGTCATGAAGTTACTTTATTTGCCTCCGGTGACTCAATTACCACAGCAAACCTCTGCTCAGTCCATCCCCAAGCTTTGCGGCTCGACCCCAAAATTAAAGAGCCATCAATTTACGAGCAAATGATGCTTGCCGAAGTTTATCAACAAGCTGATCATTTCGACATTATTCACTCCCATGTAGGCTATCACGCCCTTAGTTATTGCAGTTTTGTGAAAACGCCCACCGTCCATACAATGCATGGCATTTTCACACCTGATAACGAAAAAATATTCCAAAAATTTTCTTGCCAACCTTTAATTAGCATAAGCGAGGCACAACGAGAACCCCGCTTAGGCTTAAACTACATCCATACCGTCTACAACGGCATTGACACCGCCGTTTATCCGTTTTATCCCGAACCAACACAACCTGCATATCTTGCCTTCGTCGGGCGAATATCTCCCGAAAAAGGACCAGTCCAAGCGATAAAAGTAGCGCGTGCGGTTGGCTTACCTTTGAAAATGGCTGGCAAAATTGATGTTGTAGATAAAGATTTTTATACAGAACAAGTCGAGCCGTTAATTGATGGCGAACAGATTCAGTACTTGGGTGAAATTTCCCACGAAGACAAAGCTCAACTGCTGGGTGGAGCGACAATCACTTTGTTCCCCATCAATTGGCGAGAGCCTTTTGGTTTAGTGATGATTGAATCAATGGCGACGGGTACACCGGTAATTGGTATGGGGTTAGGTTCAGTACCAGAAGTCATTGCTCACGGCAAAACTGGTTTTGTCTGTAACTCTGTAGAAAAAATGATTGAAGTTCTTCCAGATGCGATGAAAATAGACCGCCATACTTGTCGGGAGTATGTTGTTAGCCGCTTTAGCGTTGAGTCTATGACCGATGAGTATGAAAAAGCTTACGCGATGGTGCTTTAAAGGGGACAGGGGGATTTGAAGAGGGGAAAAGGGGAAAGTGTCGGGGATAAGAGGGGAAAAGCGGAGGCAGTGCGGTCTTCTCCCTTGGCGAAGCGCCTCTCTATGAGGGCGAAGGGGAGCAATTGCCGTCACCTGCCGTCATCTGCCGTGAAAGGAAAAAAGGAGTGCATGGTAAGAAATAAAATGCGCGAATTATTTTGAATCACTCTTTATTTTCTACACCTTTAACATGAGTCCCCTCCTGAAATTGCCCCATGCCCTATGCCCTTTGCCGGATCTTCTTTGTGAAGGAAAATTAGTTACCCATAAATGGTGTAGAAATGTATAGAATCTTTTAAAGATATAAAATACATTCTTTTTAAATGTACACATTTGTAGCTTCTTCCTCAATGCAACTGTCTAGACCAACTCAATGTCAGCCTTTGAAGATTGTCGCACTAGGAGATAGCTTAGTTTACGGATTTGGCGATCCAGAAGGCGGAGGCTGGGTTGAACGATTGCGTCGGTCGTGGATGTCACCGGATAGTGCTGGTCATATTGTTTATAATTTGGGAGTCCGAGGCGATCGCACTCAACAAGTAGCACAAAGACTAGAAATTGAATTTCGCCATCGGGGAGAATTGCGAAACCGCGTCCCCGATTTAATTATTCTCTCAGTAGGAGTGAATGATTCAGCACGATTGGCGCGCCCTGATGGACGCAACTATACAGATTTTGCCGTATTTGAATCAGAAATCGCTTCTTTACTTCAACAAGCACAGCAACTGTGTCCCGTGTTGTTTGTTGGGATGGTGCCAGTCGATGAAGCCAAGATGCCATTTTTGGATTGTTTATATTACAATCACGCCGATCAGTATCGCTACAAAGAAGCTACTCGCATCGCTTGCAATAAAAGACGGATTCCCTATCTTGATATTTTTGAGCGTTGGATGGCGCATGGTGAAGCTTGGAGGCGCAAACGTCTAAGTAAAGATGGACTTCACCCGAATACTCAAGGTTATGAAGCTTTATTAGAAGATGTAATGAATTGGGAAGCGATCGCCACCTATAATTCCCAAACAATTGCCAGCTAACATCGTTTTTAATACCGAGTTTTAGGATAATGCCTTCGCCTTGGTCTCCCTTTCTCCCTCATAGAGACGTGCTTCGCCAAGAAAGAAGAAATAAATAAATGCTTTTCTTTGCTTCTCCTTGTTTGCTATACGTATCGTGGCAACTCTATATCGACACTCTTGAGCATTGAAGTGGCTCGACTTTGCGCTCTTGCGATCGCTTGTCTACCTAAATGGTAGTAATCACACGGAGAAAAGCATTTATTTTGATGATTCACTTTAAGTAAAAACTCAGATGTAAGCATTATTTTGCTGATAGGTATTGCCTATCTTTTTTATCTACGCATACTTGCGGAAAAGAGCAATATTCTTACTATTATTTTCAGCTTATATAATCCAGTTGTCATAATAATTAACAATAAAATATTTTAATAATAAATCTTAGTTATCCTCAAATACATTGACATATTCAGCTGATTTAAAGAATCATCAAAGGGACATCGGCTAGTGGATGTAGAGGAAACTATGCATATTGACACAGTTATTCTCGTTTTGATTGAGGTGCTAATTGTGATTGGAATGTCACGCTTAATAGGATTGGCATTCCGAGGGATTAAGCAACCCCTGGTAATTGGTGAGATTGTCGCCGGCATTATGCTTGAACCCTCATTATTTGGTTGGGTTGCTCCTAATTTAGCCGCTACCCTGTTCCCACCTGAAACTGTTCCCTTTCTAGATGTGTTATCTCAGGTAGGACTGATATTTTTCATGTTCTTGATTGGGTTGGAGCTAAATCCTAGATATCTCAGCGGTAATTTAGAAATAGCAGTTTTGACTTCTCATGTGAGTATTTTAGTGCCGTTTTCACTGGGAACACTGCTAGCGCTTCTACTTTATCCGTTGGTTTCTAATGCTAGCGTATCGTTTACCGCCTTTGCCCTATTTTTGGGGGCAGCGATGTCGATTACTGCTTTTCCGGTATTAGCGCGGATTATTACCGAGAAAAATTTGCAGAAGACACGCTTAGGAACATTGGCGCTAACTTGCGCGGCAGTGGATGATGTGACAGCTTGGTGTTTGTTAGCAATAGCGATCGCTGTTGCTAGAGAAGGTAGTATTGGTGGAGCTTGGCACACAATTATCGCCAGCGTACTGTATATCGGCTTTATGGTCACGGTAGGACGAACTTTTCTACAACGTCTTGCTATTTACTACCGTCGCACAAGACGCCTTAACCAATTACTTCTAGCTTTAATTTACATGGGAGTAGTTGCTTCTGCTGTGATTACCGAACTAATCGGTATTCACTTGATTTTTGGAGCATTTTTGGTGGGGACGATAATGCCAAAGAATGCTGGTTTGGTGCGGGAAATAGCGGTAAAAACTGAAGATTTTGTGTTGATATTTCTGCTACCAGTATTTTTCGCCTACAGTGGTCTGCGGACGCAAATCGGCTTAGTTAACCGCCCCGAATTGTGGTTATTATGTGCATTAGTGCTATTTGTGGCGATCGTCGGAAAGTACCTAGGCACTTATGTAGCAGCTCGTTTCTCAGGAATTGAAAAACGCGAAGCTTCAGCACTCGGTTGGTTAATGAATACTCGCGGCTTAACCGAACTGATAGTATTAAATATTGGTTTATCGTTGGGAGTAATTACGCCCTTACTCTTCACCATGCTGGTGATTATGGCATTAGTAACCACATTTATGACCTCGCCCCTGTTAGAGTGGACATACCCGAAACGGCTGATCGGACTAGATGTGGTTGAGTCAGAGGATGAACCAGAAGCGAGTAGAGAAATTATTGCGACTGGAGACTCTTACGGTCAAATATACCGGATTTTAGTACCAGTAGCGAATCCGAGTACACAAAAAGGTTTGGTACAGTTGGCAGTAGCGATCGCACTCAACAACCAACAACCTACGGCTGTTTATCCTCTCAGTTTAATTGAACTTTCAGAAGACTATGCTTTTGAGAGTACCCCAGTTGAGGCAAACCGATTAATCGAAGAACGGCGTCAGCAGCTAGAAGAATTAATTAATACCTTAGAGCCGCCGTCTACGCGCTCTTACGTACATCCGATAATTCGGATATCCAGTAACGTTGCACGAGAGACAGCAGAGATAGCCGAACTCGAACCTGCTGATTTAATTTTAGTAGGATGGCATCGCCCAGCTTTTAGTAATAATCGCTTAGGCGGGAGAGTTGGTCAAATTCTGACTACTGCGCCGGTTGATGTAGCGGTATTCATAGACAGAGGCAAAGAGCGCTTAGAAAATTTGTTGGTGCCCTATTCTGCAAATATCCACGATGATTTAGCAGTGATACTTGCGTTGAGACTGCTAATAAATCGTGATACTTGCCTGTTAAAGATTTTACAGGTAGGGACTGAAAATCGCGTCAAAAATGAAATGAGCTACGAGTTGCACAAAATGATGGAGCAATTGCCTCAAAGTGTACGCGATCGCATTGACATTGAAACTATTGAAGCCTCCGAGCCAATCCAAGCGGTAGTCAAAGCCTCAGAAGGGGTAGACCTCACTATTGCAGGTACTAGCCGTGCTTGGGGTATTGAACGTCAAACCCTCGGACGTTATACAGACGAACTAGCGATTCAGTGTCGTTCCTCACTGCTGATTACCCGTCGCTACAGTCAAGTTACCTCTCACTTAGCCTCAGTCCTTGCTGATGCTAACAGTCATCAGTCAGCACTCAGATTATAGGGAGATGCGGGGATGGGGGACAAGGAGACTAAAAGACTAAAAGACAAAGAGACTAGGGGACAAGGAGAATAATTCTTCTTTCTCCCCATCCCCCACTCCTCCACTCCCCCACTCCCTCACTCTCATTCCCCATGAAACATGTGAAATGCAAAACTTTAGCCTTTTATGGCTTGACAATTGTTTTAGTTTTGGTGTTGTTTAAAGCTGTGACCGCTTATGGAGAAAGTAATCTTAAGGCTCCTCCCGAAATAAGCGATCGCTATCATCTCATATTTACTGGCAATTTGCCCAATTGTGAAAAATTAGACGGCATGATATTAAATATTCAGCAATCAGGTATTTATATAAATGGGTCTTTGTTATCAGCAAAAACCAACGCCAACTTAACAGCTAGTCATCAAAACCCTTCGCTCACAGGTATTCTGACAAATCAACAGTTGAGTTTATCTGGAAAAGTTCCTCACTCACTCCTTTGCCGTATCCCCAAAGCAAAAAAAGGCAGTTACACTCATCCTCAGAACTTAGTTACAATTCAACTTCAGATGTTTGATAGAAATAATCTTGCAGGTCAAATAACCGTGGAAGATATTCCTAAAATGATTAAATTTACAGCCACACAACAAACAAAAGACAAAGGACACAAATAATGGATAAGGTGGTGAGGAGTAAGCAATTTTTTCGCTGGTGCAAGCAACTGTTTCAAGTAAGTTTCTTTGGCTTGTACGCAGCAATTTCTCTCGAAACTAATAGCAGTCTTGCAGCACCAGCAGCAAGTCTAGAAGATTGGCGCTTTTACCCAGAAGCTTTCCAACTAGAAATTAATCTCTCAGCAGGCACAACACCCCGCTACTTTTATCTTGCCCAACCCCCGCGCATGGTTGTAGATCTGCCTGATACCAAATTAGGCTACGTTCCCACTCTAGAAAATTATTCCGGAGCAGTTCAAAGAATTCGCGTTTCCCAATTAAATGCAAGCGTAACTCGCATTGTCTTAGATTTAGCACCAGGGACTTCTTTAGATCCAAATCAAGTGCAACTGCAACCGATTTCCGCGCAAAATACCACTCGCTGGGTTTTACGTCCTCTAATTGCTGGGGGTACATCTTCTCAACAAGGAAACTATCCACCGCCTAGCAATTTACCACCAAGTAACTATAACTATCCACCGCCTAGCAACCTACCACCGAGCAATTTACCGCCAAGTAACTATAATTATCCACCGCCTAGCAACCTACCACCGAGCAATTTACCGCCAAGTAACTATAATTATCCACCGCCTAGCAACCTACCACCGAGCAATTTACCGCCAAGTAACTATAATTATCCACCGCCTAGCAACCTACCACCGAGTAATTACAACTATCCACCTAGCAACCTACCACCGAGCAACTTACCATCGAGCAACTATAACTATCCACCCCCTAGCAACTTACCACCAAGTAACTTACCACCGAGTAATTACAACTATCCACCACCTAGCAACCTACCACCAAGTAGCTCTAACAACTCACAGATACCCTTGGTAACAGTACCACCGCTAAACTCTAACAACCCTACTCAACAACCTGGTTCTGTTCTTCCTCCAGCGAGTTTCCCAAATCAGCCTGGTAATTTTAATACTGCTCCTCTTAGTGTCGGTGCGCCCGGTTTTCCTGTTCAAACCGTCCCTAACTATCCAGGCAATGTTCCTAATTCTGGGGTGTTTGAGTTTGGTCAACCCTTCCCCAACTCCAATAGGTAATACCGTTTCTCTGTGAAGATGCGTTTAATTAGCCCACGCAGGTGGAGAGAAGTTTGAGCGGAGGTTTCCTCCCATCAAAGCTTCGGAGCTTTGTTTTTATAGCTCCACCCTTCTAGGGTGAGAGATAATTAAGCGCTTCCTTCTTTTTGTTTTTAGAATCTGTCCGTTTCCTGTGGCTGTGAAATTGCTCCTGGTTGATTGATAAAGAAGTTTTGAGCAGCTTCGTTTTGGTAAATACACCTGATATCAGGTTTTTCACTCTCCAAATTGCCCGTAAAGCCAAAAGTGTTCAGGCGATTTTTGCATTCATTTACCTGCTGCGATGATATGAGCTTTCGTTGCTCTAAAATTGCCCAGTTATTTTGGCGGATAACGCATCCAGGACGCATACTCGGTTGAGCAACGTAGACATTAAACGGGTTGAGAGTCACGAAAAGTCTAGCGTCCATCACCATCGCGCTAGCTCCATACTGCACACAAATCTCAGGGTTCGGTGCTCTAGTGTCAATAAATTCGCGGGAAGCCACGTTTGATGGAGTCAATGTGGTTGTAGAGCTAAAAGCAATACCAATCCCAATTCCCAAAATAAACACCCCCGCTAAAATCGCCATAGTGGTGAAATTAAACGCAGGAGATTGAATACCAGGGGGTCTAGAATCGGTAACTGTTCTACCAGTAGATTTACGTCTCATTGTTGCTTAATCAACTTCACGCCTTAAATAGCCGGGAGTAGTTCAACGGTTCTCCCTCTTTAAGTATGACGAGTCTTTACTAAAATTGGTCAACAGTCAATAGTCAATTGTTGCTGTTGCTGAATTCAGGGCGTGAAATTGATTTTGCGTGATTTCAAAACCTTTGTAGAGACGTTGCACATGCTTCGTTTCTACACCAAAATTCATATTTTTAGCTATTTCTGGGTTGGTATTGACTGATTTGTTTTTTTCTATTGAAAGTTTCCGTACTACTACTGAATAATAGTAATGTAGTGTCATGCAATTTCTAGTCTAGAACTAAAAAATAGTTGTCTGCCATGACCAAACCTCAAATTGCCGTCAGAATTCCCCCCTATCTTCTAGAAAAGCTTAACAATTACGCTCAACAGACTGGCACATCTAAAACCGAGGTAGTAGTTGGTGCTTTAGCGCAGTATCTGGGATGCGTTGAAAATTTACCATTGAACCAAAAAGTTGCCGAACTAAAAGCCAGAACTGCGGTGCTGTAAGCTTTAGTAAAAGCCAGTTAAATTAGGAATAATTTAAATAATTAAATTTATGTCAGCAGAAAATTCCACCCCCAAAGCCATCTGGATTATTACCGAAGAAACGGCTGAAACCTTAACTACAACTACCGAAACATTCACAGATAATGTAACTAGAAGCAGTGGAGCAAGAAGTAGTGGAGATAGAGGAGGACTACTCGGCGTCCAAACCAATGAAGAAATAGTTGTGAGCCGAAAAAAAGACGAAATAGTGATTACCAGACGTAAAGTAGAGGTAACTAAACTCAAGGAAGAAATGAAGGGGTTTCTGCAAGCTATGCGAGAAATGCTTGATGAAGCTGACCAACTCGATTCTAAAATCCAGCTTAATGAGGTCGAACTTTCAGTAGAAGTCAATGGTGAAGGACAAATCAGCCTGCTTGGGATTGGTGGTGGTAAAGCCGGGGGAAAAGGAGCGATGACTTTTAAATTCAAGCGAAAATAATTGGTACTTGAATATGGGTAAGAATTGGGCGATTGTTGTTGGGATTAATCACTATGAGAATCTGCTTAAGCTAAACTTTGCCAAGCGAGACGCTTCTGTGATGGCAACTTGGTTTGAACAAGAAGCCAGATTTGATCAAGTATTCCTCTTCACTGACGATTCTGCTCCAATACCAGCCAATCCGCCAATTCCTACTCAACCTACTTTTGGTCATTTGCGGCGATTCTTACGGGCACAGTTTGAGAATATTCAATCTCCTTTATTAAAACCAGAAGATAATTTATGGTTTTTCTTTGCAGGTCATGGCAATCGATATAAAGATAAAGATTATTTAATGTTCTCAGACAGTGACCCAGGTGACATAGAACATACTGCTATTTCTGTTGATTTTGTAACTCAAAGACTGCGGCGCAGTGGCGCTGATAATGTAGTGTTGTTTTTGGATGCTTGCCGAGATGAAAGTAGTAGAGCCGGATTAGGAATTGGTGAACAAAGGTATCAGGGAGTTATCACTTTTTATTCCTGCACAGCTAACCAAAAATCTTGGGAGATTGAGGAATTAGAACATGGGTCATTTACCCATTCACTATTAGAAGGATTGCGACTACAGGGAGAGGCTAATTGTGCCACAGTAGAGCGTTTAGCACAATATTTACGTTACCAAGTTCCCGATTTGAATACTCGCTATGGAAAGCCTGCACAAAATCCTTATCTCCAGGCAGAACCGCCCTACAAATTGTATTTTATTTTATTAGAGCAAACTGCCACGCTTAGAGATGTAGAGCCATTAAAATATCAAGCCTCTCAAGCTGAAAACAGAGGTAATTTATCATTAGCAAAGCAATTATGGATGAGAGCTTTAGCTGCATCCCGTACTGATTTGGATGCAATTGACGCTATTGGAAGGATTGCTCTGTATCAGCAACGAAACTTTGAACCGATAATCTCAACTTCTGAGAGTATCGGTTCATCAAGGGGAGGTAAGTCAGTAAGTTCTGAATTAGTCCAAGAATCGCTATTTGCTCAAAGGCAAGAAGAACATAGGCAGAATTTAGCTCGTTATCAGCAAGCTTTCTCGGAAGCAATTGAGCAAGAATATCCCCTTAACGAATCAACTAGTCGTCAATTAAAGCAGTTGCAACAATCTCTGCAACTAAAAGAAGAAGAAGTATTGCAGATTGAACAACCAATTATTGTCCAGAAAAAAGCAGAATACCGGAAACAGCAAGAGAGAATCAAGCAGCAACAAGAGGCAGAAAAACAACGACAACAACAAGAAGCAGAAAGACCGCAATCAGAACACCAAGCTACTCAAACAACCACGACACCTGCAAACTCTAACAATCCCGTTACTAGTGGCAGGTTAACTGACAGGCAACGTCGTAGATTAGAGCAAGAATTGGCTTCATTGGATGAATACTATAGCACAGTAAGCCAAAAATTAAAGAGGTTCCGCAAAGCATACTCTATTGAAACTGATGTTGCTGCAAAGTTTAAGTTAGAAACGCAAATTCAGGAAACTGAAACAGAACTGAATAGATTAAGTCAACAGCTTGACGAAATCGAGCAAAAGCTTGAATAGAATGCCCTCTTGTTGTTTTTGTAGTACGATGCTGGCAAATTGCGGGTTATAACAATTAGCAAAAATAAACTTGCACCCTACATTTTCTATTTCTTGGTTAGTTGCTTCCCATTCATCCCAAGGCAGCCTCATTTGTCGTGGAGACGATTTCTTCACCTTTTTTTGAGTATTCAACCCTGCTAATAACTTGCTTAGACAGTAGTTGCGAGTTTCGGGCTTAAGTTTAGCACGATATTTTTTACAAAATCCTCGATACTTTGCAGCGCATTCCCAATCGAGTTTTACCCAACTTCAAAAACGCTGTTTACGCGACATGAATAAAAAGTTAATATCAAAGCCTGTTGAAATTGTTAGCGTGGTTGACTGACAAAACTCTTCAAAATCTTGTCTCTTCGTTTTCCTCTCGCTTGGGAATCAATTCCCATAGTAGGATTATTAAGTAGCCTTTTATACTTTAGCCCTTTTCCCCTCTACCCTTCTTTTCTTTACCCTTATAAAGTGTAGCGGAGCGGAACGATCTAATTTTTTTTCAACAGTCCCCCTTGTCTACGAACACATTCCTCTTTTTGCGAAGACGCTGCGCGAACAACGGGGGAAAATACGTACTCGCTGTGTCCTCTCCTTGCCGCAATACGGTTCAATTAAGGGTTATTCGTGTAGATAATTGGTCTTTGAAGACGCGATTTATCGCGTCTCTACATGAGGGTTTTGGGCTTATCTAAACTGGATTGCCCTTAGTCCACCCATCTCTCCCACCCCCCATCTCACTTTTAATACTTTGGATAGTTAAACTCTCAACAAATATAAAATATTAATTAAGAAAAATTTGATACATAACTTGAAAAAAGTGACATCTCCAAGACCGCTATTCTTGAACAAAACCTTCAAAACCTCCCAAATTCAAATCTTTCTAGCCGATAGCCTGACTATTTTTTGGGGTGAATGGCTGGATTTACGTGCCAGAATTGCACAACTTGCTACATCTGGATTGATATCTCCACTAGTTTACATTTTGGCTTTTGGCTTTGGTTTGGGAGGTTCAATTAAACCAGGGGTAGGAATTAGTGGTGATTATAAAAGCTACTTAGAATTCATTTTGCCAGGGATGGTGGCGCTGTCGTCAATGACAGTCAGTTTTGTGGGGACGACGTTTTCGATTTGCGGTGACAGACTATTTACTAAAAGCTTTGAGGAATTGTTGCTTGTTCCCGTGCATCCTTTAGCTTTGCATATCGGTAAAATGCTAGCGGGAGTGATGCGGGGGTTGTTGACTTCGCTTGGTGTAATTTTGGTAGCGCTGCTGTTTACTGGTAACTGGCGTTTTCTACACCCGTTGTTTTTGTTATTGCTGGTGCTGAGTTGTGCAGTTTTTTCTGGGTTGGGGGTAATTGTCGGGTTAAGTGTGCGATCGCTTGAAGCTGTCGGACTCTACAACAACTTTATCATCATCCCCATGTCCTTTTTAGGAGGAACTTTCTTTGACCCAAATACATTACCAGCAGCTTTGAAAGTCGTAGTTTATTTATTACCGCTTACTTATGCCACCTTAGGACTGCGTGCAGCTGCTTATTTGCCATTGTCGCAGTTTCCTTGGTATAGCATACCGATTTTGCTAGTGATGGCGATCGCTCTTTCTCTCTGGGGTGCTTACATTTTTGCTCACCAACAAGATTAACATTTATCCAAAATGCTAATTCGCAGTGCCACATCAGACGATGTACCCAAAGTTTTACCAATGGTTGCTAAAATTTGTGCATTGCATGAAAATTGGGACACCGCTAAGTATGGATTTTTGCCTCATCCAGAACAGCGTTATGAAAAATGGTTGACGCGGTTGGCTAGTAGTAGCGATCGCACCGTGTTCTTAGTAGCCGAAGATGAAGGTAAATTAGGGGGGTTTCTAATAGCGACAGTTGAGCGAGAAATACCAATTTACCGTTTACAAGAATACGCTTTTATTCACGATATCTGGGTTGAGCCAGAATATCGCCAAAAGGGGGTGGCACGACAAATGGTGATGTTGTGCGTCGAACGCTTCAAAGAAATGAAAGTTCAGCAAATTCGTCTTGATACCGCAGCTGTGAACGAGGCAGCGCGGCAATTATTTACATCTTGTGGTTTTCGCATCAGCACTATAGAAATGCTGAAAGAGTTAGGAGTCAAGAGCCAATAGTTATTAGACTCCTGACTCCTGACTCCTGATTTTTGACTAACTAGCTAAAAGTGTTTTCTCCAGAGGTGTCCAACGGAAGAAGCGATCGCCTCCTCTTTCGAGAACAATTTTCACCCGTGGTTCTATAGTAGGCAAACTCGCTAAATATTCAACTTCCTGATTGGAAAGAATATGCCCTTCAATAATCCACAACACCAGACCCTTTGACTTTGGTGGTAGCTGTTCTAACTGATAGCTAACAATCGGTGGCACATAGTATACCGAACCGACTGCTGCACCACTTCCACTACTTTTTTTACCCAGGTGAGGAGGTCTGACCCCATGAACTGCTGTCAGATACGCGGCTAGATCGCCCAGTCCTCTTGCGGTAATGTGCAAAGTGACATAACCAGCTGCACGCAGTCGGCGTTGATACCGACCTTCAAAACCTCCTTCCAGAGGTGCATACACGCCAAGAGCGCCAAATTTTTCCAGGTCGCGAATTAAAGGTTTGCCAGTGGTAATTAGTGCCATAGATTTTCGTCTTATCCCACTTATATATTTCTATTATTCACTGTTAATGGATATATTTAGTTAGATAACAAACTTATAAGTTAGATTAGCTCTATCCACTCTTATTACCCAAGCTGTATATAATATAGGTTTTCTTAATATTAGTCATTTACCAAGAGTCTTGAGAACGTGTTTTCAGACTTGCCAAGGCTGTGACCTGTTATGCCTCGATCTATACGAATATAGCCGCACCCTTTAGAGGATGTTTGAAAAGTATCGTTATTAACATCAAAACCATAGAAACCTAACCCCTAACCCCTTCCCTAATAGGGAAGGGGTTAGGGGAATCAGGGTTTTCAAAGCCTCTCCCCCCGTGGGGGAGAGGTTTGGAGAGGGGTTATGCAGGTAAACTTTGCGACTTTTCAAACATCCTCTTAGGTATAGGTGAAAAGCGATAAAAGAATATATTCAAAATTATAGACAAATGTAAATAAATGATCTATATTATTAGATTGTGAGCAAAATATTAATTTAGTTTGTCTTTTGATTATCATTCCAGGCTAAGTTTAGCATTTAGTGGTGATGATTAAATTCCAAATATGATATAATGGCTCGGATTGGTAAGAAGCTGATAAACTAATAAAAGCTTGAGTAAACTTAGGAGCTTGGAATAAAAACCAAAGCACAATCCTAAGGTTCAAAGCGCGTTCACTCATGCGCTCTTGAGACTAGGCAAAACATTAAGCGATCGGTTGATGTTTTTAGTGAAGTAAAAACTGAGCAGTCATCTTGGTTTGATGACATTGCATCAGTGTCAGTGAAGGGATACTGAGCAGCGATTGTATGCTTAAGTCCCACTGCAACACGGACACATGAAGTGCGACGTAAGTCGTTCTCACTCAGTCGTTCTCAGCAGTGTCCGCCAGAAAGTGCCAGAGCAATCGCTTGGACGAAGCATTGCTGCACAAAGCGCTTGCTTTCTAGCACTAGCGCAAAGTTAATTTTAAAAGTGGCAACTTCCATTAGTGAAGAGACTTTTAGGTGTTCTGGTGAATAAATGAGTGAAAATAAACGGATTTAGCAACGCTAGAAGGATACCCTTGTAGCAGCCAGAAGCGTCCGCTTGCTGCGAAGTGCTCAAAATGGGGCATTTCAAGTAGTGTATTAGTGTGAATCCGATTTTAAAAGTTAAGTAGATAAGGAGAGCCAGTAACTGTGTCTGTAGGCATTCTCGGCACCAAACTTGGCATGACCCAAATATTTGACGAAGCAGGAGTAGCCATTCCTGTGACCGTCGTCCAAGCGGGACCATGCACGGTAACACAAGTAAAAACAAAACAGACCGACGGTTACTCTGCCATTCAAGTTGGCTATCGTGAAGTGAAGCCAAAGGCTTTAAACAAGCCTTTGCTGGGACATCTGGCAAAATCAGATGCTCCCGCATTGCGTCACTTACGGGAATATCACATTGATAATGCTAGTGAGTATTCTTTAGGTCAACAGATTACGGCAGAAATTTTTAGTGCAGGTCAAATTGTAGATATAAGCGGTAAAAGTATCGGTCGCGGTTTCGCGGGGAACCAGAAACGAAATAACTTTGGTCGCGGACCAATGTCACATGGTTCCAAAAACCACAGAGCACCCGGTTCCATTGGTGCAGGTACAACACCCGGTCGTGTCTATCCAGGTAAGCGGATGGCAGGACGTTTGGGTGGGAAGCGCATCACAATTCGCAAGCTGACTGTAGTGCGAGTAGATACCGAACGTAACTTATTGCTAATCAAGGGAGCTATTCCTGGTAAGCCCGGAGCATTGATAAGTATTCTGCCAACAAAGCAAGTTGGTTAGTAGTTAGTGGTTAGTAGTTAGTAGTTAGTAGATAGCGGTTATGGTTTTTAGAACTAACAGCCAGCACCTAACAACTAACAAACATGCAAAGGACAAAAGACAAATGACATTTGAGTATGTAGTCAAAAATTGGCAAGGAGAACAAGTCGGACAAGAAAGCTTCGACTTGCGAGTTGCCAAACCAGAAACGGCGTCTCATATTGTGCATAGAGCCTTAGTGAGACAGATGACCAATGCTCGCCAGGGAACTGCTAGTACAAAGACCCGTGCAGAAGTTAGAGGTGGTGGTCGCAAACCGTGGCGCCAAAAAGGTACAGGAAAAGCGCGTGCCGGTTCGATTCGTTCACCCCTGTGGCGTGGTGGTGGTGTGATCTTTGGACCAAAGCCCAGAGATTATAACCTGAAGATGAACCGCAAAGAGCGGCGTTTAGCATTGCGGACAGCGTTTGCCAGTCGCATTGACGATTTGATTGTAGTGGAAGAATTTGGCAACGAATTTCAACGCCCGAAAACCAGAGAACTGGTACAAGCGATCGCGCGTTGGGGTTCACAACCAGAAAGCAATACACTTTTAATTTTGTCAGAACGCACCGAGAACGTTTATTTGTCAGCTCGCAATATTGAAAAATTAAAGCTAATTGCCGCTGACCAACTAAACATTTACGATTTGCTCCACGCTGACAAAATTGTAATTACAGCACCAGCTTTACAAAAACTCCAGGAGGTCTACAGTGCCTAACTTTGACCCCCGTTATTTGCCCGACTTAGTGCGTCGCCCAATTGTCACCGAGAAAGCGACCATTGCGATGGAGCAGAATAAATACACTTTTGAAGTAATTCCCAAAGCAACTAAGCCAGAAATCAAAGCTGCGATCGAAAACTTGTTTGATGTCAAAGTTGTCAAAGTAAATACCTCAAGACCACCCCGCAAAAAGCGGCGCGTTGGTAAATTTATTGGTTACAAACCCCAATACAAAAAAGCCATTGTTACAGTGGCACCTGGGGACGAAGACAAAATTCGACAAGTTCTATTCCCAGAAGTGTAAAAAAGTTATGAGTTACGAGTTATGAGTCACTTCTAACTTTTAACTCCTAACTCCTAACTTAAAACTCCTAACTCTAAACTAAGATTATGGGTACTCGTTCTTATCGCCCTTATACCCCCAGTACTCGCCAAGTTACTATCTCCGACTTTGCGGAAATTACCAAAACAGAGCCGGAGAAGTCCTTAACGACATACAAGCATCGTCCTAAAGGTAGAAATAACCAAGGGCGCATTACTAGTCGTCGGCGGGGTGGCGGACACAAACAACTTTACCGGATCGTAGATTTTAAACGGGATAAACGGAATATTCCGGCGAAAGTCGAAGCGATTGAGTACGATCCAAACCGCAACGCCCGGATCGCCCTTTTGTTTTACCAAGATGGCGAAAAACGCTACATTCTTCATCCCAACGGCTTGAAAGTTGGGACTACAGTTATTGCTGGACCTGATGCGCCTTTTGAAGATGGTAACGCTTTACCATTGTCGAATATTCCCTTGGGTACTAGCGTTCACAACGTGGAGTTAACCCCCGGAAAAGGCGGTCAAATTGTTCGCTCCGCTGGTGCAACCGCGCAAGTTGTAGCAAAAGAAGGAAATTACGTTACCATCAAACTCCCTTCTGGCGAAGTCCGAATGATTCGGCGCGAATGCTACGCCACCATTGGACAAGTTGGTAACACCGACGCGAGAAACCTGAGCGCAGGTAAAGCAGGAAGAAACCGCTGGAAAGGTCGCCGTCCTAAAGTCAGAGGTAGCGTCATGAACCCAGTGGATCACCCACACGGCGGTGGTGAAGGTCGCGCTCCCATTGGTAGACCCGGTCCTGTGACACCTTGGGGTAAACCTACCTTGGGTATGAAGACACGCAAGCGCAAGAAAGCAAGTAGCAAATTAATTGTACGTCGTCGTCGTAAGTCTTCTAAACGTGGACGCGGCGGACGCGAGTCGTAAAAAAGTATGAAGTATGAAGGATAAAGTATGAAGTGTTCATCCTTTATTCTTCGTCACTTATCCTTCTTTCATCCTTTAACCTTTATCGTTCATCCTTTACTATGGGTCGTTCTCTAAAAAAAGGTCCCTTCGTTGCGGATCATTTACTCAAAAAAATTGAAAAGCTCGACGCAATCAACAGAAAAGAAGTTATTAAAACTTGGTCGAGAGCTTCAACAATTTTGCCCCTAATGGTAGGACATACCATTGCTGTTCACAACGGACGTCAACACGTACCAGTTTTTGTGAATGAGCAAATGGTAGGACACAAATTAGGTGAATTTGCCCCGACACGCACATACAGGGGTCATGGAAAAAGTGATAAAAAAGCAGGGAGATAGTTATTAGGAGAGTGGTTAGTAGTTGGTAGTAATTGAATATAACAACTAACAATTAACAACTAACCTAATAACAAAAAAGGAGAAAGTTATGGCAACTGATACTAAAGAAGTAAAAGCGATCGCCCGTTTTGTACGCATGTCTCCCTTGAAAGTGCGTCGCGTACTCGATCAAATTCGCGGCAGATCCTATCGAGAAGCGCTGATTATCCTGGAATTCATGCCCTATCGTGCCTGCGAACCAGTATTAAAGTTGATTAGAAGCGCTGCCGCTAATGCCGAGCATAACGCTGGGTTAGATCGCACTCAACTAGTGATTACTCAAGCATACGCCGATCAAGGTCCAGTCCTAAAACGGTTCCAACCAAGAGCGCAAGGTCGAGCTTACCAAATTCGCAAGCCGACATGTCACATCACAGTAGCAGTTGCGACTGGTGCGGCTGAATAAGCTTCTCTCGGTAAAAAAAATTGCGTACAGCCAGAAATTTTAGAGGAATTATTTGTGGGACAAAAGATTCATCCAGTCGGTTTTCGACTGGGTATTACTCAAGAGCACCAATCACGTTGGTTTGCCGTTCCTGACCGTTATCCAGAACTTCTTCAAGAAGACTACAAACTCCGCAACTACATAGAACAAAAGCTGGGTAGATACGCTCAAAACAACGCCGGCATCTCGGAAGTACGAATTGAGCGCAAAGCAGACCAAATCGACTTAGAAGTACGCACGGCTCGACCGGGTGTAGTTGTAGGTCGAGGTGGACAAGGCATTGAAGCATTGCGTACCGGACTTCAAGACTTGTTGGGCGGCAATCGCCAAATTCGCATTAACGTAGTTGAAGTACAACGAGTTGATGCCGATGCTTATTTGATTGCGGAATACATCGCTCAACAATTAGAACGCCGCGTTTCCTTCCGTAGGGTAGTACGTCAAGCCATCCAACGTGCTCAACGCGCTGGTGTACAAGGCATTAAAGTTCAAGTTGGCGGTCGGCTTAACGGTGCAGAAATTGCCCGGACAGAGTGGACTCGTGAAGGTAGAGTACCTCTACATACCTTACGGGCTGATATTGACTACTCTTACTGCACCGCAAAAACTATTTACGGCATTCTGGGTATCAAAGTGTGGGTGTTTAAAGGAGAAATTATTCCTGGACAGGAAGAAACTCCAGCACAACCAACAACACGCGATCGCGAACCTCGTCGTCGTCAACAACAACGCCGTCGCCAACAATTTGAAGATCGTTCAAATGAAGGGTAAATGGAAACTGGGGACTGGAGAGTAGGGACTGGGAAAGAACTTTCCTAATCCCTATCCCTATCCCTAATCCTATCCCTAATCCTATCCCTAGTCCCTAGTCCAAGCGTCATGTTAAGTCCTAGAAGAACTAAATTCCGCAAACAACAACGCGGACGTATGAGCGGTGTAGCTACCCGTGGTAGCAGCCTGAATTTTGGCGATTTTGCCCTCCAAGCACAAGAACCAGCTTGGATCACCTCCCGGCAAATAGAGGCTTCGCGTCGAGCAATGACTCGTTATATCCGCCGGGGTGGGAAAATCTGGATTCGTATTTTCCCAGACAAACCTGTAACCATGCGTCCCGCAGAAACTCGGATGGGTTCCGGTAAAGGTTCGCCTGAGTTTTGGGTAGCAGTAGTCAAGCCAGGACGAATTTTATTTGAAATTGCTGGCGTTACTGAAGAAATCGCTCGCGAAGCCATGCGCTTGGCAGCTTTTAAGTTACCAATTAAAACTAAGTTCATTTCACGCTCCGAATCGGAGCCGCAGGAGTAAGTCATGCCTCTGCCTAAGATTTCAGAAGCAAGAGAATTCAGTGACGAAAAACTGTCTGATGAAATTCTTGCTGTTAAAAAGCAACTATTTCAATTGCGCTTGCAAAAAGCAACCAGACAATTAGAAAAACCCCATCAATTCAAACATGCTCGACACCGTTTAGCCCAGTTGCTGACAGTAGAGGTAGAGCGCAAAATGAAAGCAACTGAATTGGTTAAAGAAGAAAAATAGGAGATTATGGCAGTCAAAGAACGAGTTGGTTTGGTAGTGAGCGACAAAATGCAGAAAACAGTGGTTGTCGCCATTGAAAACCGCGCTCCTCACCCCAAATACGGCAAGATTGTAGTCAATACCCAGCGCTACAAAGTCCATGATGAAGAAAATAAATGCAAAGTGGGCGATCGCGTTCGCATTCAGGAAACTCGACCCCTGAGTAAAACCAAGCGCTGGCAAGTCACAGAAATCCTCAACACTAAATCTACAACGTAATAGTTGTTAGTTGTCTAACAACGCAACAAGGAAGAAAAATTGTGATTCAATCCCAGACCTACCTCAATGTCGCAGATAATAGCGGTGCCCGCAAATTAATGTGCATCCGTGTATTAGGCGGTGGCGGAGGAAACCGCCGTTATGGTGGCGTGGGCGATAAAATTATCGCCGTTGTTAAAGATGCCATTCCTAACATGGCTGTAAAAAAATCTGATGTCGTGGAAGCGGTAATTGTTCGCACCCGCAAAGCCATGATCCGTGATAGCGGTATGAGCATCCGTTTTGACGACAATGCCGCAGTAATCATCAACAAAGATGGTAATCCTAGAGGTACGCGCGTTTTCGGACCAGTGGCACGGGAATTGCGCGAGAAAAACTTTACCAAAATCGTTTCTTTGGCTCCGGAGGTGCTGTAATGCCAAAACAGCCGAAACCTAAAGTATTTTATAAAATGCACGTCAAAACTGGTGACACCGTGCAAGTGATTGCCGGCAAAGACAAAGGCAAAGTTGGTGAAATAGTCAAAGCACTTCCCCAAGAAAGCCAAGTCATTGTCAAAGGCGTCAACATTAAAACTAAGCACGTCAAACCCCAAGGCGAAGGTGAATCGGGACGCATTCTCACCCAAGAATTCCCAATTCATAGTTCTAACGTGATGCTTTATTCTACTAAGCAAAACGTTGCCAGTCGCATCTGCTACACCACAACCCAAGAAGGGAAGAAGGTACGGATGTTAAAGAAAACCGGCGAGATACTTGATAAATAGTTAGGTATTAGGAGGAGCCAGTGCGCTATACGCGGGTTTACCGGCTTCAACCACCTGCCGTAGGCTTTGCCCACTAAAGCAACTGGCGTTGAGGAGTTAAGAGTTAGAAATTACATTTAACTCAAAACTGAAAACTCATAACTTCTTTTTCCCTGACCAAGACCAGGGATAAACAGGAAAAAAATTATGGCGACAACAAGACTCAAAAATTTATACCAAGAGACAATCGTCCCCAAACTGATGAATCAGTTTCAATACAGCAACATTCATCAAGTACCGAAGTTGCTAAAAATCACCGTGAACCGGGGATTGGGGGAAGCGGCTACCAACGCTAAATCATTAGAAGCCTCATTAAGCGAAATTGCGGTGATCACAGGTCAAAAACCGGTAGTCACACGGGCGAAAAAGGCGATCGCTGGCTTCAAAATTCGTCAAGGTATGCCTGTTGGGATCATGGTGACACTTAGAGGCGAACGAATGTACGCCTTTATCGACCGACTAATCAGCCTTTCTTTGCCTAGAATTAGAGACTTTCGTGGCATTAGCCCCAAAAGCTTTGATGGTCGGGGAAATTATACTCTCGGGGTCAGAGAACAACTAATTTTTCCAGAAGTCGAGTACGACAGTATCGATCAAGTACGTGGTATGGATATTTCCATCATCACCAGCGCAAAAAATGACGAAGAGGGACGCGCTTTACTCAAAGAAATGGGAATGCCCTTTCGCGATCAATAAGTTCAGTTATACGAGGGAACGATGGCGGCTAACGACACAATTGCAGATATGCTGACGCGCATACGCAATGCTACTATGGCTAGGCATCAAACAACACTGGTGCCAGCGACAAAAACGACCCGTAGTATTGCCAAAGTGCTTCGTGAGGAAGGCTTTATTTCTGAATACGAAGAAGCAGAAGATGGAGTAAAGCGTAACTTGGTGATTGCCCTGAAATACAAGGGGAAAAATCGCCAGCCTTTAATTACCGCTTTAAAGCGGGTGAGCAAACCAGGCTTGCGGGTTTACTCCAACAAAAAAGAATTACCACGGGTACTAGGCGGTATTGGTATTGCCATTATTTCTACATCCAGTGGCATCATGACCGATCGCGAAGCGCGACGTCATAATTTGGGTGGTGAAGTGCTTTGCTACGTTTGGTAAGAAAGTTAGTAGTTATTGGTAATAAAGTTAGGGTTAGTGGGAGCGTGGTTAGTAGAAGAACCCTTGGGGTGAATCCTTCTCCTTCAAATACCAAGGCAAACGGATACGCTTCTCTTCTCATCTATATAGCCGCGATAGCGCAGTCGCTCACCAACAACCAACAAATAACAACCAACAACTAAGAAAGGATAAAAATTTATGTCTCGAATTGGTAAACGTCCAATTACAGTCCCCGCTAAAGTACAAATAACAATTGACGGCACAAAAGTTGTGGTCAAAGGTCCAAAAGGTGAACTTTGTCGTGACCTTCCGCCAAATGTGACAGTCTCTCAAGAAGGGGAAATATTACAAGTAAATCGGCGCGATGAATCCCGCACATCTAGGCAGCTACACGGTTTATGCCGTACCTTAGTTGCCAACATGGTAGAAGGAGTTTCCACAGGTTTTCAACGTCGGTTGGAAATTCAAGGGGTAGGTTACAGGGCACAAGTTCAAGGTCGTAATCTCATATTGAATATGGGTTATAGCCATCAAGTGCAAATTGATCCACCAGATGGAATTCAGTTTGCAGTTGAAGGTACCACTAACGTCATCGTTAGTGGGTATGACAAAGAAATAGTAGGTAACACCGCAGCGAAAATTCGCGAAGTTCGCCGACCAGAACCTTATAAAGGTAAAGGTATTCGCTACGCCGGTGAAGTGGTTAGACGTAAAGCTGGTAAGACTGGTAAGAGTGGTAAGAAATAAAAATGAAACTTACTCGCAAAGAATCTAAACAGCGTCGCCATCGACGCATTCGTGGTAAAGTAACCGGTTCTGGAGAACGTCCACGGTTAGCTGTATTTCGCTCGAACGAGCATATTTATGCTCAGATAATTGATGATACTAAGCATCACACAATTGTTGCAGCTTCGAGTGTAGAACCAGATTTAAAATCTAATTTGGCTTCAGGCTCTAACCAAGAAGCTAGTGCCCAAGTTGGCAAGTTGATTGCAGCGCGAACGCTCGAAAAAGGCATAACTCAAGTAGTTTTTGATCGCGGTGGTAATTTATATCACGGTCGCATCAAAGCCCTAGCTGACGCCGCACGGGAAGCCGGCTTAGAATTCTAAGATTAGTTAGTAGTTAGTTGATAGTGGATAGTAGATAGTGGTTAGTGCTTATGGTTTTTACAACGCTCCAACGCTCCAACGCTTCAATTAACAACTAACAACCAACAACCAACAACCAAAAAGCATTAATTATGGCAACCGAGCGTAAAAACAAAACAAAACGCGCCAAGAAAGAAGAGACAACTTGGCAAGAACGGGTGATTCAGATCCGACGCGTCAGTAAGGTCGTTAAGGGAGGTAAAAAACTCAGCTTCCGAGCGATCGTTGTCGTTGGTAACGAACGTGGTCAAGTTGGCGTAGGAGTAGGTAAAGCTTCAGATGTAATTGGTGCCGTTAAAAAAGGCGTAGCCGACGGCAAAAAACATTTGATAGAAATCCCCATGACCAAATCCAACTCCATTCCCCATCCTATTGATGGTACCGGTGGTGGCGCAAAAGTCATGATGCGACCAGCATCCCCTGGAACCGGGGTAATTGCCGGTGGTGCTGTCCGTACAGTATTGGAGTTAGCCGGAGTTCGCAACATTTTAGCGAAACAACTCGGCTCCAACAATCCACTTAACAATGCTAGAGCCGCAGTTAATGCACTATCTACCCTGCGTACCTTCGCCCAAGTTGCCGAAGATAGAGGCGTTCCTATTGAGAATCTCTACATTTAACAAGTCAAGAGTTAAAAGTCAAGAGTCAAAAGTTTATTGACTATTGACCATTGACCATTGACCATTAACCATTGACCATTGACAAAATTATGAGACTAAATGATGTTCGTCCTCAAAAAGGCTCGAAAAAACGCGGCAAGCGTGTAGGTCGAGGTATTTCTGCCGGTCAAGGTGCCAGTGCTGGTTTAGGTATGCGGGGTCAAAAATCTCGCTCTGGTAGCAGCACCCGACCTGGTTTTGAAGGTGGTCAACAGCCGTTGTATCGCCGTATCCCTAAGTTAAAGGGCTTTCCAATTATTAATCGTAAAAATTACACTACGATTAATGTAGAGAAACTAGCTTCCCTTCCTGCCAATACAGAAGTTACTTTGGAATCTTTAAAGGCATCAGGTATTATCACTAGTGCCAAAGCACCATTGAAAATTTTGGGCAATGGGGAATTGAGCGTTGCGCTCAATGTTAAAGCGGCAGCTTTTACAAGCCAAGCTCGAAGCAAAATTGAGGCAGCTGGTGGGAGTTGTGAAGTTTTATGAAGGATGAAGGATGAAGGATGAAGGATGAAAAATATATACTTCACATTTTATACTTCTGACTTTATACTTCACACTTCACACTTCATACTTCATACTTCAAAGGTAGCCCTTTATGATTAGTCGAGACAAAGCCCCAACGGCTCAAGAAACTTTTATGCAGATGGCGCAAGCAGCTGGGCTCAGAGGTCGGCTGCTTGTGACCGTCGGTATTTTAATTTTGATTCGCCTGGGCATCTTTTTGCCCGTGCCAGGAATTAATCGAGAGTTGTTTGGTCAAGCTATCCAAAACAACAGCGCGATATTCGGCTTGTTAGACATATTCTCAGGACGGGGACTTTCTACTTTGGGAGTCTTCGCCTTGGGCATCTTGCCTTACATTAACGCTTCCATTATTATCCAATTGCTCACGACTGCGATTCCAGCTTTAGAAAATTTACAGAAAAATGAAGGGGAAGCCGGACGGCGAAAAATTTCCCAAATTACACGCTATGTATCTTTAGGTTGGGCGATTCTTCAAAGTACTGCCTTCTCGGCATTTTTCTTACAGCAATTTGCTAAAGAACCCGGTCCAGTTTTCGTAGCAGAAACAGCGATAGCTCTCACAGCTGGTTCTATGTTCGTTATGTGGGCATCTGAACTAATTACAGAGAGAGGTATTGGTAATGGAGCATCATTGTTGATTTTTGTCAACATTGTCGCCTCACTACCCAAATCTCTAGGCGATACCATCGACTTAGTGCAAGTCGGCGGTCGTGAAATAGTCGGGCGTGTAATCGTACTAGTTTTAGTGTTCTTGGCAACGATTGTTGGAATTGTCTTTGTTCAAGAAGGAACGCGGCGCATCCCAATTATCTCCGCTCGTCGTCAAGTCGGTCGCCGTGTTTTGGCAGAGCAACGTAGTTATCTACCTCTGCGGCTAAATCAAGGCGGTGTCATGCCGATTATTTTTGCAGCTGCCATCTTGAGTTTGCCACTTTTGCTGGCAAATTTCAGCAAAAATCCGGACTTGATTAATATTGTTAACACTTATTTGAGTCCGGGTGGTTCTGCGCCTTGGGCATACTCGCTGATTTACCTCGTTTCTATTGTTTTCTTCAGCTACTTCTACTCTTCGTTGATTCTTAACCCAGTAGATGTGGCGCAGAACTTGAAAAAAATGGGTTCTAGCATTCCTGGCGTTCGTCCGGGTAAAACAACGAGCGAGTATATTGAGCGCGTGACGAATCGACTAACTTTTTTGGGTGCTATCTTTTTGGGCTTAGTTGCGATTATCCCCACCGCTGTGGAAAGCTCTTTAGGTGTGCCAACCTTTAAAGGTCTTGGCGCAACAAGCTTGTTAATTCTGGTTGGTGTGGCGATTGAAACAGCTAAACAAGTCCAAACTTACGTCATCTCTCAGCGCTATGAAGGAATGGTGAAATAATAGTGACGCGATTAATCTTCTTGGGACCACCTGGAGCTGGTAAAGGAACTCAAGCTCAAAACTTAGCTTACGGCTGCAATATTCCCCATATTTCCACGGGTGATATATTGCGCCAAGCAATGAAAGAGCAAACCCCTTTAGGAATGAAAGCTCAAAATTACGTTGATAGCGGCGAGTTGGTTCCTGACGAGCTAGTCCAAGAGCTAGTGCAGGAGCGTCTGTGCCAACCGGATACTAATTCAGGATGGATTTTAGATGGCTTTCCGCGCAAAGTAACGCAAGCAGTTTTCTTGCAGGAGTTGCTGCAAAAGATGGATGTTCCTACCGGTGAAAAGGTGGTCAATCTGGATGTACCAGATGATGTGGTGGTAGCACGTTTACTCGAACGCGGACGAAAAGATGATACAGAAGAGATAATTCGTCGTCGTTTAGAAGTATACCGCTCAGAAACTGCACCTTTAATTGATTACTACGGAGCGAAGCAACAACTTCTTACCGTCAATGGTAATCAATCCCAAGAAGAAGTCACTAATGAACTTAAGAAGGTAATCGCTTTTTAGTTTCACAAAAGGGAATAGAAAGTAGTAAATCTCATACTCCCTATTCCCCACTCTCCACTTTCTCTTAGGGCAGGATAGATAGGAAATTTCGCTAAAATATATTAAGAAACTGTTGATATAATCGCTCCTTTGTGTTGTCTTGCAGATGTAGTTACTGCAACTGAATAGGAGACTGTTGAGTTGAGGAAAAAATAAATTGTCTAAACAAGATTTGATTGAAATGGAAGGCACTGTCACAGAGTCCCTACCAAATGCGATGTTTCGCGTTGACCTTGACAATGGCTTTAATGTTCTGGCTCATATTTCGGGTAAGATTCGCCGGAACTATATCAAGATTTTACCTGGCGATCGCGTCAAAGTGGAATTAACTCCCTACGACCTGACAAAGGGTAGAATTACTTATCGACTCCGGAAAAAGTAACTAGATGTAGAGAATTTTACCATAAACCACCAGATTTGCTGTTAACCAAAAATTTAACTGATTAAATTCACCAAAAATGCTATAATTCCATATTTGGAGTCAATTAAGAACGACATGAAAGTCAGAGCTTCAGTCAAGAAAATTTGTGAAAAGTGTAGCGTTATCAAACGTCGCGGGCGCGTGATGGTGATTTGTGTTAATCCCAAGCACAAGCAACGTCAAGGATAGCATCGATACTGCTAGAAATGACATCAGTCAGGTGAGGCGAGGAAAAATCACCATCACGCAGATACTAACAGTACTGGCAACAATAGGGAGAAAGTAACACATGGCACGTATTGCCGGAGTAGACCTTCCACGCGACAAACGCGTAGAAATTGGTCTAACTTATATCTACGGAATTGGATTATCTAGATCGCAAGAAATCTTAGCTAATACTGGTGTAAATCCAGACATTCGTGTAAAAGACTTAAATGATGCGGATGTAGCAGCGCTACGGGGAATCATCGAGAGCGACTATCAAGTAGAAGGTGACTTGCGGCGTCTAGAGGCGCTAAACATTAAGCGCCTCATTGATATTGGCAGTTACAGAGGTCGTCGTCATCGGATGGGCTTGCCAGTCAGAGGACAGAGAACTCGTACCAACGCCAGAACGCGTCGAGGCAGACGGCAGACAGTGGCAGGTAAGAAGAAAGCACCGGGCAAATAAATTTCTTTTGTCTTACAACAACTATTACCATTATTCAACTACAGCGAGATTATGGCGCGACAACCAACTAAAAAAAGTGGCAGCAAAAAGCAAAAACGCAACGTTCCTAACGGAATGGCATATATCCAGTCTACTTTCAACAATAGCATTGTCACCATTACCGATCAAAACGGAGATGTAATTTCTTGGGCAAGTGCTGGTTCTAGCGGTTTTAAAGGAGCAAAAAAGGGAACTCCCTTTGCCGCACAAACTGCGGCAGAAAGTGCAGCACGCCGAGCTATGGACTCTGGAATGCGCCAAATTGAGGTAATGGTTAGTGGTCCAGGAGCGGGTAGAGAGACGGCTATCCGGGCACTGCAAGGAGCAGGATTGGAAATTACACTGATTCGGGATATTACCCCAATTGCTCACAATGGTTGCCGTCCGCCCAAGCGCCGTCGAGTTTAGACATAACCTGTTGGGCGAGAGCATTTTAGCAACATCGTCTACAGGCTATGAGTGAAGCGTCAAATACCAACATTGGCAGCGAAGCTTGAAGAAGCTTGCTCGAAGCTCCAAAAAATTAAGTAAAAAAGGCGAGGCAATTGATTTGCCTCCTAGCAGCACCTCAAAAGAAGGGAGGCTACTCCGTGGCGCAGTTTCAAATTGAATGTGTAGAATCCAATACTGAGGAAAGTCGGAACCATTACAGTAAATTTGTCTTAGAACCTCTAGAGCGCGGTCAAGGTACAACAGTAGGTAACGCCCTAAGAAGAGTTTTACTATCTAATCTAGAGGGTACAGCAGTTACCGCAGTGCGGATTGCAGGCGTTTCCCACGAATTTGCCACAGTTCCGGGTGTGCGAGAAGACGTACTGGAAATCCTCATGAAAATGAAGGAAGTTATCCTAAAAAACTATTCTTCTCAACCCCAAATTGGTCGCTTACTTGTGACAGGTCCAGCAACAATCACTGCGGCTCATTTTGATTTGCCTAGTGAAGTAGAAGTCATTGACCAAACCCAGTATGTAGCGACCATTGCAGAGGGCGCAAAGCTGGAAATGGAATTCCGCATTGAGAAAGGCAAAGGATACCGTACTGTAGAGCGAGGACGTGAGGAAGCTACATCTTTAGACTTTCTCCAAATCGACTCCGTGTTTATGCCAGTCCGGAAAGTTAACTATAGTGTTGAGGACTTCCGTGGAGATAACTCCATACCCAAAGACCGACTACTGTTGGAAGTTTGGACAAATGGCAGTATCTCACCTCAAGAAGCACTTTCCTCTGCTGCTGGTATCTTGGTAGATTTATTCAATCCTTTAAAAGATATCTCCCTCGATCCAGTAGATACAAACTCGGATATCCCAGACGATCCAACCGCTCAAATTCCTATCGAAGAATTGCAACTTTCTGTACGAGCTTATAATTGTCTCAAACGAGCACAAGTTAACTCTGTAGCAGACTTGTTGGATTTCACCCAAGAAGATTTGTTAGAAATCAAAAACTTCGGTCAGAAATCGGCAGAAGAAGTAGTAGAAGCTTTGCAGCGACGCTTAGGTATTACTCTGCCCCAGGAAAGAGGCTCCAAACACGCATAGTAGGTTGTTAGTAGTTAGTAGTTATTAGTTATTGGCTGATGAACAACTAACAACTAACAACTAACAATCAACAACTAACAATCAACAACTAACAACTAACAAAAAGATTATGCGTCACCGTTGTCGCGTCAAAAAACTTGGTAAGCCAGCCGACCAGCGTCGTGCTTTATTGCGATCGCTCACCACCGAGCTGATTCGTCATGGTCGGATCACCACCACTTTAATTCGCGCTAAAGTTTTACGAAGCGAAGTGGATAAAATGATTACCTTAGCTAAAAATGGCTCGCTGACAGCACGTCGCGAAGCCCTTGGCTATATCTTCGACAAACAATTAGTTCATGCTTTGTTTGAGCAAGCCCCCACTAGGTATGGTAATCGTCAAGGTGGTTATACCCGCATTCTGCATACCGTCCCGCGTCGGGGTGACAATGCGGAAATGGCAATAATTGAACTAGTTTAAGTCATTAGTCATTGGTCAAAGGCGGTCATTAGTTAAGAATCTTGAACAAATGACTTTTGACTATTGACAAATGACAAAAACCGTATGATGGAAAGCCAGTCCTCAACACCGACTTATAGAGTAGCCCTAGTAATTCAATACCTGGGCACTCATTTTCATGGGTGGCAAAGGCAACTACAACAGCGCACCGTGCAAGAAGAGATAGAAAAAGCTATCTCAGTTATACTGGGGTATCATGTGACACTACATGGGGCAGGGCGAACCGATGCCGGAGTTCACGCGGCTGCTCAAGTAGCCCATTTTGATGCCACAGGTAGAATACCCGCCGAAAAGTGGGCTACAGTTCTTAATAGCTATCTGCCCAAAGATATATTAATTCGGGCTTCCGAAGGTGTGAGTAACAGTTGGCACGCTCGCTTTAGTGCAGCTTATCGACGGTATCGCTACACACTTTACACTGAAGACCGACCGAACTTGTTCGTTAGACCCTTTAGTTGGCATTATTATTATGCACCCCTGGATGAAGCTTTAATTCAGGCTGCCCTTAAACCCTTGATGGGAAAGCATCATTTAGCTGCTTTTCACCGTGCGGGTTCAAAGCGCAAGCATTCCTGGGTAGAAGTGCAAGCAGCGGAGTGTTATCGTACAGGATCATTTCTTCATATTGAAATTCAGGCAGATGGATTTTTGTATGGCATGGTGCGGCTGTTGGTAGGGATGCTCGTAGAAGTAGGTTCACAAGAGCGATCGCTTTCTAACTTTACAGAAATCTGGACATATCAACATCGGGAAAAAGTCAAATATGCCGCACCTCCCCAAGGATTATGCTTGTTGCGAGTCGGCTATCCAGATTTTCCCTTTCCCCAAGAAGTTTGGTACGACACCTTACCAAAATTAGTTTTTAGTTAGTGGTTGGTAGGAGCGTGGTTAGTGATTATTAGGAGCGTGGTTAGTAGAAAAACTATCAACGCTCCAACCACCAACAACGCTCCCACTAACAACGCTCCAAAGGACACATGACAAATGACAACAAACAAAACATACCTTCCTCCTGTAGCATCAATTGAGCGTGAGTGGTATATAGTAGATGCCACCGACAAACGCTTAGGTCGCCTCGCCACGGAAATCGCCATGATTTTGCGCGGCAAAAATAAACCAGAATATACACCTCACATGGACACAGGTGGCTTCGTCGTTGTCGTCAATGCTGAGAAAGTAACAGTTACAGGCAAAAAGCGTACTCAAAAACTCTACCGTCGCCACTCCGGTCGTCCCGGTGGGATGAAGACGGAAACCTTCGCTAAGTTGCAAGACCGCTTACCAGAACGGATTATCGAACACGCCGTCAAAGGTATGTTACCGAAAAATAGCCTTGGCAAGCAGTTATTTACCAAATTGAAAGTTTACGCTGGTGCAGATCATCCCCATGCAGCGCAACAACCTAAAGAACTAGAAATTAATACAATTCCTGGAGCTGAAAACTAATGCAAGCAGTAGATACCAACAGCGGTCGCGCCGTTTACTGGGGTACTGGTCGCCGTAAATGCTCAGTAGCACGAGTACGCCTAGTTCCAGGTACCGGTCAGATGACCGTGAATGGCAAACCTGGAGATTTATACTTCCAATTCAACGCCAACTATCTGGGAGTCATCAAAGCGCCCCTAGAAACTTTGGGACTGGAAAACGAATATGACATTTTGGTGAAAGCTGAAGGCGGCGGCTTAACCGGACAAGCGGATTCTGTTCGCTTGGGAGTCGCCCGTGCGCTGTGTCAGCTAGACCCAGAAAACCGCCCACCTTTGAAAACCGAAGGGTATCTCACCCGCGACCCACGGGCGAAAGAGCGGAAAAAATACGGCTTACACAAAGCCCGCAAAGCACCTCAGTACTCGAAACGGTAATCAATTTTGGATTTGGAATTTTCTCACGCAAAGCCGCTAAGTCGTCAAGTGTTTTTCTTTGCGCCTTTGCGACGGCAGTCGAGGAAATGGGGGAAACCCCCTGTTCTGCGCGCTGCCTCGCCTTTGCGTGAGGCAATAAAAAGTTATAATTTATATAGATTAACCACGAAAGGAAAATGGCTAAACCAGAAATTCATCCCCAGTGGTATCCAGAAGCGAAAGTTTACTGCAACGGTCAAGTTGTAATGACCATTGGTTCAACTAAGCCAGAATTGCACGTAGATGTTTGGTCTGGAAACCACCCATTTTACACCGGCACCCAGAAGATGATTGACACCGAAGGTCGAGTAGAACGCTTCCTTCGCAAGTACGGTATGTCCTCATCGTCAGGCGAAGAAGGCGCAGGCGGCAAAAAGAAAAAGTAGCGGGTTGGCTTGGGCAGTGTTAACGACGACCCTGTAGTTTTCGGGGTCGATTGTCTTTTTTCCTGAGCCAATTTGTTATTTAAAGGAGCGCGAACACTCGTCATGGCTGAATCATACCTGCTGGATAAATTAAAATCCGTTGAACAAACTTTTAATGAATTAACCCGTCGCCTTGGCGATCCGGATACTGCCAGAAATCCGGATGAGTATCAAACAATCGCCAAGTCACGCTCTTCTTTAGAAGAGGTGGTAAATACTTATGAAATTTGGAAAACTGCTACTGAAGACTTGACAGGAGCGCGTCAGGTTTTAAAGGAATCAAACAGCGATCCAGAATTGCATGAAATGGCAGCACTGGAAGTCGATGAACTTGAGCAGAAAATCGAATATTTAGAAACTCGCCTGAAGGTATTGCTGTTACCCCGCGACCCGAATGATGATAAAAACATCATGTTGGAAATTCGCGCTGGTACTGGTGGCGATGAGGCAAGTATCTGGGCTGGGGATTTGCTGCGGATGTATTCCCGCTATGCTGATACTGAAGGTTGGAAAGTGAAGCTGGTAAGCGAGTCTCTAGGCGAGATGGGCGGCTTCAAAGAAGTGATTCTGGAAATTCAGGGTGACAGCGTTTACAGTAAGCTGAAGTTTGAAGCTGGAGTGCATCGCGTGCAGCGTGTGCCGGCAACCGAAGCTGGGGGACGAGTTCACACCTCGACAGCGACTGTAGCGATTATGCCAGAGGTGGATGATGTGGAAATTCACATCGACCCGAAAGATATTGAAATGACTACAGCTCGTTCTGGTGGTGCTGGTGGACAAAACGTCAACAAGGTGGAAACTGCGGTTGACTTGATGCACAAACCCACCGGAATTCGGATTTTCTGTACGGAAGAACGCAGCCAGTTACAAAACAAAGAACGGGCTATGCAAATTCTGCGAGCGAAGTTGTATGAAATCAAGTTGCGCGAACAACAAGAAGAAGTAACTTCGATGAGGCGATCGCAAGTTGGTACAGGTTCGCGTTCTGAAAAGATTCGCACCTACAACTACAAAGATAACCGCGCCACCGACCACCGTCTAGGACAAAACTATTCGCTTAACCCCGTTTTGGAAGGCGATTTAGAGCCACTGATTCAATCTTGTATATCACAAGACCAGCAAGAACGGTTAGCGGAACTCGCTACTTCCGGGGCTAGTAATTAATTAGGAGTAGGGAGTAGGGAGTAAGGAATTTTCTCACTACTCACCACTCACCACTCCCCACTCCCCACTTTCAACCGCTTGTAGTGATGTTGCTTTCAATACACACAGGCGGTTTTCTAATGCGGTGTCAAGTGCGTCTTCGATTTCTCGGAAATAATTGTAATAAGCGAATTCATACCGCATGATGCGATTTAATTTTGCCCATTCCTTCAGCGTAGGACAGGTATAAATTAGCTTTTCTACTTCATTTAGCCAACGCGCAAAAATTCGGTAGCTGAAAAAGCTGCTGCATACACCCCCTTGCTCATTCCAGTAAGAAATACAAATTTGATGCTTCAAACGGTGGATTTTCTTGATTTTCTGGACACGCTCACCTTGGGCTATGAGTGCTTCTTTCGCTTCAGCGTCAGAAATGTGCCACAATTGTGGTTTAATTTTATTAGCGGCTATTAAACTTTGACCTTTGCGGCGATATTGGGTTTTCTTGCGTGTCCGACTAACCATGATGCACACTCCCTGTTATTGGCAGCAATGCCGAAAAACTGAGTAGCCTCGTTACCTGAATAGCTAAAGGAAGATTGCCTACCTACAACCTTACTTTTAAGAATACCAGCTACAAGTTTCCATGTCAATAGAAAAGTAACGTTGTAGGTCTTGCTCACTAAACTTATAAGTACAGTTGAGTAGCTACATCAGCAGTGAACATAGAAAGCAGAGAAAAACTGATTGAAATTATCAAACTAGCTCGTGGTTCAATGAGTCAAAGAGCTTTTGGCAAGCTTCTGGGTGTTTCTGCTACTGCTGTACAGTTGTGGGAAAAGGGTGTGAATGTGCCAGACACCGAATATTTAGCTCAGATAGCAGCTCGTGCAGGGTATACGTTGGAAGAGTTACTCTGCTGTTTGGAAGGCAGGGCAGTACCAGAAACTTCAGATTTGACTGTGATTTTAAGACAAATCAATCATATGCCTTTGTCTCAAGTGGCTCAGATAGTTCAAGCTGCTGCTGCGAGATTGGCTGCTGTGGCTGAGTCTGCGGGAGATGAAGCGAAAGCTAGTTGAATTTTTAGGTGAAGCGCGATCGCTCATTTCATTACAACCACAAAGCCAACAGCCCTACACCCTAGCGCTGGGTGCGGCTATACAAACTTTAAATATTTACCATTTTTCTAAGAAGAGGTAACTTCTTAAGAAGGAGTACAATCAATAACGAACTGAGTACCAACAAGAAACCATAAAGGATATTTAAGACCAAACTGTTGGATAAAATTAAGTTACGAAAATATGGAATGGTCAGGGCTCCTACAAATCTATGAACAAGATATATACCAAGCGTATTAGGTCCAATTATTGCCAAACTGTGATTAATCTTTTCATTTTCATAAGTGAGCTTTGAAAAGAACACAAAAGTTGAAACTGACATTATTAGTGTCATTATGGAGTAGTTACCATTCCACACAGTGTCATAAACAGTATTGGATGAAACAGTCATTAGTACGCCATATAGAAACAACACAAATAGAGCAGTGAAAAAAGATGTGAGTAGCACTTTGGTTGACACATTGATTTTGTTGTTTTTCACTCTTTCAGATAAAATGCCACCGGCAATAAAATAAAAAAAAGCGTAGTAGTAGTTTCCAAATGGATTTACCATAGGGAAGAAATCAAAAGCATTATCATTAAGATAATTAAATCCAAAAACAAATTTAACTGAGTTAAACAAGCTATTTAAAAACAAGTTACCGAAGGAAAAAACAAAAACGATAAAGCAAAATAATTTTAGAAGCTTACGTTCTGGGATATCATAAAATTCCTTGATAAATGGGAATAACAAATAAACTGAAATTAATGCTTTCAAAAACCATAAATGATTATTTATTCCTTGTTTAAGAAAAAACCATGCCATGAAGAAATCTTTCAAAGAATATGAAGCCCTTTCGATGGGAATAAATATTATTAAGGAAATAAAACTCCAGACAGAAACTAAGATATACAAATAAAGTATTTTCTTAAGATGGCTTCTAAGTTTGTATGGCTTATTCAATAATAAAGCCCCATTAACCATTAAAAATAATGGAACTGCCATGCTTGAGATGCCATGAAAATAGTAATTTATATAGACTCCAAAATTGGTATTGGTGAGAATATTGTAATTAAGATTGTTGTAATGATATATACAAACCAAGTAAATAGCTAAAGTTTTAATAGCATCGTAGTAAAAAATCCTATTCTTTGTTTTCTCTTTGTCTATATACATAAACTCACTGTAATTAACTTAACTTAATTATATTCTCAGTAACTCTTATACACCCTGAGGTATCAGGTCTTCTACCTTCAACCCTGACACCTCGCTAAACCTTCCACTTGAACGTTGCTTTCTTTAATCGCTTACGGATCATGTGGATTTTGTACTTTAACACCACAGCCATCGCCTGCCCTTGCGTAAGATGAAAAATTTCTCAGACAACATTGGGTGTAGCACCCTTACCCGCCATCACCCTGAAAAAGTCATTGACATTTTTTCATAGCCTGTGCAGGTGTTTTCCGAGCACTTGTCTAGTAACAGATGTGATAGCACGTCTGGCTCAGTGTCGAGAGTGTAAAAGCTATCCCCAATTTTCCTCGACTTTATCCATTTTTACGCTTAGGCGATCGCATACGCTGAAACTTCTGTGTGACAGATGTTTTACTTTTTGGATTTCATCGATGCAGCAGTGACATGGAAAAAGTATTTGCACTCATAGCCAGGGTTTTTGCCGGATAAAGAAAACCGAGTTCTTAATTTTGGATAAAGTCGAGCTTAGATGAGTTAGGCGAACCTACATTGCTACCAATTGGGATTGCAAGCGTCAAATTAGTTATTGAAGCTAAAGATACAGCAATTGCACAAGCAAGGGAGTTAATAGACACAGTAGCCCAAGATGTAGACGATGAAATTATGCCGGGGGAATTATTACAATTAGTAGAGACAATTATCGTCTACAAGTTTCCAAGGATGAGTAGGGAGGAAATACAAGCAATGTTTAGTTTAAGTGAGGTAAAGCAAACCAGATTTTACCAGGAAGCCTTCACAGAAGGCATGGAAGAAGGCAAGGAACAAGGCAAACGCGAAGTTACTTTAAAGGCTGTACGGCAATTTTTGGCATTGGGGTTTAGTTTAGAACATATAGCACAAGGCTTAAGTCTAAGTCTTGAGGAAGTAAGACAAGTGGCAGAACAAGAGTCTTCAAACGATCAAGGCAATAGTTGAAATCGAAATTTGACAACAAGCCTCAAGAGGAAATACAAGCGATGTTTGGTTTAAATGATTTAAAGCAAACAAGGTTTTACCAGGAAGCTTTCACACAAGGCAAGGAAGAAAGGATACAACAAGGCAAGCAAGAAGGTGTGCGTTTACAAAAGTTAAAAATAGCGCCTTTGTTCTTGAGATTGGTTTGAGTGTGGAACAAGTCGCACAAGAGTTAGGCTTGAGTGTTGATGAAGTACGCAAGCAGCGCTATAGAACCCATTTGACATCTTTTACTGTGTTGAAGTAAAGTTAGCGCAAAAGTTGTATCCAACAGTTATGCCATACTCTAGCAGCCTCACAGACGAAGAGTGGATAATCCTAGAACCCCTACT
>JAHHID010000067.1 GCA_019359015.1 Spirirestis rafaelensis WJT71-NPBG6
CCAGTAGGGGTTCTAGGATTATCCACTCTTCGTCTGTGAGGCTGCTAGAGTATGGCATAACTGTTGGATACAACTTTTGCGCTAACTTTACTTCAACACAGTAAAAGATGTCAAATGGGTTCTATATGCCCCAATTAACAAATAGCGCATAAATGTAAGCGATAGTTTCCGAAATAACCGTTCGCACACCTTCGCTAGAAGTCCACCATTTATTTGGATTGTAATTTACTGGTTTGGCGGCAATTATTCCGACTTTTATTTTCGGGGCAAGTACTTGTTGAAATATTAGCCAACTCCTGCGAGCATGGGCATCAGAGGTTAACAAATTCATTGAATTTATCGGTAAATTTGAATTTGCTAGCCACTGACGAAGTGCGATCGCAGATGCATGAGTACGATCCTTAATTACATCCGGGGTAGGTACAGCTGTCACTTTTTCTGGTTGCACACCCAAATTTTTTAAAGTAGCAGCGGCAATTGCGGCAAAATTATTGTATTCAGCTAGATAAAATCCTTTTTCTACCGGACCTCCTGTGGTGAATATTTGTCGATAGGAACCGCTTTTAAATTCAGTAAATGCTTGTTCTACTGCGTAGTCTGTTACCCATCCTTCAACTACTAAGACATCGGCTTTTATGGGAGAAGTGACGGCGAGAAAGGGGTATAAATGACTAATGTTGAAAAACATTACTGAAGCGATTAAAGCGATCGCTATTACCCATCCCTGCGCTGTCAGTGTCCACATTTCTTGGCGTTTTATCAGCCGGATTTTCAGTCTTTGTTGTTGATTTTGACGGTTTTTCCTTGACATCAAGCTTGCTTTATGCTTTTGCTGTGCGTTCTGCTTTCAAATAAGCAAACACAGATTTATCCCCAATATCCGGAGGAATTTCTTGCATAGCTTTCCGCAAGGCAAATACCACAAACAAAATAGCCCAGATTCCTAATAAAACTTGTTCCGCTTGAGTTGGCAAAACACCTAGTAAATGTCCCAGCAGCAGTATCGGCACTGTAAAGGTTAATACCTTCGTTTCCAAACGATTGAAGCAAAAAGCTTCTTTGAAAAATATACCTGTCAAAGCCGCAAAGATAAAACCGACTCCGAATAAACTCAGGGGGTGAGTGTAAATTGTGACAGCAAACGGTTGGCTGTCAAAATGCCCCAATACAAATGAGGAAATGCAACCAATCAGCCAGAAAAGTTGTAAAACTCGGTGCAGCGGTGCTAAGTAGATATGGATAGTCAGTAAACTTACACCTAAAGCTAGGCTGAAGCAGGTATACAAAGGTGTAATTGCTTGGATGGTAGTTGGGTTGTTGTTGAGTAAAATCAAAGCGGTGCCGATCGCAAAGCTGAGTGCAGCTATGATTAAGCCAGTGCGATAGATAATCACACCAGTGCGATCGCTTTGAGTAATTGTAAATTCGCCAAACTGACCTTGATAAACTTCTGGTTGTGTTGCTGTAGTCATAGCAGGATTTAGGAGTGAAGTGCGAAAACTATTTGCACCGATAATTCCTATCCTAAAAGGTTTTGTCTGCGTTGGAGATATATGGTGGTTTAATGTTGAAGCGATTGGTATTTAAGTTTTAACGCACAGTCTTGAGACTCTCAATACTGGAACTAAATATATCTGTGAATATTGACATCACCGTGCGATCGCGAATCTTGATATTCGTACTTATCCCCATCCCCGACTGTAACGGTATATTTCTTCCTGAAACTAACAACTGTTGGCTAGAGAGTTCTACCTTCGCAGGGAACCGATAAAAGGGATAAATTTGGTCTGGTGGTAGCGCATCAGAACCAACCCAAACTAGTTTACCTTTAATATCACCAAATTCGCTAAACGGGAATGAGTCAATTCGCACATCTACCATCATTCCTTCTTTCACAAACCCGATATCTTTGTTGGTAATATATACTTTGGCTACAAGCTTATCGGTAGGAACGATTTTTAATATTGGCTCAGTCGAAGATATAACAAACCCTGGCGTATGTGCCTTTAGCTCAAAAATTGTACCATTTGCTGGGGCTTTTATCTCCTGATATTTCAGGTTCATTTTAGTTTGACTAATTTGACTATCAATCTCAGCAACTTTTTTATTATTTTCAACTATCGCTTTAGTAAATTGAGAGTCAATTTCGGCTATTTTCTTATTATTTTCTGCTATTTGATTGAGCCAATCCTTACGAGAAACTGCTACTGTTGAATGCAACTTAGCTTGTCCTTCTGCTATTCCTGCTATTAAGCGTGCTTTTTCTTGAGTCAGTTGGTCTCTTTCACTTTGACCATTTCTAACCTCTTCTTGTTGTTTTAAGTATTGGATTTTGGAAATACCTCCATCTTTCATTAAGGGTGTAATACTTTCAAGAATACCCTGGTTCATATTCAGCGTATCTTTGGTACTAGCAAGTTTAATTTCGGTTTGCTGAAATTGGCGCTTTAATTGGTCGATTTGCGATTCTGCTGCGGCTACTCGCGCATCCAATTCTACTTGATTAGATGAAATACGTTCGCGTTGTTCCTGGATTAAGTTACTACTACTATTACCATCTAACTGGGCACGAAAAACTTGGTTTTCTGCAAGCAATGCTGCTCGACTTTTAGTTAAGTCCAGTATTTCCAGGGAAATTTTTAACGACGTGAAATCAACGTCATTACTAGCTCTTAATTGAGACTTGTAAAATTGATTTTCCTCTACTAAAGAAGCACGAATTTTATGCAACGAATATAACTGTGCTTTGGCGGTTGTATTATCGAGAGTTAGCAAGCGTTCTCCTTGTTTTACTTGCTTCCCGTCTTCCACAAAAATCTCTTTAACTACCCCATTTACAGGAGCTTGTATTTCTTTTACAGTGCCAGTTGGTTCCAGTTTACCAGTTGCAGAAACCGCTTCTTCAATCTTAGCTATATTTGCCCAGATAATCGTTCCAGCAGTTACACCCATTAATCCCCACAGAATTGCTCTTGACCAAAAGCGGGATTGTTTTAATATTACTGGTTGGTCGAATTTCGGAACGTAACGGGGTGTAGTTGATGGTGGTTTAGGTTTTATCTGGGATGTTTGACTTGATAGTTCTTCTAATTGTTGAATCGAAGTTATCGCTTGTCGTGGGGATAATCTATTACCGTTGTTAGAGTGTTTGCCGTTTCCATTAGTACCGTTACCGTTTCCATTCGTGCCATTTCCATTATTAGTATTCATAATTAGTTCTTAGTGATTTGTTTTTCAATGAAACGGGTATATCATTCTCCTACTGCTTTTTGTTGCTGATAAAGACAAGAATAAAGTCCTTTCAAATTCATCAATTCTCCATGAGTTCCTTGTTCCGCTACCTTCCCAGCACTCATCATTAAAATCACATCAGCATTTTGGATTGTTGGTAATCTATGCGTAATAAACAATACGGTACGTCCACGGAAGGCGGTTGCCAGATTCAAACAAACTTGCCTTTCTGTGGCATAATCAAGGGCGCTGGTGGCTTCGTCTAGAATCAATAGCGGTGGATTTTGCAGTACAGTACGAGCGATCGCTATCCTTTGTCTTTGTCCCCCAGATAATGCCGAGCCTCTCTCCCCAACCCTAGTTTCGTAGCCATTAGGCAGATCCATGATAAAATCGTGAGCGCAAGCAATCTTTGCTGCTTCAACAATTTCTTCTGGTGTTGCATCAGGCATTGTCAAGGCAATATTTTCTTGTACTGTCGTATCGAACAGTAAGGTATCTTGCAGCACCATACCAATCTGCTGGCGTAAGGAGTAGAGTTCGACTTTACTAATATCGTAGCCGTCGATTAAGATGCGTCCTGAATCAAGTTCGTAGAGGCGTGGTAATAATTTAGTAAGGGTACTCTTACCAGCACCACTTTGTCCCGCAAGTCCCACAAACATACCTTTAGGGATGTCGATATAAACGTTATTGAGTTGCGGGATAGGACTTTTGCCAAAGCTAAAGGTAACGTTTTCATATTTAAGATTACCCTCAATTGCTGGCATCGGGATGTTGTTACGCCCAGCAATTTCGCTTTCTTGGGGAGTATCGAGAATATCTGCCAATCTTTCCAATGACAATGCAGTTTCTTGGAAGTTCTGCCACAGTTGAATTAATCTTAATAGGGGACTGGTAACATAACCAGCTATGATGCGGAAGGCGATTAATTGCCCTAAAGTTAGCTGCCCTTTAAGTACTAAATAAGTACCAACCCATAGCAATAGCAAACTTGATAGTTTGTTGAGAAAGTTGCTGAGGGAACTGGCAGTATTGAAAGTTAATACGTTCTCAAAACTACCACTAATATATCTACCGTAGCGCGTTTGCCATTCCCATCTAGAATTAAGTTCAATATTTTGTGCTTTGACTGTTTGAATACCAGATACTACTTCTACCAGATATGATTGGGTTTCGGCGTTGCGTTCCGCTTTGGTACGGGATTGACTGCGAATTATAGGCGCAAAGACGAGTGTTAAAAAGGCAAACAATGGTACTGTTGCGAGTGCTACTATTGTTAGCAGCCAACTGTAGAATACCATCACTGCGATGTAGATGACTGAAAAAATCGCATCCAGTACTACGGTGAGGGCTGTACCCGTAAGGAAAGAACGAATATTTTCTAGTTCGTTTATTCTAGAGGAAATTTCCCCGACAGGACGCTTTTCAAAATAGCGTAATGGTAATCTTAATAAATGGTCAATAACTTCTGAACCCAAACTTAAATCGATTCGGTTAGTCGTATCAACAAATAAATTGGTACGTAGCCAGGTAATCACACCTTCAATGACAGCCATTACAATTAGCAGACTACCAAGAACATTTAAGGTATTGATACCATTTTGAACAATTACTTTATCAATGATTACTTGAGTAATTAATGGGTTTGCTAGTCCTAGCAGTTGCACGAATAAGGCAATCATACTGGTACAATTACCGCTACGATTACAAGCACTAACCCCATTCTCAACGCGCTGCCTGGGGTGAATCTCACTACCACTATCAGTGATCCATCACTACCACCAGCACCAGTACCCCTAATCAGCATTACCCCACTAACGGGCATTAGTCTAACAGAAGGCGGTGACTCACAAACCTTAGCAGTAGGGATTGACCTGGGAATTGACCCTATCCTTAATACTCCTATTGCCACGCTAGCTGAAGCGACGATTACTCTGACTCCCGATGCCCAGCTTGACTTAGGTAATGGTGCGGGCAATCCCTTTAATGTCATTATTCCTGCTGGTAGTACGGCTGCTACGATTACAAATGTTGCCGTCCGAGGCGTTAATGACAATGTTACTGAAGGCAATCATACTGGTACAATTACCGCTACGATTACAAGCACTAACCCCATTCTCAACGCGCTGCCTGGGGTGAATCTCACTACCAATATCAGTGATCCACTTGTAACAAATCCTCCAGCAACTGGTGGAACTGGTGGAACTGGTACTCCTGGTAATCCTGATATTCCTGGTGGAACTGGTGGTAGTGGTAATGGTGGTACTTCTAGTACTCCTAGCGCGATCGCACCCCTTTTGATTCAAAACCCAAATGACTTCTTTACTGTACAAGGACCGACTGGACAACAAGTCATACTAGATTTTGACTTTGGTTCAGTTAATACGAGCTTCATTGATGAAATAGGGGTTTATACTGTCGATGACGCTCAAGGGACTATTAATGGTATTGCCCCTGGTGCTAGCGGTTATCTACAAGCTGCGCGGAACAATGCACAACCGATTTTCTCGGTGCTCCCAGATATCAATCGTTTGCTACCTAATGCAGACCTTTTGCGTAATTTAAGTTTTGAAGCGGGCACAAACCTAGGGTTTTACTTGGTGCAAAATGGCACTGCCTCCGATGGTGCAAATGTTTTCTTCGGTTCGCCCTCAGCCAATCCCAATAGTACCGATTACTTAGAAGTATCATCCTCAGGTGATGGAAATTATACTCTGGGTTGGCGAGACCAATCGGGTAATCAGAGCTTCAATAATGTTGTGCTGTCAGCACGAGCCACAACACAGACAAGTCTACCCGTAGGAACGCAACTCCAACAGACAACGGGCTTGGAACTCATTGACGTACTTACTCAAGCCAATCAGTTGGTTGACTTGAACTTTAATATTGCCAGCGAGGCTGCCTATAACAATAGTGTTGGTCTATATAAGGTTGAAAATGCACAGGGCACGATTATCGATCAATTGACGGGTAACCAACTTAACCCAGGTGACGCAAACTATGCCCAAGTCGCGCTTCGACAAAGTGAGCTTAACTCTGAACTGGGAAGCAATCGCAGCGCGTCGGGTTTACAGCAGTTGGACGGTGGGGCAATCTATGCGCCTTACCTTATTGCCAACGGCACTAGGGATAGATTTCTATCGTCAAATCCCTCGAACCAGACCGCTCAGGGAAGGGACGGACAAGTCCCGCTTGCTTACTTTGCCTTCCAAGGGGCGAATCCCGATCAGGTTGACCACATTCGCCAACTCGGCAACAACACCTTTGGCTTTGAAGATACTTTCGGCGGTGGTGATAGAGACTTCAACGATATCGTCTTCAAAACTAATTTGACTGTACGCATCTAATTGCCTCATTCAGAGGAGAGCGTATAACAAGGGTGCAAACTAGCTTATAAATTTTGGCTGGCATATGCGATCGCATTCTTTAACTAAGAGTGCGATCGCTTTTTTAAATTCCTATCACTCAAAACACACTTCTACTCTATCTCCCAACTGCATCTGCAACTGTGTCTGTGCATTACCGCTATTGATGGCAATTTCTACCCAGCCATGACTACCAATTAAAGCGATCGCATCCCCAATTTGCACATCGGCGTAAGTTTCACAACCTGCTATTGTCAACCCCGCAGCTTTGACATACCAGCTTTTACCTTGCACGTAACTTGCTGAAATATTGCTGATTAAGTTGCCAAAATGGTCAATATATTGAATACAACCCGTTACACCAGTTTCTGTTAAACTGCATTCTGCTAAATCCAACTTTATCAGCTTTGCTGGATCGATTTCTCTGCCTAGCTCTTTTAAAGAAACACCGCTAGCAAGATGCGCTGCTACAGGTGCAAAAATATCTCTTCCGTGAAAAGTTCTGCTGGGTTCTTGAGTTCGCCAATATTGCGGGTTTGTCAGTTCCACTGCGGCAATGGCGGGACTTTGACTAAGTACGCCACTAAATATACCATTGTCAGGTCCCACCAAAAACCCATGAGATAATTGTAGTGCGATCGCTCTCCTGATTCCTCCCACCCCCGGATCTACTACCGCTACATGCACCGTCCCATTTGGGAAATAAGCATAAGCATTCATCAAGCAAAATCTGGCAGCAGCGATATTTTGAGGCGGTATTTGGTGCGTTAAGTCTATCACTGTTAATTTTGGGTTAATTTGGGCGATTACTCCCTTCATTACGCCGACATACACATCGCGATCGCCAAAATCGCTGAGGAATGTAATTTGACTCATCTGACAAAAATATGTCAATTAAATCTATAATGAATCCCATTTTTCTGTAGCCTACGTTACGGAATTTCTGCTATATTAGGAAATGAAGATATAAAGCAAAAACTTAACAGGGAAAACTTATGCTTAACAATAGAATCCAAGCAGCAAAACAAGCTGAAGAAACTCATCACCAAAATCTGCAAAAAAACCTAGAACATCGCTTGCAAGTAGCTAGAGCCAAAGGCGACGAAAAGCTAGTTCGTCAATTAGAAGCCGAAATGAAGTACATAGGTTAAATCAGCGCCACAATTGTAAACAATTATTTATTGAGAAACAGCCCGCGAAAGCGGGTTTTAGTTTTTTGGCCTTAGACATCGAATCATAAGCGACACTTCGCGTCTGTAAAAATTTGTGTATTTGGGCAAGAATTACCAAAGCTTGCGAGTTCACCAACAGCCTCATACTCTGTGTCTGCTGCACTCGCTTTCAGAGTATTTCTATAAGCGACGTGAGGAAGAAGTGAAAGTTGTTTGCGTTTCTGGGTCTTGGCAAGCGATCATAGTGGTAACGTGTTCTGCCTCGTCGTCGCGGATGCAGACAAAGACATCATACAAGTTATTGATCGTTGGGCGGTGTTTATAAGAGCGACGGGATGTTTCAAATTGGTCGAACATATATAAGTCGCCATCGCGGTAGTAGTTGATTGCAACTATCGGCGCGGGTAGCTGTTTGAGTTTAGCTGCATTTCTACGCACAAAGTTATCATAAGTATGATAAGCGTGTTCTTCTACTAATTGACTGAAGTAGTAAGCGTGACGCGGTGAAAGCATGTATAAAAGCACAATCACCCAGTAGTAAATCAAGGCTGTAAAACGGGCAAGAAATCTGTCAAGAAAGCGGCGATTTCCGCCTAGAGATTCCATAATCAGCAAGTGATGGTGTTCATTCCAAGCTTGTCCAAAGTGGACTTTGAGCCGATCAGCTTTGCGCCATATCCCCAAAGTTTCGTATAAGTGCAGTACTGATAGGTAAGAAAAATAAGGAACACGCGCTACTGTTTCCAAAACGTAAAAACGGGCGTAAGGACGTTTTTTATATAACTTATCGATAACGAAAACTAAGCAATTGACGAGAAAGCCAATAGACATCTCCGGAAAAGATTTAGAAACCGTAAATTTACGCGCACTCTCTACCCCCCTACCCCCTTTCCCGATGTCCCTTGCGTGTCTCGTCCCTTGTGTGTCTGCGACAGGAGAAGAGAGGGAAGGGAGAATTAAAGCCTTTCTCTGCTTCGGGGAGAGGTTTGGAGAGGGGTCATGCATTAAATTGGGTCGATGTCTAATCATTTTTTATCCTTCACCCTGGTATCAAATCAGAAGTACACAAGCTGTGGCTAAACTGAGGCTTGAAAATCAATTAGCCATTGATTGTTGTGCGGTGTCACTCTTGTTGATACTGCTTGACTTGATTAAATTCCGGTAAATATTGATAAATTGGTTGTGGAAATTTCGCGCATTCGTGAGTCTTATAAGTATTTCCGGATATATCATATGAAGGATAAAGTATCAAGTATGAAGTAAGACCCCACGGATAAATCATAAGGATTGAAATATCTTATGTGCTTTTTCTCTGCACCATAAAGAAATTTAGGCGCTTGTAGTCAAAGTCTTACTTCATCGTTCATCTTTTATTTGACTTGCGTCACGCGCCAACTGAGCTTGAGATTAACCCAGAAGTTCCAGACAGTAGCAACAGCGATCGCAATCAAGTTTGCGATATAGCGGTTTTGTATAATAAAATTAAACACAACATTCAATACCAGTACATTCAACACCAAACCAGCAAGACAAATAATGTTGAATTTCAAAAATCGCTTCATGCGTTGACGCCATTCGTGCTGCCCACTAGAGACATCCGCAAAAGTCCAAGCATCATTCCACAAAAAATTATTGATAATCGCAATTTCACCAGCAATAATTTTACTGCGAGTTAAAGGCAAAGCCAAGGTACTTGGGTCACTGAGTAAGTAAAGGAGTGTCATATCTACAAATACTCCACTGAGTCCCACCAAGCCAAAACGGAGAAATCGACCAACAGGGAAATTGATGCGTTGAGTGATTTTTCCCAGCCGTCCTGTTGCCAGCCTTAACCGTACTAAGTGGTGTATATAGTCGATATATTGCTTACTCGTGACTTTACTTTCACCCTTAACACGTTCGCAAAACACATAGCCAACTTCGGCAATTTCGCGCACCTTACCCCGTCCAATCACCTCAAGGAGAATTTTGTATCCCACTGGATTGAGCGTTGCACTAGCTATGGAACTTCGACGTACCATAAAATAACCACTCATCGGGTCAGATACCCTACCCAATACATCAGGTAAAATAATTAACCCTAATAACTGAGCGCCACGAGACAAGAAACGCCTGACAAAACTCCAGCTACTTACACCCCCACCGTCTACGTGACGACTAGCTACTGCCATATCTGCACCTCTTTGAATGGCGCGTAACAATTGCGTCAGTACCTCTGGCGGATGCTGTAAATCCCCATCAATTACTCCTAAAACACGTCCCCTTGCTGCTTGCCAACCACGAATCACCGCGCTTGAAAGCCCGCGCTCATTTTGACGACGCATCACCCGCAATTGCTGATATTCTCGCGTCAGAGACTCGGCAACTTCCCAAGTGCGATCTGGACTATCATCATCCACTACAATCAACTCGTAGTCTCCAGGGATAGACTCATCTAGTAGTTGGCTCAATATCCTGACAACGCTCTTGATATTGTCTTGTTCTTTGTAAGTTGGAATCACTAAAGACAAGAGGATGTTTTCACTACCTGCATCCACAGTAGTTGGGGGTAATTCAGGAATCTGTAATGCACCAGTTGGCACTGACAAAAGTGAATTAGGTTCAATGAGACTCATGCAGAAATGATTATATGGGGAAACGGTGTTGTTTGTAATTATGCTTGAGAAAAGGTATGTAGAATTAATCTAAAAAATTTTCTACTAAAATACGTATGCAAAAATTAATATATTTTAACAAATTAAAATTAGTAGCTCTCGTTTGTTTTTTCCGCCAAAAGAGGTAATAAAAAAGTTATCGTTATTCTTATACTAAGCTTGGAGTTGCCAATTACAAATACTGTAAAAGTACTTTGTATAAAATGGCTCTTCAACTTAGTATATGAAAAGTAACTTGCGACCTGTTTGGGCATTCCCTCCGAAAGGGTTACGATTTCTAGTGATTGTTTTATTAGTATTGGGTGTATTTTTTCGCTTTGTCAATATTGACCGAAAAGTCTACTGGTTTGACGAGACTTTTACCTCATTACGGATTTCTGGTTACACAGAGAAAGAAGCGATCGCCCAACTTTGCAATGGTCAACAAATTGGTGTTGAAGATTTACAGAAATATCAGCATCCCACTCCTGAAAGAACCTTAACAGATACTCTTAAATCTCTAGCACTAGAAGACCCTCAGCATCCACCCCTATATTACGTGATGATGCGATTTTGGGTGCAATGGTTTGGCAGTTCAGTTGCAGTAACCAGAAGTTTGGCTGCCCTATTTAGCGCGTTGGCATTACCCTGCATCTATTGGCTATGTCTGGAATTATTTAACTCGTCCCTCGTGGCATCGGTCGCAGTTGTACTGCTAGCTGTGTCGCCATTTCATGTGCTGTACGCACAGGAAGCGCGGGAATATAGTTTGTGGGGTCTAATAACTTTGCTATCAAGCGCAACACTGCTACGGGCAATGCGACTAAAAACAAAGCTTAGTTGGGGAATGTATGCAGTAACTGTGGCATTGGGGTTGTATACATTTCTGTTTTCTGGGCTGGTGATGATTGCTCATGGTGTTTATGTGTTTGCAATTGAACGCTTCCGATTAACCAAGACGGTTATTGCTTATCTAGTTGCGTCTTTAGTGGGATTTTTAGCTTTCACACCCTGGCTAATAATTCTTCTTAATCAATCGGCTCAACTTAATAAAACAACAGGCTGGACAGGTGAAGTTAAAATAAGTCGGTTACTTCTAATTCAAAACTGGATTGTTAACCTTAGCTATTTTTTCGTTGATTTTGACTACGATATCATACCTGGTGCTGAAGGCTCTTGGTTGAAATTATTAATAAAATATTCAAGTCCTTTTATCTTAATTTTTGTTGTCGGATATTCAATTTATTTTCTCTGTCGTAAGTCTCCAAAGCAGGTTTGGTTGTTTGTCTTAACATTGATTGGAATGACAGCGCTACCCTTAGCTATACCAGATTTAATTTCCGGGGGGATACGATCGCAAGTCGCTCGGTATTTAATCCCTTGTTATTTAGGTATTCAGTTAGCTGTTTCTTACCTTTTAGCAACTCAAATTTTCTCCACCTCCCTCACCATTGGCTTTCCAAAGCTTTGGCAGCTTGTTATGGTTACGCTAATTTCAGCCGGAGTCATATCCTGTGCAATCAGTTCTCAAGCAGAGACTTGGTGGTATAAGGGTCTGAACCTTTATACTCCCCAAGTGGTTCGGATCATCAACCAAACTCCCCAGCCACTGGTGATTACTTCGTGTCAAGCAACGTGGGCTCTGGGTGATGAAATGGCTCTCTCGCATCGGCTCGATCCAAAAGTGCGGCTTCTGTTGGTGAAAGAGTCAAATGTGCCGCAAATTCCTAATACTTTCAGTGATGTGTTTTTCTACAATCCTTTTTACAATGAACCCTTGCCGATATTGGAATATAAACTTGACAAAGAGCAGAAATACAAGATAGAAAAGGATGTTTACCCCCAAAAGCTCCAGCTTTGGAAACTAACTAAATAGTTATAATTTAGCGATTAAAACAATTTGATGTAATGCTGAGTTATCTTGGTTGAGCTGGCTGAATTATATTATAGGCGGCAAATTACACATATTGTAGAGACGTTTAGTATATGAACAGCGAATTACCGTCTGTTTGGGCATTTCCTCGGAAAGGGTTACGATTTTTATTGGTTGTTTTATTAGCATTAGGTATATTTTTTCGCTTTGTCAATATTGATCGAAAAGTCTACTGGTTTGACGAGACTCTTACCTCATTACGGATTTCTGGCTACACAATGTCAGAAACAGTTGGGCAAGTCTGCACTGGTCAAGAAATTGGGGTTAAAGATTTACAGAAATATCAACGTCTTACTCAGGAAAAAATTTTAGCAGATACTATTAACTCTTTTGTACTAGAAAACGCTCAACATCCGCCACTATATTATGTGTTGACGCGATTTTGGGCACAATGGTTTGGCAGTTCAGTTGCGGTAATCAGAAGTTTGTCTGCCATCATTAGTTTGCTAGTATTCCCCTGCATCTATTGGCTATGTCTGGAATTATTTGAGTCATCGGTTGTGGGATGGGTTGCAGTTGGATTGATAGCTGTGTCGCCATTTCATGTTTTGTACGCACAGGAAGCGCGGGAGTATAGTTTGTGGACTGTGACAATTTTGCTATCTAGTGCAACACTGCTACGGGCAATGCGACTGCAAACAAGGCTTAGTTGGTTAATGTATGCAGCATCTGTGGCATTAGGGCTGTATACATTTCTGTTTTCTGTACTAGTGATGATTGCTCATGGTGTTTATGTATTTGTAATTGAACGCTTTCGATTAACCAAGACGGTTATTGGTTATTTGCTGGGGTCTTTTGTGGGATTTTCAGCTTTCATACCTTGGCTAGTGGTTCTTATTATTAGTTTAGGGAAAGTTAATGAAACAACAAGCTGGACATCTAGTAAAGTACCCCAGTTAAGTTTGATTAAGTCTTGGCTTGTTAACTTGAGCTATTTTTTCATTGATTTTAACTACGATTTGAGGAGTGTTTATAATTACTCTGTATTGAAATCGATAGTGAAATTTTTGGTTCCTATTATCTTCATTTTTGTAATATATTCGATTTATTTTCTTTGTCGTAATACTCCTAAGCGAATTTGGTTATTTATATTGACATTGATTGGGGTTACAGCGCTACCTCTAGCAATACCTGATTTAATTTTGGGAGGAGTGCGATCGCAAGCTTCTCGGTATCTCATTCCTATGTATTTGGGTATTCAGCTTGCTGTTGCATATCTGCTGGCAACTCAAATTATCTCTACTGTTAACAACTGGAAACGAAAGCTTTGGCAACTTGTCATGGTTACGCTGATTTCAGCTGGAGTCATTTCTTGTGCGATCAGTTCTCAAGCAGAAACTTGGTGGCTCAAGGCTCTTAACATTTATACTCCTCAAATGGTTAGCATTATCAACCAAACTGCCAACCCACTTTTAATTGTTCCCTGTCAGGGAAGCTCGTCTATAGGTGATCCACTGTCTCTCAGTTATGTGCTCGATCCAAAAGTGCGGCTTCGGTTGGTGAATGAGTCAAATGTGGCGAAAATTTCTGATAATTTCAGTAATAGTTTCAGTGATGTGTTTTTATACAATCCTTACAAAAATCGTATTCCGCAGGTATTCATAGATAAGCTTGAGAATAAGCAGAAATATAAGATAGAAAAAAACATTTATCCGGAAAATCTGGGTCTTTGGAAACTAAGCAAATAGTTATAATATCGTGTCCGGTTAAAGACTTATCATTTAGAGGATGTTTGAAAAGCTATTTTTCTTACCAAAAGTATTTAATACCCCCCCAACCCCCCCTTTCCAAGGTTGGGCAAATAGACTCTTAAAGCCCCCCTTTACAAGGGGGGTTGGGGGGTAACGTCAAAGTTGATGTGTTATGTGAGACTTTTCAAACATCCTCTAAGACTTCGGTTTATAAGTCGATGCTACGTGCAATTCTTTCAATTGCTTGGCATCCACACTTGAAGGTGCATCTGTTAACAAACAACGTGCTTGTTGCGTCTTCGGAAAAGCAATTACATCGCGAATTGATTCTTCCCCAGCTAACAACATCACCAAGCGATCTAAACCGTAGGCGATACCACCATGCGGCGGTGTACCATATTCAAATGCCTCTAAAAGAAAGCCAAATTTACTTTGTGCTTCTTCCGGAGATAAACCGATCGCTTCAAACACCTCTTCTTGAATTTCTCGCTGATAAATCCGCCGACTACCACCACCAACTTCAAAGCCGTTAAATACTAAATCATACGCTTGGGCGCGTGCGGTTTTCAAGTCGGACAAATCATCAGGATGAGGTGCTGTAAACGGATGGTGCAATGCTTCCAAGCGTTTTTCGTCAGCATTCCACTCAAACATCGGGAAATCTACCACCCAAAGCAAGTTGATTTTTTCCGGATCGATTAATTTATATTCTCTGGCGATCGCTTGACGCAATCTATCTAAAGTCTTATTGACAGTTGCCGCATCAGCAGCCGCAAATAGCAACAAATGTCCGGGTTTGGCATCAGTGCGGCGCAAAATTTCTTGCTTTTGTTCTGGTGTTAAGTTGTCTTTAATGGCGCCGATGGTGTCGATTTCACCATCTTCTCTGACGCGGATGTATGCTAAACCTTTGGCACCTGCTTCAGCAGCTTCTTTGAATAAGTCGCCACCCGGTTTAATACGGACATTAGAAATTGTATCATTGCCGTTGGCAATGGGCAGGATTTTCACAATACCGCCATTGGCAACCGCTTCACGAAAGACTTTGAAACCAGAGTCTTTCAACACATCCGAGACATTGACTAGTTCCAGCCCGTAGCGGGTATCAGGTTTATCACTGCCGTAGCGTTCCATTGCCTCAGCGTAGGTGAGACGCGGGAAGGGAAGTTGTAATTCGATACCTTTAACAGTTTTGAAAATATGCGAAACTAACTTTTCGTTGAGTTCGATAATTTCTTCTTGGGACATGAAGCTCATTTCCATGTCCAATTGGGTGAATTCTGGTTGTCTGTCTGCGCGTAAGTCTTCGTCGCGGAAACAACGAGCAATTTGATAATAGCGATCGCATCCTGCTACCATCAATATTTGTTTGAATAGCTGCGGTGATTGCGGAAGTGCAAACCACTCACCAGCACTGACGCGACTGGGTAAGATGTAATCGCGTGCGCCTTCCGGGGTGGAACGAGTTAAGATGGGGGTTTCCACCTCGATGAAGTTTTCCACATCTTCGAGATATCGACGCATAGTTTTGACGACTTGATGACGCAATTGTAAATTACGCGCCATGCGATCGCGTCGCAAATCTAAATAACGATATTTCAGCCGCAAGTCTTCCCGCACATTCTCGCTGTCTGCGGTGGAAACTTGAAAAGGTAACTGTTTGCGAACAGCGTTCAGCAATTCGATTTTATCAGCGTAGATTTCAACTTCGCCTGTGGGGATGCGGGTATTTAGCGATTCTTCCGGACGCTGCGTCACCCTACCTGTGATTTCCACGACGTATTCATTACGCAGAGCATTTGCTGGTTCGTAAGAATCTGGGGTACGTTGCGGATCGCTGACTATTTGGACAATGCCAGAGCGATCGCGTAAATCTAAAAATATCACACCCCCATGATCGCGGCGACGGTCTACCCATCCGTATAAGGTGACAGTTTCTCCAATATGTGAGGAACGGAGTGCGCCGCAATAGTGAGTTCGCATAGGTCTTAGTACTTATTTCTGGAGCTAGAGGGGCTAGTGTAAAAAGGCAGAAGGCAGTTCGGCGAAGCCGTTGCCGGAGGCTAGGCAAAAGGCAGAAGGAAAGAAAGCTTGTGATAGTAGGCTTTTATCAACTGCGTAGTTATTTCAGCCACGCTGCACTAGTTTATGTCAAAGCTTTCCCATTATCTAGCATCAATAGTAATTGTAGTCATAAAGATGCAATAAGCAAATCGCCAAATTAGCAGATGGAGATTAAAAAGAGGGAACTTGGCGAGTTTTTCGTTTTGGCATTGCTGAATTCAGGTATGAACAATCTGTAGAGATGCCAAATTTGGCTTGTAGAGACGCGAAATTTCGCGTCTCTACAAGGATTTTGGATGCCCAACAAACCAATTTCATACTTCAAAGACGCGATAAATCGCCGTCTCTACAAAGGACTGATTATTGTAAAGACGGCGATTTATCGCGTCTCTTGCCTTAACCGCTCCCACAACTTATGGGAACCGCTCCCATAAGTTCGGGAACCGCTCCCATAAGTTGTGGAACCGCTCCCATAAGTTCGGGAACCGCTCCCATAAGTTCGGGAACTGCTCCCATAAGTTCGGGAACCGCTCCCATAAGTTCGGGAGCCGCTCCCGTAAGTTCGGGAGCCGCTCCCGTAAGTCCGGGAACCGTTCCCATAAGTTGTGGAGCCGTTCCCATAAGTTCGGGAGCCGCTCCCATAAGTTCGGGAACCGCTCCCATAAGTTCGGGAACCGCTCCCATAAGTTCGGGAACCGTTCCCATAAGTTCGGGAACCGTTCCCATAAGTTCGGGAACCGCTCCCATAAGTTCGGGAACCGTTCCCGTAAGTTGTGGAGTATCCCAATTTTGCAAAAAGCCCTCAGGCTATAAGCCTGGGGCTACACAAACAAAGCCTGCCTTCGCAGGCTCTAGGACTCATATAGCCTGCCTTCGCAGGCTTTGTCTCCCCTCCCCTTACTAAGGGGAGGGGCTGATCGGGGTGGGGTGTTAGGGACTTTCGCAAGATATCTAATATGTCATTTCCTGAGATCTACCCCACCCCGCCAAAGCGTAGCTTTGTCTCCCCTCCCCTTACTAAGGGGAGGGGCTGATCGGGGTGGGGTGTTAGGGACTTTCGCAAAATATCTAATATGCCATTTCCTGAGATCTACCTCACCACGCCAGGTGCTACAACAAAGTCAAAGCAACGCACTGGCTCCCCTACCCCTCTGCGAACTCGCAGAGAGGGGAGACAAAGCACAGCTTTATCGCGGTGAGGTTTTGTATTTTGTTAAATCCATATTCCTAAGCTTTTAAAAGTAAAGACGCACACTTATGCTCTTATACCGCGTCTTGCATCCAAAATTTTTGTATTTTCTTTATTTTGCCAAAAACCGGAATATCATACAGCAAAGTTGTATACAATCTCAGCAATAACCTGATAATGACCCAGTTATGCCGCCAGACTACTCCGGTCAAAATCTCCGAGGTCGCTCTTTTAAAGGTCAAAACCTGACAGGGGCAAACTTTAGCAAGGCAGATATTAGAGGGGCAAATTTTAGCAACGCTATTCTCAAAGATGCTGACTTTAGAGGTGCTAAGGCTGGACTACAGCGACGTTGGGTAGTTGGGTTGCTTATAGTCTCATGGCTGCTGTCGGGAATATCAGGGTGTTTCTCAATTTTTCTTAGTGTATTAATAATATCCTTAACTGAGGACACTCCAAACTCTGATAGTTTTATCCTTGGTGCAATCTGTCTAGTTGTAATGGTAGTCTTTTTGATTGTGACTATCCGCAAGGGTTTAACCGGAGATTTAGGAGCCGTAGTCTTCGCCCTTGCTGGAGGCTTCACCTTCGCCGCAGCCCTCGCCTTCGCCTTTTCCTCCTACGCCTTCACAGCCCTTGGAACCGTCGCCTATACCCTCGCCATAACCTTCTCGGTCGTCCTCGCCGTCGCCATCGCCGTCGCCATCGCCGTCGCCATCGCCGTCGCCGTTGCCGGAGCCGTTGCTGTTACCTTCGCCATCGCGTTCTCCGTTGCTACCGCCTTTGCCATTGCCTTCGGCTTCATCGTAGCCTTCACCTTCGTCGTTGCTGTCGCTGGAGCCTTCGCTTTCTCTGTTGCCATCGCTGTCGTCTTCGTACTGTATAGCGCTTACATTGGGTGGCGCAGTCTTGCTAGAAATGAAAAAGATGCTTGGCTTCGCTCACTCGCTCTTGCCTTTGCTGCTACAGGTGGAACCAGCTTCCGCAATGCCGAATTAACCGATGCTGATTTTACTGGCGCAACTTTGAAAAACACAGATTTTAGAAAAGCAAACCTGACACGCACCCGTTTTTATGAAGCCAAAAAACTTGACTTTGCCAGAGTTGACGACTCAATATTAACTAAATTAGCTGTTCTAAAATTACTCGTCACTGGCAATGGTCGAGGAAAATCTTATGCTGGCGCTAACCTCAAAGGCGCTAACCTGATAGGTGCAGATTTGAAAGAAGCTAATCTCAAAGATGCTGATATTAATGAAGCCACTTTTCAAGGAGCTTGTTTAGAAAGGGCAAACCTAACTCTAGCTCAAGCTGTAGGTACTAATTTTACCAGCGCTCAAATGACTGGTGCTTGTATAGAAGCGTGGAATATTGAAAGTACAACTAAGTTAGATAATATAGATTGTCGCTTTGTCTATCTTCTAGAATATCCCAAGCCAGAAACCGATGACCGCGAACGCCGTCCGAGTAGTGGCGACTTTCAACCAGGCGAATTTACCAAGCTGTTTGAAGAGGTTTTAAATACTGTTGATTTAATCTTCCGCGACGGCATCGACTGGAAAGCTTTTGTTAATGCCTTCAAAACAGTGCAAGTCGAAAATGGAGACACAGAATTAGCTATCCAGAGTATTGAAAACAAAGGTGATGGGGTAGTCGTTGTTAAAGTCGGCGTGCCTGATGGTGCTGATAAACAAAAGATTCATAATGATTTTACACAAAGTTATCAATTAGCACTGCAAGCTGTAGAAGAAAAATATAAAGCACAATTACAAGCTAAAGATGAGCAAATAGTCATCTATCGCCAACAAAGCGGAGATATGAAAGAGATTATTAGCTTGTTAGCGAATAAATCTATAAATGTTCAAGTTGACAACAAAGTAGAGAATAAACACATGCCTAACAGCAATGATGCCAGCCGCAAAATCAATATTGGCAGTGTCGGCGGAGATTTTAATGCTAGCGGACAAGCTTTAAATTTAGGTGAAATCAGCGGTACGGTGACAAACACCATCAACGAGTTACCAAAATCTGATGAACCTGAGAAACCGGGAATTAAGGAATTATTGACGCAATTGCAAACAGCAATTGAAGCTGATACGAATTTAGGTGAGGAAGATAAAGCTGAGGCTTTAGAACAAGTCAAGGCTTTAGCAGAAGCGGGGAAAAATCCTAAAGAAGGGGCGATGCAAAAGTCAGCGAAAACAGCTATGAAGATTTTAATAGGACTTACGCAAGCGTCACAATATAAGGTCAACTGGCACATATATTTCAATTTGCCGTAAATGCTTGTAAGCATTGATTTATAAACCTTAGAGCCATATTAATTCTATGTGACAGTTTTCAGATAAATGTGCCAGTTGCGTAAGTCCTGTTTAAAAGGAACAATTTCTGGTTTACCCAGCGCGGCAACTTTGGTTGAAGCGTGTGGTAAATTGTTGCCGCTGATTTCCGGTTTTCTGGGGTTGGGGTAGTCAACTTAAGCCCTAGCGAATAGAATTCGCGGCTACACAAACAAAGTCCGCCTGCGCGGACTTAAAATCAAAAAGCCTACGCAGGTAGGCTTTGTTCGTGTAGCCCCAGGCTTCTAGCCTGAGGGAGGCTACAAAACCATTACAGACGAGGGGCGTTGAAGGCATCCCAAGCGGCTTTAGCAGCATCTTGAAAGCGATCGCCTAATGTTGATACTTCTTTCCACAGCGTCTGCCAGTTTTTCTCAGCTTCTTCTTGAATTGTCGCCCAAGAGCGTTCAATGCGATCGCGTTCAATCACTCTTTCACCTTCTACCGCTTCCCGCGCTTTACGTATCGCATTTAAATATGTCTCGCGGGTGAGAGTACCTGCTGATTCTGCTTCAGCTTGAGCGCGTCTTTTCAAGGCTTCAATTAACTCTTTAGTTTCGTGCTTCAAATCATCCGTTTCGCCAGCCATTTCTCTTTCTACCATTTCATTGGTTTGCGGGCTGACTTCAACGATTACTTCGATATTCTTGTTGGGATCGGAATTCATGGTTATATCTCCTTTTCAAAGTTTAAATATTGGCTTGGGGAATGGGGAATGGGGCATTGGGCATTGGGCATTGGGCATGCGGCATTGGGCATTGGGCATAGGTAATTACCCCTTATCTCCTGTCTCCTGTCTCCTGCCTCCTGCCTCCTGTCTCCTGCCTCCTATCTCCCCCTAATCACGCTCTTTGCAAGGTGGGCAATTGCTGCTCTAATTTCAACAATGCTTCAACTCGCGCTTCGGTGGAGGGGTGACTTGAGAACAACCTGCTGAGAAACTGCCCAGAGAAAGCATTTGTAATTAATAATGGTTCAAATGCGGGATTTCCTGCCATTGGTATTTGCCGTGCTGTTGCTTCTAAACGTTGTAGCGCACGGGCTAAAGCGCGGGGATTACCAGTTAATCTGGCTGAACCAGCATCGGCAGAGAACTCTCGCGTGCGGGAAATTGCTAGCTGAATTACGGTAGCTGCTAATGGTGCAAGAAATACTGTAAACAGCAATCCTAAAGGATTTGCGCCTCTATTTCCATCTCGCGATCCCGAGCCGCCAAACCATAAACTATAGCTTAACATCTGGGATAAGAAGGAAATCGCACCGGCAATTGTAGCTGCAACGGCTTGGGTTAAGGTGTCGCGATTCGCAACGTGGGTGAGTTCGTGAGCGATAACGGCTTCGAGTTCGTCTTCTGGTAATAAGTTTAAAATGCCTTCTGTGACCGCGACAGCAGCGTGTTCTGGATCTCGTCCTGTAGCGAAAGCGTTAGCCGCTGCACCAGGAACAATGTAGATGCTGGGCATGGGAAGATTAGCGCGATCGCTTAATCTCTGCACCATTTGATATAATTCTGGCACTTGCTGTCGTGATACTGGCTGGGCACGGTAAGCTGCTAGCGCAATCTTATCTGATTGATACCAGGAAAATAGATTTGTCACTGCGGCTATGCCAATCCCGATAATTACGCCACTAGTACCGCCAATTACCCAGTAACTAATTGCAATCAAAATGCCACTGAGCGCAGCTAATAAAGTAGCCGTTTTCAATATATTTCTCATATTTTCGCTCTCCCAAAGTATGCTGTATTGATTTTTGAACCTTTCTAGACAACAGCATCACTTAAGTCGTAGTTTGATTTTATCCACCTCAACTCAGATTTCTAGTGGAGAAAACCTATCACAAAAGTACGGTTTTCTCACTTATGTTAGGAAATTATCATCTGCATTGATTTCACGTTTACCAATGCTACATTGGCTTCACAAATAATTAAATTCAACATCTACCTGTGGAATTAAATTTAATGAGCAAATTTTGAATTCGGAGCGGCAATCTGGATTACCTTAGAACAAAATAGGAATCAAGCGCCGCGACGCTGTGAAATAGCATTTTTGGAAGAGGGATTTGACAAGCTACTTTTAAGCTGTGAGGCTTTTAATTTTCTCGCCCTCGGCAGAGAGGGGGAGGGGGAGAGAGGGAGAGGGGGAGAAAGTTTGAGGCTTTGGTTCTAAATTTTAAGCATTGCAAATTGTAAGCGCAACAGCTTAGTAGACCGAAAAGTTCTGCGAAGCGCGAAGCTCACCGAAGGTATCGCTCTGTGATGGATACCTGCAAATCTGAATTTTGTCTAATAAACAGCATTATTTGATACATTTTTCCAAAATTACTTGAGAAATTTAAGAGAAATAAAACTAATAAATTACCCAAAAAGGTAAGGGTAACTCTCGCAGCAAAACATAGTTCTGGTGCTGTGTCATGGAATTTTTCTAAAGTATTGGGGTAAAGAAGCGAAATTTTTGAGTTAGAGGATTATTTAGTTTGGCTATGACTGCAACTACGCCAGTTCTAACTGATAGTAAAACTTAAACGAAGTAGTTAACTGTTTAACAGAAAACATTCCAATCAAGTCTCAAGGTAAGTGTGAACAAAAGAATATCTTTTAAATTTTAATTCGGGCAGCCACACTCAGTTGATGTAGATAAGTAGGGTGGGCAATGCCCACCTACGATACTCTCTATAGAGGAAAGGGGTTGAGAAGCTATTTGAATTTTGTAGCTACTGAATTAGGTAAGACTGCTGGTTGGTCATCAATCGAGAGCAAGAACTGAATCAGGTCTGTTTGGTCTTGGGGTGTGAAACCAGCCTGTTTATCAACCCAATACTCATGTCCGCTACCATCGACGTTTGTTGCTTGTAAGTCGGGATTTTCTCGATTTACTGCAACTGCTGTTTGCCGAAGATTCCGGTCAACTAGCACCCGCAGGCTAGCTTCTGGGTCTGGTTCAATGTTACGCAGCAATGTACCAGCCAGTCCCATCTGTTCTTGATTAGCGATCGCATAGGAACCATCAGGCTGCTGTGTCAGTGCTTCTGAACTTGCCGCAACACCACCATCATGCAAGTATGGGGCAGTGAGGTACAGTCCAATCAAGTTCTGTACTTTATAGCCTCCGGCTGGATTGCCAACAGCGTAAGCTAAATCCCGCACTCGTTGGGGAGTGATATCGAGAGGAACAGACACCACAGGTGGGTCAGCAGGTAGTGGCACGGGGATGTTACTTGGATAAGTTTCGGGGGGGATGAAGATTTGTGGGAACTTAGCGAGGGCAGATGCCCGCGAAGGTTGAGATTTCACCTCTTGGGCTGGGATGACATCATGATTGGTAAAGTAGCGTCCGCTATGACATTCAACACAACTGGCTTTTTCAAATACAGCCGCACCTCGTTGTAGAGATTCAATATCTCGCGTCTCTACAGGTGGAGGAGCCAGAGTATTTTGATACGCTGACATACCGTTGACTTGCGCTCCCACGGGTAATCCGGGAGAATTAGCTAACAAGCCATCGAGAATAAATATTGAAGCTTTGGGAAACCCTGGCATCTTAATCACTTCGTTGATACCCGGTTCACCTGGAGTGGGGTCGTTTTTCTCAAAGAACACTGAAGGCTTCGCCCCTTCTGGCAAACGGAATTTCGGGTTGGCAGCATTTTGCAGAGGCACTCCCAAATATGTCTCTTTGTCAATACCCAGCAAGTATTTAGCTGAGTTGGAATCGTTCGTGGGGTCGGAGTTAGCAGCATGGACGTTGTTGTTTAGCGTTGTCAGCCCATGAAACCAACCCACGGAAGCAAAACCACTCCAGCCGTAAGGCCAAGTATCGAAGGTGTAGGAAGAAGGAATTTGAGAGGGATTGTTTTTGTTATCTGGGGTTGAGTCAAAGTTACCCGGTGACCAAGCTAGCAGTTGGGCATCAACTGCATCCTCCAACACTTTTGGGTCAGGCAGGCGAGCCTTTTGCCCAGCCGTATTAATGTAAGTGTGTTCCCCAGGAGGAATAGTAGCTGGATTAACTCCAGTCTGACGAAACATTGCGGCGGAGTTGGTCGCAAAGGCTTGCAACAAACCTGTATCAACATCGATGTTGGGTGCTCCCTCAATGATCCGTCCGGTTTCTTTATTGATAGCGGCATGACACGCCGCACAAGTAAGACCGACTCGTAACTTAGCACCTTCCTTGTGAACCTGCATTCCCAGTGGAACTAGAGAACCTGCGGGAACGTCCAACCCTGTATTCAGGACGGTGCCTGCTTTGAAGTCACGTCCGCCAACGGTAACATCTTTGTCAAGGGTGATTTGCAGATTTGTTGTCGGTTTACCTTTAAGGGCAGCGATCGCCTTACCCATACTCACCAAATTAATCGGTCCATCAATGGCACCTACTATATCGGTAAAGAAATATTCGTTACCAAAGGTTTCTCGATAAAAAGCATCACGACCCAAGTTAATTAAGTTCTCAGTGATGGGAATAGCCCCATTCTCAGGGTTAAGTTCTACAGACCCTGACTCTGTTTGTAACAGTTTGTCTGCTTCGGCTTTGTTAACAGTGTAACCCAACACATCATAGGAGCCGATTTCCTGGGGAGTAGTTTGGGTAAAAGGGGTATAAGTACTGTCTAGTTTGGGTGGTCTTGTCGGTAGGGAAAGTTCGAGAAAATAACCAAGAAAGCCGACAAAGATAAGCACAGACAGCAAAATCACAATTGAACGTAATGCGATATTTTTTGGAAATATAGAGGCGATATTCATCAGCAATTTGCCTCAACTGTATAGTCGTAAGTCCTGAAGTTTATGTCCGAATCATCATCTCTCTACTGAAAGAAGCCCAAATTCAGTAAATCAAAAACTTTTGTTTTGTTTGTACTTGATATTTTGCTAATTTTAGTGTTGATAGCAAATGTGACCAGAATGTGACGTCCACAGGATAAGCTCTGCAAAATAAACCTAACTTGGACTAACTTGGAAATTCAAAGAATCGCGGTAATGACTCTCTAATTTTGAGAAAACCTCCGCCACGCTAAAATCAGAAATTAGAGCGAAACAGCTTCAGACCATTTGTCTTGATAGGGTTCCTCAGTTGATGAAAAATCGGGAGTTTTACACCGGCTTGATCCGGTTACATATCTTGCATCATGCAGTAAAGGAACCGATCTTTGGACTAGGCATTATTGAAGAACTTGCTCGTCATGGGTATAAGTTAAGTGCCGGCACACTCTACCCGATTCTGCATGATATGGAGCAAAAGGGGTATTTGACCTCTAGCAAAGAACAATCTGGTCGCCACGCTCGTAGAGTTTATCAAGCGACTCCATTGGGAAAGGAAACCTTAGAAGATGCGAAAGAAAAGGTGCGTGAGCTATTTGGAGAACTATTCGAGGAATAATAAACTACGTACTAGCTAGTTTCTATTATTCAATATAGATTTTCGATATCGTATAACGATAATATAATCAGTAGGCGACTTAAGTTGTGAAATTAAGCATAATGCTTGATTCTCTAAGCCTGTAGACGCAGTAGATGGAGAATAACCGTATGTCCTTCACTAGACGGCAATTACTCTTTCTCAATGACACCCACTTACGGCGAGATTTGCGATCGCCTGAAGGGTTGGTAACTTGTCTGGATGCGGTTGAAAAGCTCTCTCCAAAACCAAACTTCATCGTGACAAGCGGTGATCTAATCCAAAACCTACGAGATGAAGACCTAAAACGAGCTAATGAACTAGCTGATCCAGCATATCCCCAAAAGGAGGTTGAGAATGAGTCAACAAACTAATCAAGACTTGGAAACGCAGCCTAGTTTATCTGCCCGATTAAAAGAGCTTGCTCAACTTTTTCTCAAGCTAGGCTTAATTGGCTTTGGTGGTCCGCAAGCGCACATTGCCATGATTAATGATGAAGCTGTAGTGCGACGAGGTTGGTTCACCCAAGAACAATTTTTGGAAGGGGTCGCAGTTTGTGAGATGTTACCTGGGCCAGCCTCCACTCAGATGGGAATTTATACCGGGTATGTTCGCGCAGGACAGTTGGGCGCTTTGGTGGCAGGTATTTGTTTTATCTTGCCTGCTTTTTTAATTGTGCTAACTCTGTCTTGGGCATATTTCCGTTTTCAGAGCATACCGCAGATTGAAGATTTGTTTCTGGGCATTTCGCCTGTTGTGATTGCGATCATCTTTGGGTTTTGCTGGAAGTTGGCAAAACGGGGGATTACGGATGGAAAAGGTGTAGCGATCGCCATTGCCGTTTTATTTGTCAGCTTGCTATTTCGAGTCAATGTTCTGTTGCAATTCATCCTGGCAGGTATTGTAGGGTTAATCCTGTACAAACCACCATCCGCTCCATCAAATCGTACCAGTGCTTGGTTAGTTCCGCTCTTACCCATGATGCAGGTACTGCCAAATACACTGGCAGCTGTATCTAGTGATACCTTAGCACTATCTAGCTTTTGGGGGCTAGAACGAATTCAGGAGTATTTTTTAACGTTAACATTCTTCTTTCTCAAGGTCGGTAGTTTCATCTTCGGCGGTGGGCTAGTTATTATCCCCTTGCTGGAGTTTGAAGTAGTGAATCAATTTCATTGGTTAACCCGGAGCGAATTTATCGACGGTGTGGCGATTGGCGAATTTACTCCTGGGCCTGTGGTAATTGCTGCTGCTTTTGTAGGTTATAAGGTGGCAGGTGTTTTGGGTGCCCTGATCTCTGGGATCGCAATTTTTACCCCATCGTTTCTATTCATCATGGGGGCTGCACCGCTTTTGCTTCGCATTCGTCAGAACCCCTGGATTCGCAGCTTTTTGAAAGGCGTTACCCCTGCTGTGTTAGGGGCGATCGCGGCTGCGGCTATTCCGTTAGCACAAGCAGCCATCGTCCAAGCTACATTGGGGCGATCAATCTTGGCAGCGATTATCGGCATTCTGGCTTTAGTTGCTCTGATCCGCTTCAAGCCTCCCACATGGCAGTTAGTCCCAGCAGGTGCGATCGTAGGCTTGATTGCAGGAGCATTATTGTAAACTATTTACATCGCCGCTATCTTTTCATGCTCTTTTTTTAGCGAAAGTATTGAAATATATTAATATATTAATAAAAGAATTGATGGCGATGGAGCTCGCCGAAACCGCCTATTCAGTGTAAAAATTACTGCAAGGCTGATGGCTCCTACTTTCCTGACTAACTGCGGGAGGGTAGGATTTTGCCAAATGCATCACCTAACTCCCTCAGTAGAAAATATGTTCTACAGATAGCGCCTCCAGGAGTTATGGGATGTTAGCCAGTGTGCTGTGGATTTTATTAATGGGCTTTCTTTTTGGTCAAATTGCCCGTCGCTTAGGCGCTCCGCCTTTAATTGGCATGATTTTAATGGGGATTATCCTTGGTCCTCAAGTGCGTAATGTTATTAGCTCAAATGTGCTGGATGCTGCTTCTGAGTTGAGAACGGTAGCAGTGATGATTATCCTGATGAAAGCAGGGCTGGGGCTAGATCGGGAAAAACTTGCCCAACAGGGGAGTGTCGCGCTACGTTTGGGATTTTTGCCAGCGACAACAGAAGCGATCGCCATTGCCATCGCGGCTATATTTATATTTAAGTTTGACTTTCTGACTGGGTTACTATTGGGTTGTGTAATTGGCGCTGAATCACCAGCTGTAATTGTTCCAGGAATGCTGAGGCTGAAAAGTTTAGGTTGGGGTGTTACTAAGGGAATTCCCGATGCAATTTTGACAGGCAGCGCTTTATCGGATGTACTGCTATTACTGGTATTTAGTTTATTAGTAAATTTCTTAAGTGAGTCGGGTATTGAGAAAATTACCCTGACTGGGGGATTTACCTTGACTGCTGTGCAACTGCTGCCGTTGCAAATTATTATGCAAAGCGTGCTAGGAATTGTGTTCGGTTATATGGCAGCTTGGTTCGCTGTTATTGTGTTAACAAAACAAAATTGGACTCAAAACGCCGTTCAAGATACTTTGATTGCCGCTTGTGTAGCTTTATTTTTAGTAATTTTTGCTGAGATTGCGCCTTACTTTTCTGGTTATTTGGCAGCAATGAGTATGGGTTTTTTCTTAATAGAGCTAGATGCTCCCTTAGCCCGAAGATTGCGGGGTGGATTTGATAGTTTATGGATAGTAGCTGAAATTTTCCTGTTTGTTTTGTTAGGTGCAACTATTCAACTGCAAACATTGAGAAATATTTTCTTACCCGGTATTTTAATTTTGGCGATCGGCTTGCTTATTGGACGGATGATTGGCTGGTATCTCTCGACTTTGGGCAGTACTTGGAATTGGCGAGAAAAACTATTTTTGTTACCAGGCAACTCAGCAAAAGCCACAGTGCAAGCTGCAATTGGTGGAATTCCCCTTGCCCAAGGAATAGCGGGAGGAGAGATTATTTTAGCGATCGCTGCTCTCTCAATTTTAGTAACTGCACCGTTAGGTGCTTGGGCAACGATCACCTTTGCGCCTAAATTACTGGAAAGGGGAGAAGTTGATCCCACAAAAGTCACAGTTGCCACTCGTAGCTTATTGCTGGTGGCAGTAGATACTTCACCCTTAGCTACAGAAGTTTTGGGAAAAGCAGCACATTTGGCACGACGCAGTAATGGTGAGGTGATAGTTTTGCACGTACTAAATACCTCGAACCAGCAAGATGTAAAACAACTAAAGAAGCAAGCCAAACAGTTGCTATCTGATATCAGATATGAATTTGTGACTGCAACAGGTACTGTACCCGAAGAAATTATTCGCATGGCACAAAACTATCATGTCTCTGAAATTGTAATAGGAAAACGCGGACACCGACTTTGGGAACAAGTGTTGATTGGCTCAGTAGCGCAAGCAGTCTTAGAAGCTAGCTCCATCCCCGTAATTTTAGTTGAAAGTCGTGAGCCTAAATCAATATATGAAACGCCTTTATAAGTTTGAACCGTTGATTTCAGCATTACCTCAAATTGTTAAGTGGCTGCCCATTTCCTTTGTAATTGGTCTTTTTGCTGGAACTGCTTCTGCTATTCTTTTAGTAACGTTGGAATGGGCAACTGATTGGCGCGAATCTCATCGGTGGATCATCGCCTTGTTACCGCTGGGTGGCTTCTTAAGCGGTTGGATTTATCATCAGTTCGGTCGTAGCGTAGAAGCCGGAAATAACCTTTTACTCCAAGAAATTCATAATCCCAAAGACATTATTCCCTTCCGCATGGCTCCTCTGGTTCTTCTAGGAACAGACCTCACCCATTTATTTGGTGGTTCAGCAGGTCGTGAAGGCACAGCATTGCAAATGGGTGCTTCTCTAGCTGACCAATTGACTAAAATATTGCGCTTTCAAGGGGCAAATCGGCGAATTTTGTTAACCGCAGGTATCAGGGGAGGATTTGCTTCTGTCTTTGGTACTCCCTTAGCCGGAACTGTTTTTGGTTTAGAAGTTTTAGCGATTGGAAAACTTCATTACGATGCTCTTTTTCCTTCTTTAATTGCCGCAATTGTCGGGAATCAAATGGCTTTATTATTAGGTCTGCATCATACAGCATATCGACATGCTCCATCTATACCGACAATGACAATTTTGGGGCTGATTTCGGCAATTCTTGCAGGTGCAATTTTTGGAATTATCGCAAAGCTATTTGCTCAAGCGACTCACAAAATCAGTCACTTCTTTAAAGCAAAGATATCCTATCCACCAATGCGTCCTTTGATTGGTGGTGCGCTGATAGCAATAATTGTTGGTTTGAGTGGCACAACCAAGTACATTGGGCTTGGTATCCCAACTATCGTTGATTCTTTTTATACTCAATTACCTCCTTGGGATTTTGCTGCCAAATTGAGTTTGACCGCACTAACTCTGGGGGCAGGTTTTAAGGGAGGGGAAGTGACTCCTCTATTTTTTATTGGTGCAACTTTAGGCAATGCTTTATCGTTGCTTTTGGCATTACCTGCACCATTATTAGCAGGGATGGGATTTGTGGGTGTCTTTGCCGGTGCAGCGAATACACCTTTGGCATCGACCTTAATGGGAATTGAACTGTTTGGTCTGGAATCAGGGATATTTATTAGTATTGCCTGTGTAGTAAGCTATCTTTTTTCAGGTCATTCTGGAATTTACAGCGCACAACGCATCGGGTTGAGTAAGTACTCTTCTATACATTTGGAAGAAGGACTGACTTTGGCTACTTATGCACAGACAAAAGTTGAGCCAAAAATTGACTTGCCCGATGATATCCAAGAACGTAAAAGCAATTCTCAAGAATGCAGGACTTACGCAACTGGCACATTTATCTGAAAACTGTCACATAGAATTAATATGGCTCTAAGGTTTATAAATCAATGCTTACAAGCATTTACGGCAAATTGAAATATATGTGCCAGTTGACCTTATATTGTGACGCTTGCGTAAGTCCTAGAATGATATCATGTCTGTTTAACCTAAGTTGCAAGTGGATGCGATCGCATCTTTACAAAAATGAACGATATTAAGATAAGGCGATCGCACTGTGCTTTGTGTCATAAATCATGAGTCAGAATTTTGTCAATGCCAGAATTTCTATTATCATTCCGGTTCTGAATGAAGCAGAAAATATCAAACAAGCGATCGCTTGTACTCAACCGAGTATAAATATAGAAGTAATCGTCGTAGATGGCAGTTCACAAGATGACACTTATAAGATTGCTTCTGATTTCAATGTAAAAATTATATCTTCCATTCCAGGTCGAGCGACGCAAATGAACAAAGGCGCAATGCTTGCCAATGGTGAGATTCTGCTGTTTATTCATGCAGATACACGGTTGCCGCCAGGATTTGATGTAATGATTCGCACAGCATTAAAAAGAAATGGGACAGTAGCTGGTGCTTTTGCCTTGCGAATCGATGCAGAAGTGGCAAGTCTGCGGTTGGTGGAATGGGGAGTGAATATGCGATCGCGTTTTTGGCAAATGCCTTATGGGGATCAAGCAATTTTTTTAACAAAAGAGACATTTAACAAAATAGGCAATTTCCCAGAATTGCCCTTCATGGAAGACTTTGAAATCATGCGTCGTTTAAAACGCATTGGACGAATTACTATAATCCCCGTGCCAGTTATTACCTCAGCACGTCGATGGTTGCAAAAAGGAATTTGGAAAACCACCCTAATTAATCAACTTGTAATTATTGCTTATTTATTGGGGGTACCACCGCAACGAATCCTTTGCTGGTATCGGCATGGAAAATTTAGGAAGATTTAAGCTCATTTTCATTTAGGTAGCATATTTTGGTGATAAATACTGATTAAAGATGATGAATTATTAAATAGAAAGTAGACTTTTGAGCCTTTTAAGTTCAACGTTCACCCTCAAAGGCTCAAAGTTGAGGTTTGACTCGTTCCCAGACTCAGGCTGGGAATGCAGTAAAGGAGGCTCTGCCTCCCGCAAAACCTTGGAGGCAGAGCCTCCCGACTTGCGTTACAAGGCAGAGCCTTGTAACGAGAGAAGTCTACAGCCACTCATTGCCCAATCCCCGATGCCCGATTCCCAAAACAACGATAACTAGCCAAACTTATAAAAATGAATCAGCGCCGACTGAAATTTAAACTCAAACTACTACTATTAATGTGTCTGGTTCCCTGCTTAATAATAACCGCCAAACACATCGACATTCACGGATTTTTGCTGACTTCAATCATGTGGGTTAAAAGTCTTGGTTTCTTTGGTCCAATTGCCTTCATGGTAATTTATAACTTAGCTACATTACTATTTATACCTGGTTCTCTACTGACATTAAAAGGTGGGTGTTTGTTTGGTGTATTTTGGGGTTCCCTTTATGTTTTAATTGCTGCATTCTTAGGAGCAACCTTCGCATTTTTAGTTGGACGGTATTTATCACGGGATTGGGTTTGCCGACAAATGGAAAAAAATCCGAAATTTAAAGCAATTGATCGAGCGGTTGCTAAAGAGGGTTGGAAAATTGTACTGCTGACTCGCCTTTCTCCTCTGTTTCCATTCAATTTGTTAAATTATGCTTTTGGTGTTACACAAGTTTCTTTGAAAGATTATGTTTTAGGTTCCCTTGGCATCATTCCCGGTACTGTCATGTATGTTTATCTAGGTTCTCTTGCTGGCGATTTGGCGACGATGAACATATCTAATCAGCCAAGCAATTTTGAAACTCAAATTGGGCAATGGGTAATGCAAGCAGTTGGGTTAATTGCCACGGTTGCTGTGACTGTATATATTACAAAAATTGCTCAAAAAGCTTTAAATGAAAGTATGCTGGCAGTAGATATTACGGATGAAACAGATAAGTTTAAGCGCTGAAGCGCTCACTACGTTAAATAATTTAAAAGGTATGAACAGTAAATTTATAACAAAGGAAAAGTTTTTTAAGTTAAGTGTTTTAACCTTGCTTGCAGTTGGCATTAATTTATTACTGAATACACATCCAGTATTAGCGCAAGAATCTTTTAATCCCCAAGACATTTTCAGAAATGCTTTGCAGTCGATTGATAACCTTGGTTCGGTGGGAGCATTTGCTTTTATTGCACTTTATATTATTGCGACTGTAGCTTTTTTACCAGGCTCAATCCTGACTTTAGGTGCTGGTGTTGTCTTTGGTGTGGTTTGGGGTTCACTGTACGTCTTCATTGGTGCTACTCTAGGAGCAACTGCCGCTTTTATAGTTGGACGTTATTTAGCAAGAAGTTGGGTTGCCCGTAAAATTGAAGGCAACAAAAAATTCGCCGCTATTGATCGAGCAGTCGGCAGAGAAGGATTAAAAATAGTGCTTTTAACACGACTTTCCCCGGTGTTTCCCTTCAACTTATTAAACTACGCTTTTGGCATTACGGGAGTTTCTCTTAAAGATTACTTTATCGGCTCAGTCGGCATGATTCCGGGAACAATCATGTACGTTTATATTGGTTCTCTTGCTGGTAGTCTTGCCAGAATCGGCACAGATCAACCTACTAACCCTACTGTACAATGGGCAATTCGCATCATTGGTTTTATTGCCACAGTTACTGTCACAGTTTATGTCACCCGCATTGCCAAAAAAGCTTTAGACCAAGAGGTTTTGTAGCTTTATTCTCGTTCCCAGAAGGCTCTGCCTTCCGTTTATGCACAGGAGGCAGAGCCTCCTAAGAATGCATTCCCACGCGGAGCATGGGAACGAGAAAGAGGCTGGGAACGAGAAATAACTAGGGATCAAACAGCATTTACACGCGCTTAAAAAGGAAGTAATTATGTCAAATTCAGAATCTTCTCAAGTCAGAGTCCGCCCAATCGATGAGTATAATCAAACATTAGTTTCTAATGTGCATCCAGCAAATTGGGTAAATCCTGAACCTGCCCATTGTTACGACTTAGTAGTAATTGGTGCTGGCACAGCCGGCTTAGTTGTAGCAGCAGGTGCAGCGGGTTTGGATTTGAATTTGAAAGTCGCATTAATTGAAAAGCATCTCATGGGTGGAGATTGCTTAAATGTTGGTTGCGTACCATCCAAATGTGTAATTAGGTCTTCGCGCTTGGTTGGGGAAATGTGGAATGCTCAAGAACTGGGGATTAATATTCCCAAACATATTGATATTGATTTCCCGGCTGTGATGGCACGGATGCGACGGGTGAGAGCGGGTATAAGTCATCACGATTCGGCAGCGCGTTTTCAAAAGCTGGGAGTTGATGTCTTCTTAGGTAGCGGTAAATTTGCGAGTAGCAATACTGTAGAAGTTGACGGCAAAATTCTCAAGTTTAAAAAAGCTGTAATTGCAACGGGAGCAAGAGCGGTACGTCCTGCAATTAGAGGTATTGAAGAAGCGGGTTATTTGACTAATGAAACAGTTTTTTCTCTCATCCAACGACCAGAACGTTTAGCAGTGATTGGTGGTGGTCCGATTGGTTCCGAAATGGCGCAGGCTTTTCGACGTTTGGGTTGTGAGGTAACACTTTTACATCGCGGTTCGCACATCCTAAATAAAGAGGATGCTGATGCAGCGAAGATTCTCCAACAAGTTTTAAAGAAGGAAGGTATTCGCTTAGTATTAAATTGCGAGTTGGAAGAAGTAGCAACTGTAAGCGATGGTAAGCGACTTTACTTTTCTTCTAGAGGTCATCGAGATTCGGTGACTGTAGATGAAATTTTAGCAGGTGCGGGACGCGCTCCGAATGTGGAAGGGCTAAATTTAGAAGTGGTTGGGGTGGAATACGACCAGCGTCATGGTGTAAAGGTGAATGATTATCTACAAACAACGAATCGTAATATTTACGCAGCTGGTGATATCTGCATGAATTGGAAATTCACCCATGCTGCTGATGCAGCAGCGCGAATTGTCATTAAAAATACGCTGTTTTCGCCTTTTGGTTTGGGACGCTCTAAACTTAGCAGTCTGGTAATGCCTTGGGTGACATATACTAACCCAGAAATTGCTCATGTAGGGATGTATGAAAAAGAAGCACAGGAAAAGGGAATTGATGTGGAAACAATAAATATTCCTTTGAGTAGTGTAGATCGAGCGATCGCCGACGGTGAAGAATGTGGTTTTGTGAAAATTCATCACAAAAAAGGTTCTGATGAAATTATTGGTGCAACTATTGTTGCTGCTCATGCAGGTGAAATGATTTCGGAAGTAACCACGGCAATTGTCAATAAAATCGGTTTGAGCAAGTTAAGCAGCGTGATTCATCCTTATCCAACTCAAGCCGAAGGCATTAAGAAAGCGGCTGATGCTTATCGTCGCACGCTGCTGACACCGAGAACTAAAAGACTATTAGGATTTTTGACAAAGCTTTCTTGAGGATGTAATGTCATGCGATCGCTCGCTTATTAAACAGAAACTTTAGTATTTTACCAGGGTACAACGCCGTTTTCGTCAAAAAACCCGCCTGTTGGACCGTCAGGAGGTAATGTTGCCAAGCGCACTGGAGCGGTTGCACCCTGTTCTACAGTACGTGGACCGCTGTTAGCATTGATGTCAGTAGCGACGTAACCTGGATCGGCAGAATTAACCTTGATTGGCGTATCTTTGAGTTCGTGCGCGAATTGGATTGTCATCGCATTGAGTGCTGTTTTCGACGAGTTATAAGCCAGCAGTTTCATTTGAGCGTATTCATAATTGGGGTCAGTATTCTGTGCCAACGATCCCAAACCGCTAGACATATTTACAATGCGTCCAGCATTAGACTTCCGCAGCAAAGGCAACATTGCTTTAATGACAGCGAAAACACCAAAGAAGTTAGTGTCGTAGGTGCGACGCAAAACTTCGATGTCAAGTTGGCTAGGTGGTACACTGTCAAGGGCAATTCCCGCATTGTTGACCAAAATATCGAGCTTGCCAAACTCACTTTCGATATGTTTTGCCGCTGCCTCAATAGTGCTATGATCTGTCACATCAAGCTGCACGGCGCGTGCATCAATATTATGTTCAGAATGTAACTTTTCGGCAGCTTCTTGCCCTCGTTTTTCATCTCGTGCGCCAATCAAAACTGTAATTCCTTGCACGCCTAGTTGACGTGCAATTTCTAGCCCGATGCCTTTGTTTGCCCCCGTAATGAGTGCAACTTTATTTTCGACTGGTTGTGATGTCATAAGTTACTCCTGAGGTTAAATGTAGCTTGTCTGTTTTTCTTGCTTAGTTAGGCGAATAATAATTTAGTTAGCGATCGCCTTTTTCTAATGAGAAGAAAACCAAACATAGATTGTGCTTGATTTTTGTTCTACAATCCATAGCTTACAAGTTACAGTGCGCTCAAAGTCAAGCCTAAATTACACTTTTAGATACGCCAAGAGTAGAAAATGCAGATTGACAGACTCGACCATTTAGTAATGACTTTTGCAGACATTGAAAAAACAAGGAAGAGGGGGAAAGGGGAAAGAAAATGCACGAGGGGAAAAATCTCTGGCTAGATATTTAAGAAAAATCAATCCAAAGAGTTAAAAATAGCAGGTTTTACGTTCTATGTTCCCACTTTCCCTTAAACTAGGGGCAGTAACCTTGTTCAAACTGGCTCCGGTGGTGAAGTGTGACAGAAGCCAATAATTCAATCTCTATCCAGAATCTCTCGCGCCGGGAATTGAGTGATTTAGTGCGAACTCAGTTGGAAATGCTCCTGGAAGCCGGAGATTTGCAAGCAGCAAAAGCGATTCTTGTACCTGTGCAGCCTGCGGATATTGCTGATGCGATTGAAGGGTTGCCAGAAAAAATGCACGCTTTGGCTTTTCGCTTGCTTTCCAAGCATGAGGCAATTGAGGTTTATGAATATCTCGACTACAGCGTTCAAGAACTGCTCATCGAAGAACTCAGAAGCCAGGAAATTCACGACATTGTAGATAAAATGTCACCAGATGACCGAGCGAGGTTATTTGATGAATTACCCGCCAAAATCGTCAACCGCTTGCTAGAACAACTCAGTCCAGCAGAACGGGAATTCACCTCGCAACTATTGGGTTATGAAAGCGGTACTGCTGGGCGAATTATGACCCCAGAGTTAATCTCGCTGAAAGAAAATTTGACGATCGCTCAAGCTTTAGAGAGAATTCGCAGGCTAGCTAATGCTAGTGAGATGATTTATTACCTCTACATCACTGATGAGGCTAGGTGCTTAACAGGGATGTTGTCGTTGCGAGATTTGGTGACATCTCAGCCAGAGCGAAGAGTTGGCGAGATGATGACTCGCGATGTAGTGTATGTTTATACGGATACAGACCAGGAAGAAGTTGCAAGATTAATCCAAAGATACGACTTTCTCGCTGTGCCTGTGGTGGATCGAGAAGAGCGTTTAGTGGGAATTGTCACTGTTGATGATGTAATTGACATCCTCCAAGAGGAAACCACTGAGGATATCTACGCTTTGGGTGGTGGTGTGCAGTCGGGAGGCGACAATTATTTTCAGACAGATTTGCTGACAGTTGCCCGCAAGCGGGTTGTCTGGTTGTTTGTCTTACTTTTTACTAATACGATTACCGGAACTATTATTAAATCCCAAGAAGATATTTTAAGTAAAGTGGTGGTACTGACGGCGTTTATCCCTTTACTGACAGGCACTGGTGGAAATGTCGGCGCTCAATCTTCTACGGTAGTAATTCGCGGGATGAACACCGATGAAATACGGTCAATGGGAGCATTGCAAGTGATTGGCAGAGAAGCGATCGCCGGCGCTTTGCTAGGAGTGATGTTAGGTGCGGTAGCTACAGTGTGGGCATACTTTCTGCAAAATAATTTATCAGTGGCGATCGCTGTCGGCATCAGTCTCGTAGCCATTTCTATTTTGGCTTCTATTTCCGGTTCAGCATTGCCGTTTCTATTCCGCTTACTTCGCTTAGATCCAGCATTAATGTCAGCACCATTTATTACTACCGCAGTCGATGTAGCTGGTGTTTTAATTTACTTCAATTTGGCGCGAGTAATTTTAAAGATATAGTTAGTTGTTAATGGTTAAGAGTTAGTGGATAGTTGTTAATTGTTGGTTGCACCGTTGGAGCGTTCTTAAAATGCACGACTATCAACTAACCACTATCAACTAACCACTATTAAGTATCCACTATCAACTAACCACTAATTAAAGTTCCGAAGCCGTATCTGGGGCAACCACTTCGCCAGTACCAATTTGTAATATCATGTCCTGGTCAGTAATCAATTCATTGAGTTCTTTGACTTGCAAATTCATTTCCTCACAAGCTTGCCGTAATTCACGCGCAAATGTGTTGAGGTCGTCACCATATCCACATTGATGAGCGGCAGTTTCAATTCCCTGTTTGGCATTCGCTCTAGCACAATCTACTAGCTCTGTGCCTTGCAATCGTGTTGGGGACGCCATAACCGTAATTTTTATGTATTAAGTGTTCTTCACCAAAATATCTGGTTTTCCGTATTAAGTCATCTCTCCAAAGTAAGGAAAAAGGAAAAGGGGAAATGTTTTACCTTTTTCCTTTTACATGAGTACCTTTATGCGTTGACTACTGTTCCACCATTGGGATGCAATACTTGACCGGAGAAATAAGAACTGTCATCAGAGGCTAAAAATACAAAGCTGGGTGCAACTTCTTCAGGTTGTCCCGCTCTTTGCATTGGTGCTTGTTTGCCAAATGTTTCTACTTTCTCTTCTGGGAAAGTTGAGGGAATTAAAGGTGTCCAAATCGGACCTGGTGCAACAGCGTTAACACGAATTCCTTTTTCTACCAGACTTTGTGACAAGGAACGAGTAAAGGCAACGATCGCACCTTTTGTAGAAGAATAATCAAGTAGTTGGGGACTACCTTTATAAGCGGTTACTGATGTAGTATTGATAATGGCGCTGCCTTCGTGCAAGTGCTTCATCGCCGCTTTGGTCATGAAAAACATTGAGAAAATATTAGTACGGAAGGTGCGCTCTAGCTGCTCAGAGGTAATATCTTCTATACTGTCTTGCGGATGCTGTTCCGCAGCATTGTTAACGAGAATATCAAGTTTGCCAAGTTCATCTACAGTTTGTTGTACAGCTTGCTGACAAAAGCTTTCATCACCAATATCACCAGCGATCGCTACGGCACGACGTCCATGTTTTTCGACTAAATTCATGGTTTCTTTAGCGTCGTCGTGTTCATTCAAATAAATGATCGCCACATCTGCACCTTCTTTCGCATAAGCGATCGCTACAGCACGACCAATTCCACTATCCCCACCAGTAATCAAAGCAACTTTATCTTTTAACTTACCACTTCCGTGATAATTTGGATCTTCTGCCTTGGGTTTCGGCGTCATTTCTGATTCTTTACCTGGTGGTTTCTGTTGCTGTGCTGGTTGTAAAGATTCTTCTGGCATAGAGTTCTCCCTGAAAATTTACTGAATATTTACTTACTATGGGCATGGGACATTGGGCATGGAAAGAATCTCTCATTTTCCCAATGCCCGTTGCCCAATTCCTAATTCTCAATTCCTAAAAACAAACCCTGGATCGAAAATTCAACCCAAGGTTAGTTTTTTCCTTTGGCTTCACTTGCTTTTCTTGCAAGCTTAGGTATTGCTACCCCGTATAGCCAAGCGTACTGATTTTTAGTACAGCGCGACTTACATTATTTCTCCCCACACCGTCACACGTGCTATTAATTTAACAAAGGATACAACTTAACAACTCTCAATTGAGGAAGGATTTCTCCTACTCACCTGCCTTTAAGTTATCTATTGTTTTGTAGAAATTTATCAATCTTTAGATGTAAACAAAGTTAATTTTTATCAGTCTAAAGACGTAGTATAAAATAACCAAAAATTATCAAACCAGAACTTCTGCATAAATATAATTGAACTTATTAAACAAGCGAAATGTTTTCGCTCCTGCCGACACCCTGGAAGGGTGCGGCTATACGAACCAAGTCCGCCTAATCGCGGACTATGAAAAAATAAGCTTTTTAGCCTGCGGAGGCAGGCTTTGTTCGTATAGCCTCAGGCTTCCAGCCTGTTCGTATAGCGTGCGCTCGGCGCAAGGCTTTTAGAGTTTGAAAACACGACCCAGGCTTACAGCCTAAAGGCTATAATGTGCAACCTGACGTAGAATTGGTATTAATATTCCTGGTTTAGTAAATCTGGTACCATACAGCAAATAAGTGTATTAACTAAGGTAGCCTGTAAAAATGGATTTACTAGCTGAAATATACAATTCTTTTAACCCCTTTGAGACTGCATCAAAAGAGGCATATGTCGATTGTCGAGAGGTGCGTGGTAATTGGGAAGTATATCAAGAGTTGGGAAAGAAAGTTGTACTTTCAAACCACGCTACCTGTCAGCTATGTTCCGGGCATCGGGGTACGGGTAAATCCACTGAGTTATTGCGTTTGAAAGAAAACTTAGAAGGCAGGGGATATTTTGTTGTCTATTTTGCCGTAGACGATCAAGATATTGAACCGGAAGATGTGGAATATGCTGATATATTAATGGCTTGCACTCGGCATTTGGTGGAAGCAGTCAAGATAGAACAGCATAATCCCCTGCTGGAATGGATGAAATCACGCTGGGAATCGTTCAATGACTTGATGCAGATGGAGGTATCTTTTGAAAAGCTGAACTTGGAACAGCAGATTTCTCAATTTTCCAAAATTACCGCGACAATCAAAGCTGTCCCCGATATGCGACGGGAAATAAGGCAAAAGATTAACGCTAATACACCTTCGTTGGTTAAAGCGCTGAATGACTTTATTTTACAAGCTCAAAAATCTTTACCGAAAGGTAAAAATAACGGGTTAGTCATAATTGTTGATAATCTCGATCGCATTGTGGAGATTAAGGAAGAAGGAAGACCCAGCAATTATGAAGAAATCTACCTAAATCGTAGTGAAATGTTGCGGGGTTTGAAGTGTCATGTTCTCTACACTGTGCCCATCGATGTTGTATATTCAGATTTGGCAACTAATTTTGACACTAGTTACCACAATCTTGAAGTAGTGCCGATGATGATGGTACGAAATCCTAATGGCGATGCTAGCGAAACTGGGCTGAAGAAACTGCGAGAATTGATTTGTCAGCGAGTTAAATTAATTGAGCCAAAACTGGAAAAAACATTAGAGGGCAAAGTCAAGGGTTTAGATTTACCAGCTGTGTTTGATAGTCCAGAAACACTCAAACAACTCTGCCTGATGAGTGGTGGACATATGCGAGATTTGATGAAGTTGATTCAAAGCGCGATTGAGCAAGTTGATCAATTACCGATTACATCCAAAGCTGTAAAATTAGCGATTGAGAAAGCGCGTGAAACTTACCGCAAAGGTGTTCAAGAACATCATTGGGATATTTTGGCTGAAGCTAATAGCTGTAAAGATAAGAAAGACGACAAAGAACATTTACGTTTGCTCAGAAATCGCTCGCTGCTGGAATATCGCTATTATGATGAAAACGATTCGTTACAGATTTGGTGCGATGTTCACCCATTGATTGAGGGAACTCCCAAGTTTAAAGATGCACTTAGCAAAATTCAATCTGTAACGGGAACCCCTCTCTAAATCTCTCCCCCACAGGGCTACCGTGTACACACAAATCGGAGTTACTTTGAGATCCGGGTTTTACCCCCCTTAATCCCCCCTTAGAAAGGGGGGAAACAAGAAAGTCTAGTTCCCTCCCCTTTCTAAGGGGAGGGTTAGGGTGGGGTAATTCGAGAACTGGTAGTGATTCGATAACTTGTGTGTACACCGTAGCCCTACAAGGGAAGGGGTTGGGGGTTAGGTTTGAGAGAAAGTAAGCAGTCGGACAGAATTAATTACACAACGTCATTGCAAATGAAGCATAACATCGCTCTGCATTAACATAACATCGCTCTGCATTGGCATAACATCGCTCTGCATTGGCATAACATCGCGCTGCATTAACATAACATCGCTCTGCATTGGCATAACATCGCTCTGCATTAACATAACATCGCTCTGCATTGGCATAACATCGCGCTGCATTAACATAACATCGCTCTGCATTGGCATAACATCGCTCTGCATTAACATTGCAGGGTATTGCGAAATTTAATTCGCGATCGTATTAATGAAATACTGTACTTGTATCAATTCTTTGTGATGTTGCGCTTAATCCCCCTCAGGCTGGAAGCCTGGGGCTATACGAACAAAGCCTGCCTACGCAGGCTAATTATATTAGAAATTAGTACACTATATTCTGGATGATATGAGTACCACTAATTCGTCTGAAGATGCTGTACCTTCAAGGGAAGAAGTCTACAAAACCCTTTTGCGATCGCTACGGCTAAAAAAAGGGTTTGGGATTGTGTTTGTGCAATGTTCCCCCGCAGAAGCTATCAGTTTGATTCGGGAAGTGGAGAAAGATTTACCCCAAAAACGGATTGGTGTTTTGAACTTAACTGAGGCAATTGATAATTTATACGATTTGGTTGCAAATCGTTCTGATTGTCATGATTTAAATATTCTGTTTATTCAAGGTTTGGAAAAGTCTCTAGAGCCTTATATTAAACCGGGATATGGTGGTGAGGGAGAATATTATAATCTGAATACTGTTCCCAAAATTCTCAGTCACTTAAATCAGAGACGAGAAGGTTTTCGAGACAACTTTAGTAATATTTGCTTTGTTCTGATTTTACCGTTATTTGCCATAAAATTTTTTATTCGTCGCGCTCCAGATTTTTTTGATTGGAGTTCGGGAGTATTTGAGTTTCCCGACAAGCGAGAATTTATAGAACAATCCTATGAAAAGTTAATACAAGGAGAATCTTCTCAATATTTAAATCTCACCCTGGAAGAACAAACTCAAAAAGTTTTAGAGTTTGAGATGCTTCTAGAAACTGAGCAGTCCCCAGAGCGAAAAGCAAATATTTTGTTTGAGCAGGGAAATTTGTTTTTCGCTGGGCAAGATATCATGAGCGCGATCGCATCTTACGATGAAGCTTTGAAAATTAAACCTGATTACCACCAGGCTTGGTACATACGAGGTCTTCTGCTGGTTAATTTGGGACAGTTTGAAGAAGCTGTTGCATCTTTTGATGAAGCTCTGAAAATTAAACCTGATTACCACCAAGCTTGGAACTACCGGGGTATTGCGCTCGATGATTTGGGACGGATTGAAGAAGCTGTTGCATCTTTTGATGAAGCTCTGAAAATTAAACCTGATTACCACCAAGCTTGGAACAATCGGGGTTATGCGCTGCGTTATTTGGGACGGGTTGAAGAAGCTGTTGCATCTTACGATGAAGCTGTGAAAATTAAACCTGATTATTACCAAGCTTGGTACAACCGGGGTTATGCGCTGCGTTATTTGGGACGGGTTGAAGAAGCTGTTGCATCTTTTGAAGAAGCTGTGAAAATTAAACCTGATTTCCACGAAGCTTGGAACTACCGGGGTATTGCGCTGCGTTATTTGGGACGGGTTGAAGAAGCTGTTGCATCTTTTGATGAAGCTGTGAAAATTAAACCTGATGACCACGAAGCTTGGAACTACCGGGGTATTGCGCTCGATGATTTGGGACGGGTTGAAGAAGCTGTTGCATCTTTTGAAGAAGCTGTGAAAATTAAACCTGATTACCACCAAGCTTGGAACAACCGGGGTTATGCGCTGCGTTATTTGGGACGGGTTGAAGAAGCTGTTACATCTTTTGAAGAAGCTGTGAAAATTAAACCTGATTACCACCAAGCTTGGAACAACCGGGGTTATGCGCTGCGTTATTTGGGACGGGTTGAAGAAGCTGTTGCATCTTTTGAAGAAGCTGTGAAAATTAAACCTGATTTCCACGAAGCTTGGTACAACCTAGGTATTGCGCTCTTGAATTTGGGACGGTTTGAAAGCGCGATCGCATCTTTTGAAGAAGCTGTAAAAATTAAACCTGATAAACACGAAGCTTGGGATAATCGCGGATATGCTTTATATAAACAGGGAAAATTGCCAGACGCAATTAAATCTTACGACCAAGCAATAGAAATAAAATCTGACTCTGCAAATGCTTGGTACAATCGCGCTTGTGCTTCTGGTGATTTAGGTGATGTTGATAAAGCCATAGAAAACCTGCAAACCGCGATTAATTTAGACGCTAAATATCGAGAAATGGCGAAAACCGACGCTGATTTTGATAGCATTCGTAATGATACGCGGTTTCAGGCGTTGCTGATTAAAAATATGAATTTGTCTCACGCACAGGAGCAGCGGAAAGTCTGAGCGGAGGTTTCCTCCGATCAGAACTTTCCAAGAGAGAGTCGCAGAGAGTTTGACTTTGAGATGCTTGATTTTTAAGTTTCATATTTCAATTCAGCAATCCCCAAAAGACAATTATTTCTTCCCAATTGCCCATTGCCCATTGCCCCTTGCCCCTTGCCCATTCCCATAGACATATATCAAAGAAGTGTTGCGAATGAAGCCCATCTCGTTGTTTCCTAAGATATACCAGAGAAATAACCCAGTATTGGGATCAATATAGGATAAAAATTATGGTAACGCTGAATGTTTCTGAGTTAGATCAAGCCGATCAATTTCGGGAACTGCAATCAACTTTACGCGAACGTTGGAAAACTATCGAGCTATTTGACAATAGTGATGCTGACATTTTAGTTATTCCTTCTCTCAGTATCGACCAGCGCGAACTTCAGAAAATCGAAGGGTGCGAACATTATGAAGAACGATTGCTATTTTCCTTGATGCGTTTGCGGAATCCCCGCACCAGGCTAATCTATGTAACATCAATGCCGCTGCATCCCAGTATTATTGATTATTATTTACAATTATTGCCGGGAATTCCCTTTTCACATGCTCGCAATCGCTTGCTGCTACTTTCTACTTACGATTCTTCGCTCAAATCTCTCAGCCAAAAGATTTTAGAACGTCCCCGTTTGCTAGATCGAATTCGCCAAGCTTTAAGGCTAGAAAAATCATTCATGATATGTTATAATTCCGCATCATGGGAAGGCGAATTATCTCTTAAATTGAATGTACCCCTGTACGCAGCTGCGCCTAACTTGCAGATTTGGGGAAGTAAAAGCGGTAGTCGGGAAATCTTTGCTGAAAGCGGAGTTCCGCTTCCCGATGGTAGCGAAAGAGTTTGGAATAGCACAGATTTAGCAGAAGCGGCAGTGGATTTGTGGGAACGTCAGCCAAGTTTACAAAGAATGGTGGTGAAACTTAATGAGGGCATTTCCGGAGAAGGAAATGCGTTATTAGATTTAAGACCGATCGCCGAATTAGCACCACCAGATAGTTCTCATGCCGAAAGAGTAGCAGCAATAAGCGATCGCTTCTCAGTTCTGCGCTTTCAAGCGAAAAAAGAAACTTGGGAAAACTTTTCCGGGAGAATCACCGAGTTAGGAGCGATTGTTGAAGCATTTGTGGAAGGAGAAATTAAGCGATCGCCTAGTGTTCAAGGACGCATCACACCCAACGGTGAAGTAGAAATTCTCTCAACTCACGACCAAATTCTCGGAGGTCCAGACGGTCAAATTTATCTTGGTTGTCGATTTCCCGCTGACGAAGCTTACCGACTGCAATTGCAACAATTAGGAATAAAAGTTGGCAGAAAGCTGGCGGAAAAAGGCGCATTAGAGAGATTTGGTGTAGATTTTATCGCCGTTGACAAAGGAAATAATCAGTGGGATATTCAGGCGATCGAAATCAACTTGCGTAAAGGTGGCACTACCCATCCTTTCATGACGTTGAAGTTATTAACCAACGGACGCTATGACCTCTCCACAGGATTATTTTACAGTCAGCAAGGGCGACCGAAATACTACATGGCTACCGACAATTTGCAAAAAGACCGCTATCGAGGATTGTTACCCAACGATTTGATGGATATTATCGCCCATCACAGACTGCACTTTGATAGCGGAACCGAGATAGGGACAGTATTTCATTTGATGGGATGTCTTTCTCAATTTGGCAAATTGGGATTAACCTGTATCGGAGATTCTCCCCAACAAGCGGAAGAAATTTATAACAAAGTTGTCAAAGTCCTAGACGAAGAAACCCGCACCAGCAAAAGCGATTTTTCCTCATTCTCAGATTACGCTTTCGCCACCACCTGGGATGGATATAGTTTTTAGGGCTTGACGTACTCCCCTCTGCTAAAGCAGAGGGGATTCTTAAAAGATGTTACGAGGTAGGCTTCAGCCTACCTCTCCACCTTTCTTCCTGCTTCTTTGACTCTTAACTAGACTGCTGTCAGTCCCCGTCAGACCGTCTCCACAGGCAATTT
>JAHHID010000068.1 GCA_019359015.1 Spirirestis rafaelensis WJT71-NPBG6
GTTCAGCACTATGATTGACGTCGGTGTATCTCCACTCTTGATCAAGTGCGGTTATCGCTTCTTTTGTATATTCTAGTACTGTTTCCAGATCCAAATTTGTCCTCCGTCATATCAGTTTCGTGTAGTACAAAGTTTAGGTGGGAGCATCCCAATTTGGCAAGAAGATAAAAGAAAGGAGAAAATATTCGCGAGTCATTAGACTTTGTTGGCGGATGGTCGAGCATCGAAGCTAAGGCACTTACAAGTAATAAAATATCCAGCCGTGTATTGAAATAATTGGTTGGGTATCGCGGATCTAGGTTTGACGGCTGGATATTTTATTTTTTGGATCTCCCTAAACGAACCATTATTTCAGTCATGCGCCTATCACCGCACCCAGGACGGGCGATTAACGGGCGAAACAGTACGTGCGCTGATTGATAATCTCTGCAAAAAAGCGGGTATTACTAAGAAGATGTCGCCCCACCGCATTCGGCATAGCAGCATCACGACGGCGCTTGAGCATAGCAACGGGAACTACCAGAAAGTCCAAACGTTAAGCCGCCACGCCAGCCTGAATACTATCAAAATCTACGACGACAACCGGAGAGCGTCGCAGCAACAACAAGAATTATCAAATTTGCTGGGCGACTTGCTGGGCGCCGTCAGTTACCGTAACGTTACGGTAACTGACGGCGCCCAGGCTTTTTAGCAAAATTTCCCAGCTTGGGGCGTTGCCCATCGCCCCGCCAAAGAGCGATCGCCCAAAGCCCCGCGCAAGAGCGTCTCCCCGAATCGAGAGGATCGCTTGTTTGACGGAACCGGGATTTATTTCTTGGCAGTATGCTAAAACAAAAATTTTTCGTTTTGTCAGAGAGCTGGATAATAGTTGTGGTATTGGAAACAGCCATTCTCAATAGCGCAGCCCTTTTGTAGTCTATGAGTTCAGATAGAAAGCCAACTGACTTAGTTATAGTCGAAAAATTAGAAAATTCTCTTGAAGCGAAAATTGAGACATATTTTGCTGGCGTAATTGACTCTGACCCCGATGTGTTGGAGGAACTGCTTAAATCCAAAAACAGTGAGGGAACTCGTAGGGCTTACCGCAGAGATATCAATGATTTTTTTACTCGCATGACGGCATTGCGTCCTAACCGTGATTCTATCCTTGAGTTTTTGCATCTATCAGGTCACAAAGCAACGCTAGTAGTGACTAAATACAGAGCCATACTCAATGAAGCTGGGTTATCACCCAACACGATTAACCGCCGACTGGCAGCCATCAAGTCTCTGGTTGCTTATGGGCGTTCTCTGGGTGTGTGCAACTATGCTGTGGATGTGGATAATATCCCAGTGCAGGCGTACCGCGACACTAGCGGTTGTACAGGCGAAGAGTTTTTGACAGTCATTAAGGGGTGCGATCTCTGTACACTGGTGGGGAAACGGGACTATGCGTTGTTGCTACTTTTGTGGGGTAATGCTCTGCGGCGCAACGAAATCAGCACGCTTGACGTGGGGAATTTTAACACTGAGGGGACACTATATATTTTGGGGAAGGGGAAACAGACGCGGGTCAAAATCAATATCCCAAAAAGCACAGTGAATGCTATTACTGACTGGCTGATTGCCCGTGGCGGCGATATGTCTCAAAATCGCCCATTGTTTACTTCTGTGGATTTCCAAAATGCCGGACACCGTTTAACTGGAGATGGCATATATAAAATAGTTAAGCGTTTGTTTAAACGGGCGGGTATTGAAAAACATATGTCTCCGCACCGCTGTAGGCACAGTGCTATTACTGCTGTGTTGGAAAAGACTGATGGTAATGTGCGGAAGGCGCAAAAGTTAAGCCGCCATGCTAAGTTGAACACGTTGCAGATTTACGACGACAACCGCAACCGCGACCAACTGGAGATGTCTGAGCTATTAATGGACGGGTTGGAGTGAGTGATTTTGGCACGTACCCAGGCGCAACTCCAGTGAGTGCGATCGCTTTCTCTAAAGCACCCTGAAATAATTTTGGAATTTTTTCTCAATTTATTGCCTTGGTACATTTATACCGTCTTACTTTAAGGGATTACGAATATATCCCCACTTACCGCCAATCTGTACAGCAGCTAGCTTTTCTGAAAATTCCGAAGCCGCGTCAAATTGTGGCTTAATGACTGCGCGACCGCTTTTGTTGATATACGCCATCTTGTTATTGATCTGTACAGCAGCCAGTCCTTCTGAAAAGTCTGAAGCAGAATCAAATTGTGGCTTAATAACAAATTTTCCTTGTTTGTTAATATATCCTGCTTTATCACCAATCTGTACGGCAGCCAGTCCTTCTGAAAAGTCCGAAGCGAAACTGCCAAGCTTGATGACCATCTGTCCTTTCTTATTGATATAGCCTATTCGTACAGATGCTAGTCCTTCGTGAAAGGAATAAGCATCAGAAAATTGTGGTTTAATGACTACAAAACCATTTTTGTTAATATAACCATATTCTTTGTCAATAATTCCTGCTGGCGCTAATCCTTCGGAAAACTCTCCGGCAGCAACAAATTGCGGTTTAATAATAAAGTTACCTTGCGGGTTAATATAGCCGTATTTGCCATTAGCGCTTTTTCCTGCCACTCCTTGGACACTCACTGCTGCAAGCCCTTCTGAAAAGCTTCTAACTTCATCAAATTGTGGTTTAATAACGAAATTTCCTTGCTTGTTGATAAATCCACTCTTGTCACCAATCTGTACAGCTGCCAGATGTTCTTTAGAAAAGTTCCCAACCCAATCAAATAGCGGTTTAATAACTACCTGACCACTTTTATTGATAAACCCCCACTTCCCATCAATCTGTACAGATGCCAGCCCTTCTTTATATTCTCCAGCAGAATCATATTTTGGCTGGATTGCAAAGGTGATGGTGTCATTATTGCTCTGATTATTATTCTGTTGCTTCCTTGGAGAAGCTATAGTTGTAGGTAAAATTATAAATTGAGAAATTATTGAACCGGCAATGACTGTCAAACCTAGTCCAAAAATAACTTTGAGTATTGTTTTTCTGAGGGGCACGACCATATACAACTAATACTAAGGAGATTTTGAGAAATAAAATTATTTCTCAATAATTTTATCGAATGAATATAGTTTAATCTTAAGAATCAATCACAATAATAAATAATAAATTAGAGAATTAGAACTTTCAGCATTCTTTGTAATTACGAAAAACATATTTAATGTATGAAAGATTTCAAAGAGCTATAATGAGATTTTCATAAAGTATCAAAGCTCCAAAATATCATAAAGATATCAATTTTACAACCACTTCCACTAACAATTTTTGACCCTGACGTTCAATTTCCAAGCGGACAGTTTCACCAGGTTGATGTCTACGAATAATACTTGTTACATCATCAGGGCTAGCTACATATTGACCATCGACTTGCAAAATAATATCACCTGACTGTAATCCTGCTTGCCTAGCTGGTAAGTTTGGCAGAGTATCCTCAATGAGTACTCCATTACCTGCCTCAAGTTTCTTTATCTTAATCCCTATACCAATAACAGGAGAAGTTGATTTATTTTGAGATGGGGCTTGACCTCTTAGCTGATTTAGCATTGTTTCAGCTTGTGTATATCTATCTCCAGTGGGATAATTCTTCAACACTTTTTCAAGTGTTTGCACTACAGATTCTTTAGATTCTTTATCTCCCATCTCCATCTCTGCAATTGTTAGCAGTGCATCATCAGCCATAGAACTGTCAGGAAAATCTCTTACAAAATCTTTATAAGTTTTGATAATCATGTCTGACCAAGATAAATTTTGACCATAGGGCTGAGGATAGTTTCCATAATACAAATAATAGTAATTAAGACCTATAGAGTATTTTGCTTTAGCAGCCAGATCAGAGTTGGGAAAATCTTTCAGCAACTTCTCAAACAAGCGAATGCTTCTTAAGTGGCGATTTTGTAATTCATATCCGCGATTTACATTTTGTACTAGCTTGTAAGTGATACTTCTTTCAATAGAAGTAGTAGCTCCCTCCCATTTTTCAGGAATATTACCTTCGTATATCCCACCTAAACCACCGTTCCAAAGATGATTGTAACCAAGATATTGGTAGTGAAACCAAAAAGCCGCCTCCTCATAAAGACTCTCGTCATTACGGTTTTTGTTACGGATTTCAGCAATTTTTTTCCATCTCATAAATTGTTCTTGTACGTTAGACCAAAACTCAGTCGTGATCGTCTTTTGTTGTTGGTAATCCTCATAAGAGGATATGTAAGGATCTAGAACTCCCAAATCAATGTCCGTAGAATCTTTATAAGTTTGTATAAACTTTGCCATTTCCGATAGAGCTACTTCCAGTCTATCCTCTCGTACTAAATAAACTGCTCTGCTATATAAAATATATGGATACAAAGGGTGGTCGGGATGTTGCTGTAAAAATTTAGTCAGAGCATCACTAGACATTAACAAATCTATAATGAATAACATTCTATCCCTTGCTGCATTACGCAAACTACCATCCGGTGCTTGATAAGCTTTGTAATACCATCGTATAGCAGTATCGTAATCTCCTTTCATCTCATAAGCACGAGCAAGACGATACATTGCATCATCTGAGCCAGGATGACCTGGGTATTTTGCCAAAAACTTTGGCCAAAAATTTATTTCTCTTTCCGGGTTAAATGGTTGCCTAAAAATAGCCTCCTTATTGCTTCCCCAACCTCCACCAATTCCCTGACCAAAATATGAACCTTCAGTGAAAGACCTGTATTCTATACAGGCTTTTGTAAATCGAGAATTGGGATATTTATTAGCAAGAGCAAGCAGTTCTAAGTTGTCAAGTAAGGATAATTTATCAAAGTCTTTTTCTACTGCTTCTTCCAGTGTTTCTTTAACTTTGTTTGACCAACCCCATGTTGTCCATCTCTCATCATCTGGTGCATTAGTCAGTTCTCTCAAAGCTTTAGCAGCAAGTAAACGATTTTGACTAGTTGCCACTGACTCATATAATTCCAATACCTTTGTGTATTGTGGTAGTGATTCGGTAAGTCCTCCTAAGATAGCAAAGCGAATTTTATCATCTTTTTCGGAGTTATATATTTCTATAATTTCATCAATTTTATTTATCGTGGCTAGACCTTGAATCGCCACTGTTATTAAAGATGTCTCATCACTAGCTGCCACAGATTTGTATAAATCCAATAATCTGGAATTATTTTGTATTAATTGAGGGTTTTTGTTCAATATAGATAAAATTTCTATACGTTTTTTTTCCTGTTTTTGTTCTCTATATATACTGATTATGTCATTTACTTCATTAGTTTTTATTGTACATGAAGATATATAATTATTAAGTTTTTCTAAGTCTTCTTCATTAATAGCTGTATCGCTAGCAAATTCAGCTTTAATTCGAGACCACGACAGTTCTTTGCATATTGGATGTTGAGTTGATGAACTGTCACTGTTAATTCCTTGATTAAAATTGCATCCTTGTAGAATACTAATACTAAAAATTAGCAGCAGAGTAAGTTTCTTTTTCATCTGTTTTGTTGGGTAATTGTTGCAGACAATTTGGAAGATACTTTTGCTGGAATAATAGCTGAGTAGATTTATGAGAGTAGCTTGATAATAATTTTCTAAGTTCTAGATTTGTCAAGTTATAGTTTTTCTCCTCTTGAGAACTTAGACAACGGCTAAAGTTATTTAAAGAGATTTGTAATAGTTCTTTTTTTCCTAAATAATAAATATTGACTTTACCATCATTGCCAACCGTTAAAACTCGATTATGAGAATCGAAACTACCGGAAATTAATTTTCCGTTGTGACTTGTAAGTATTAAGGGATTGTTGGGTATTCTTAAATCCCATACACGAGCAGTTCCATCGTAACTAACAGTTAGTACACGGTTAGGATTATTTGGATCAAAGCTACCATCAACTACAGTATCCTGATGTCCAGACAACTCCGTTATGATGCTACGACTACCCAAATCCCAAATGCGTGCTACTCTATCACCCCCCATAGTTAAAATTCTGTTTGAATTATTTGGATCAAAACTTAAATGCCAAATTTGTTGTTGGCTTGCAGAGAATTGATATAAGGGTTTTGAAGTTTTAATTACTTCCCTTAAACTCCAGATATATACTGTTCCGTCAACACTAGTTGTTGCCACGCGGTCTGGGTCATTTGGATCAAATGCGCCCTCGCTTATTGGCCTTAGAGCTGGTAACGTTATAGATTTCTTATTCGTGTTGTTACTTATATCTAAAACTGTTGCCGTACTGTTACTGTTGATTCTCAGTATACGGGTTGCATTTTTGGGGTCGAATCGGAGTTCAAAAATTTCTTTTTCGCCTTTAGGCAGTTCCAAAGATTTATCCGGTTTCTGAAGATTCCAAATGTGAAATTTTCCTCTTGAACTAATTGTCGCAATTTGATTTGGATCGCTTGGAGCAAACCAGGCTTGTTGAATTGACTTTATTTGTATGGGTAAGATTTTACTATCTTTAAGGTTGTTGAGATTCCATTCTTCTACACTACCCTGGCTACTAATACTTAATACGCGATTAAGATTGTCAGGAGCAAAAATACTATTGATGATATTAGTATTACTACTGACGATCTGTTTAGACGTTACATCCCTAACATTCCAAATTCTTGCAGTTGAGTCATTACTGACAGTCAATATTATACTTGGGTCTTTTGGATCAAATGTTCCAAAAGAAATCCCTTGGGTATGACCACGAAGCGTAAATAGAGTGGTAGGATTGGTAGAATTTTTCAAATCCCATATTCTAGCAGTTCCATCTTCACTAACTGTCAAGATTTGATTGGAATCTTCAGGATTAAACTCTCCATGAAATATTTTACCTTGATGACCTTTCAATATCTGAGACTGAACAGGGTTTTTAAGATTCCAGATTCGCGCTGTGTTGTCGTTACTAACAGTCAAAACCCTGTTAGGGTCTTGTAGATCAAAACTACCGTAGTTAACTGTTTCTGAATGTCCTTGTAAAACTATGGGCTGAGTAGGATTATTCAAATTCCAGATCCGTGCGGTGCGATCGCTACTTACTGTCAAAACTCGATTGGAATTTTTTGGGTCAAAGCTACCATAGATTACCTGACTCTTATGACCTTTTAAAATAAGGGGTTTATCAGGCTGGCTGAGATTCCATATTCTGGCTGTACTATCACTACCAACGGTTAAGACTCTATTGGAATTTTGCGGATCAAAACTACCCATCCATACATCACGTTCATGTCCTTTTAATATCAGAGGATTATTAGGGTTGTTGATATCCCATACTCTGGCAGTCCCATCACTGCTAACTGTTAAAACACGATTAGAATTTTTGGGGTCAAAACTACCGTAGTTAATTGGAGCTTCATGTCCTTTCAGGATGATTGGGTTATTGAAATTATCCAAATTCCAAATGCGAGCAGTTCTATCGTTACTAACAGTTAATATACGCTTAGGATTTTGGGGGTCAAAACTACCGTGCTGTATTATGTCTTCATGTCCTTTTAATACCAACGGATGGGCAAGATTATTTAAATCCCAGATCCGTGCCGTGCGGTCTCCGCTAACTGTTAGTACTCGCTTGGAATCTCCAGGAGCAAACTCAGCGTAAAGTACTTCTTTGTTATGCCCCAGCAACTGATATCGCTCATGGTTGGCTTGCAGAGCATTCCACAAAGCAAGGTCAGCCTGCGGTGTATCCTGTGTTAGTTTAGCTGCGATTGCAAGCCAAAGGCTGCGTGTAGTGTCTATGTTTAAGTTACTTTCTGAAGCGTTAGCTAATTGGAGTGACTTATTAGTTTCTCTTTGAAACCTTGCCCAGATACCAACACTAATAGCAGATAATACTGATATTGATAATACACCTAGCAGAAGTATAAGTCCTCTTTTGCGAGCTTTTTCTTGTTTAATGCGCTCTTCCTCTTGTTTCCGAAGACGCTCACGCAAGGCTACACTTTCAATAATAAATCTATCCTGCTCCTCATTCAGACCACCTAGTACTAATTCAAATAGTTTTTCTTCTTGCAGTTCTAAAACTCGGTCTAATTTTGAACCAGCCCATAACTCGTCTTCAGCTTTTGTCTTGTTAGCTATCAGCAAGTTATTCCATCTTTGAGCATCGTCAGCTAATCTATTTCTGATAATAATGACTTCTTTACTTTCCTCAATCCAATTTTTTAATGTCTGCCATGAAGTAATTAATATTTCGTGAGCAATTTCTACAGTAGCTTTTTCTTTAACAGTGGTTTGTTGTTCTCGATTACTAATAATTAAATTATTATCAATTAATTTTTGTAAGGTACTTCTCAATAAACTGTCATCTGGAAAATCTGACAAATAAGCTCTTCTACTAACTGAACTATTAACTAAGTGGGCTTTGTCAAAAGAACCTACTATATCCACTAATCTTAGAAAAATTTTCTTGGTTTCTGCTTTTTCTTGTTCAGTTAGGTTATTGTATATTTCATCCACATGTTCCTGTAATGCTCCCCTAACACCCCCAAGCTCACGGTAGGTCTTCTTGGTCAGAGTACGGTCTGTAATATTATCAGTTTGCCAGAGTAAATTAAGGGTATACTGTAATAATGGTAAAGAACCTGCCTGTCCCTGAACATCTTTGATAATTTCCTCCACAAGTCCTGGTTCAAAGACTACACCGTTTCTGGCAGCCGGTTGCTCAATTGCCAATCTAAACTCATCAGAGTGCATATCTGTGATGAGATGAATATTCTTTTGTGCAATTTGCCCAAAACTAGGATAGGGGCTAAATTTATCTAGAAAATCAGCCCGCATAGCGATAACTATTTTTACAGAGTTATCTTGATAATTAGCGATTTTAACAATGTTTTCAAGAAAATTTTTACGCTTTTCTAAATTCTGACAAATTGTGAATAATTCCTCAAACTGGTCTATAAATATTAACCATTGCGAATTGTCTACCTTCAGGGATTGGATAACTTGAGTTAAAGTATTTGACTCTCCTTTTAAAGCAATTTCAACTTGTTCTTGTTTGTAACCTTGACTAACTAAACTAATGCGAAGAGATTCAAACGGATCTCTGTCTGGAGTTAAGGTAAAGTCACAAAATTTGGCTCCTAATAATTCTGAAATTTGAGGTATTAATCCTGCACGTATTATTGATGATTTCCCACTTCCAGATGCACCCAAAAGTAAAATTAAATTAGTATTTTTAACCGCTTCTATCAAACTAGCAATCAATTGATTTCGTCCAAAAAAGTAATCTTTATCTTTTGAATTAAACTTTTTTAGCCCCTTATAGGGTGAAGTTGTAATTAAAGGACGAGTTTGAACGGCTGCAATAGAAATATGAATTGTTTGAGTGATGGTTAAAATGTTTCCATCACGCATAGAAATATCGCCAAAAGTTTGTGCTTGTTGTTGAGTGCCTAGAGGTTCTGGAACCATCTTAACCCGCCCATGCTTGAGCAACTAAATCCGCTACTTTCATCACAGGTTCCACCAGAGATATTACCCCTAAACCCTTTTTCAGACCTTCTATTGCCTGGTCGAATAAACTTTTATCGGGCTGTGGCTTGGTTATTTCTTCTTCTACGACCTTAATAGTTCCTTCTATTGTTGTCTTCTCTAGCTTATTTAAGGCATCACTTTGATTAACATCCTGCTTAAGCTTTTGCAATATACCCAAAGCTTCTTGCAAACTGGCATTTTTAACTGAAGCTTGAGTATTGTTCTGAGAGGAATTAATATCTCCACCAGCTTGATTGGCTCCAAAAGCATTACCACTACCCATACTGATGTTACCGAAAGACTGGTCTTGAGACTTTTGAGGAGTAACAACTACAGTAGTCATATCCATAACATTGGGTAGCTGATTTTGCAGTTGTTTTTTTTCATCAGGAGTGAATGTCTGAATGATTTCTAAAACATCTTGTACGCTGTACTTCGGCATTTTCCTTGTCCTCAAGAATCTTGTTTACTTTACACACCCTAAAATGCATCTTTGAGTAATTTAATATACTTCTAAATGGGATTACACAAGCTTTAACAATAAAATAAGATTTTGTCAAGAATCTTATTTTATAACCTGGCGTAAAAGTAGGGAAGGCACATTTTGCCGCCATGCACAGTTTCAGCTATCTGCCTTGCCTCATTGTTTTGTGAGGAGGGTGCAACTTTATCGACTCCGATACAAACGTTCTGCAACCACTTGGGCTAGACTTGGGGGATTGCCATTTCAGGTTTGTAGGGGAAAAGAGGCTGCGAAGTTGATGCGATCGCCTACCTCAGAATTTGCCTGACCCGAACAACAACGCTTCAATCAAATTTAAGAATTTCGCCAATTCGTAAATTCGTCAATCAGTAAATCTATATTTTCACCTTGTTGCCTTTTCACCCAAGCGGTCATTAGAAAATCTACCAATTCGCTTTTGTCAATCTCCACACTACGCCTTTTGAGTTTTAGTAACTCCTCCTCTACATCTAAATCTGTTTCACGCTTCACATAGTAAGTGCGCCCAATCCAAGCATCATCTGACCGCTTACCAGTTGCAGGTCTACCACGTTTGCGGGTTTCAGGTTGGCTTTGTGTTGGTAGTTGTGGGGGTAAAGTTTGCGAGACGTTGCTCTCTTTGGTTGGCTCTACGGGAGGTTCTGCTTTTTGTTGTGGTTCTTCATGGCTTTCAAATATTTTTTTGAACGGACTAGGTTTACTCACTGTAATATCTCCTTACCCACCTCTTGATACTCCCGCCATGCGATTTTGCTGCTGCGGTCTTTGATTTCATAAACAGGTCGTCCCTCTAAGGCAGCTTTTTCGTAGACTGCAAATCGCCGGATTCCTTGTTTAAACAGTGGCATCCCCGCATCTTCTAATGCTGACCGTGCCTGCTGTCCCGTTTGCCTCGGTGCTGGGGGAATAACTGTGAGTAACACGCGATAGCGATCGCTGCCCAATGATTTGAGTGTGCCGACTGTCTGCAACAGCGCGTCCATCGCCAAGGCATCAGGAGTAGTGGGCAGGATTAATAAATTACACCCATCAGCTAGTGCTTCTAAATCTTCCTGGCTTGGTCGGGCTGCCGTATCAATTACCACATGGTCAAAATTACGGCTGTGCATGGTCGCCTGCAATAAATCCACAACCTTAAAGGGTAATGTTCCTCGTTTTGCCCAACCTGTGGCACTGTGGTTTGGGTCGCCATCAACTAACAACGTGTTGCCAATTTGAGATAAATAGCAAGCAATATGGATGGCGCTTGTTGTTTTAGCTACACCACCCTTGAAGCTAGCAAGGGTAATAATCACGGACTGCACTCCTTCTGAGCATATAGCTAGTTTATTGAAAGGGCGGAATTTTGTATTGGTTTATTTATAAATTGTTATATTGTCGGCAATATAGATTTTCAATAATTCATATTTTCGCCAATTCAAAAATTGTTGCGCGTAGGGGTGCTACTCACACCCCTTCTAATGTTTTGGATTACTCCGGCGATCGCACCCGCGTACATTGGCACTCTCACCCCACGCTGACGTTAGAACCTTAAGTAAATATGACGACAATCGCCACTAAAGGCAGAAACACGTCACCAACGCGCTGATATGTTGGATTAGCCTCTAGTTACCATAACGTTACGGTAACTGTCCACTCATGCGATCGCCTTCTCCGCAGGGCGCGAGGAAAATCAATCGCAAACAACTGTTGCGGGTCTTTTCGTTTAATCACGTACACTGGACGGCTACCCCAATGCGGCTTTGACATCTCTGCCGACAAGTCGTCCCACAGAACAAAATGCGGGTCTAAAAAGGCAGTATCAGTGCGTCCATATTTCTGTTGATAAAGTTTGAGGTAGGTGGCTTTAACTTTTTTGATGAAGTCGGACATAGATCGCTCCTCCAATTTTTTCATAGTTACCGTAACGTTACGATAATGGTTACTACACAAAAGCCCCCAGTAGCGAGTACCGAGGGCTTTAATTTATGGTGTCGAAAGGAGCGTCTAGGTCATCGGGTCGCCAAAACTATTATCGCTGCGATCGCTCCTCGTTTTATAGTTACCGTAACTTGACGATAACTATCCCCTTTCTCAACTGTACAGTTGGGTAAAACCGTTACTGGGAGAGCATTTGACCGATTTTTCCAGTTCGGTGTACAGGCGATCGCGCTCCCAGTATGCGTGGCAGGCTTTCTGGTACAATTTAAGCAAGTTAGCCCGTCACCTGCGTGTGGTGGCAATAAACCTTTTAACTACAATTTCTTGACTGCCAGAAGGGTTTTTTGCATTGAACTAGGCGTTCATTAAGGTTACTGTTTCTTTCTCTAAGCGTTTCGTTTTCAGCCTTAATCTTGTTAAAGAGGGCGCGTTCCTTTTTGAAAGTGTCAAACTCATCCACAGTAACTTTCAGTTGCTTGTTTTGCTCTTGTAGCTGTGCGTTCTCAATCCTTAAACGCTCAATCTCTTTAATGTTAAGGAAGCGTTGATTAAAAAGATTTAAGCCTGCATTAATACTTATCCACAATACTGCGAACGCGCCCATAGCTGCGGCTGTTCTCAAGAAAAACTTCAACAATTGCTTTGATTCTTTTTGTAGTGCCTCCGCCTTGGTTTCTCTGTCAATCAAGTTTTGTTTAATAGCTGATACTTCTGTAAAAATTATTTCTTGTGCAGCTTCAAAAGAGATTTTTTTAGCAGCAGCTAATGCATTTGCAAACTGGAATAACAACTTGAAGTATTCCGTGTAAGTTGCGCGACCTCCCCCATCTTCTATTGATTTAGACAAATCTCTCATCTCTGTTATTATGTTGATAAAATCAAACTCAATGTACCTGCTAACATATCCATTATTATTAGCCGAAGTAGCAGACGTAATTTTGTGAATGAGTTTGTAATTAACTGCAACGTTGGAAACAGCTATATTGACAATGAATGGCATTACTTATCGTAACTGGTTCATGATATTTTCCTAAGAGTTAAGTTGATATTTGCAAGAGTCGTAGTTACCGTAACGTTACAATAACTAGAAAATTTGGTTAATAAAAACTAAGGCGTATTTCCTAATATCAATTAGCTGCCATAGTCTTGCCACAGGTGTGGCGCTATATTATGAGTGTGGTACGGCTGTGGCGGTCACTGGGTAAGCATCCCACGGCTTTTCACCACATCGCCACGCCACACCGCCACACCTCCCACACCCCATTTAGGGCTATGTTTTGGCAAGTGTGGCGGTGTGGCGCTTCCTTACCAATCGGACTTAGACCAGCTATCCTTGTCATCAAAAACTAAGTGACCAGTGTTAACTAATTCCGTCAACGCTATTGTTAGTTTGATGTCGCCCTGCTCTCTAAGCTCGTCCTTCTTCTTGATGTCAGCTAAAGTCTTAGGCTCTTTATTCTTGGCATTACCAAAGAAAGATAAAAGACGATTCGCCAGGTTTGTTAACTTCTTGTCGGCTTTTTCTTTCGGTTCGATTGGTTCTTCTTTCTTCTTTTCTTCGTGTTCAGTTTTCGGTTCAACTTTAGGAAGGTCGATGGAAGGTTCAGGTTCTAACTGGCTAATAAACTCCAACCGCGAAACGTCGTCCATGTCGCCTAGCTTTTCGTTTTCAGGTAGGAACGCAGATTTATGTTTTTGTTGCAATTCTGGGAAGATTTTAAGAAGCGAACGTACTGGGTCGGGTTGACCATTACCGGGGTGTAGTTCACCCTTTAACCATTCAGGTACTAAGCCTAATTCACCGCCTTTGATTGGCTCACCAAAGTTGTTAGGGTTAGCTTTAAAGTACGCACCAGAAGCAACATTCATTCTGCGAAGTGCGCCGACTGCAATTGCCTGAGTGGTGCAGCCAATGAAGTTAATTCCTTCTTTAAAGGTTGCAGCCAGTCCGCCAGTTTCTTTGCCTGCAATTGAGGTTAAGTTAGAGGCGTGAAGGACAAGGATTAATGTTGCGCCGGTCTTCTCAAACCTTGACAGAAGAAATTTGAGAACATAACTTCTATCTTCTTCTGACATCAACGAAGTTAGTCGCATCATCTCATCAACTACTAGTAGCAAGTTTTGATTTGAATACGGCTCACTTCCTTCTAACCTTTTTAGGAATTGCAACAATTCTCGCGCTACTAACTTATCAGCTTCGTCTGGCGCTCTGCCGTGATGATCCAAAGCGCTATGCAGGTTACAAGCGAAGGGGTAGATATCAATTCCTGCGGTGAAATATTCTACTGTGAGGGCTGGATTATCAGCAGAAGATAAAATAGTCAGAAGTCCAGCAAGTGTGCCTTTACCACCCCTTTGATTACCTGCTATAGCAATGATCTGAGAACCCATTACCTCGTCAATTTTGAAGCCGCCAGATTTTAGAGAATTGATGACGGCGATCGCCCGTTCGGGGAGGGGCAGTTTAATGAATTCCTGGGGCTGCGTATTAGACGTTGATAGCGATTGAAGTAAGGAAGGTTGGTTACTCTCACTTAACAATGGATGCTCTTCAATATTGACCGCAGGCAAAGAGTCCATAAACCTGGGGACGGCTACGTCTTGGATTGCTTTAACCTCGGCTGGCTTGACGCGGCTATCAATCTTCACTGTTTCCAGGTGATTGTCTAAAGTCTGCTTTCCAGGTATTGAGCGCCCTTTGTTCTTCTCAAACCAAGTTAAAAGCCATCTGTAAGCATAAAAGCGCTTTCCTGCGTCTACCTGGGCTAAATAGTCCACCATCGTCTCAAAGTAGTCGCTGTGCAGAAATACGTACTCACCTGCCTCAACGCGAGGTAAAAACTTGATTGTCTCTGCCAGGTGATTTTGAACGCGGACTCTGAGGTCTGCATCTCCCATTCGAGCGAGCGCATCCAAAAAGTTACCTCGGACAAATGGTAGTGGTGCAATTTCTTTGGTGCGGTTGTAGTGGGCAATCACAAACCATAACCACGCAGCCCCGCCAATCATGCCCCCAATCAACATAAACGGGTTAATGGCATAACAGATGGTTCCAATGCCCGTCGCTGCCAACCCTAGCGCCCGTGTGGTGTCGGCTTCGGCTTCTGATGTTTGCGCTTGAATGAGCAATTGGTCTTTTCGCTCGGTCAACCATTCAGCGACGTTACCCGCCTCTAGGTGAGAAAGGCTAGGGTAGGCGCTTCGGAGTTGTTCGGTTTCCCTGGTAGTAATTCTTGGGATGATAATGTTAGAATCCATAATCTAAATCCTTCGGAGCGTGTTTAGTACATTCAGTAGACCGAAAACTTTTGAAATTTAACGAAATAATAAGGGTTTCAGGCGATGCTTTTGGACTTTCCGTCACGACCACAAGCGATCGCTCTATTTATCCATTTGAACAGAGGCGCTTGAAAGGTAGATTAGAAGCTGATTTCAGTAGATGGCATTCCCAATGTAGAATGAAGGGCTGATAAGGCTTCTGGAAAACTTTTCGGTCTACTGACATTTCTTTGAGGATTGGCGCAGGGGATTAAGCCTCCCCTTTGCCTCAAACTATTAATCCTTAGTTAGCCGCCAAACCGCGAAACCAATCTCGCCTGCCAGCATTGTTCCCAGGTTGAACAAGATGCAACCAAGAATACTTAATGGGTCGGTAAAGGCAAATGGGTTACGTGCCGCGAAGGTTGTTACTAGATCGAAGACCCAGATAGCGATGCTGATGAACCCAGCGCTTGAGCGGTCACGCATCCCTGCGGTTTTGTAGTCCTTCCACAATTCGCCTACTAGGTCGATCTTTCCATTTGGCTTCGCCTCCAACTCGTAGTCCAAGTGGTCTTGCAGTTCCCGCCTTGCTGCGTCTGGGTTCTTGCCGCGCAGGGCATAAGCTTCGATAACTTGAAGACCCACTGCTACCAGGAAAGCCAGATAAAAGAACGGGTTTAGTACCGTCGCCGGAACGTTAAACCAACTCCAATTCGTCTCGAACCACGGGAACAAAGGACGCTGACTAAATACTGTCTGCCAGATGCTGTCGGCACTAATTGCCGACCCACCAAGGAAAAGAACGCCACCAACAACCGACCTACCCACACCGCCATTAGATACAAATTGTGCGACTATTGCAGCTGCTGCTCGGATCGGCAATCCAACAACCAAAACTATTATTTTTGCGCCAAAGTCGATAATTTGACCGATAGTCCGCTTTGGTGGCTTGTTTTCTTTACCAGACCCCGGTGTAGCTCCACCTACTGTCATGATTTTTTACTCCTGTTAATTGATTCAACGTTTTGCACACCTTCGCAGATGTTCCCCTGGTAGTCGTACTTCCACTTAAAACGTCCCTCCTCGATGCGACCGATGCAAAAACCTGTGGCATCAAAGACGTTGATAATTTCATCTGCCTGATAAACTGAGGTGTCTGGGCGAGGGCGCTTCTTTGAACTGTCAAAGTAATTAGTTAACCGCACCGACTTGGTTGTAGGCAGTACGCCAGCAGCAAGTAGCGACTCTGATGTTTTCCCCCTCTCCTCAATTCGTTTTCGTTGTAGCTGTTCCCTGGTTTCCAAATTTTCGGCTTGTAGCTGACTTTCCGCCTTAACTCGCTCAGATTCCATCCATGCGGCTGTTTTGGGGACTAGTGGGAGGAATACGGGCATTGCACAAATCGCTAGCCCCGCGACCGCCAATCCCATTTGTTTTTTGTAGGTCATGGTTAGTAGGGGGCACGCCTGCCCCGGTAACGTTAACTAGTAAGCGAAAAGAAAGTTCTCAGGTTCGCGATCGCCATCCTCGGCTGAGGAAAATTCCCAATAATTCATCTCATTGAGTCTGTCGAAAATGTCCACCGCTCTCATCCGCAATGGATCGAAGGGGTCGTCGGAAATTTGAGCAATGGCGTTATGCAGCCCAAAAGCTAACTCGTTCGCTGTGTCTGGGTGAATGCCGTTACCCAGGAACTGACCGAAGGCTACTGCGTATGGATGATCGTCGATTGTCTCGTAAGCGGCAATATATTCTGTCCCGGTGAAGGGTGGGTAAACTGGTTCGTCGTCTTCGACAAATTCTAGTGACATGATAAAATTCCTGTAATGTGTACTTACTACTCGGTAGATGCATCCTGTGGGTATCGGTCGCCTGCCTGAGAAACTAGCGACCGCAACCCCTAAAACAAACTTTGTTGAATTCCTCTGGGCGTTGCTTCGAGTGTTGGAGAAGCAACTGCGCCAACCACTTCACTGATGCAGCCAGAGCGAATCTTGTTAATGTTCACCTTGATAGATACTTTTGACTTCTGCCCTGATAATGGTTCAAAAATCCACTGGGGGTGGTCGGAGCGACAGTATGGATCTTGGTGTAGATAGCGATACAGCTTACCTTTGATTTGATACACCTTGGTTGCAGATACCTGCGAGGTGTCGAAAATCGGTTCTAGTTGTTGCATCACTCCCCCTGCATCAATGCGTCAGTTACCCAAGCCAGAGCCGAAAGTCCATCGCCCAGCGACATTTCGCCACTGCTGACAGCCTCCTCGCACAGATGTTGAAAGGTTTGCGGGTACTTGGCTCTAAAAGCTTCTAGCTGTTGCAGGATCTTGTCTAAGTGCAACAGCACCGTGCCGCCGTCGGTTGAATCTAATTCCAATACGTTGTTAATTTCCATCATTTCCTAGTTACCGTAACGTTACGTTGACTGTTAAATGCTGCCTTCTCTATGCGCCCGTTGGTAGAGCCAACCCAAGCTACCTGCGAATACCATCGCTGCACCCATTGGAATCATTAACGGGGAGGCGATCGCGTAAGAGGCAATTCCCAATGCTCCAATGCCTGCGGTGGTTACTGCCGATTTGATAAAGTCCATGATTTCTTTCTCCTCTTGCGTAATTACTACTACTTTCCCGATTGAACTTGAGCCAATAGTGCCGCTAATTGGGCGTTGGTTGCGTCAATGTTGGACTTCATCTGTGCCACTACCTCGACAGGCTTTTGCATCTGATTAGCGAGGTCTGTAATGGCTGCGACGTATGCTTCTTGCCTAGCTTCTGAACGTTCCTTGATAGCCTCATCAAGCTCGGCTTGCCTGCGGTCAATGGCATTAAGTGCAATCGCATTCTTGACTTGATGCAACGTGTCAATCGCTTTGATTTCTTGCATGGCGGCAAGCACCAGGGGAAAGCCTAAAACCTGAGAGGCGTTGTCGATCAGTTGCTCTTGCTGGTGAATGTCCATGCCTGTGATTGGGGTGATGCTGCCGTTGCTTTCTGGCAGTGCGGCGCGGACGCTTTGACGAATTAACTCAGCCTCGCCGTCGGTCACTTGTTCGGCGGTTGCCCAGTCTTCTCGGACATTGATCAAAATCAATCGAGCGTCGTCAATGTTTAATCCAGTCTCATTGCAGATATGTGTCAGTGATTGCATGGCTTGTTTTCCTTTGTAAATTAATTTGAACTTAAGCTGCCGACATCCGCGCCAACTTCGTTAATTGGTTTTGGTAATTGCCACGGGTAAATAGATATTGGTTTTGCTGGATGAAGTTTTCTACTGCGCTTTTCTTGCGAAGATGTACGTAGCATTCTTTCACCAGCGAAACGACCCAGCTTTGATATGGGGAAAGCGGAACCTCGCGATCGCGGCTGCACTTTTTCTCGTGCCACAATTCTCTTGGTAACTCTGGATAATCTTCTTTGAAATTGGGCACTTTCCAGTAAGCAATGCCTTCGTGTCGCCAAATCGTAGGACGACTTGTATTTAACACCTGAGCTAACGCATTTTTAGATAATGGACAATCAGCATAAAATGCTGAATCCATTACTGCTGCGCCCAAACTGTATAGTTGTGGGACGGTCATGATTTTACACTTGATGAAATAGTTAAACGGTCTTGAGCGGCAATGGACACCTATGGACACCTTACAAGCTACTATTTAGCATCGGGAAGCCTGAAACCCTCATTGTTAAGCGCTTTTTAAACCTGCTGAATCACTTGTTGTCGCGTTTGCGGGCGTTGCGTTTGCCGCTCATGTAAGCTACTATAGCAATAAGTAGTCACAAGTGGCAACCCCTTCCCAAAAGTTTTTTAGGGGGGGATAATTAACAACAATTAAACCCACTTATGTATACTTGCAGAAATGCCTAGCAAAAAGCCGCGTGTTGTCGTCTACCTTGACCCAGAAATGAATGATTTTCTAAGGCAATGGGCAGAGGATGAGCGCCGCACCCTAAATAATCTAATAACCATACTTCTAGAAAAAGCAGTGGAAGAGAAAAAGGATAAAAAATTACCATGACCGATACCAACCCACCCCAAGACCGACTAGATCGCATTGAAGCAATTTTGCTACAAACTGCAACCCGCTTAGACCAAGTTGCCTCACAGCAGCAAACAAACACAGCCGCGATCGCGCTATTAACAGAGCAACAAAAAGCGAACACCACTGCAATTGGTCAATTAACAGAACGTCTTGACCATCTGACAGAACGAGTTGACCAAGGTTTTGAACGAATGCAGCAGCAATTAGAAAGCAATATTTCTGATTTGGTTGGAATAATTGGTGACGGCATAGAAGGCGTTGAAGAAATGCTTCGGCGTGCTTTGCAGCAAGGCGGCAATGGCAACAGCCCGCCTAGTAACTAAGGAAAAGCGATAGTATTTTTGTTCTAGTTAGCGTAAAGTTACGGTAACTGACAGTACCCGCAGACTTTTATGGAAATAATAAACGTTCATTTTCAGCAAAACCTGTCCCTGCAAAAAATAGTGCAAACCTTCCCGCCTGTTTCACAAGAGCAGTTTGAACAATGGCTCAAAACCAGCGTTTGCGAGGATTGGGAATATAAATGGCGATATCTGAAAACCTTGAATATTGACAGCTATCTACGGATGTACGCACAACTACCCGCCTTGCTTATAAATAAACACCCAGAGGCAGGGAGTGCGGAATACCAGTTGTTTGGAAAATATCAAGAGCGGTACTTAGCCAGTAGCATTTGGTTAAAACAGCTTCTCGACTACGGTGCGCCCAACTACAAGGAAATCTATGAGTCGCAGGCGATGAACCTCTATCGCCATGATGCAAATTTCCGCATGGCAGAGTTGGACTTGTGCCGTGCCGTCGTGCGTCATCCCAGGTACAAACTCAATCAAACTTTCGGAACCCCGATTTATTTGTGGTTTTGGGTGCAAGTTGCCAGTTGTCTCAAATATTTCAAGAATAATGGCTTGACAGCTGCGATCGCCATCGAAGAAATCCAAACCAAACGAGAAGTGTATCAGCAGTGGGGGAAATTGCTGGATTACTACCAAGAGGGAGGGGCTGTCCCTACAACTAATTGCGAATCTATACCCGACTTCTTGTTGAACCTTCCGGCTATTTTGCCAGGGATGGCGCAAAAGATAATACGAGAAAAATACGATTTGATGTTGGACGGTGCGCTCCAGAATTACCTGAACGCGGCGGCGGCTAATCGGATGTTTGGGAGAGAATGTTCCGAGATTCAGGTAGCTTGCGTATACAAAACAAAGTCAAAAGCCAAATCAAAACTAAAAAACGAGTTATTTGTTTCCGGCTTAAAGCAAAAGCGTCCTAAATGTTAAGTTTTGTTGCAAAAGGACGACTTGAGGAACGGACTCGTTTTCAACGTGTTTTTTATGCTTTATTGAAACTAATTCACCTAACGGAGGCGAAAATGGCAAGTTCAAGGATTTTGATTAATGTTTGCTTCGCATTGCCTGCAAAAAGCAGATTTACGCAGAATAAAAGGCAAATGTCCAATTAGGCATACATAAAAAAGCAGGTGACAGCCTTTAGCTATCGGGCTAAAAAACGCGCGTTGTTAACGGATAAAAGCCAACCAAACGTAACGGAGTACGGAGTAAAGCCAACCAGCTAACTAAAGAACGTTACTTCGCCAAGAGATTACCAGTCTCACTAAGCCAAAAAGGATTGCCACCAAGCAATTCTTTAATTTCAAAAAGATACTTCTAATATAGGTCGAGTTTGACTTTATCCGCTAACAATTTTTTAGTCCAATAATTAAAGGCTTCCTCCCCTGCGCTGTAAAAACAACGGAGGAAGCGCAATGACTGACAATATTTTTCCCCAGAATGGGGCGCTATTTCAAGGAGGCACGCCCCTTACACCCTCTGAAATCACATTTAAATTCGCGGTCAATTCTGCTGGAACAGACAAAGATTGGGATTTTAAGCTGCTAGCATCTCAGTTTAAAGATAGACAAGGAACCATCGTTGATGTTAAGCACCATGTAAAAAACGGACATGCCTTGTGTGCTGGCTTGCTTGGCAACAAGTGGCGGGCGAAATCCAACGTGATTGGCTCGTACTGGATTTTACTTGACATTGACAATTCAGATGTGCTGCGAGATGATGCAGGACAGCCAGTCAAGGGAGAAGACGGCAAGACAACAAAAATTTACAAGCACGACCTCAACCTTGACGAGGCTCTAGCTCACCCATTCGTCCAAACACACTGCGCTTTAATTTACACCACTGCTAGCCATAAACCCGACTGGCATAAATTCCGTCTCGTATTCCTGCTGCCGGAATTTGTAAAAGGTGCGGACACAGTAGAAGCCTGTGTAAGACTTTTACAACAGCAATTCCCCCACGATTCGGCTTGTAAAGACGCTTCTCGCGTGTTTTATGGCTCAACTGAAGCTGAATTTCCCCTAACACAGCCCAATGCCACACTGCCAAGTGATTGGGTGCAACAGGCACGCTCTTGCGTCAAACAGGAACGCATTGAATTTGCCCGCAGGCTCAAAGAACTTGAGGAGCGGCGCAAACAGTTCCAGGAATTATCGCGTTCAGCAGGCTGGGACATTGACCAATTAATCCAGCAAGCACTTTTCCACATCCCACCCCGCGCACCTGGTAGTAACAACTACGACGAATGCCGTCAAGTACTGATGGCGCTGGTAAGCCATTATGGTGAGACTGAGGCGGAAGTCATAGCTGAACAATGGTCGCCAAGTATCAAGGGCACAACTTGGAACATTCGGCAGAAAATCCGCAGTTTTCGACGTGGTGGCATCTCCATCGGGACGCTATTTCACATTGCCAAACAGTATGGATTTAGGTTCCCGAAAGTTAGCAACAAGAACGAACGTTACAGCTGCGACGAGCCAGATTCTAAAGCTTATGACGAATATATCGCCAACAAGGAATCAGAGGCGATCGCAGCCGAAGCTCAAGAACTCAGGTTTTTAGTCAATAAAGCTACCAACACTCTTAAGCGGCTCTTGGGTAAAGCTTTTAAGGGATTTGGCAAGAAACCTGTTACAATAATTGCTCCCAAAGTCCTTAAAATCAAACCGGGTGAAGTGCCTACACCACAAGAATACGAACTTTTGGGTAAGCCCCGATTGGACTTTACGGCAGCAGACCGCAATGCAATTTTGACTGAAGCCGTAAGCAAAGGCTGGAAACATATTTTAGATGGATCGGGGACTGGGGCAGGTAAATCCCACGCTACTGGGGAGGCGCAACCATCAGATTTCGGGGTCGAGCAGCTGTGGTATTTGGCAGTTGACCACAGAAACCCAACGACAAGTACGGTTGAGGCTGAGTATACAGATTTACCAGTCAGAAACGATGGGTTTAAAATTGACCCTACTCGCAAAACACCATCAGGTAAAAACTTTCAGGTGTGGGGAGGAGAAGAAGATAAAAAAGAATCTACAGGTAATTGTGATCGCACTGACTTATTCCACGCTCTCTCAGCCAAGAATCTCAATGTGCAAGAAAGTAAAACTTCACCCATCTGCCAAAGTTGCCCGCACTATACCAAAATGGTTGAAGTTCCCGACGGCAACGGTAAGAGTACTTTTCGACCAAAATGCTCATCAAAATCAGGCGACGGGTTCGGCTTTCGATTTCAATATTCGACTGCGCTAGAAATACCAAAACTAAGAGCGCACCCAAGCAGTGCGCCAAAACCCAAAATTGATTTTACCAAAGATGACGGCGACAACTATATCGATCCAGGTTACGATTATAGCTCTGCGGGCGCTTTTTGGGATGAGGCAGGAACTCTAATTGAAACTCAAACCTTGCTAGAAGTGCGACTAAAGGATTTGCAACAAATATACTACAAAGTTCCTACACTTATGTCAGCCTGTTTGCTTGATGAATTTAGGCACGATCTAGACCCACTTTGGCAAGTATTGATGGCGCTATTAGACCCTAGCTTTAGAGGATATATATCCGACACCGGGCGTTTCGGCATGAATAACGGCAACATCCGCGCATTGCTACCAGAACCACCTCAAAACTTAAATAAAATTATAGAGTTTCTAAAGAGAGAGCTAGCGCCAGATTTAAGTTTTTTACAGGAGCAAGGCGACAGAATCGATTTTAAATCAGTTCTCCGGGGAGAACGGAGATTGGCAATGGCGGCAAATCTCGCTTTAAATGCTCAAGATTCCAGGCAGAAAGCGCAAAGACTAGAAGATGTAGCATTGAACTGGTTCATACCTTTCTTAGAGGCTTGGAGAGATAATTCCGGCTACTTCAAACGCGATTTTAGTGGTTTGGCACTCAGAATTTATGAAAGAAGCTATCGCCACACCGATATAGCTTCATCGTGCAAGTGGAATATTTACCTTGATGCCACCCTCAGTCCTCAAATGCTGGCATCGATACTAGACACTGAGGATATTTTGCACATAAAACAGGAAATGCCATCTTATAAAAATCTGCGTGTGATACAAGTTACCGGGATGGGGAGACTGAGTAGCGATCGCCGAGAGTCGGCAGACTTACGAGTTACAGCTGCATTAGCAGAACTACAAGCGAGCCATTTAGGGCTTAAGGTAATCGATTGGAAGGCGAAAGCCACTGACGGACAAGGCTACCATTTTAGAGATGGTCGAGGCATTAACCGATTCCAGGATGCTCCAGCACTTGCGCTTGTCGGCATACCCTGCCCAAATATCGGAGCAATGGCGATTAAATATCAACTATTAAAAAATAAGCCCGCTGTTGAGGATAGCCCAGAGTTTGCAGCTTTTGTCGATGAACATATCCAATCTGAAATTACCCAGGAGGCGGGGCGGCTACGGGCAAACTTGCGTCCCAATGAGGAACTAACCCTATACTTCTTCGGTGATTACAACTTAGATTTTCTCAAAGAAGAATTACCACTAGCGACTTTTGAACAGAAAAACGCTTTTGAGTTGACTCCTGAAGCGGGTGATAAATTCCAACGTACCAAGTACGGAATTTTAAAAGCTTTTCAGAAGTTGATTGAGTCTGGGACAGATTGTACCAAAATCACCCAGGACGCGATCGCTAATGTTTCCCAAATAACTCGTTCCAGAATCAGTCAAATTGCCTCCGAGTTTGGGGGGTGGTCGAGGCTGCGAAAAATGTTAATTTTGTTATATAGCAACTTATATAACAAAACTAACAATCCTGAAACCGTTGCCCAGACTGGACAAGAACCCGATTCTAACCTATTGTGGTTGGCGCACGAATACCTTCCGTTACTTGCAATAAACCCCGAAGACTCGCCACCAGCGAGTGTGGTCAAGCAAATCTTGGAAGTTATCCAAGTTGAGGGCGAGGAACGGTTTAAAATTGCTATCCAATCTACGGATAAAGAAACTAAACTCGGCATTTTGGGACACCTAACCGCACTGTTAACTACTGATTTCGCCGAAGAAGGCGAGGTTTTGGGAGGTTAACATGTTCCAATTACGCGATTATCAGACGGAAGTAATAGAAAAAACTTATAACTTTTTTAAGCTCGGACTAAAATCGGTCTTAATTTATGCGCCAACCGGTGCGGGTAAAACAGCGATCGCGAGTCAGGTTATTGCCGACACTGTTGGACAAGGAAAGCGCGTTCTATTTATTGTCCACCGCACAAAACTTGTCCGTCAAACCCAAGACACTTTACGGAAATTCCACGGCATTGATTGCAGTGTAATTTGGGCAGATAAAGGCAAGCCAGACTATAGTAAGCCTGTACAAGTTGCGATGCTCCAAAGCCTCCATCGTCGTGAATTGCCACCAGATATAGACTTGGTGATTCTAGATGAAGCGCATACCTCCAGCCATTATTTGACGTATCAACGCATTCTGAACGAATATTCAAGAGGTATATGGTCGCTTTCCAAAACGCTTGCTCTGGGCTTAAGTGCTACCCCGTGGCGGACGAAACGACAAGAGGGGTACTGCCACCTATTTCAAGCGATTGTCCACGCTCCCTACCCTCAGCAGCTTATCGACCTGGGGCATTTATCTCGCGCTCGGCAATTTGGATACTCCACGTTGATTGATGAATCGAAGCTGGAAGTAAGTTCCACTGGTGAATTCACTGAAGAATCGGTATCTGCGGTTTGTGATGAATCCCTCAATCTAGAAATTGTTAAGAAATATGCAGAGCGCGTTCCTAATGGCGATCGTAAGACTCTAGCTTTCTGCGCTAACGTTAAACAAGCCGAGGATTTGACTCTTAAACTAAAAGTTTCCGGATATGTCGCTGAAATTATTACAGGGCAAACTCCAGAACACGTTCGCGAGGATATCTTTGATAAGTTTACCAAGGGCGAAATTAGGGTTTTGGTTTCCGTCGCCGTCCTTTGTGAAGGTTTTGATGAACCGAGCGCAGATTGCGTCTTAATCTGCCGTCCTGTTAAGTCGCGTGCCCTATTCATCCAGATGTGTGGGCGAGGACTGAGGATTGCCAACGGTAAAGAAGATTGCTGGATTATCGATTATTGCGGCAACATTAAGCGCATTGGATTGCCCACTCAGCGTTTCTCCATTAGTTTATGTCCTGCGCCAAAGGATGATGACGACCAGCCGATCGCTACTAAGACTTGCCCCAGTTGCGGACAAGAAATTTACGCCTTTTTGATGATTTGTCCTCACTGCGGACACGTTTTTGAACCTGAGAAAAAAGACTTTGTGCCACGTAAGGGGAAATTAGAAGAAATTCTCTCCCCAGACCAACGCAAGCACTTTAAGTTTTTAAAGGAGCTAATTGTCGAACTTTACAACAAACAATCTCCTAACACAGAGATTGACCTTGCCTTTCTACAAAAGTGGGGTTATCTTCCGCCAGAAGATTGGCATGATTCAATATTATTTGGCGATAAGCACGGCTGGGAAGTAGACGTACAAATCTATTATCGCTACTTGCTGGAGACGTTGCCCACTGCCTCTGATAACCGCGAATGGATAAAGACAAGCATCCGACGCGAGTTTAAGTCTGCGATCGCCTGGGCAGAAGAAAACTTTTATAATGCTGCTGGCGGTTCGAGTCTGAGTCCTGACGAAATCAAGGACACAATCAATAAGCGCATCAAGGAGCTAATTTCTTACAAACCTTGGTGGAAACTTTTAGGTTTTTCTCAGGAACCAGAAGACCTGTCCGCAGTTTATTCGGCTTATCGACGACACATGGGAGAAGCGGAAACTTCAAAGCGCAGCGTGTTCGAGCGACGAGCAAAACTCTATAATCTAGCGCTGGAGCAATCTGTGGCACGATTTAGCCTTAATCCTCGTATTTTACTTTTGACCTTAAGTGCCATCAAAAAATCCATAGCAGCCCAGGATTTTGAAGCAGCAGAGGAACACGTAGGCTCGGTAACGGCGATCGCCAAAGAAGCAATCTGGGCGATGCTGACTAATGAAGAGCGCTTCGATTTCGCTCGTTATCGTCGCGGTGAGTTAAACAAACCTGCCTCAACTATCAAACCGATTCACACTCAGCACGGGGCGAACTTTTACCATAAATCGTCGCGTTAACTCAGAACCCTTGCAGCACGCACTTTCTCACCGCCATAGAGCGTTATTTGGTGGGTGCTTGCGTCTCGTTTATCAGTTAGCGTAAAGTTACGCTAACTGATAAACATTTTTTTGCATTTGCACGAACATTGTGTCTGGTATGTTAACTGTTTTTGAGCAAAACTAAAGGTGTGAAAATCGGCTATAAACCGGAATAAAACCGGAAATTTTATGATTGAAAACACTCCATCGTGGGAGCGCCTGGAATCGGAGTCACAAAAACAATGGGACGCATTCCGATTGTATCGAGATATGGGGCAGAATCGCTCAATTGCGCGTGTTTTGGTCGAGTTAGGTCTTGCGCCTAGCAGCCAGCGAATGTTGGAGCGTTTTTCTTCAAAAAACAATTGGGTGCAACGTTGTCGCGAATACGACGACTATTGCGATCGCAGAAACCGTGCGGAACTTGAAGCGACTAAGCGAGAAGAATATCAAACAAAACTAGAAAAGTACTGGAGCGACAAAGAGCAACTCGCTCGTTTTGACCTTAATTTAGCCATCCAAGCGCGGCAAGTCATACAGCGGCATCTAAACTTTTACTGGCAAAATCAGGAAGAAGTTATACCAATTGGGCAGATAGCCGCTCTGATTCGCGCAATCACTGCCTTAACTGAATCAGCGGATCGGTCGCTGATATCTATATTTGAGCGAGAAACTAGCGGACACAGAACTGAAGGCGAATCCATATTGATAGATTCCGAAGACCCAATTGAGTTAGTGAAAGAACATCAAAGGTTGTTAGATCAGCTTGCAAGCTTGCTATAATTCCTTCTGCTGCTGCGATCGCAAGCTGGGCGTTGTGCCATCGCAGCCAACCCTGATGCGGCTGAATTTGCAGCTGCTGCACTCAAGCCGCCGAGGATCGTTACAGCAAAAAATAGCTTGCACCCGCTGTGTCGTGTAGCCAAAGTCCGCACTATATCTACAGTTGGGGCTATTAGCTTACAACAGAGCGGACAACACAGTGGAAAAAGCCTGAAAGCTTCTCTGCATAAGGATTTCTTTCCAACTGTACAGTTGCGCGATTGTACAGTCGCCGTAACGTTACGGTGACTGAGCGCCCAACTCTTTGATAAACTCGTTAAGTGCCTGAGCGATGCGCTCTTTGCTCTCAGCCCTCTTGCTTAATCGCCACTTAGCCAGGATATGATCGCGTATCTGTTCCAATTCCTCACGCCAAATTAATACTTTGAACCACCTATTCTTCGTTTTGGCTCAAAGGTGTAACGCGATGGCGTAGCCCAAGCAGGCATCGCTAACTTTCATATATTGTTCTTTAGCTCCACCACCGTGACACATCTTGAATGGCAGAAACTGTATCTTTTACTACAAGCTTATCACCCAAAGCAAATATAACAGGAGTTAATGCGTTTATATCAGTGAGTAAGTTTGGGCGAGTGTGAATAGATAAGATGTGAAGGGTATCTCGCCAGAGACAAAAAAGTGGAGTTTTTTGTACTTGTAAAAGTTTACCAACCAAACTACTTAAGGCTTCGGCGCGATCTCTCTCAGACTGAATCTCCCTAGCAGCAGCCAATGCCTCTGGTAACAATTCTGGCAGCAAAGGAGCCAAACGACTTAGGGCTTCGGCGCCATACCCCTCATCAATCTTCCTAGCAGCAGCCAGTGCCTCTGGTAACAATTCTGGCAGTTTACCAGCCAAATTACTTAGGGCTAAAGCGCGATAATACTCATCCTGAATCTCCCTAGCAGCAGCCAGTGCCTCTGGTAACAATTCTCTTGGCAATCTACTAGCCAAACTACTTAGGGCTAAAGCGCGATACCCCTCATTAATCTTCCTAGCAGCAGCCAGTGCCTCTGGTAATAATTCTGGCAATTTACCAGCCAAATTACTTAGGGCTAAAGCGCGATCATACTCATCCTGAATCTCCCTAGCAGCAGCCAGTGCCTCTGGTAACAATTCTCTTGGCAATCTACTAGCCAAACTACTTAGGGCGAAGACGCGAAAATACCCCTGATTAATCTCCCTAGCAGCAGCCAGTGCCTCTAGTAACAATTCTCTTGGCAGTCTATTAGCCAAACTACTTAGGGCTTTGGCGCGATCCCCCTCAGACTGAATCTCCCTAGCAGCAGCCAGTGCCTCTGGTAATAATTCTGGCAGTTTATTAGCCAAACTACTTAGGGCTAAAGCGCGATCATACTCATCTTGAATCTCTCTCGCAGCAGCCAGTACCTCTGGTAACAATTCTGGTAATTGACCAGCCAAATTATTTAGGACAGTGGCGCGATGGCTCTCAGACTGAATCTCCCTCGCAGCAGCCAGTGCCTCTAATAACAATTCTGGCAGTATATTAGCCAAATTACTTAGGGCTAAAGCGCGATAATACTCATCTTGAATCTCCCTAGTAGCAGCCAGTGCCTCTGGTAACAATTCTCTTGGCAGTTTACCAGCCAAACTACTTAGGGCAGTGGCGCGATAATAATTAGACTGAACCTTCCTAGCAGCAACCAGTACCTCTGGTAACAATTCTGGCAGTTTACCAGCCAAACTAGTTAGGGCTTCAGCGCGATAATACTTAGACTGAATCTCTCTCGCAGCAGCCAGTGCCTCTGGTAACAATTCTCTTGGCAGTTTATCAACCAAACTACTTAAGGCAGTGGCAAGATAATACTCATTCTGAATCTCCCTAGCAGCAGCCAGTACCTCTGGTAACAATTCTCTTGGCAGTTTATCAGCCAAACTACTTAGGGCTAAAGCGCGATGCTTTTCAGACTGAATCTCCCTCGCAGCAGCCAGTGCCTCTGGTAACAATTCTCTTGGCAGTTTACCAGCCAAACTAGTTAGGGCAGTGGCGCGATAGCTCTCAGACTGAATTTCCCTCGCAGCAGCCAGTGCCTCTGATAACAATTCTGGCAATTGACCAGCCAAATTACTTAGGGCTTCGGCGCGATCCCCCTCAGACTGAATCTCCCTCGCAGCAGCCAGTGCCTCTGGTAACAATTCTGGCAGTATATTAGCTAAACTAGTTAGGGCAGTGGCGCGATAATACTCATCTTGAATCTCTCTCGCAGCAGCCAGTGCCTCTGGTAACAATTCTGGCAGTATATTAGCTAAACTAGTTAGGGCAGTGGCGCGATAATACTCATCTTGAATCTCTCTCGCAGCAGCCAGTGCCTCTGGTAACAAATCTTTTGGCAGTTTATCAGCCAAACTACTTAAGGCTTCAGCGCGATGCCTCTCAGACTGAATCTCCCTAGCAGCAGCCAGTACCTCGGGTAACAATTCTGGCAGTTTATCAGCCAAACTACTTAAGGTTTCAGCGCGATGCCTCTCAGACTGAATCTCCCTTGCAACAGCCAGTACCTCTGGTAACAATTCTGGCAGTTTATCAGCCAAACTACTTAGGACAGTGGCGCGATAATACTTAGACTGAATCTCCCTTGCAACAGCCAGTACCTCTGGTAACAATTCTCTTGGCAGTTTATCAGCCAAACTACTTAAGGTTTCAGCGCGATGCCTCTCATTCTGAATCTCCCTCGCAGCAGCCAGTACCTCTGGTAACAATTCTCTTGGCAGTTTATCAACCAAACTACTTAAGGCAGTGTCGCGATGCCTCTCATTCTGAATCTCCCTAGCAGCAGCCAGTACCTCTGGTAACAATTCTCTTGGCAGTTTATCAGCCAAATTACTTAGGGCTAAAGCGCGATCATACTCATCCTGAATCTCCCTAGCAGCAGCCAGTACCTCTGGTAACAATTCTCTTGGCAGTTTATCAGCCAAACTACTTAGGGCAGTGGCGCGACTTGACTCATTCTGAATCTCCCTCGCAGCAGCCAGTGCTTTCGAGAGTCCTAATTCTTTTAGGTTTGGTGGCAAATGATTGACTAGCTGTGTAAGCAAATTTGCTTTCTGTGTTGGATTCGAGCTTTGTAGTACGTAAGCGAGTCCTTGCTCAGGAGTCCAGACATTTTTTTGAACTAACGCAATCAGCAGTTCTACTGGTAAATTGGCTGCCAGACTATTAAGAGATGCAATAATTAAAGCATAGCGACACTGCAACCCAATAACTTGAGGCAGGGTTGCAAGAGTCCAGGAGTCATCTGCCAATTGCCAAGCACGAGCAACATCAGTTACAAAGTTGGCAGTTTGTCCCAAGCTCGCGCAAGCCTCATACCAACCATTACCTCCTGCTGGAGTTTCCTCTTGTAGAAGTTGATGTATCTGGAAAAGTTGGTTTGCTTGCTTGAAATGCCAAGTTAAATGAGCATGAATATAACCATCAGCAGGTAACGTATGCCATTGCCCTGATTGAGTTTTTTCTTGATAACGGTCTAATAACGCCGAATGAGCAGCAGGTAAACTGAATCCCAAGCCTGGTAGTTTTCCAGGTTGATTAGGAATTTTCTCTCCTCTAAGTAATCCAACAGCTACATCATGCATTAAGTCATGTAGCCTGTAAGTTGGTTTTTTGTCAAACTGAATTGTTCCCGTTTGTAGTAATGCTTTAGACCTTAATTGACGTAATATTGTCAAAGCTTGTCTAGAATTAACACCCCAAAGCGTTGCTGCCATTACATGGGTAATAACCACATCTTCTGGTAAAACTCCAAACCAAGCAAATTGTTGTAATAATTCTGGAGTTAAAGAATTCAAGCTGAGATTAAAAGAAGCAACTAGAGAATACTTTTTGCGCTTTTCTTCACTACTACAGTTTACAAATAAGTCAAGTGTATCTAAATGAGCTATTTCTGCCCTCAAATCTTCTAACAATTCTGACCACGTTATTCCATCTGCTCGCTGCGCTGCTGCCAATTCTAATGCTAAGGGTAAATAACCAACCGTTTCTGCTAAAAGTTCCGCCTGCTGTTTTTCTGCTTGGGTAAGTTGCCTCGGCTGTGGTTGACTTTCTAGAAGCTTTAGCGATTCGCTCCTTGTCATCACGTCTAAATCATAGCGACTTGCCCCAGGTATCACAGCCTCTCGTGTGGTTACAAGTACCCGACAACCACCACTACCAACTTGAAAATATTCAACGTGTTCTGAATTCCAAGCGTCATCTACCACCAGCAAGACTTTCTTATTATAAAGTAATGTCTGCAAGTGTCTTTTTGCATCATCTGGTTTAATGGGTTTATAGTTATTGTCTCCCAAAGCCTGAATCCAACTACTTAATAATTGCAACAAATCGGGTTCTTTACTCAAAGTTGCCCACAAAACCCCATCTGTAAAACAAGCTTTAACATCCGGGTCATGGGCTATAGCCGCAGCTAATGTTGATTTTCCAATTCCACCCAATCCATAAATGGCGCTAATAACTAAAGTTCCTTGATTAAAAGCTTCTTGCCCTAGTAAAACTGCTTTTACCGCTTGTTGGGATAAGGGACGTTCTACAAAATTAGGTGGTAAAGATGGGGCTTGAAAAGGTTTGTCTGCTCGCTGTGCAGTACCAAAAATTACCGTATCTGCTGTTATCTGTCCTACTTGATTTACTTGACCCTGTTCGTGGGTAGTTGCTTCCAGGTTGAAATTATCTGAAGGATTAAAGTTTTTTGCTTCTGCCATTGCTGAGAACAAGCCTAATTTACAGGGGATGGTGACAATTTGCTCCTACTAAAAATCAACCTTTTCTGCTTCAATTTTCCCTACTTGCTTAAAGGTACTTTGGTCGTAGGACTTACCGCTCATCTGAATATTGTCACCTGTTGGTTGTACTGCCGATTCTTCTAAAATCTTGGCAATTTCTGCTGCTAGTGATGAATCATTCTCTAGGATTTTCTTGAGTTGTTGACGCAAAGCAGCGATTGAATCCTCATCAACTGGATTTTTTGCTACATCCACCGCCGCTTCAATAGCAGCTTCCTTCGCCTCTATTTTAGGTTGCAGTTTATTCCAAACAACAGTCGCTTTTCGCCAAATATCCTCACCAAGCTTCTGGGATGCACCTTCCACTGCCTTATTGCCTACATTCAGTAGAAATGGCAAACAAGGAGCTAAAAATTTGACAAGTATTGCTATATCCATTAGTTTATGTGGTTTATCTATATTTATTCTTGTTTTAATAACTGGAATCTGGGCTTGGGAAAGGTTTTCTAGTTTAATCGCAACCTTACCTTCCTGAAAAGCTCTTTGAAACACATCAAGATTATCTGGAGTTGTGTAACCCAAGCCATCATAAAAACCTTGAGCGAACTGGATTGCAGATTTATCCTGAATCTCCTGGTTCATCCCAATTGTATAATTAATATATTTACTAATTGCCTCAGCAGATTTAGCAGAGTGACAAGCATTTAATAGCACACAGTTCACGTAATTTGCGTGTAACTCAAACAGTGATGCCAGCCCGGATGGTGAAACAAATTTTTTCTGTCCCCCATCGTCTTCTAACTGCAAACTACCATCCTCCAAACCGTGTCCGCAGAAATGGACGATTTGGGGTTTTTCTTCTGCAATAGCACGACGAATATCTTGGGGTCGAATAGCAGTCCTGATGTCAACCTCAAACATATCCCGTCTTACGGCACGTCTGATACATTCTTCAATTTCCCTAATTTCTTTATCCAAGCGCAAACCGTGGGGGATTGCTGCCAAAATTAAGATTTTTTGTGACGGAGTAGCTTGTCCTTTAATCATCTCCCACCCTTGATGAATGTATTAAATTTACCAGATTGGCTCAGAATAAGTTCTACTTCAAAGCTAAACTCCATGATTCCAGAAGAATTCATCAGTCCACGCCACAGTAACGAAGGCAAAACCCGCGCTTTGGTAAGGTTATCAGCATCCCCCAATTCCGCATTACACGAAAGGGCATTTAGGTGGAACACACGCCCAGAGTGGGAAAGATATTTTGTAAATACCAACTTTTAACCGAATGTTGGTAAAACGATAAGAATCAGGCTGCCCTGGCGGTAACGCTAACCTTTGTTGCGTTGAGTTTCGTCATATGTCTCCACTGGATACCTTACCCGATCCCCAATCACGCTCAAGTTGGTAAAACGGAAAAAAGTGAGCCTGCTGTCTCTGGGCGCAAGTCGTCGAATCAACGATGCGGCTCAATTTGCGGCTGCTGCACTCACGCCGCCGAGGATCGTTACTATAGCTGACGGGACAATTAAACTTGCTTGATATGTTTGCACTTCGTTCTCACATTTTTGATTTTTGTCCGCTCTGTCGTGTAGCCAAAGTCCGCACTATATCTACAGTTGGGGTCATCGACTGGACAACAATCCAAAAAAGCCTGAAAGCTGCTCTGTGTAAGGATTGATTTGACTGGACAACACGGCGGACAACAATCCAAAAAAGCCTGAAAGCTGCTCTGTGTAAGGATTTATTTCCAACTGTACAGTTGCGCGATTGTACAGTCACCGTAACGTTACGGTGACAGGACTGGCGATGTCAGCCAGTGTCCCGTGAGACACTGGCTGACACATACTACCGGATGCTTCCCCATCTCAGTTGCCGTAACGTTACGTTGACTGAGCGCTCAACTCTTTAATAAACTCGTTAAGTGCCTGGGCGATGCGCTCTTTGCTCTCAGCCCTCTTGCTTAATCGCCACTTAGCCACGATTTGATCGCGCATCTGTTCCAATTCCTCACGCCGGACAGTGTTAGTTGTCAAGCTGCTAACTTTCCCCGCAGTTCTGCAACCTCAGCCTTTAGTTGTTCTACATCTTGTAGCCCAGTCTTTAACCGCTCTACTTCTTGGGTTAAATGTTCTACCTTTTTCTGCAACCGCTGATTATTGTCGCTTGCAGCAAGGGTGGCAGGTTTAACAGCGGTTCTCTCTTTAACCGTTGACTGTTCAATCATTTCAACTAGTGCGATCGCAGCCACATCAAGCCGATCAACATTTAACTCGCTAGTTGTGCCGATGTACTTCCTATACAACTTGCCCTGATACTTCCGTGAGGCGTACCAGTAATCATTCTGCTTGGTTGCTGTATAACCGCCATGAGACGCGGTTTCATAGCGAAATGACGAGCTACCCTCTAAGAAGTCTCTCCACGCCTCGGAGCCGATTAAAACGCCTGTCTCTACAACTTTCCCGTCTTTAACTACTAATGGCATAGCTCTCCTAAGAAACAGAAATGTTTCTTTACATCCATCACGGGCGATCGCCCGTAAACAGCTTTTATATAACTCATACAACTAACTATAATACTCTGCTTTCTGCAACAGCTTTATAAGTTGTATAAATAGCATTGCAATCAAAGTCAAGATAATACTGATTATTTAACTGGTCTTGGTTGCAGATTATGGTTGTATAGTAGTTATAGATGAGGGCAGCGCACCGACTACCAATCAAGAGCGCCGCCCACAGTTAACCTAAATTAACCAAGGACTATTAAACCATGACTGACCTAGCCTACACAATCGCCCAGGAAGCTGCCATCATTGGGCTTTGCATCCTGAGAGCGATCGCTTTGATAGCAGACTTGATAGCAATCGCGACTGTGTGGGCTATTAGGAAGGTACGAGACACGCGCCTGGTACAGAAGGGCTTTAGGGCGGCGGCGAGTGCCATCAACACGCGCATACTCAAGGCACGAGGTTTTGTTGGGGCATAGGTGCGGACTGGGGCATCCTTGCCCCCCATCAGTCACCGTAACGTTACGGTATCTGCGACCAATTTGACTGATGTCGGTAAAAGCTACCCAGTAAAACAACAACAGGAGAAAATTAGTTTATGAATCCATTGAGTGCAGCAATACTTGAAGAATGTCGCTCAGATATTATGTTACGAGTTTTTTACTACGAAAAGATTGGTATCCCTGCCTTCATTAACATTGAGTACGGATTGGGTCGCAGTATTGTAAGTCCTACGTTGCCAGTCGATGAGAATAGCCTCATTTGCTGGGAGAGAGTTGGAGGCGTATCTTATCCTCCAATAGATTTTGATGTAGATATTGATGACGACTTTGATTTTAGTAAACTTTTTCCCGGTTTTCCCGTTTCTTCCAAAGACCTGCGCCTATCTCACAAGAAGTTCGATCCAGGTGAATATTACTCCAACCACTTGCACCCACCCAACTTGATTGCTCGATTCCCAGAAGAAAACAGAGAATTGTACGAGAGAGCTTGGAGGGAATGCGTCCCCGGACAAGCGGTCGTAGCAATAGACTACGAGGACGAAGAAACACGAGGCTTTTTTGATCCAATCGTAATTGATAACAGTTTCATGAAATTGTCCAATTCGGATCTAGAACCGCTTACCTTTCCCGGAACTAGCCCCAAGTGGGCTTATAGTGATCTCATTGACAACCAAATTGCTCAAAGTGCCGAGAGTGCGGTAATGCAAGAATTGGAGAAACAGGGATGGCAGAAGGACATGCAAAGAGTAGTAGAAACACACATCGAAGAGTTTTCTTTTGTCTTTGTCGCATTTTTGACGCACGAAGAATTCAGTGGATTGCTCCAGCTTACTTACACAGTGGACGACACTGCGTTGGAATCTATCTGCGTTGAACTTAATTCCGGGGGATGCTTTGAGGGCATTGTCAAAAAAGAAATCTCAGGTGAGATCCATATGAACGCAGAAGAAATAATTCGCGCCACCGTTAAAACTGTTAAGCAGGGATTGCAGTTGCTAATTGATTAGAGATTCGATATCTCCCCACAACGCCAAAGCGATCGCCTCCCTGAGAAAGATAAGCGATCGCCCCAGCCGCATAGTTACCGTAACTTTACGCTAACTACAGATCGGGAAATATGGGCTTTACTTCGGTGAGATATCCCGTAAAAAGGGATAATTAAACTACAACTAATCATCAAGCCAATGCCCAAAACCATTAACCCAAGCCCAGTCCAAGACTTGCAAGCTAATATTACGTGAGTTCGGGTTAAGATTAGGTGGCAGAAAGCAAATTGTGATCGATGGCGATCGCAGGCTTCTTTGGTTGGTGGCAGTAAGCGATTAAACCGCAGACAATGTTGACGCTTGCAGTTAACAGGCGATCGGTGACGGGAATGCGATTGGCGGGGAGATATTCTTGAACTGGTCAATGATGGTCTCAATGATCGAGCGTTTCCTGAGCAACAGGCGATCGCTCAACGACATGAAGCGATTTTTCATGTTACGTTTGAGTTTGGTGATCAGTTGTATCCCAACACTCTCGAGTAACTGTTTTGCTAATTTTTGAGAGACATAGCCCAAGGAGCGCAAACACTTTGCCGAATAGCGTTTGCAGCAATTTGGGCACGGGGATACGGTCATCGGTATTTCCTGGAGTCAGCACAACATTCAGCAATTCTCCACGATCATTGACCACTACATGTCCTGTTGAAGCCAAAGGACCAATCAACTGAAGTTTTGCCGCGAGCAGCCAGATTTTGGAACACCCGATGAAGATTTATCCGCCGATTGTGACAGACTTTGAGACTGGTAGAATCCAAAAAACTGATGCCTGTACACGAACCAAAACAGGAGCGCAGATAAGCACACAGAGGCAATAGGGTACGCTTGCATCCACTCGACAAAGCGATGGTAGCTGACCAAACCGGGGAAGTATCCTTGCCACTGAACCTGTACTTTATCCTGGTAGTAAGCTTTGAAATTCCGGTAACAAGACTGATGAAAGCCGATCAGAATCGTCATAATTTCGCTCAAACATAGACTGCGATCAGCTACGCTGGGCGGTTACGCCATCGCGCTTTCTTTTTTGCAGCCCATTACCCAACAGTTGGCGCTCCCACTGTGGTTCAAAGGTTTGACAGAAGTCATCGACAGAACAGAATAGTTCTTCTAGAGTGAACATAGGGCAAGCAGATGGATGAGAATTTAGCACTTTCAGCCTACCTGTTTTGCCCCTTTCTTATCCCGAACTCACGTTAAATAGGTGGGTTGAATTAAATATAAAACCTGGGTGTGTTACCGCCATTCATTACGGCACCAAGTACCATTAATGGTGCGTTAAACTTCGTTAGAACGCACCACTAGCTAGAATGGCTACGCTATTCACTTTACTTGCCGGACACACACTGATACTTGATTAGAGTGACCAAACGTTAGTACCGGGTAACTTTCCATATTGATGTAATCACCCTGACTGATTTGCCCATCTCCATCAACATCGATATGAACACTAACTATGTAACTAGCCTTTTCATTTGGAATTTGACCGTGAAGGCTGATTCGTAGCTTGTCTTTACTACCAGTTTCATGAGAAATATCCTGAACAACTTGTTCAGCAATAATTCTGGACGCAGCGTCTGCTTGACTAGCATCTTCTAGGCGAATATAGGCGGTTGCACCTTCTAAAGATGCCCCTGCCTCCTCAAATGTAATCTCACCTTCTAGAAGAAATTGCCTTGACATCATTTCTAGCCCAGATTCGGGGGAACTAAAAGAATACTGAATTAATTGCTCCCAATAGATGGGTTGATTGACTCCTACTTGGAGCCAGCATCAAAACCCAAGGCGTGCAAATTGCATTTACCAAGCTCATTGCCAGCGATTACAATAAATTGTTAGATCCCAAGGTTTAGGGAATAAAATCACATCCAGCAGATTTGAATCGCATTACTGCCGATCCTGAGCCATTACCGAAAGAGACACCCACTGAAATTCCTACCCCCCACTTGACGGCAGGATGACTTGGGACATCAAAGCGAACAAACCCAGCATTCCCTGAGATACTTAAGCCATCATGGGCTGCAATCTTATCAGGTCCATCATAGATATGGACATTTCGTATAACTGCATTTGTTGATAACGTTTCACATAGCAGCATCACAGAACCAACTCGCAATCTCCGGTCATCCACAATCACAGTGGTAGGAATTGCAAAGTGTAACCAGTTGTTCGTGTTGGGTTTCCCTTCAACTTCCATGTAGAAACCAGCTTTCCAGACTCTAGCAATATTATCTGGAAATTCAACGATCATACTGGTTCCGTGCGTCCACATCGCTTCTGCTAAAGCAGGCATAATGAATATCCTCTCTTCTGACTAAAGTATTTCTAAGACTAACTAAGAGCGTGAAAAATGAGTGTAATCCTACAAAACAAAATCGCAACCGGCTGACTTAAACCGCATCACGCGAGATCCCGTACTACCAAAGCGAACACCAATTGAAATGCCAACACCCCATTTCACAAAGGGTGCTGTAGGTGCATCAAAGCGGTGGAAGCCAATGTTGCCGTTCAGGTTTACACCATTGTGTTCTGCAATTTTGTCAGGACCGTCATAAATGTGAACATCGCGAATGACGGCATCAGTGGAGAGAGTTTCGCACAAAAGCATGACGGAACCGATTCGTAGCCGCTGATCGTTCACAATGACCTTGGATGGAATTGCAAAGTGAAACCAATTCTCTGTATTCGGTTTTCCTTCAATTTCCGTGTAAAAGCCTGCACGCCAAGTTCGGGCAATACGATCGGGGTACTCTACTTGCAGACTCGTGCCATGAATCCACATTGCCTGGGCTAGCTTTGTTAGATACATCACTCGTACTGCTGCAATGTCGCCTGCACTCAACCCCGTCCGTTGCCCAATTACTTGTCCACCAACAGGTTCAATAGTAGGCTGCCCATTCTTGCTAAATGCATGGGTAGGGTAATGCATGATCGAACCATAGTCATATCCACCAATATCATCACCATCGGTAATGTGCTGGTCAAAGTTATGACGCATTTGATCTTCAATATTTGCCCACAGAATCCGAACGAAACGATCGCGGTCTTCTCGACTTTGTTCATGCCACAAGCCAACGGCATGTCCAATTTCATGAATCGCAGAGCCTGTGGTGCATCCAGTTCCTAGAGAAATTTCTTGCACTCGACCGCGCATCCCTACTTGGGAAAAGCAAGCGCCTCGATCTACAAAGCGGACATAGTTGGGATATTGCCCACCATTGTCAGCTGTGCGTTGAACAAACTGAATCGGAGTCCGTTCAGCCCAATGTCGAATCGCATCCGTTACCCGTTGTTGATTAGGAAGTGAGGGATCAATTTCATAAGGAACAAGTCCATTGGGCCAGCGAAACTGGTTGCCCGTGATTCCAACACCAAATTCACCTATCTGGACACTTTTGACCAATGCCTCCATATCCTCGACTGAACCGAGGGAAATATCACCTTCAAAGATTGCTTCTTTGGCGATCGCGGAGTACTTAACTTCTTTTAGATCAAAGGTGTTTCCTTGAATAAATCCTATTTTTGGTTCTTCTTCTGTAGAACGGAACCAAACCGAAAGATCTGCTTCTTCAGATAGAGATGGATCGCGGTCTTCTTGTAAATGCAAAGGTAGCATGTCCTAGAAATCTCCTTATAACTAGAATGACGCAAACAAGCTGTAGATTGATGGTTTTATTCTGGCTGTGTTGATTACCTCTTGACAGTACCCGTATGGGTGACTTCCTCTTTAAAGATATTGGTTCAGGAAGATCTGTTAAGCTGCACCGCTAGTATGTAACGGCGTTCCAGCATCAGGGCAATTGGTGAGTTATAAAACTCTCTAATTATTAATGGGTGTTAGTGAAATCGACTTATGCACTTTTGAGATGAAAGAGAATTCAGAAGTCAGAATTCAGCATTTCAAATTTGTTAAGTTGTTTTTTATACTATGTTTTCCGGAAAATGCTTTAAGGCAAGCCGTAGGCGATCGCTTTCCCAGAGCGCGAAAACAAAGAATGAGTGCAATAAGTCTAATATAACCTGAGTTCGGGTTAAGCAGGTTGAGAAAGAAGCCACTCCATCTGAAGGCTGGGCTTTTTAGCTTGATGGCAATAAGCGATTAATCCGCACAGAACATTAACGCAGAAATTAACGGGACTTCGGTGTCTAGAATGCTCAATCTGAGAAATGTTCTTGAGTTGGTCGTTAATTGTCTCAATAATTGAACGCTTACGTGACAAAAGCTTGTCATGAAGAAGCATCAGCTTATTTTTCATGTTGCGACGGGGTTTGGCAAAAAATTGGATTCCGAACTCTTCCAAAAGTTGAGAAGAAAGTTTTTCAGAAACATAGCCGCGATCGCCAAAGATTTTTCCAAAAAGACCGCTCAGTAAATCGGGAATGGGTTTACGGTCATCAATATTACCAGGAGTCAAAATCACATTTAAGAGTTGACCAAACTCATTGACGACAAGATGCAGCTTGAATCCAAAAAACCAATCCACAGAAGTCTTGTCACGAGCAGCCAAATCTTTAAATACCCGATGGCGGGAAATTCGACGATTATGGCAGACTTTCAGGCTGGTTGCATCGATAAAACTGATACCTGTACATTGTCCAAAACAATGTTTCAAATAGACGCACAAAGGTATCAAGGTGGATGGTATCCATTCAATAAATCTTTGATAACTCGGAAGACCTGTCCAAGCACAACTGCACTGTTTTTTCACTTGATTCAAATAAAAATACTTGAAATTTCGGTACTGATTTTGATGAAATGCAATGAGTATCGTCAGGATCTCGCTCAAACATAGACTTTTCGCCCGAATCCGTTTTATTCCTCCATAATTTAACAGCCTTTTGTGCCATTCTTTTTCAAACGCTTTACAGAAATCATCTACATGGCAGAACAAAACTTCTAAACTAAACATAGGGCAGGTTGCTGGATTTAACGCTATTTTCAGCTTACTACCTGTCTTTTTCCTTATCCCGAACTCAGGTTAGTTACGTTAACCTTGCGGTGACTGAAGGCGAACCCTTTCGATAAACTCATCAAGTGCTTGGGATATACGCTCTTTAGATTCAGCCCGTTTTGCCGTGCGCCAATCTTTTAACGTTTCGCGTTTGGCTGTTTCGTAGTCGGGGACGGAGGAGTGTTTGAGAGATTCCCCTTCATACCTCAAGCTGCTGATTCCCCCAGTCGTTCGTCAATCGCTTCAATCTTCGCTTTTAGTTCTATAATTTCCTGAGTTAAATATTCTACCGCTTTCTTTAACTCCTGGTTTTCGCTGCTTGCGGCAAGGCTGGCAGGTTTAACAGCGGTTCTCTCTTTAACCGTTGACTGTTCAATCATTTCAACTAGTGCGATCGCAGCCACATCAAGCCGATCAACATTTAACTCGCTAGTTGTGCCGATGTACTTCCTATACAACTTGCCCTGATACTTCCGCGAGGCGTACCAGTAATCATTCTGTTTGGTTGCTGTATAACCGCCATGAGACGCGGTTTCATAACGGAATGATGAACTGCCCTCTAAGAAGTCTCTCCACGCCTCGGAGCCGATTAAAACGCCTGTCTCTAAAACTTTCCCGTCTTTAACTACTAATGGCATAGCTCTTTTATATAACTCATAGAACTAACTAGAATACTCTGTTCTCTGCAACAGTTACATAAGTTGTATAAATAGTCTTGCAGGTAAAGTTAGGATAATACTGATTATTTAACCATTGCTAGTTGTATAAATTTAGTTGTAGAGTAGTTGCAGATGAGGGCAGCGCACCGACTACCAATCAAACGCGCCGCCCACAGTTAACCTAAATTAACCAAGGATTATTAAACCATGACAGACCTGCTTTTGACCACTGATTTAGCCAACGCGACAAAAGAGCAGCTAAAAACCTTAGTAAAGCGGGTTCGCGAAGAATTCGGACGCGATCGCCGAAGTGTGCCGCGACTTTGACCTAACCTTTGAGATTTACCGTACTTGCAAAGGGCTTAGGTTGCTTGAAGTATCCCGCCTTTTGGATGTACAAGGCTATCAATCTCAGTCAATCCTGGCGCGGTTAGGCTCTGATAAGCTTTACCAGCAGCTTTGTCTGAGGCAGGAGTGCTACCGCGCTAGGCTGCAAATTAAACCCTGCCACGTAGGTGATACCGTCTGCCACTGGGTTGCTCAAATAGGCGAGGCTTCAAGCATCCCCCAAAACGAAATCATAAAACAACTACACGATGCGTACTGCTTGAGCGACGGGAAATTAGCTTAGTCACCGTAACGTTACGGTAACTGAGCGAGCAACGGGCTGATGTCGGTAAAAGCTGCCCAATAAGTGACATCCAATACTTAACCAAGAACCATGCAACCCACTGCGCCCAATACCGAACTTTACAAAGCGATCAAGGATGACAACTCATGAAAGAACATAAAACTAGAATTACGCCCGAAAAATCCATCAAGCACGAAATAGCTAAAAATATCGTTGATCAATTTGAAACCTTGTTGTCTGCTGCAAGTTGGAAATGGTTTAAGGAGCAAGGCAGGGGTTATTTGTTCCTGCACAGATCAATAGATGTAGAACACATCGCAGGCAACACTTTTGAGATACAAGCAGATCCGGTCTTGGGGCAAGAAATTTTTTACTTCGCCAAAGGTAGCGAATTGTGGAACAACGCAAAGAAATCTGAAGCCGCATCAGGACAATCCAAAGAGATGGAAGAATTTTACAAGCTAGTTGACAGCTACAACCCCAGACACGAGTTTTTGGTCGTGATTGGCTTGAACGAAAACGACAGAGCAACGGAGCATTGTTTCATTAGAGAACCGGAAATTCCGCCCTATAAAACCAGGTTGAGGTAGTACTCCCAGGCTGCTCTTTCTCGTGGGCAATCAGTTCTAACCAGCCTCCAGAAACCCGACCAATGGGCTGATGTCGTTAAAAGCTGCCCTGCGTTAGCCAAGCAAAAATCAAACTATATTGAATCATGAGCAAAGACATCTTAGAACGTAATCATGGAGTAAAAAATGATTGACGAAATAAGCAACTACGAAATAACTAACTGTTACTTCTGCGATAACTCAAAAGGGGATTTGAAGGGATAGGGACAGATATTGAACACTGTGATTCTTCAAGGACTTTGCTGAATAAGCGCTCCTAGTACATCCGCACTCTTGCCCCACTTTACACGGTGGGGTAAATATTTCCCATAGATAGTTTGATAATGACCGTTATCAAATTTACTTGGCGACATGATTTAGTGCAGTGCGATCGCAAACAATGTGCTTTTACCCATTGAATGACCAAATTGTGAACCATAATCTGACGAAAAGTTAACGGAGTTTCAAGGGTTATAGCCAAAACGACAGATCAAATTTTG
>JAHHID010000069.1 GCA_019359015.1 Spirirestis rafaelensis WJT71-NPBG6
GCTATGGTGGTAATGCAACGTGGTCTAAGAGCCGTAGGGCATACGGTCAAGATGCTTGGCGAGGGGTTAAGCAATAGCTCCCCACTAACCCAAGAATCCCCCGTTTTATAAACGGGGGAGTGTCAAAGGACAAGCCTCATCTGCAAACCAATCCGCAGCAAGGCGATTGTAGGATACATATGTCAGGTCTGGAACCGGAACCCAATCTTGGCTATCGCGAGTTAGTTTGATTGCCCATTCGATTACAACCCGACCCTTTCCTTGTGCCCACGCAGACAATAGCAGAAATAACGCGCCAGTGATTGAACTATGGGAAAATTTGGGAGACATTTCATCGTTTTGGAATTTTGGAATTGCCTCACCATCGACGAGTTCGTAGATAGTATCGCTTTCGGTAAGTGCAAGGAATTCCTCTAAGGTGAGGTCTTTTAAAGGGGATTTAATCATGATCCAAAACCCTTGTAGAGACGCTTGGGTATCGCGTCTTTATATCTTTTCCAACAGATGTCTTATGGATTAGACATCGACCGAATTTAAATATGCGTTATCCAGAACCCTTGTAGAGACTTGATATTTCACGTCTCTACATTCTTTTTCACCATACCTCAAATTGTAAACGGCTCAATTTCCGGATGTCCCCACTGTCGCTGATACCATTCGGCAACCAAAGGACGGACAATGAATTTGGGAGGATCACCATCTTTAACATCAATGCGTAAACATGAGTAAGGTCTGCGCTTTTGAGAACCTTGACCGTTGCGACCGATGAAAAGATGCGATCGCGCTATTAATCTATCCTCTTCCCTCAAATCTGCTCCCTCAGTTCGCTGACGTCGCAAACTATACCCACTTCCGCCACAAACAATCCAGTTAACACCAGAATCAGCACCTCCCGTTTCCACTGTCTGAATGTGTTCCAAACAGTGTGCGTGACCATTTAACACCAAATCTATCAAAGGACGCCCGTTTGCTGCTCCCCCTACCGCCTTAGCTACCGCATTTAACACATTACGCAAACGGCTACGAATTGCTAAAGTCTGTCCCTGTTCCCACTTTGTCGCTTCAGTTACGTAGGGAGGATGATGAAAATAAATTACCCTTCCCCGCACTTCGGTAGTATTCCAAGACTCAATTAATCTCTGTTTGAGCCATTCCAATTGTTCGCTATCAGTCACCGTTGTAGTTTTATCGGCGGTTAATTGCTTGTCAATATCAACAATAATTTCTTCAATTTGTGTCAGCTTGGCCTGTAAATCGTCGAGTTGATCGGCTTCGCTGGGATTATCAGGATTGAGTTTCGCTACAGTTTCCATAATTTGCTCGTTTTCTTGCTCTAGATTTTCACGGCGATCGCGCAATATTTGGCGATTAGCGTCGCCTTCTTTGGTAGACGCTAGCGGCAGCGGATCGTTAAATGTATTAGAATCTAAAGCGAAAAAGTCAATACCACCGTAGCGGAAAGTATAGTAGCGATTGGGCAGGCGAGTAAAGCGCCCTGGCTGGTAGCTAAGACAACGCCCTGTATCCGTTTTTTCCGTATAGTGTTCATCTAAATGACGCGCTAAATCTCCCGGAAGCTTAAACGCCTTGAGATAGTCTAAAAACGCTTTCGCGTACGCATCACCCTTTCCTGAACCATGCAACCCCACGTCAATATCTAATTTTGACTTCAGGAGACGACGGATTGGCAGTGTTGTCAAAGACACTAAGCCAAATACAATCGGCAAGTTGTAGTAATCATGATTTCCCGGTATGGGTAGAATCGGCAGCTTGAAAAGCATCTGGTCATAAGCGATACCCTTGGGATGCTCGCCACCTACGAGGAATTCGCGGTAAGGTTTAATGAAGTTTTGGTGGTAGTACTCGCTTGACCCAACTAAATAGATAACGTCACCCGTATGTAGCATAAAACGGCTTTCGTTGTGATGGGGCAGCATTAGTTCAGCTACCTTTCGTTGAGGATTGTGTCCGTGGTGCGATCCCGAACCGCTATCACCCACAACCAAAAATGAAAACTCTCGATCGCCTGAGCGATTATCATCCAACACCATGCGAGTTTGGTCAATGCCCCGCTCGACAATTGCAGGATCTTGCCATCGTACCCGCTGATTCATCTTGCGAATTTTGTCGGCGATCGCCGGATCGGACACAAGTTTCAAAGCAACTTCACTCCCGAATTTTCATGAAGGGCGCACCTTTTAAGATAGTCTAATATCCGGCGATCGCGTTGTTCAACTCACGCCAAAATCTGTGACAAAATAGTTTTGTTGCCCTACAGTCAATGCGATCGGTTACGACCCATGATTACCACCGTCGAGCGCCGCTACAATTTAGATGAATATCGTGCGATCGAAGAAAAAGCAGAAGGACGCAGCGAATATCGTGATGGAGAAATCGTACCGATGCCTGGAGGATCGCTCAAACACAGCCGTATCGGTCGGAACATTTTGACCTATCTTACCTCTGTTCTGCGCGATACTCAATTCGAGCCAATTAACAGCGACTTGCGACTGTGGATTCCCGATTATCGACGCGGGTTATATCCAGATGTGATGGTTTTTGAGGGTGAACCGCAACTGAATGGCGACAGACGTGATGAAGTCTTGAATCCCATCTTGATTGTTGAAGTGCTATCCCCTTCTACAGCAGATTACGACCGCGAAAGTAAATTTCGGATGTATCGATCAATTAAGAGTTTTCGCGAATATTTATTAATCGAGCAGGACGAACCCTTCGTCGAACGCTATAGCAAACAAACTCAAGGTTGGCTGCTTAGTGAATTTAACGACTTAGAGCAATCAATTCCCTTGGAGTCAGTTGGGATCGAATTGCCGATCGCAGAAATTTATCGCGGAGTTGTTTTTGGGTGAGCGCGATCGCTCAGGAGTGCGTTAAACTTGCGTTCGGCGCACCTGACAAAATTAGCGATCGCACTAGATAGGGCAAGCATTTTATACCCAATATTTTTTCAGCAAGTGTTGGGCACGATCAACAAGTGTTAGTGCTATGTTTACCAATCGCTAATAACTTCTGCTAGCAGATACATCCATACATTTTATGGTCAAAACAGTTAATGTATAAGAGATTACCATCGGCTACCACCCCTACAGAACTATATGCCTGTCTGCACGAAGTTTTTCAGGCTTAAATCAATCCTTGGCGCACACCCACAGCTGCTGCTTGTACGCGATCGTCAACGCTGAGTTTGTTGAGGAGCATACGCACATAGGACTTGACCGTTCCTAGTGAGAGGTAGAGTTCGTTGGCGATCTCTTGGTTTGAGTGTCCCTTGGCAATAAATTTAAGAATCTCGCACTCACGATTACTCAGAGCCGGTTGTTGGGGTCGCTCAGATGCAGGAACCGCGGGGGAGACAACGGTAGGCTTGAGCAACCGGGCAACCTTTTGAGCTATTTGCGGGTCCAGATAAGCACCACCTTGGAGGATTAATTGAATAACAGCAATGAGTTGTTCCCATTCGATGGTCTTAAGGCAGTAACCGTCCGCACCCGCTGCAAGCATCCCCATGACCTGGGTATCCTGGTCAAACGCACTCAACGCAAGGATACGAGTAGTAGGGCGATCGCTTTTTATTTGCTGGGTGGCTGTAATCCCATCCATTACTGGCATATCAATGTCCATCAAAACGACATCTGGCTGGAGTTGAGTAGCTAATTCAATAGCCTGTGCACCATCACCTGCCTCTCCAACTATACTAAAGGTAGGTTCAAGCGAAAATTGACCTTTCATGCCTCGGCGTATCAAAGTGTGATCATCAACTAGTAGAATACGCACGGTTTTCTCTTCGACATTCTCAGGCATCATTGGCATCATTGTTTCTCCTATATCTTTTCATGCTCACACCTAGCCTTATCTGTGGTAATTGGTAGGGTAAACTAGAAAATGCTCCCCTCTCCCCGATAACTTTCGACACCAATGCTGCCTACGTAAGTAAGGTTAGTCCTATATACCGACTAAGTTTAAAGCCTAATATTGCAACAAGTTTTACATTTTTTTCGTAATTGTTGCTTTCAATTTTATTGCGATCGCATTAGCACCCGTTTTTTCTATCTGTAAATAATTTAGCTGAGAATATAGTAAACATACTGGTGGTTATTTGTCAAATGCATGGTAAAAATAGTCTCCATGCATGAAATAAATTTGCAGAAACTGGATCTTAATCTTCTAGTGGTGTTACATGCCTTGCTGGAAGAGCGTAACGTAACGAATGCTGGAGAAAGAATTGGTTTGAGTCAATCAGCTACCAGTCATGCGCTTGGGCGATTACGTCAAGTGTTCAACGATCCACTGCTTGTGCGATCTACAAAAGGGATGGTTCCTACACCACGCGCTCTTGAGCTGCTGGAACCACTAGAGAAAATTTTGTTAAATATCGAGCGATTGATTCAACCAACCGTTTTTGAACCTAAAACAGCACAAGGCACAATCTACTTAGCTGCGTCAGATTATGGAACTGTTGTGATTCTTCCTTTGGTTTTGAAGCAAATTTCTCAAGAGGCTCCCCAACTGAATTTGGAGTGCGATAATTGGCGTTCTGACATATTAGATTCGCTGAGAAATGGAGCGAGCGATCTAGGCTTAGGAGTTTTAAATCTACCGGAAACCAATGAGTTTAGGTTCCAAAAGTTATTTGTAGAAGATTTCGTATCTGTAGTTCGGGCTGACCATCCCATCACTCAAACGGATTTTACGATTGAATCTTATATTGCTTGGTCACATGCCTTAATTACAATCACAAACTCGCCTACAAGCCATGTGGATACTGTGCTGTCAGGGTTAGGGGTGAAGCGTCGAGTGATGTTGAAGTTACCGCATTTTCTCTCGGCTCCTCTGATTGTGCAAGAGACGGATCTGATTCTGACGTTGCCTCGTCGAATTGCAATGCTCTTTGCTAAATATACAAACCTTGCTATACTTGAGCCACCAATTGAACTTGGAAAGTACAACTATATACAGGTTTGGCATGAGCGTTGCCATTACGATCCCCAACACATTTGGCTACGCTCACTAATAGCTTCCCAAACTGAGCGACTCTGAAACAATAAGCAAAAACCCTTAAACAATCGTATTTTGTTGCAGTACCATACAGGGGAAATGCATCTTAACGCTCTTTCATCAATTTCGTCAGATAAAAACCAAAACACCCATCCACAAAGGGTTTAAACGATTGAGCTTCGTTTTGAAGTTTTATTAGTTTGCGATCGCGCTTTTTTTTGCCAAGTCTAACTTTTATTGTTTAGCCTCCATTGTTTTCTTCTCAAAGTGATCGAACGTTAAGATGCGTTTCCCCTGCCATAAAAATCTCTCTACTTATTCCCTATTTTCCCGACAAAGTGCGGGGTAATTCCACCCGAAAGGTAGAACCCTGCCCTAAGCTGCTTTCTACAAAGATGGTTCCTTGCATTAACTCCACTAAAGCATCAGTAATTGCCAGTCCTAAACCTGTCCCCCCTTGACATCTGGCTAGAGTCTGATTTGCTTGGCGAAACTCTTGAAAAATCAACTTTAAATCTTTTTCAGCGATGCCAATTCCAGTATCGACAACGGCGATCGCTAACTTATCTTCGGGCAGTTCAGTAACTTCGATAACCACGCTACCCGATTCGGTATACTTAATCGCATTATCCAGCAAGTTCGCAATAATTTGGTGCATGCGGCTGGGGTCATTGACAACAGAAATACTAGGTTGAGCCAAGTAAACCTGTAAATTTAGATTTTTGTGCTCCGCTAGCGATCGCATTTCTTCAGTAGTCGCTTTCACCAATTCTGCCAAATCAAACGTTTCTAAATGCAATTCCAAACGTTTGGCTTTCAGCTTGGTATAATCCAAAATATCTTCAACTAACGACAGCAAATGCTTACTGTTGCTGTAGATGTTTTCCACCATTTTAAATGGTTGCTGCTCAACATTCGGGCGAAATCGGCGTAGCAGAACATGAGAAAATCCGAGAATCGCGTTTAAGGGAGTACGCAACTCATGAGACATTATTGAGAGAAATTGTGATTTGAGACGATCTGCTTCTACTAGTTGCAAGTTTTGCAGTTGCAGTTCGCGTAGTTGTTCTTCAGCTTGCTTGCGTGCGGTGATTTCGCGCAGTTGCCAACGCAAAGCGATCGCCTTATTATTTGCATCATACACAGTTACTATCGTCATCGCCGCATCAATCAGCGTATTGTCTCGCTTACACAAACGCACTTCCCATTCCTGCAATCGCTTCATACCATAAAGTTGCGTCAGCATAACCCGAAAAGCTTGACGATCTGCCTCTGGAATGAAGCTAATCAGCTTTTTACCTATTAAATACTTTTGGTCGATGTTGAGCAGCTTGGCAGCAGGATAATTTGCTTGAGAGATTGTACCCTTAATATCCGTTACCAAATAGCCATCCGGCGCAAAGTCAAACAACTCTTGGTAGCAGTGACGTTCTTGTTCTAAAAACTTGCGACTCGCTATCAGTGCCTCATTTGAAGAACGCAATTCTTCTATTACCGCGTACTGTTCTTGTAACGCTGCCCAAAATGTCTTCACAGTTTGACTCAGTAACTGTAATTGTTGCCAGGACAATACCACAAAGCTCTTAGAAAATTGTTGGCTCGGTTGAGGAAACTTTATCTGTAGGTCAAATATTTGTTTAGGATTTTTCGCATTCATGAAGCCTCTTGTTAATTTTTTTATTAATGAACCTAAAAAGTGGAATTTATTTAAAGATTAACTTTTCTTATAGATTTTATAAAAAAAATTAAATTACCAAGGCAAACAATAAACGAATTAGCTTTTTCTTGTTTTAGTTGTGTTACATAAATTAGGTTGACATTAGTATCAAATCAAACTTTGATAAACAATATTTTGCTGCTAATTTGTATTTATTACAGAAGACAAGTAGCAAGCATAACCATTTGATGTAACATTCCAACTTCTATGTTATTAAGCTGTTGTTAAAGTTGTATCTACATTAAGGTTGAGGTAAATATATCCGAAAGTGGCAAATCAGAATCTCTTAGAATTGCTTTTAAGCTGTAAATTTATAATTAATTGGCATAGTTAAGTAGTAGCGCAATCCTACTCAGTTCGGGATTTCGCTATTTAACTGGCATAAAAAAGCAGAATGAATACAACTTATATACAAAATTTTCCTAATTTCATCTAAAAAGGGAAGAAATCAAATATTGAAAGCTAAATTAAGGATTTTTAGAGAATAAAATCCAATGTATAAATAACTTAATAATTGCTTTCTTCCCTTTCTGTATTACTACAGCTAAAGACTTAAAATTAAGTATCAGATGGGGTATCTTCTCTATTTTTCATCTCAATTGTCAGGTTAGGAAGTCCTTCTAGTTTTTCCACAGGCACAACTTCTTCATTCTTCGGCACAAAAACGGTCAAACCTCCGGGAACACACTTAATCTCAATTGGAGTTGTTCCGACTAGTTCACCATCTAAGACGACCTTTTGCGGTGGCTCTGTGGTAATTTTGAATTGTTTAGAGCGCAGATAGCCGATGTCATTTCGCTCGACTGGGATACCCGCAGAAGCGGTTTGAAACAGATGAAATGTTGCAGCGATCGCTCCTGCCTTATTCACCGGAGCCACTATAGTTAAATCTAGTAAACCATCATCAACAATAAGTCCCGCAGGTCCTTGAGCCAAAACTGAAGTAGCAGGTGCAGCATTTGCTACCGTCACCGCCACAGCAGATGTTTTAATTATCTTGTCATCAGTTTCTATTTCTACATCAAAATGTTCTAAATCTCTTAATTCTTGCAGTCCTGCTAAAATATACGCCATGATGCCAAACCGATTTTTCGCATCTCGGTCGGCACGTTCCACAGTTTCCGCTTCAAAACCAATACCTGCGAGCAACACCATCGGGTGATCGTTGCAGTAAGCTACGTCTACACTCCGAGTTCCTCCTTGTAAAATATTCTCACAGGCAGCGGCGATCGTATCAGGAATTCCTAAAGCTGTGGCAAAAGCGTTTGCCGTTCCCCGCGAAATGATGCCAAAGGGAATATTAGTATTGATTACCGCAGTCGCAGCTGCCGAGAGGGTGCCATCTCCTCCGGAAGCAATGATCGCATCTACCCCGCGCTCAACTGCTTGCTGTGCCAGCTTGTCAGCACCGATTTCTTCAGTAGTCATGTAAATATCTAAGTCAATTTCTGGCTCTAATATTTCCCGAATTTGTGCTAGTTCTTGTTCTGGATCACCTTGACCAGCGACCGGATTAAAAATAAGACAGGCGGAACGATTCATAAGGGTAAAAAATAGACTTTGATTAATAAAGTAAGACATATTATTACTAACGTTCCGGCAAAATGCAAACTTCCCTCTCACGGCAGGTTTGCCTATTTTCAGATTTAACGTTTTCAAATTGTTACAATTAGTATTTAGTTATTCATAAAAGTCCAAAAATCTGGAATAAAGATACAAAATTATCATTTTACTGTGTTTTCTACAAAGAAAAATATCAAATTCCTAATTTATCGTATAAACGTAAGGCATGTATCCGTAGAGACGTTACGAAAGGAACGTCTCTACCAACGAGGGGTTTTCAATAAAAATTTTAAATTCAAAACAAAACAACATCAATATAAAAAATTTGAATTGATAGAATAATTGCCACTAAGAGCTAACTAGTTAACAAAAATTCATAAAGTTTAGTAACAAAAGTAAAAATTAAAATTAACTGAAATCGAGGAAATAGCCACACGCCAAGTCACTCACTGCGGTAGTCTAGATGAGAGTAAATTGATTGCCTGGTTTAACATACTGCTTTTATGACATCATCTGTTTCGAGTCCCCCACGCACAATTCGCATTGGTACCCGCAAAAGCCAACTCGCTCTGGTTCAGACTCACTGGGTAGCTGAACAACTTCAGAAACTCTTTCCTGATATCACTTTTGAAGTCCATTCCATGTCCACTCAAGGAGACAAAATCTTGGATGTGGCATTAGCCAAGATTGGGGACAAGGGACTTTTTACCAAAGAACTCGAAGTAGGAATGCTCAACCAGGAGATTGATTTTGCCGTTCATTCTCTTAAGGATCTACCGACTCGCTTGCCAGAGGGGTTAGCACTGGCAACAATTACAGAACGCGAAAACCCCGCAGATGCTTTGGTGGTGCATGAAAAGCACAAAGATAAGCAAATTGATACTTTACCAGAGGGTGCGGTAATCGGTACATCTTCTCTGCGCCGGCTGGCACAATTGCGACATCATTTTCCCCACTTTACATTTAAAGATATTCGAGGAAACTTGAATACACGCATGGCAAAATTAGATGCGGGTGAATATGATGCGATAATTTTGGCGGTGGCAGGTTTAGAGCGATTGGGAATGAGCGATCGCATTCATCAAATTCTCCCCAAAGAAATTTCTCTCCACGCGGTTGGACAAGGTGCATTGGGAATTGAGTGCCGTGCTGATGATAGCGAATTGATATCGCTACTCAAAGGTATTGAACATTCACAAACACGCGATCGCTGTTTAGCCGAACGAGCTTTCTTACGTGAATTAGAAGGCGGTTGTCAAGTGCCTATTGGTGTAAATACTGACTTAGATGGCGATAATTTAACATTATCTGGCATAGTTGCTAGCGTCGATGGCAAAAATCTGGTCAAAGATACCGTTACAGGTTCTGCTTCAAATGCCGAACAACTAGGCATCCAACTGGCACAACTGTTGCGGCAACAGGGAGCGCAGGAAATTTTGGATAAAATATTTACCGAGATTCAACGCGGTTCCTGAGCTGTTGCACAAGCAGATGTGATTAGATGAAGAAAGATTTTCGTTGTAGATAAGTAGGGTGGATGCCCACCCTACTGTGGAATTTTGATGTAGGCACGGGGAAACAGAAACTACCATGCGGATTTTATTTGTAGCAGCAGAGGCAGCTCCCATTGCGAAAGTTGGCGGGATGGGTGATGTTGTCGGTGCTTTACCCAAATTCCTCAGACAAATGGGGCATGATGTGCGAATCTTCATGCCCTACTACGGCATGTTGCCAGACAAAATGGATATTCCCAAAGAACCGATTTGGTCGGGAGATGCCATGTTTGAGCACTTTGCAGTTTATGAAACAATTCTGCCGGGTACTGATGTTCCCTTGTATTTATTTGGACATCCCGCATTCATGCCTCGGCGCATCTACTCTGGAGATGATGAAGATTGGCGGTTCACATTGTTTGCAAACGGAGCAGCCGAGTTTTGCTGGAATTATTGGAAGCCAGAAATAATTCACTGTCATGATTGGCACACAGGGATGATTCCGGTGTGGATGAATCAAGACCCCGATATCACAACCGTTTTTACGATTCATAACTTGGCTTATCAGGGTCCGTGGCGTTGGTATTTAGAGAAAATTACTTGGTGTCCTTGGTATATGCAAGGACACAACACAATGGCAGCGGCTGTGCAGTACGCTGACAAAGTAAATACAGTTTCTCCCACTTATGCAGAGCAAATCAAAACACTTGAATACGGTGAAACTTTAGAAGGTTTGCTGTCTTTTATTAGTGGTAAGTTATCTGGGATTATTAATGGTGTAGATAACGAGGTTTATAACCCAGCAGATGATAAATACATCGCCCAAACTTTTACGGCAGACACATTAGAGAAACGCAAAGCTAATAAAATTGCCTTGCAAGAAGAAGTGGGATTACAAGTTAATAGTAATGCCTTTTTAATAGGGATGGTGACACGGTTAGTCGATCAAAAAGGCATTGACTTAACGTTGCAAATTATGGATCGGTTCTTAGCATATACAGATGCACAATTTGTGTTGCTGGGGACAGGCGATCGCAATTATGAAACTCAAATGTGGCAAATGGCATCGCGTTATCCCGGACGCATGGCAACTTACCTACTTTATAACGATGCTTTAGCTCGCCGCATCTACGCCGGTTCTGATGCCTTCTTAATGCCAAGCCGTTTTGAACCTTGCGGAATTAGCCAAATGTTAGCCTTGCGTTATGGTTGCGTGCCAATTGTCCGTCGCACTGGGGGATTAGTTGACACTGTAACACACCATGACCCCACAAATGGACTAGGTACTGGTTATTGTTTTGACCGCTATGAAGCGCTAGATTTGTTTACCTGCATGATTCGCGCTTGGGAAGGCTACCGCTATAAACCGCAATGGCTGGAATTACAAAAACGCGGTATGAGTCAAGACTTCAGTTGGTATCAATCTGCGAAGCAGTATGTCAAATTGTACAGGTCAATTTACGGCTTGCCAGAAGAAGAAGAGCCTACTGTAAACGAGCCACTAGTTGCTGCGAAGTAAGGGACTGCAAAACACTTATAGCAGAATTCAGGAGGAAGGAGTCAGGAGGAAGGAGGAAGAAAGTTCTTTATTTTTTTACCCCTTCCCCCTTTCCCTTTACCCTTCTTTATTTTTTTACCGAACTCATTTTTCAGCTCGCTTGAAGAACTCAAATAGTTATAGAGATCGCGTATAGCTACACAAAGTGAGTAAAGAGGAGTAACAAGAATCTTGATGCGTCTGCGCCGCTCTTGCTCACCGTTAAGAATAGCAGTGCCATGTAGCAGATTTGCAATATCTTTGAGGGCTTCAAAACAACGCCAAAGATGCATTGAAAAAACATCCGATGGATGCCAGTCAGTGACTTCCATTTGTTCTAAAACTGAGTCAGCGAACTTACGCTTGATTTTGTCTAGGTATACCGGAATTCCTTTCCCTTCGCTCACGGTGTTTTCAGTATAGTCTGTAAACTGTGGCACTATCTTAGCGTAACTAACTTAAATCAAGTTCAGCAGCTTTTTGTTCGTTTGATACTCGCTACCCAGTACGGGGGATTGTAAATAATTTGATTTTAATTTGACTTGGGGTTGGCAAAGCCAAACAATCTCAAGAGCTTTAAGAGCAGCGCTTTCCACCTTTCTAGTGATATTAAGCCTAGCTTGTAACTAATACACATTTATGTTCGATTAAATCTTAAAAAAATATTAATTTTTAAAAGAGTCACTATTTTGGCATCAAGTTGATAATTATTATGAGTTATACTTGTATAGTACAAAAATACTGTATAAAAATATGCAAAAATAATTTATTTACCAAAACCGTAAAAGCAGCCGTTTAATGGCTATTTACGCATCTTTGGTTCTTCGCTCCCCCAATTCTAGTTCAGAAGTTTGAGCTTCTGTTGTTAATGCTTATCAGAATTCATATAGAAAAGAAAAAGAACAATGTTTCAAGAACAAAAGTTATATTCTCTCCAATTTTTATTTGATGGTACACAAATAAGTTTAGAAGAACTGAACCAAAAAACTAAAGGAACGCTCAATCAACATTTACAGGACATTGAAATTAAAATAGAGCCTGTCCATTCATCGTTTCTTCTACTTACGATTAAAGGAAGCCTTGAGGTCGTTGATGTCTCTCACGACTTAATTGACAAGAGTTTAATAAACATTTCTAAACTTAGATTTAAACGTATACTTGATGAAGCAGGTGATGAAATACGTCTGCGAGCTTACCCAATATTGGCAGAAATAGAACAACACTTTAGAGTATTTATTAGCCAATCCCTTACAGAAGTCTGTGGTTTTGATTGGTGGGATAATTTAGCTCCTGCCGATATTCGCAGTAAAGTGCTGTCTATTTGTGATAAGCATCAAGAAGATGGGACATCACTCGACCCTTTAGAGTGTACACAGTTTGATGACCTAATAGCAATAATTACTGCTGAGGTATCCGAATGGTCTGAGGATAAATCATTTTCAGTAAATGATTTTATGGAGCTTCTATCAAATTGTGACTCAATTAGCGAACTCAAAAATAGCTTAAAAGAAAAGATGAAGAAATTTTCTTTTTGGAATATTTTCTCTCGATTTTTTGAAGATATAAAGGAATGGGAAAGAACTAAAAAATCCATGAATTTTGTGATTAATGTACGTCATAAAGTAATGCATCATAGACCAATACGGCTTGGAGTCATACAGGCATTATTGAATAAAAAAATAGAAATTTTAGCTTTACTAGATTCTGCCAAATCAGAGTTATCAGAACAAGAACTTGCTAAGGCGCAAGAAGATGTAAAAGATATACAAAAAACAGTATCGGCACAATCTAACTCACAGATGCAACCCCAATTAAGCGAAGATTCACTCTTTAGAAGTTCACAGCTTGCAGCACAATTATTAGCACAATTAGCAAAAATCAACGAATCTTCAATATCTAGAAGTTTAGAATTAGCTAAACAATTTAGTAACAATTCATTCTTGGAAAGTTCACAATTAGCAGCACAATACAGCAGAATCTCACCCTTTGAGACTCCTCAAATGGCTACACAATTAGCAAAAATCAACGAATCTTCAATATCTAGAAGTTTAGAATTAGCTAAACAATTTAGTAACAATTCACTCTTGGAAAGTTCACAATTAGCAGCACAATACAGCAGAATCTCACCCTTTGAGACTCCTCAAATGGCTACACAATTAGCAAAAATCAACGAATCTTCGCTTTTAAAAACTTCACAGTTGCAACCACAACTAGCACAAATTGATGCAATAATCAAACAAACCCGAAAACAAAACTTACAATTACAAGCACAAATCGATGCAATAATTGAACCATTCCGAAAACCAAGATTTTAGCAGCTATTCAGCTCTTGCCTTAACCGAACCGTATTGCCAGTTAAGTCAGCTTGACGTTTTAGTTTTTATATTTTTAGGTGTGTAGCTTGTTAACTCAGTACTGCTGAGTCATTTTGTTATGGGTTAGTCTAAACTCCAGTTAACTTGAAACAAACGAGAAATATCATACGAATTACCTAAATGTAAAGTAAAGGTAACTTTTATCAGCTTTGTTTGAAAAAACAAAAAACCGGATTATTCCGGTTTGAAAAGACAATATCCTTGCCAAAATCCTACACCCTAGAAGGGTGTGGCTATACGAACAAAGGCTGCCTCCGCAGCCTGCATTTGATAATCACGCGATAATTTTTCTTAATCGATACTCAAATAATTTTGCACAATTTGCAAGATGCGCTCTGCTGCATGACCATCCCCAAAGGGATTAATCGCATTTGCCATTGCTTCATAAGCGCTTGAGTTACTCAGCAATTCACTTGCAGCGGCAAAAATGTCTTTGCTCTCGGTTCCTACTAGTTTGGCTGTCCCTGCTACGACTGCTTCTGGTCTTTCGGTAGTTTCTCGCAGAACTAATACTGGTTTGCCGAGACTGGGTGCTTCTTCTTGCAAACCACCAGAGTCTGTGAGGAGAAGATGCGATCGCACTATTGCCCCCACCAACTCACCATAATCTAACGGTTCTGTCAAAAAAATCCGGGGATGATTTCCTAAAAGCGCTTGTAACGGTTCTCGCACTGTGGGATTGCGGTGCAATGGCAACAACAAAGCTGTATCTGGAAACTTATCTAAAATCTGTAAAAATCCCTGCGCGATTCCTTGTAATGGTTCTCCCCAATTTTCCCGACGATGCACTGTAGCCAGTAGTATGCGATATGAATCCCAATTTAAACCAGGTATATTACAAGCTGGTTTGCGACTTGCCACATTTAACAAGGCATCAATTACCGTATTACCCGTGTGGTGAATTTTACCCAAAACCCCAGAACGTTGCAAATTTTCCACAGCCAAAGGAGTTGGGGCAAAGTGCAGCTGGGTAAGTTGCGAAATCAGCCGGCGATTAGCTTCTTCTGGGTAAGGATTAAATAATTCATCAGTTCTTAAACCTGCTTCTACATGACCTACGGGAATTTTTTGATAAAAAGCTGCCAAAGTCGCTGCAAAAGCCGTTGTCGTATCTCCCTGCACTAATACCAAATCTGGCTTGCTTGCTTGAAATAACGTTTCTAAACCTCGTAAACTACGGCAGGTAATATCACTCAGAGATTGTTGAGGCTGCATAATCTCTAGATCATGATCTGCCTTCAAGTTGAACAGCTGCATCACTTGCTCAACCATTTCGCGATGCTGTCCAGTCAAAATTATTTGCGTGTCGAAGCTTGAAGAGCGTTGGAATACCTGAATCACCGGGGCTAGTTTAATTGCTTCCGGACGAGTACCCAAGATAATGTAAACTCGTTTTTGATTAGTCATTAACTAAGTTGGAATAGATGGTCAATATGTTAAGCGATCGCATCTCCATCTCCCATAAATCTTCTTGGTATGGCTCGTACTCACCCCAGTCTCCTCACTCGTTAGGGGTGAAGTTTTTTATGCGATCGCCCAAAGAATGGAAATATTGTTGTACTGTCTGAACATTGCATCAGCACTCACAAGCGTCATGTTTTCTAACTGAGCCTGAGCAATTAGCATTCTGTCAAAAGGATCGCGGTGATGCAAAGGTAACGCAGCTGCTCGTAGAGCATGAGGGGTTGTAATTAAAAGCGATCGCGCTCCCAATTGCACCATGCGGGTAGAAATGTAGCTATCTATTGGTTCTGGCAGGGGCAATTTTCCAATCGCAACTTTTATGCCCATTTCCCAAATGCTAGCAACGGAGAACCACAATTCGTTGGTTTCATCGGCAATGTGTGCGATTGTCTCCTCACTCAACCGCTCTGGTTGAGCAAACCACCACAACCAGCACTGCGTATCCAGCAAGAGTTTCACTCCTCACGACCCTCAAATGCTGCCAAAATCTCTTCTGGCAAAGGAGCGTTAAAGTCTTCTGGTACTATGAAACGCTCTCGATCCATCCCTAAACTAGCTAGCCGATTGGATGAAGTATGAAACGGAACCAACTTTGCAATTGGGACACCTCGGTTTGAAATAATAATTTCTTCTCCAAGTTCCACACGGGACAACAACCGTGAGAGATTCGTTTTGCAGTAATGGATATTTACAGATTCCATCTTTTTCAAAGAACTAAGTCTATAGACTTAGTTTAGTTTAGATGCGATCGCTATGCCAAGTAAAAGGTGTTTTTATGACTTGTTTAACTTTCGTCGATAAACTGTTCGAGAGAAGGTGCAAGTTCGCGATTCAATCGACCTGAGCGAACAAATTCAGCATAAGTATCTGCTTCAATTGCCAGCAGTTCTGAGCGCAGTTGCTCAGTTGTAAAGTCCCGCATATTAGGATGCTCATCCTGTAATTTCTCGATATCTACTTGCAGACGCTCAAGCTCTCCTTTAATTAGCGCTTTCTGGTAGTCGTAAAACTCTGGCTCAATACCAGGACGCTTCTCAACTTTTTCTAAGTGTTGCAGTACTCGATTGAGGGCAGTTTGGCGGGCAATTACCTCTAAATATTGCTGACGCAGAGGTCCATCTCCCAGCAATTGCAACTTTTTTAACAAAGGTTGGATGGTCAATCCCTGTACGAGCAACGTAAACAATACTCCGCCAAAGACTGTAGCAATCAATCCTTCCCGATTTGGTAGAGTGTCAGGCACGCTTAACGCCAAAGCAATGGCAACAGCACCCCGCAAACCAGCCCACCAAAGCACCGTTTGCTTTGATGTGCTAATTTCCGAGCTCGCGAGACGATTGCTCACAAAGCCCAGTGCATAAATAGCGATCGCTCGTGTCAAAATCATCAATCCTACTGTGATGGCGATCGCTTGTAAGTTTTCTCCTAAAATCGCAAAGCGGATCTGGTCGCCAATCACCAAAAACACAATCGAGTTGACAAAAAATGCCAAAAACTCCCAAAATTCACTCACAATCACCCGTGTACGCGGGTTCATACCAATGCGAGAGCCAAAGTTACCCAGAATTAAACCACAAGTAACGACTCCAATCACTCCAGAACCGCCCAAATCCTCAGTTATGAGGTAAGTACCGTAAGCGGAAACCAAAGTTAATGACTGCTCCACCAAGGGCAAATCGAAGCGTTGAGTTAGGTAAGAGATGCCAAACCCAATTAAAGCTCCTACCGCTACACCGATGCCCACAACTGTAAAAAACTGTACCAAAATTGGCTGAAATCCCCATTCAGTGGTTCCCAAGGACAGCGCGATTAAAAAACCAAAGGCAACAACTGCCATGCCATCATTGAATAAACTCTCCCCCTCCATTAAAGTTGTGAGTCGTTTTTCTGTTCCCAATTCCCGAAATAACGCTGTGACTGAAACCGGGTCAGTGGCAGAAAGACAAGCTCCAATTAGCAAAGCGGTTGTCAGAGAAATTCCGGCAAATTGATTTAACCCAAACGCAACCCCGGCAATGGAAATTAGTACTCCAATTACCGCATACAAACAAATTGGCACTAAATCCCGCTTTAAGTCTGTCCATTTCAAGTTCCAGGCAGCTTCAAACAACAACGGAGGTAGAAAAATCGACAAAATTAAGCCAGGGGAGAGGTACACCAATCTGACATCTACCAGTGCCAGCATTAATCCGACAATCACTAACAGTAGGGTGTAGGGGATATGACGAAACCAGCTAAATATCTGTGGTAGCGTTGCCACACTCAGAGAAACCGAAAGTACCAGAAGAAATTGTTTGAGATTTTCTTCAATTGCAGCTTCTCCAATTGCTGATTCAATCGTCATGCTAAAATTACCCCGCTAAACTTCTGCGTTAATTTTAATCAAATCATCGCTAGATAAAACCTCCCAAGGAACGAGATCGTAAGAATTTGGGGAAAGTGCAATGCTTGAGAGTGCGTCGATACTTTAGGTTCGCTGTCTGGAGAAAGAGAAGCGACTTGATAAACTATAGCCGTCATTCTGACTAACTTACACCATCAAGAATCACGTCCCAAGTCCTACGCCCAACGATGCCATCATTTCCCAAATTGGTATTGCGTTGCTGGAATGCTTCTACAGATGTGGCAGTTGCACGACCGTATATGCCATCAACTGTACCTGTATAATATCCTTTTCGTTTCAAATATTTTTGGATATCTCTTACAGCTTGACCTTGGCTACCAAGTTTTAGTACGGGTGCGGTATTTGCTGAGTATCTGCTGAGGTTAGTGTATCCGACGGGGGCATTGCGATTCGAGGCATCAATCAATGACTCCCAAGTGCTTGCTGCAATTCGACCATCAGGAGTCAAATTACGCGATCGCTGAAATACAAGCACCGCAGAATATGTATTGGGACCGTAAATGCCATCAATAGTTCCGTAGTAAAATCCTCGTTGCCGTAAGAATGCTTGCACATCTCGCACAGCAGGTGAAACAGTGCCACGAACTAATACAGGTGCGTTTGCAGGTGAATATTCTGCTTGTGTTAACCGACCATCTGCAATGATAGTATTGTTATTTCTTTGCGCTCTTGCAGGCATAGCACTAAAGCCTAAAGTTGTTAACAACGATGCAGCAATAACGCCAAGGGAAATTACACCTGTGCGAATAAATCGAGTATTCATATCCTACTCCTTGTTACTGAATTCAAAAAACTGGTTAGTCTCTAATTCCAAAAATGGAGACTATGAGATGGAAAAAATCTTAATAATTTTTTGGCAGAAAGTCTGACATCCTAATGTTGATTTAGTCTTGTAAGCTCTCAGTTATTCCAAGCTTTTAAAAATGGCTTAGGTACATTCCACCTTCAATAAAGCCACGCTTGCATAAACTTAAATTTATGTAAAGACTTGTTTGCTTTTTGTACTTATTTACTAAACCTTAATTAATTTATGGAGCCGATAACCTCAGTCTCAGGTTATAAATTTAAATTGCAATATGGCTGTCTTCTGAGGTATATTTTCCAAATTCATCTATCTATTTTTTAGAAAAAATCAACAAAAAGTTATTTACTTAACGCTCCTTCAGGTAGAGTTAAATTTTCTAACTTTCTACTATTCTCAACGGTGCTGGTAAGTAACCAATTAACATGAACGCAGAGATATTCGCACTTTGGGACAAAATTCAAGGAATGATTAACGCCTTCATTGTCCTATTGCCTAATATGGTGCTGGCATTAATCGTCTTTGCCATCTTCTTTTTCGTTGCTCGGACAATTAAGAAAGTCGTCAAACGCCTGACCCGTAACCGCCGTCACGCCCGGAATTTGGGAATGGTACTGGGAAGGTTGGCACAAGGTGCAACAATTTTGGTGGGTCTATTTGTGGCTCTGTCAATAGTAATTCCCACATTCAAAGCAGGTGATTTAATACAATTATTAGGAATTAGCGGTGTGGCAATTGGTTTTGCCTTCCGCGATATTTTGCAAAACTTCTTAGCTGGCATTTTAATTCTGCTAACCGAACCATTTCAAATCGATGACCAAATTGTGTTTAAAAACTTTGAGGGAACAGTCGAAAATATCGAGACACGAGCCACAACAATCAGAACTTACGATGGTCGCCGGATTGTCATTCCTAATTCAGAGTTATTCACTAATTCTGTAACTGTGAACACTGCCTTTGATAATCGGCGATTAGAGTATGATGTCGGCATTGGCTACGGCGACGACATTGACCTAGCCAAACAGTTGATGCTAGACGCAATGCATAGTGTAAATGAAGTTTTAAAAGATCCGGCTCCTGATGTACTGGTAATGGAACTTGCCGAAAGCACTGTTAACATCCGTGTGCGTTGGTGAGTTCATCCACCACGACGGGCAGATAATCTTATTTCGCGGGATAAAGTGATTACTGCAATCAAGAAAAAGCTCACAGAAAACGGCATTGATTTACCCTTCCCAACGCAACAAATTTTGTTTCACGACCAGACAGAAGAGACAGATGGAAACAGAGAGCGTCAGCGTGAAGGTTGGCCATCTGGTAAAGGTGAAGTACCAAAATCGCGTCGCATCAGCGATTCGCTCCGACAACTTGCTGAATTACGAGCGCAACGAAACGACAACGGCAAGATAGATTCTCAAACCAAAAGCGACGAAAGATGAAAAATGTCAAGTTGGGCAAACTGTGGGATTATCTCCACTCTAGCTACTGGTTTCTACCAGCAGTCATGGCTATAATTGCTACTGCTCTGGCATTTACAATGCTAACGCTTGACCGCTCAGGTAAGGCGGGAATTGATTATTGGTGGATTTATACTGGTGGAGCGGATGGAGCGCGATCGCTTTTGGGGTGACATTTGAGGGATTGGTTGATAGTGCCTTTAATGCAATTCGGCAATATGCACGATCTGATGCATCAGTAACCATTCGTTTATTGGAAGCGATCGCTAATATTGCAACTCATACCAGCAATCCAAAATACCAAGTAATTTTACAGCGTCATGCAAATATGATTTTGCGCGGTAGCCAAGAGGGTTTGCCAGAAGAACTAGACCGCGAGGATGTACAAAAACAATATGACATTGCAATTCAAGCTTTAAAAAATCATACCTTACCTGAAACAAGAAAATGAAAATTATAAATTGGCGAGGCTATCGAATCATAGCTTGGGTAGGACAAGCTCTAAATCGCAATTTTTTTCATATTTGCCGCAATGCAAGGTGATTGTTTAGAAATAGACGATTTTGTAATGTGATGAAACGTTAGCGTCAGGAGGATTATATGCGCCAACTTAGGCGTAGTATTCTGCGTTATTTTTCTGCACTAGGAGTCACGATTGCAGTTACTGGAATCCTTAGTTTAATTTGGCGGCAGGATGTAGCCACCAGCTTGATGATTGAAACAAGTCAGATTTCTTCTGTAGCAGTGTTGTTACCTCTAGCAGCCGGTGCAGCAGGTGCCTTAAATTTAGTTCAATCCGAACGAAGTAGTTTGGTATCTGGGGCAGCAACGGGAATGCTAGTTGCTGCATCATTAGCGCCACCTGCGGGAATTGTAGGCATGGCAAGTGTAATCGGTAAATGGGATATGGCAATCAGCGGGTTGTTTTTGTTGTTGCTGCAATTAGTAGGAATAAATTTTACTGCCGCGTTGTTATTCCGATTTTTTGGGTTATCTGCTCAAGGAGTGCGCTATCAACGGGGAAAACGCTGGTTGTTTCCCGTGGCTTTAGCTTCTACCGTCGCAGTACTAGCTAGTTTGTTGACTTGGCAGTTTGCTAATACTCCGTTTTTGCAACGCTCCACTATTGCTCAAAGAGCGAATGCAGACATTCAACAAGTTGTCAATCAAAATCCCTTAGTTGATTTAGTAGAGACAAATGCTAGATTTACTGGTAATAACATAAAAGGTCAAAATACATTACTTTCTGTTGTCTATGTTCAACGTCGAGAAGGTATCAATGCAACTTCAGAAGAGATTAGCTCCCGTTTAACGCAAGAGATTCAAACTCATCTACAAAAACAAAAGTTTAATATTACACCTTTGGTTAATGTAAGCGTACTTGAGCCATCTTCGCAGAAAAGGGTGAATTAGCCCACTCATTACCAGTTTTCCACTACTATCATCTAATCTGAAACTAACTTAAAACTAGCTTCTCTAAAAAAGATATTTCTGATGATACATACAATAAATTGTAACTTCATATATCTATTAGTTTGTAGCGCATTCATCAGGTAAAAGCCTAAAGAAAGCTCAGTTTTTGTATCTTTACTTCCAAACTACTACCCAAAGGTATATATGTTAAATAATCTAGAATCATTGTCACATCCGCCAAGCAAACAGCAATTTCTCACTACTTTTCGTTTAGTAAGTCGCATTAGCTTCTGGGTACAGTTGTCGCTAGGTGCTGTTTCCGGCATTGCTTTGTTGTTAGCTTGGTTTAGTCGTAACGTCACTATCCTAACGAACAATACAGGTATTGGGTTCGGTGTCTTTTTAGGTACTGTTGGTATTTTATTACTGTGTTTCCGTGTATATTGGGCTTTGCGTTACAGGCATTTGGCTAAACTTTTACAAACGCCAAATTCTCAAATCCATCTAAAGAAAGAAGACGTAATCAAAGCTTTACGGCTGGGATTAATTATTAGTTTACTAGGGCTATTAATATCTTTTGTTGCATCTGAAGCGACGGTTGCAGTTATTTTGGGAAAAGCATTGGCGCAACCTCAAGGAGTCGCAGTTTATCGACCGGAAAACCTGATTCGTTCACTAGATATTTTTGTCATGCTCGCAAACGTCAACATGATTGGCGCTCACTTTTGTGGTGCAGTTACTTCTTTGGGTTTACTCTATTGGGTAGAAGACTAATAAAGATAGTGCAGTATTAGTTATATGAGCAAAAAGAAAACCTGACTATAAACTCTATTCAGTTGAGTGTGATGGGATTACAGCGGATTGCAAGGAGCGTGAGGTACAATGTTTTGGTCTACAAACCAGATAAAAAGCCTTTTTTACTCGTGGCTCCTGGCTCCTGACTTTTGACTCCTGAATTCTGCTGTATCTGACTTCATGTTGTCAATTATCTGTCCCAACGAGGCGCGAGTTTTTCTAGAGACACCAATTTTCTCTCTCGAATTCGTCAGGCTTAAACATAAATACAACTGTAGATTTTGTCTACGATTGTATAATATTGTCTATAAAATTAGTACCTAGTCCTACCCTCTAATTCAGCAAGCTATCTAAAATTAACTTCCAACGCTCTCCTTAATCTTTCTTTACATATATATAAATTTTTCCGCCAACCTGACATGAAAATGAGTAAAGGATAAAGCCGAAGGGATGAGAAATAAGCATGAAAAAACCCGGCTTGACCGGGCAGATGCACTGTTTGTCGAATTTGGAAATGATAATTAAATTTTGACATTACAAGTTAAAGGGCAAGCTGCGTAGACGGTAGTTTGCGTTTCATCTGCCTCTCCATGTAGCCAGCTTAACCAGCTGACTTGACTTGGATGAACACCCTTGAGAGTTAACATCCCAGCAGCGAAAACAACCGCCATTACATTAAACAAAATTAAACCACCAGCAACAAGCAGAACAGCACTAACAGGCATCACAGATTGCAAAACTATCGACAATAAACATCCGACTGTAGCCATCAAGACAACTAAAGGAAAACCAACAACCAGTAAGCATACTGCCAAAGTGAAAGACCAGATTAAAAAGCTTTTGATCATCAACAAAGACTGAGTTTTGTTTAGATTAGAGCTTTGAACTGCAACCATGAATTTTCCTCCCAAGAAGTGTGAAATTAAAAAGTTATCTTGCTTGTTTAAAGCAAATTCGATATCTGAATGAGTTTCAGTATATAAAAGCTAATCGGATAAATGAGCATTTAGTTAATAAACTTTACAGTTAAGCTTTGGGGATCATGGATAAACGCTGTGATAAGCATTTTCTTGACTACCCCTCCCTAGCATCTATCTTAAGGAGTAGAAGCTAAAACGTATTAATTAATAGGATGCGTTTTTAGCACTACGCATAGTTTTTGCTTAATATATCTTATTAAAAACAAGGGTAATTCTCATAATCGCTTTTATTAGGCTCAACAATCTATCTACCGTTGCTTTGGCTGTTACTTGCTAGCCAGTTGTATAAATGCTTAACACAAGTTTCTCATCTTTAGACGAGTATATTTACACTACTTTAAAAGTATATTTTCTAGGTATTCTTTCTCAGTATATATACTGCATGTGTTGTCTACCCTTGATGTGTTAAACCAGTCTATATCAGAGAGATAAATTATTTATTGAACTGATAGCCAGCCGATCTCAAACTAAGGGATACAAGTGAAGGCAGAGAAGATAAAACTGGTGATAGACATTTATTTGCCTTATTCCATTCATCCGTGAGTAAGTAGCCTGCGCTGCTCCCGCTCCTTATCTCATCCACCATTGCTGATTTAACGCTCCTGCCTTATTAAAAGCCGCTTTTTAGAACCAAAACTAGCTGCTCTATCCAGGTCTTTACAAAACGCAAATTAATTTGAAGATATATGACAGAATCACAGCGTCCAGCAAATTCGACACCGATTTCAACCCGTAATATCCCCCCACTGCCCCCACCACCAGCAACCTTAAACACCCAGCGTCAGGCTACACAAACGCTGGACATGACACAGGAAAAGACTGCCAACCATACGGCAATCAACGCTGCACCACCCCCACCACCAGATAAAGTCCCTGTTGCCTCTCATCGTCCAGGCACTCCACCCCCCATCCCCGGTTCAGTTCGTTCAAAAAGCAGTTCGGGAATGACTTTAGCCCAGTTGATTAAAGAAGCTTACGATAAAGGTTTTTCTGATATTCATTTGGGTGTGGGTGAAGTGCCTCGCTTCCGCAACCGAGGAGAAATGCAGGCAACAGAATATCCAGAAACGGATAAAGAAACTTTTATGAGTTGGGTGCGGGAGGTGCTGACGGAAGGGGAAATAAAGCACTTTGAAGAAAATCTCGAATTTGATGGAGCAACTCAATACGACTTTGCCCGCGTGCGGATTAATATCTTTGACTCTCTCAAAGGCTATGCGATGGTGATGCGGTTAATTCCGCTGAAAATCCTCACCATAGATCAATTAAATTTACCCCCAGTTTTTCGCGATATCTGCCATTACCATAAAGGTTTGATTTTGGTGACGGGTCCGACTGGTTCTGGTAAATCGACTACAATGGCGGCGATGGTTGATTACATTAATAAGGAGATGGCTAAACACATCATCACCATCGAAGATCCAATCGAGTTTGTCCACAAAAGCCAAAAGTCGTTGATTAAACAACGGGAAGTAGGAATGCACACCCGAAAATTTGACAACGCTTTGAAAGCAGCTTTGCGAGAAGACCCAGATTTGATTCTGGTTGGGGAGATGCGGGATAAAGAAACGGTTAACACTGCCCTGAAAGCGGCTCAAACAGGTCACTTGGTAATGGGAACCCTCCACACCAACAGCGCTGTGAAAACGATTGAGCGGATTCTTAATCTGTTCTCAGGTGAAGAACAGGATGCGATGCGAGTCGCGCTTGCCGAGTCTTTGGTGGCAGTAATTGCTCAAGGTTTGTGCCGCACGACTGATGGCAAGCGTGCTGCTTTCCACGATATCTTAATTAACACCGACGCAGTTAAAGACTGGGTGAAAGACGGTAAGTATGATGAAATTACCGAGTTGATGAAGCAAGCTGGTTTTGATGGCATGATTACAATGAATCAGTCTCTGCTGAACCTTTATCAAGAAGGTCGCATTACTGAAGAAACAGCTTTGGAGATGTCACCAACTCCTAACGAGATGGCGCAGTTTCTCCGAGGTCGAGTTTAAAAATTAGGGAGTGGGGAGTGGTGGTTGTAAATAGTTAGGAGTCAGGAGTCAGGAGTCAGGAGTCAGGAGTTAGAAGTCAGGAGTTAGGAGTCAGGAGTTATTATTCTCCCCATCCCTCCCTCTCCCCACTCCCCAACTCTCCCCCTCTCCCCATCCCCCACTCCCCTCTCTCCCCAGTCCCCAGTCCCCAGTCCTCAGTCCCTTGAATCCAGATAAACCACCACTTTTACCCCAGTTGTTTAAGGGCATTGCGCTATTTACACCTGGAGGAGATTTAATTTATTGCATCGACCCTGGCAAAAAAGGTCGATGGCATTTGCATTTGTGCGGTTTTTTACAAGAAATTTTAGACTTACCAGAACCGCCTCATTTTTTAGTGCCTTGCTATACGGCAACTATTGACCACTGGTTAGATCCGCGTACTCAACAAGTGCGAACTTTTGCGGAAGCATATCCGTTGGTGATGCGACATCAGGCTGTGCTTAATGCTATTTTCGGCACGGGGGATATAGTTTGGCAAGCAGCTCCGTGGCAAGAAGGATTATGCGATCGCATGGTATTGTCTAGTTATCGATCTTCATTTGGGCAACTTTGGGAAGATCATGATTTAATTGTGCGCTTAGAATTCTCTGAAGCTCAAGTATCTCATCAACCGATCGCTGCAATCCAAAAAGCCCAACCGAAAACTCAAGGCTTTGTTCTTCGCTTATTTGTTGCCGGACATAGTGCCAACACTCAACGCATTCTTGAAAATTTACATGAATTATTAGAGCGATCGCTTGGACATCCTTACACTTTAAAAGTTGTTGATGTTTTGACAAATCCCGAACAAGCAGAACTCGATCAGGTTTCAGCAACTCCCACCCTCGTTAAAGTTTGGCCACACCCGATTCGGCGAATGGCTGGGGATTTGGATAATGTGGAAAAAATATTGCAAATGTTAGGAACTAAAAAAGGCATATTGTAGAGACTTTTCCCAGAACATATTAGACTTCTTGCAGAAGTAGGGGAAAGGGGAAAGGGGAAAGGGGAAAGGGTATGAAAAAACATGCATTTATAGAATGAGTCTTGAGGTCTATTGTAGAGACTAAGGCAATGAACATGATTGACATCCTCCTAGAGGATAATTTTTTCTGCTAATGCGTTTTTGATAGGCATCGTCAACGTAGTTAAGTGCATAAATGCTGTCTGTCAGCTTTTAGTTATAACAGCGCACCAAAAACAGCTTGGGATGCGATCGCCATTAGTTGAATTGAAAACTATTATCGCAATACGTAGGAACGTGAACTACCTACACTGACTCTTCGAGTACAATGTAGCCTTCCTGCCCAACAGACAGCGTAGTAGTAGATTTCTTGCGTCCTCTATTACTACGACTTCTGTCTGGGCGACAGGCTTTATCCCCCGTTCCAGAGGTCAAAATTCGTAGCCCTTCATCTCGAAGGTTAATGCTAGCGTTAATGTCCCTATCATGCTTTGTGTTGCACTTTTCACAAGTCCAAAATCTTACGTCCAGTGGTAAGCTACTCACTTGGTTAAGGCACACATGACAGGTTTTTGAACTAGGAAAAAATCTATCAACTTCTTGGTAAATCTTTCCTTCCATCTCTGCTTTGTATTTCAGCATGGTACAAAACATCCCCCAGCCAACGCTCTGGATAGATTTGGCTAGACAGTCCCAACGCATCATGCCTTTAATATTAAGATTTTCAACCACAATTACTTGGTTTTCGTTAACTATCCTACGCGATAGCTTGTGTAGAAAATCTTCACGGCAATTGGTAATTTTTCTGTGAACTCTAGCAACTTTTTTTCTAGACTTAGTGCGGTTATTAGACCCCTTTTGTTTTCTAGATAGCTGTTGTTGTTTAAGTTTTAAATTCTTCTCATGTTTGCTGAGTATTCTGGGATTATCAAATTTAGAGCCATCACTGGTAATAGCGAAATGAGTTAATCCCAAGTCAACGCCTATTGCTTTACCTTCTGCGTTTGATTCTGGCTTATCTTGACCGTCTTCAAATAAGATGGCTGCAAAATATTGATTTGAGCAGTTTTTAGATACAGTTACAGTTTTAATTCTTCCTTCAATCTTTCTATGAATAATTGCCGATACATTCCCTATTTTTGGCAGGGTTAAATAACTATCGGCAACCTTGACATTTTGTGGATACTGTATTGACTGCTTACCATGTTTTGATTTGAAATTCGGGTATTTTGCTCTTTTTTCAAAGAAGTTATTAAAAGCTACTCCCAGATTTAAGCAGACTTGTTGCAAGCACTGCGAGTAAGTTAAAGCTAACCAATCATGTTCTTTCTTTAACTGTGGAATTTGTTTCTTAACTTCATACCCAGATAACCCCTTGCCTGTATCTTTATATGTTTGATTCATCAAATTCAGACAATAATTCCAAAGCCAACGGCAACTACCAAAAGCTTGCGCTAGTGACTGCTGTTGTTTGGCATCTGGATATAATCTGACTTTGACAACCTTTAACATCTTAGAGTTAAATCAATTTACTATAAAAGAGTATAACACTCTTATTTGTTCGTTTCCTCCACGTCTCCCTCCTCTCGCTATCGCATTGGTCGGGAGACTGTCGTCAACTCACACGCAATTCATGAGCGAAAATGCGGTGTAGCTCTGCTTCCCGCATTATTCGCGTCTCACGCTTCCGCTTCGCGGTAAGACATGAGGCTTCTTGCTGTTTAAGCTAACCACGCCAGGTGCTTCAAGTCGGCAGAGCCGCCCAGCGCACTGGCTCCCCAACCCCTTCCCGGAATAGGGAAGGGGAGTAAACCTCTCTCATAAAAGGAAAAAGGTTTAATCTACAGCAGTTGTTGATTTATACTGCTTTTGCCTACGAAGAAATGCTGTGCCTAATCCGAAAGTGCCAAAAGCGACTAATATGCCTAATGTGGAAGAGGCTTCGGGAACAGAAACACTCTTATAACTAATATTGCTTGCATTAAAGAATCCAGTTCCAGGGCTATTGCTACTTATACGTAAACCAGTGAGCAGCGGATCGCCTGCTTCAGATATGATTCCAGAAAAAGCTCCGGGAAACAAGAATAATGAACGTTCCAGGACTTGACCAGCTTCGGAAAGAAAATTTGAAACAAGAGTAGTGTTTACCGGTCCAACCGATGCGTCAAATCCAAGTGCAGTTACAGGAGAGGGTAAGTTTACAATGACATCACCGCGAACTGAGCCTGTGCCCCCCACCGGGTTAGTAGTATTAAAAACAGCACCTACTGTTGTACCCTCAGCACTTCCTTGACCGTTGATTACATTAGCCAAGACAGATACACCGTTAGGAAATACTGTTGTTCCAGAGAAAAGTCTAGGTTCTCCAAAGTCAAGAGTTTGGGTGGGAGCATTCAAAGCTGCTTCCCATTGAGTGCGATCGCTAAAAAGTTGAAAAGCCTCAGCCTTAGAAATACTGCCAATTATTGCAACTATAGTTGTGCTAGCAACAGCAACTGCAAATCTTTGATAGATACGAGCCATACTTACTCCTTTTTTGCAAACGAGACTATAGTCTATTGGTATCTAACAAATTCTGTATTAAGACGTACCTTTACTCAATATTTAACGTCAGATAAAGCCTGGATAAAGACTTGTCCGCAGCCTTGACGTAAGCCTTACCATAGGATAAGCGATAATACCATTTGAAATTAGTTGTGATACTAATAGACGATGACCAGACGCGATACCAAGCGTTTCTACAAGATCCAGTATCTATTACAGCTAAAACGAAGTGGTATAAAGTAAGTTTGTAACAATTTGCTCCCATTCCTGATTCAATTGGGCGGTAAACTCTGGTTTGCCACTGCGATTGTACCAGTATCGAGCATTATTCAAATCCCCTTCTTTGCGGTGCAAGTACGCATGAATCCAAGCGCTATCAACATCGCCGGCATCTTGGACAATATTATGTGCTTTATGCCAATCTCCTTTTTTGTCATACCACAATGCTTGCAGTGTTTTTGGCAGAAAAGATGGACATTTTTCTTGTTTTTCAAGCAATTGCATAAATTCATTGGGCGTTATAATGCCAAACCTGATAAAACTCTAAATAAGTCATAACGTCTTTTGATATCATCATCGCTAGAAGAACGTTTGATTTTCACCTTCCTTGGGGTAGGTGAGAGGCTTCTGCTGTTTGAGCTACAAGTTCGGGGATTCCCCCACGTATATCAACTTACCCTAGTTTTCTAATCCTGATTTTATAAGCTTTCCCGCTAGTAGATAGTCTATTGGCTCAAGGGTAATTTTCCAGAGTATATTGAATACAAGGTGTTCGCGGGACTCTGGTATGACTTCCGAACCACTTCAAAAGTGTTTGTTACCCCGCAGTCGTGCCGCCATTCCCCGAATACCCCAAAGCTGAAGTACTAATCGCGCTCCAGCTAAAAGCTTCACTATGTCAAACGCTTATGGCTACTAATTTAATAAACTCCGTTGAGCAAGTTGCACAGGAAGATTTGGTGATGTTCATTAACGCTTGTCTTGCCTGCACTGGTCAACGAGAATTTTATGATGATGCTTACGGTCAACGGGTATCAATCGACTTTTTACACGATTATATTTTAGGTAATTACCGCTTGCTGTATGCTCGTTCTTTGGCAGTCGGCATCAATCACTTCAACTCTGCACAAATTATTTTCAAGTTGCTGGCAACAGGAAGAGATAGACTTCCACAACATCGGCAAGAGGAAGGCGCTTTGATTGCGGCTGCTTTAAGAAACTTACCACCACAACGAGCTTGGGGAGTGTTGCAACAGCTACGGCAAAAGCGAATTAACAACCGTCGCAGCAGAGCGATCGCCCGCGATTATCTTAATATAGATCGTGATATTAATTTTGATGCTGTTAAGTATAGGGCAAAAGTGCGAGCGATCGCAACCCATGCTCACCTGAAACTTGGGGGTGAATTAGGTAACTTTCTCTTCCGCAATTGGCAGCAAAAAATCTACACTACACCTTTGTTTGAACAGTTTCGTCAAGCACACTATAGCGCTGAAGCGATTTACAATTTACCTTTCACCGTTGCCGAAGGTTTAGCAGCAAAGCACAAAGTTCCTCGTGATGTTTTCTTATCCAGAATTCAACAGCAAATGACTTTAGGGGAAAAGCTGCGTTTGCAAGGTTCTGCGGAACGTACTGAGGTGGAAATTAACCTAGATTTAGGTCGCCTTCCCTTGACAAAGTTGGCATTATATATTCTTTCATTGCCGCTGGAAACACGCAAACAGCGATCGCATATTTTCCACCAAGCTTTGCAGCGTGCTGCTGGTGCAACCTTGAAAAAAGCACCTTTGAAACTTGAAAGAGTTGCTGCTGTTTTAGATTGCAGCTACTCCAGTTTTGGCTCTAGTGAAAAGCGTCGCCGTCCTTTAGGTGTAGCTGTTGCTACTCACTACCTGCTACAATCCGCATCGAAAGCATATCGTGCTTTTTGGACAGTTCCCGTACAAGATGCATTGCAAATCACTGCCCGTGGACAAACTGACTTGGCTACACCATTGTTAGCAGCTTTATCCTCAGGCGCACAGTTGATAGTAATTGTATCAGATGGTTGTGAAAACGATCCACCCAACGGTGCGGCGGAAGTACTGCGAGTATACCGCAGCAAATTAGATCGGATGCGTCGCACTTCAATTATTCATTGCAACCCTGTATTCAATTCTGAAGACTTTTCTTTACGTCCCCTCAGTTCAATGATTCCCACCGTGGGACTGCGAGACGCTGAAGATTTATCCACAATGTTAAATTTTGCCCGTTTTGCTGAAGGTTCTGCCTCTTTGTCGGAATTAGAGGATTATTTGGGGCAACGAGTACAGCAGATGTTGGTTGGGAGTGGGGGGAGATGGGAGTAGAGACGCGATTAATCGCGTCTCTACAAAAGTCGGGAGGGGGAGAGGGGGGGATGGGGGGTTAAAACTTCAGCCTCAGAAGGTCAACTTCCAGCCTTAAAGGCTCAACTTTCAGCCTCAAAGGCTCAACTTTCAGCCTCAAAGGCTCAACTTTCAGCCTCAGAAGGTTAACTTCCAGCCTCAAAGGCTCAACTTCCAGCCTCAAAGGCTCAACTTTCAGCCTCAGAACGTGACTATTGACTATTGACCCTTGACTATGACAGAAAAATTTCAATTATTAACAAGCATATCTTTAAAAGGACTGCAAATCGCACCTTCCCAAGTATGGGGTGCAGTCAGGATTGTGCCATTATTGCGGCAAAAGGTGCGCGGTGACTTGCGTTTGCTGCGTCGTTCTTACAATGAAGATATTTCTGTAGTTTCTTTAGACGGTAAAATTACGGAACCGGGCATGAAATATATGTCTTATGTTCCCCACGGGTTGGTGATGTCTTGGACTGATGATGGTAGTCCTGTAGCAGCTTTTGGGGCACAGATGATGCAGCCTGATGGTAAACGTTTAGACAACGGTTGTGTAAGTGTGCGCTTGATGCATCGCATGGTAAAGCGGGAGTCACGCAATCAACTGCGGTTTTTACCACTACACTTAGCAATGGAAGGTTTTTTATCGATGTTTTTTTCTGGTCCCGATATTGCTTGGAGTGAGTATTCTAAGTATGCTTTATCTCAAGGACTTGGTTGCCGCTTTGAAACTTCTTTTAGTGGACATTATATTCCCGGATTAGAAGATGCTTTGCGTGTATTTGAGATTCATGAAACACAAGTTGGGGTGTTGGTGTTTGTTGCCGAAGCTTTTAGTTCTGCTTTTGTAGTTTCCACACCCCAAGACTACCGTGCTTTACATACCAGCTTGCTAGAGGATTTCTACGGTGAGTTGATTTACCAGTACGGGTTACTTTACGATACGACTTTCCCAATGGATCTATCTGTCGATGAGTCTAAAATTAATAGTTTGGCGGATTTGAGAAGTGCGATCGCGCAAATGCGATCCGACTGGGGATCGTTCCAGGGTTTCATGGCATCTGGACTGCTGGAAAATTCACTCCGCTCTCAGATAGTTTACACTTTTAGACAGTTCCAGATGCAACGGTTTATCACAAACCTGAATCCTAAGGAAGAAAATCATATTGGGGAAGCGATCGTTCGGGAAAATGGGGAGATAGAATATCTTAAAACTTATCGTCTATCACCAGCACAAACCCGTCGAGTTTACTTACTCAGTCAGTTAGCTGAATATAACTGGAACTTAGATACTACCGCTAAGGCACTTTCCTACACTCGTGAGGAGTTAGTGTCTCAAATGGAAAAAGTTGGTTTTGGATATTTACTGGATCAACACATACGCGATGCTGCACGCAAAGCGAGAAAGTAGGATGGCATAAAAGTGAAATTGCGAGCAAAAGAACCATTAGAGCGATCGTGGATTGTACGCTTTGGAGCAGCTATGCTGCTTTTTGGTCAAGTTTGGCTGCATTTACTCCAAGGAAAAATGCACAGCCGTCATATCATGGAACATATGGTAAAAGCAGGACCTGCTTCTATCTTTCCAGTTTTGCTGGTGAGTGGTTTTGCAGGGATGATTTTTACTATTCAAACGGCAAGAGAATTAGTGCAATTTGGTGCCGTAAATGCTGTTGGTGGTGCTTTTGCTTTAGCTTTCTGCCGAGAATTAGCTCCTATTTTAACAGGTTGTATAATCGCCGGACAAGTCGGTTCTGCTTTTGCGGCAGAAATAGGTGCAATGCGAGTCACAGAGCAAATTGATGCACTTTATATGCTGAGAACCGATCCAATAGATTATTTAGTTCTTCCGAGAGTCATTGCTTGCTGTTTAATGGTACCGTTATTAACCATTTTTGCCTTAGTTATGGGCATAGCTGGCGGAGTTTTTGCCGCCTTCCAATTTTACCAGATAGATCCCCAAACATTTTTAGAGTCAGTTAGAAGTTTTTTAGAACCGTCAGATTTGGTGATTATTGTGCTCAAAGGATTTCTCTTTGGTTCAATGATTGCTGTAGTGGGTTGTAGTTGGGGACTAACTACCAAAGGAGGAGTAAAACAAGTAGGAGAATCAGCAACAGCAGCAGTTGTTACTACTTGGGTGTCAATTTTTGTGATTGACTTTGTGTTATCTTTGCTGCTATTTGACAACCCAATATTGTAGAAATAAAGAAACTTTAAGCGTAGGGTGCGTTAGCGCAGCGTAACGCACCACAGTCATAAATCATGGTGCGTTAGGTAAATACCGTAACGCACCCTACATGCTGAATTTATAATACTCGTCCTACACATTAAAGCGGAATAACATCACATCTCCTTCTTGCACAATATACTCTTTTCCCTCACTTCTGACTAATCCTTTTTCTTTTGCCGCAGTCATCGAACCAGTCGTCACCAAATCATTGTAAGCAACAGTTTCAGCGCGAATAAATCCCCTTTCAAAATCAGTGTGAATCACTCCAGCAGCTTGAGGTGCAGACATTCCAGCATGAATTGTCCAAGCACGGGTTTCTTTTTCGCCAGAGGTGAAATAAGTTCTTAAACCTAAAAGCGCGTAAGTTGCACGAATCAAAGATTTTAAACCACCTTCTTCCACACCCAAAGATGCGAGGAAATCAGCTTTATCTTCCTGTGGTAATTCAATCAATTCTGATTCTACTTGAGCGGAAACTACGACAACTTGAGCATTTTCTTGACTGGCAATTCCGCGGACTTTTTCCACAAAATCATTACCACTTGCCAAGTCATCTTCCGATACATTGGCGGCATAAATAATCGGTTTACTTGTGAGTAATCCCAGTCCTTTAATTATCTCGGTTTCTTCTTCTGTCAAACCAAGTTGACGGACTGATTTACCTTCATTTAATGCCGCAGCTATCTTTTCTAAAAGCGCTAATTCTAACTGTCCTTCTTTGCTAGTACGCGCTAGTTTGCGAGTGCGTTCAATGCGGCGTTCAACTTGTGATAAATCAGCTAAACCGAGTTCTAAATTGATGATTTCAATATCGCGCACCGGATCTACTGAACCAGCAACGTGGATAATATCATCATCCTCAAAACAGCGCACCACATGAACGATCGCATCCACTTCTCGAATGTGGGAAAGAAATTGATTTCCCATTCCCTCACCCTTACTTGCACCTTTAATTAAACCGGCTATATCGACAAATTCCACCTGAGCCGGGACAATCTTTTTAGCGGCAGAAATCTTTGCCAATACATTTAAACGTTCATCTGGCACGGAAACAATGCCGACATTCGGGTCTTTGGTACAGAAAGGGAAATTAGCAGCTTCCGCTTTGGCATTTTCCACCAAAGCGTTGAACAAAGTAGATTTTCCCACGTTGGGAAGTCCGACAATTCCGGCTCTTAGCATTTTGGATTTTAGATTTTGGATTTTGGATTAAAGTCCAATCACTATCTTACAAACTACCAAGAATTAGTTTTAGACTGGTTCAGGAATTGTTTGGGGAATTGGACTGGGAACCGTCTGGGGAATCGGAGTGGGTACTGGTTCCGGTATCGGAGTGGGAATCGTTGGTTCGGGACTAGGTGCGGGACTAGGTAGCGGATTTGTTTCCGGAGTGGGAATCGTTGGTTCGGGTATAGAAATAGCGGTGGGATTAATCATGATAAGTCTAATTAAATTATTCAACTTTCCCAACCTAGATGACAAGCAATACTCCCGACATCTGCCCAGCGGTTAATATTATTCAAAAATGCTCGATCAAAACCAAACACCTTTAGTAGATGCTTTAAAAGCTCATGCAGCGCGTCCTCACGCGGCTTTTTACACGCCAGGACACAAGCGAGGACAAGGAATTTCGCCACGTTTAACTGATTTAGTTGGTGAAGCTGTATTTCGCGCTGATTTAACTGAGTTATCAGAGTTAGATAATTTGTTTGCACCCCAAGGAGTCATTCAACAAGCGCAACAATTAGCGGCTGAGGCTTTTGGTGGTTCACAAACGTACTTTCTTGTCAATGGCTCTACGTGTGGAATTGAGGCGGCAATTCTCGCGACTTGTGGCATGGGCGATAAAATTATTTTGCCGCGAAATGTGCATTCTTCTGTGGTATCAGGTTTAATTCTCTCTGGTGCGATGCCGATTTTTGTTAATCCTGAATATGACTTAGTTTTAGATATTGCTCACAGTATCACGCCTGGATCTGTGCAATCCGCTATAGAACAACATCCCGATGCTAAAGCGGTGATGATAGTTTATCCAACATATTACGGCGTCTGTGGAGATGTGGAAGCGATCGCTCGCATTACCCACCAATACAATATTCCTTTACTGGTAGACGAAGCACACGGCGCACACTTCGCATTTCATCCCCAATTGCCGATCGCAGCTTTAGCCGCAGGTGCAGATTTAAGCGTACAATCCATTCATAAAACACTTGGGGCGATGACTCAAGCATCAATGTTGCATGTTCGGGGTAATAGGGTAGATAGCGATCGCCTAAATAAAGCTTTGCAACTAGTACAATCTACCAGTCCTAGTTATATACTTCTTGCTTCCCTAGATGCAGCACGTCAGCAAATGGCTTTGCATGGCAAAGAATTAATGTCTCGCACCTTACAACTTGCGGATGAGGCAAGAACTAGAATCAGCCAAATTCCCGGATTGTCAGTTTTGGAAATCTCCCCCTGCTCTACAAACCTAACCCCCCCTAACCCCCCTTCCCTAGTAGGGAAGGGGGGAGTTCTTAGCCCCTCCCCTCGTAGGGGAGGGGTTGGGGAGAGGTTCGCTTTAGACAAAACTCGCTTAACGGTCACTGTTTCCGGCTTAGGTTTAACTGGGTTTGAAGCTGAGGAAATTCTCGATGAACTAGGCGTGACAGCAGAATTTGCATCACTGCAACATCTCACGTTTATTATCAGCTTGGGTAACACAGAAGCAGATATTGAGCAATTGGTGCAAGGTTTCATCACTCTTGCCAATCACCGCATCAACACAGAGAAAATTGACTTGAAATTATCCAAGCTTGTATGGGATGATTTGATTACTGTCGGTAATTGTGTGCAAATGTCGCCTAGAGAAGCTTTTTTTGCTGAAAGTGAAACATTACCCATCCTAGAAACTACAGAACGGATTTGTGCAGAAATCGTCTGTCCTTATCCTCCGGGAATTCCTGTGTTAATGCCGGGAGAAGTCATCAGCCAAACTGCTTTAGAATATTTGCAACAGATTCAGTTAATAGGTGGATTTATCAGCGGTTGTGCGGATGCTAGCCTAAATACACTTAAGGTTGTTAAGACTAAACCTTAGTACAGGATTTCACAAGTTCGTAGCGAATTCTCCGCGTGCCCTTCGGGTTCATCAGTTCGACGGGACGGAAACCGACCCCGCCGACTGATTCACCTCTGCGCTTACCTCTGCGCCCCTCTGCGTTTAAATTTCAACCCTCAATTCGCTACGATTTTACGCAAAGCTGTACTTAGTCAATTTAAACTACGCTTAAGTCTAAGTCTATCGGTGGCAGATAACGGTGTTGCAACGCATTTTAGCGCGTGTAAGGTTGTTCCGTCACAAGTCCAGGCACAACCCGATAATGCTTAAGATTAAAAGTGCAGAGTGTTGCACCACGTCCAACAGCACAAGCAGCAATCAGAGCATCAAGCAACCCCAAGCTATTTGACAGGTGATACATTGTGAAATCTGATAAAGCACGAGCGCAGTCAGCCTCAGTAGCCCAGACTATGGGCAACGGAGCAACGAGCTTTAAGGCATTGCGAACCTGTTGCATGTTCTGAGCATCTTGGATAAGTTCCATGACAACGAAGCCAGGAACACTTGGTATTTCTGGTAAACTGGAAAACCAAGCGATCGCCGGAGCATGACCACGCTGAATATCAATCAAAACATCGGTATCCAACAAATACATCAGTGGTTTTTATGCTCGTGTTCGCGTTTGCGCCTCATGACGCAGGTTTCGAGCATGTACTTGACTATCAGCGATCTCAGGTCGTGAGTTGATAACTCCTTCGCTTTGCCAATAAGCAACAAGTTCCGCACCAGTTTTAGGGGGGTTGCTCAAAACTTGCCTGATCGACAAAATACGCAGGATATATTCAGACAAAGGCAGATTTAACTGCGATGCTTCAGTAGACAGTTGATTTTCTAACTCCGGTGGTAAGTCTAGACTAATGTTCATTTGCCCTCTTTTCATTGGCTGTGATTCTAAATTGATAGTAACTGGCGACAGAAATTAATGTGATCGCATCCAATTCGATAACTTACTGCGCGATCGCTAGCTCATTTTCTTCGATGACTTCATAACCATTAGCCAGTTGCTCAATTGCGCGGTCAAGCAAATCTAGACCGTGCTGCACTTTATCAACCACGCTCAACTGTCCGCGTAAATCAGCAGCACCGGCGAAGTTTTTCGCATACCAAGTCATGTGCTTGCGTGCCTGACGTACACCGCGATCGCCTTTATATTCATACAACGCTTGTAAATGTTCTCGCGCACATTCCAAACGCTGAATTGGCGTTGGTGCAGGTAATAATTCCCCCGTTTTCAAGAAGTGATCAACTTCTCCTACCAAAAACGGATAACCCAAAGTCCCCCGCGAACACATTACCCCATCAGCACCGGTTTGCTCCAAACACTTCACCGCTGCTTCAACCGAGAAAATATCGCCATTCCCAATCACGGGTATAGAAAGCACCTCCTTCACACGCGCAATCCATTCCCAGCGAGCGTTACCATTGTAACCTTGAGCGCGCGTGCGTCCATGCACCGTAATCATTCGCGCTCCTGCGTCCTCCATCCGTTTGGCAAAATCGAGAATCGTGATTTCCTGGTCATTCCAGCCGATGCGTGTTTTCACCGTCACTGGTACATTTACTGCCTTCACGACTTCCCGCACGATCGCCTCAGCTATATCTGGTTGACGCAACAGGGAAGAACCACCACCATTCTTGGTGATTTTATTTACCGGACAACCCATGTTAATGTCAACAGTATCAGCGCCTTCTTTAACCGCTTTTATCGCCGCTTCCGCGAGAAAATCCGGACGACAATCAAATAGTTGAATGCTGATTGGGCGTTCGTTGGGGTCTACCTCCATAATTTTCGGCAATTGGTTGACATAATGCAACCCCGTAGCATTCACCATCTCCGTATACATCATCGATTCTGGCGCATAGCGACGCACCAAACGACGAAACACCAAATCCGTCACCCCAGACAAAGGCGACTGCAAAACGCGGCTTTTGACCTCAAGGGGTCCAATTTTTAGGGGTGTGGAGAGTTTAGCTTTGAGTTCGGGAGATAGCGTAACCATAAATTCAGTAAAGCCACTTAAGCCTTTCTATTCTACAAAAGTAGTTGGCTATTGTTGCTTATTGACCACTATTCGCTAATACTTGCCCACTAACGACACTTAAAGACGGCAAACACCACTATATAGTTACGGTTCACCCTAATTACTGAAAGTGCTTATTCTCATACATTAGACGAAGTGAGAGCAAATAAATCAATGAGCCGATTAAACCAGCTTTGAAGCAACCGTCCCAAACAAGGTTCGGGAAACCCTCCTTCATAGACTGCCTGCACAGGCTCAGTATATATATCAGCATAGCCTGGGATTAAAACCCTAGGATTGCCAAAAAAAGGTATTCATGCTGAACTAGCTGTTCTCTTAACCCAGTTGGTTCAAAATTTAGTCCTAATTCTCCCATTCATTTTCATTCGTTTGTAGTTATACGGAGCCAGCACTTAAAATGGCAAAAGTAGTAGGAATTGACTTAGGTACGACAAACTCCTGCGTCGCAGTGATGGAAGGTGGTAAACCCACTGTTATTGCTAACGCGGAAGGATTTCGGACAACGCCTAGTGTAGTAGCATTTGCCAAAAATGGCGATCGCTTGGTTGGACAAATCGCCAAGCGTCAAGCGGTGATGAACCCGGAAAACACGTTTTATTCGGTGAAACGATTCATCGGACGCCGTTACGACGAAGTAACCAAAGAAGCTACTGAAGTTTCTTACAAAATCGTCAGCAGCAGCGGCAACGTCAAGATAGAATCTCCAGGACTTGGCAAAGCATTTGCACCAGAAGAAATTTCTGCACAAGTTCTTCGCAAACTAGTTGAAGACGCTAGTAAATACCTTGGTGAAACTGTTACCCAAGCTGTAATTACCGTTCCCGCTTACTTCAACGACTCGCAACGCCAAGCCACCAAAGATGCTGGTAAAATTGCGGGGATCGAAGTTCTGCGGATTATCAACGAACCTACAGCAGCTTCATTGGCATACGGGTTTGATAAAAAGAGTAACGAAACCATCTTAGTATTTGACCTTGGTGGTGGTACTTTTGACGTATCTGTCCTCGAAGTAGGTGACGGTGTATTTGAAGTACTAGCCACATCTGGTGATACTCACCTTGGTGGTGACGACTTCGATAAAAAAATCGTTGACTATTTAGCCGACCAGTTTAAGAAAGACGAAGGTGTCGAACTGCGGAAAGATAGACAAGCTTTACAACGTCTGACTGAAGCCGCAGAAAAAGCAAAAATTGAACTTTCTAGCGTCACCCAAGCAGAAATCAACTTGCCATTTATCACCGCTACCCAGGATGGTCCTAAGCACCTGGATATGACGTTGACTCGCGGTAAGTTTGAAGAACTGTGTTCCGACTTAATCGACCGTTGCCGCATTCCTGTAGAAAATGCGCTACGTGATGCTAAATTAAGCAAAAACGATATCGATGAAGTCGTGTTAGTTGGTGGTTCTACCCGTATTCCCGCCGTGCAACAGGTGGTGAAAACTGTTTTGGGTAAAGACCCTAACCAAACGGTTAACCCCGATGAAGTTGTAGCAGTTGGTGCTGCTATTCAAGCGGGTGTGCTTGCTGGTGATGTCACAGGCATCTTGTTGTTAGATGTATCACCTTTGTCCTTGGGTGTGGAAACCTTGGGCGGTGTGATGACCAAGATTATCCCTCGCAACACCACCATTCCTACCAAGAAATCGGAAGTCTTCTCTACTGCCGTGGATGGTCAAAGCAACGTGGAAATTCACGTTCTCCAAGGCGAACGCGACATGTCCAACGATAACAAGAGTTTGGGAACCTTCCGCCTTGATGGTATTCCCCCAGCACCACGCGGCGTACCCCAAATTGAAGTTACCTTTGACATTGACGCTAACGGTATTCTCAACGTTACCGCTAAAGACAAAGGCACTGGTAAGGAACAATCCATCAGCATTACAGGCGCTTCTACCCTCGATAAAACCGATGTTGAGCGGATGGTAAGAGAAGCTGAACAAAACGCTTCTACTGACAAAGAGCGTCGTGAAAAAATTGAACGCAAGAACCAAGCCGACTCGTTGTCATACCAAGCTGAGAAGCAGTTACAAGAGTTGGGCGATAAAGTTCCCGAAGCTGACAAGACCAAAGTTGAAGGTTTGGTGAAAGACTTGCGAGATGCTATCTCTAAGGAAGACGATGAGCAAATCAAGAAGCTGATGCCAGAACTACAACAGGCGCTATTTGCTGTTGGTAGCAACCTCTATCAACAAGGTGGTGACGGTGCTGCTCCTGGAGGTGGTGAACCTCAAGATGGCGGTCCTACCTCTTCTGGTGGCGGTAGCGGTGATGATGTGATTGATGCTGATTTCACTGAATCTAAGTAATAGTTAATAGCTAATAGCTAATAACAAAGCCATCCAAGGTCTATCCTTGGGTGGTTATTTTTATTTGTTAGTTAATTCATGGTTAGAAGTAATTCGTAGAGCTAGGATGAATATTCTTAATTATTAATTACTGATTTATAGAATGAAAAGCTCACGCATTCGTCGCAAAGACGCAAAGTAAAAAAGGAGAATAAGGAGAGAAAAAGTGGGATATCCACAAGCACCTTGGACGCTGAAAGGCTACGCTATTTCAACTGTGCATTTAGTAGATGTTGACAAAGTGCGCCACCTGATACCTTCAGAGTTAAATATTATCTCTGTATTGCCTGGGAAAACTCTGAGTGTGGTGTATATATCTTATTATGGGTCAAGTTCGGTGTTGGAATACAGCGAGTTAATTGTTGCCCCCGCTTTGGTGAGTTATCAAGGGAAATTTGGTGGTTGGGTTTCGCATATTTATGTAGATAATCCTGATTCTGTGGCTGGTGGTCGAGAAATTTGGGGACTACCAAAGGAAATGGCTGAGTTTACCTGGGAAAATAATAAGCGTGTAACTGTTCGTGAGGGTAACAAGGTTTTATGTAGTCTTGATTACAACCAACAAAGTTTGGCTTGGCGACAGTGGTTAGGCGGTTCTGCTTTTAGTACGATGGGCGCTGATTTACTTATGTTTAGCGCTGAATTGGAGTCTCGCTTGGGTTTGATTGGTTCTCGGTTAGAAGTCCCTGCCGAAAGTCCTTTTGCGGGGATAAATTTAGGTCAGCCTTTTTTAACGGTTCGGTGTGAGGAGATGAGTTTGCAGGTTGCGGCACCGCAAGTTGTAGGACAAACAAATTTTGACCGAATAACGAACCACCAAGGGCATCAACGACGCCAAGGAATAGGAGTTTGAGAGAGTTTTTGCGCTCATTCCTGACTTATTTTTCCTAGGGACTAGTCCCTAGTACAGGTCGGCGTAAATAAACCACCCATTCCAAATAGCCAAAAAGTCTGCCCTATAAGCTTTTTGAATGCGTGACTTTTGACTTTTGACTTCCGCGTTCGCGTAGCGTCTCAGAAGGAGAAGCGGTACTAGTCCCTAGTAGATATTAATTGACGATTGCCGGATAATTTTTCAGGGATTGGCCATCACAAAACCGGAAAAGGGGGGGCAATGGAACGACCAAGGTATATCGTGCGGCTCAGTACAGAAGAACGGGCAGAATTGGAAAGCATCGTCAAAAAGGGGAAAGGGAGCGCACACAAGATTCGTAACGCACAAAT
>JAHHID010000070.1 GCA_019359015.1 Spirirestis rafaelensis WJT71-NPBG6
GTTTGGTCTTGTTCACGAGTGAGGAATACCCTTAAACGAGCGCCCATATGTAGGTTACCTAAGTTGATATATTCTCCATATTTATTTATCTTCACATAGTTTGGTTTTTTTGCGCCGACCTACTTAGATGTTTTGGCAGGGTATGACCCTAATGACCCTGTGACTGCAAAAAGCATCGGTAAAATTCCCCAAAGCTATACAGACTCTTTGAATGAAGGCGGACTTAAAGGAAAGCGCATCGGAGTAATTCGAGAACTGGTTGAAGCTGACATGGGTAAAAATGCTACCGACCCAGAGATAAAGGCTTTAGTGAATGCAGCAATCGAAGATATGAGGAAAAAAGGTGCTGAAGTCTTTGATGTAGAAATTCCCAATCTGGATTATTTTGTCAGGACAAATCCTTATGCAGACCTTGGCTTTCAATACAGAAGTAAGTTTGATATTAATGATTACTTAGCTTCTCGTGGACCCGACATTCCATATAAAACTCTTACAGAAATAATCAATTCTGGTAAGATACTTCCCATTCCTTCTGTTGAGGGATATTTAAGTTTATATGACGAAACAACAGTACCTCCAGAACAAAGTCCAGAATATCAGCTTTATCTGAAAAATAAAGAAGAATTAACAACTACTGTTAAAAGCGTTATTCAATCACAAAATCTAGACGCTTTTTTGTACCCAAGTATAGTGTTAAAGCCAAGTTTAATCGGTGCTCCTTATCCTGAAGGATATCCTGGCAACGCTCTTTTAAGTTCTTTTACAGGATTTCCGGCTTTGGTTGTACCCGCTGGATTTACATCTGATAATTTGCCAGTTGGAATTGAGTTGTTAGGTTCGGAATTTGGTGAACCAACTCTGATTAATATTGCTTATTCATACGAGCAAGCAACTAATCACCGTCGCTTACCTACAACTACACCACCTCTTCCTGGGGAGGAGTTTGAATATAAGTATAAGTCAGTCCCTGAACCGGATTATGTATTAGGCACAATAGCCTTTGCTTCTTTAGGTGTTGCATATAAGCTCAAACGTAAAAAGAAACGATGAAGAAGAGGGGGAGGGGGAGGCAGTGCGATTTTTATGTGAGGTTGCATATTATCGCCCTGCGCCAAGCGCACGCGATCGCGTTCAGGCGCTTTAGCCTGGACGCCACATGCGCGTCTGCCGGCGGAGCCTTTCAGCAGTCGCTCACGGGGGAAACCCCCTTGGCGCTACGCGAACACCAACGCAGTGGCTCGGCTACACAAACAAAGCCTGCCGACCCAGGCTCATTCTATGCATCTTTAAAAAGAATTGGTATTAGGGCTAAAAGTTACGCAACTTATTTTTATACGATTCCTTACCAGATACTTGCGACAGAATCTTTTTTCAAACAGTTAAATTTTCTTTATATCCTGGGGGAGAGGTAAACAAAGCGACTTGGAGCGAATCTAGGTAGAAGAGGTGAAACTCATGTTGACACCCCTTTTAGGCAAATAGAGATTCCATGCAAAGCAACTTAATTAGGTTCCCCATCGCTGAGGTGTCGGAACATAGTGAACAAACACTTTCTAAAACATCTACCAAGTACGATTGTGCGGAGCAGCAATTTAAACAGCTGCTGGCAACGGAGGATTTGGATAATAAAGTGGATGCACAAGCATCTATAGTTAGTGAGTTTGAAGACACACTACAATCTGCAATTAGTGCTGCTTATGAAAAAGGCTGTGATGATGCTCACCTTTTTCTACAGCGAGTTCTTTATGGTATCAATCGGCTAAAGCTGTTTTGGTATGACGATTTGCGGCACTATAATAATGAGCGATCGCTTTATCTATCCTCATTGCGTCAGCAAATTGAAGCAGCTTGGCAAAATTGGGAATTAGCACAAATCGATGTTGCTGCACTCCAACAAGTGGATGTCAAAGATGCGTTAATTAAACGTGCTGCGGAGGATTTAGATCCACCGTTGTCGTCGGAAAGTCGCTACATTCGTGAGGAAATGAGCGTTCACGGTTATTGTGACTTGTTAGCGATCGCCTCTTTTGATGGTTTAGTCGAAGGTAGTCGGCTTTCCCGCATTTTAGGTGGTGCGGCAAATGAAGTGCAATGTACCCTGGTGCGGGTATTGCTAGAAGAATACGGCAACGGGCGCTTATCTCGCAAGCACTCGACATTTTTCAAGGCAATGATGGCTGAGTTTGGTATGAACACTGAGCCAGAGGGATACTTTGATTTAGTGCCTTGGGAAGTGCTTGCCTGCGCTAATCATAACTTTTTGGTGACCGAGCGTAAGCGTTATTTCCTCCGCTATAGTGGGGGGTTAACTTATTTTGAAGTCGCAGGACCCGCAGCCTATAGAAATTATCTCACGGCGGCGCAACGACTGCAACTGTCGGAAGCGGCGATGGGTTATTGGGAACTGCACATTAGGGAAGACGAACGCCACGGACGTTGGATGCTGGATGATGTAGCTTTGCCTTTGGCAGAACAATATCCCTCGGATGCGTGGGAATTAGTGCTGGGGTATGACCAAGAGAAATTGATGAGCGATCGCGCTGCTGGTGCTGTCGTGCGATCGATACGCGAGGCTGAACATTCCGGTTCACTCATCAAAGAAATAGAACAAGTTCAAAACTAAAAATTAAAGATGGCAAGTTTTCTCTTGCCTTTTTAGTTTTGTTTCTTAATTATGTAATTGGAAAGTTGCTCATAAAAATATTCCTTTAGTCACTAGTTACTAGCTAAAGGATCACTATTTCCTTGCTTTTATTAAGCGAGTAATTAAGTTTTTTCCTAGTCATATCATAAACGCAATTCCCATGAAAGACATTTTTGTTTGTCCCGAAGAATCTAATTTTTATTCCAGTTGTTTGGAAAACCTTGTCATCAGAAATTGTCAAAATGAAGAGTCAGTTGTAGAATTTGGCTCTGGAGATGGCAGCCCGGTTATCAATTCATTATTAAGAAACAAATTTGATGGTGTAATACATGGATTTGAATTAAATACTTCGGCATGGAAAGCTGCTAATTCTACAATTGATGAATATAATCTCACGAATAAATACATAATCAATAATTCATGTTTGTTTAAATCATCTAAACCTAAAGCCGAGTATCTAATTGCTAATCCGCCATATTTACCTGCACCAGATAAAGATATATACATGCCATTGTTATTTGGCGGTATAGATGGAGCGGCAGTTACTAACGAGCTTTTGTCATTAGATTATGATAATGTGTTACTTTTAGTATCTAGCTATTCTAATCCAGAAAGTACGATTGAGAAGGCGAGAGAAAACGGCTACAGTGTTAATAATTTTGTCGTCTTACCGTTGAAATTTGGCTACTATAGTTCTGAGCCAAAAGTCAAAAAACACATCGAAGAATTAAGAAAACATAAAATGGCGTTTTATTCCGGTGATTATTACTTCTTAGCTGGAGTTTTATTTAAAAAATGCCATGACTGTGATGTTGATTTATCTAGTGAATTAGGTCATGTAATGACGAGTTTGTAAGAATGGGGGCTAATAAGCCACACCCTGGAACGGTGAAGCTATACAAACAAAGCCCCAGGCTTATAGCCTGAGGGCTTTATATTTGACCAATGTTTATAATTATAAGGAATTATAAGGTTCGCCAGAGCGATCGCCTTTTTTATATACAGCAGTTTGCAAGTTGCTCCGAAGTACAGTATTTAAAAAGTCAAAGCCAGATACAAAGCGTTTTTCACTTCGGAATTCTGACTTTTGAGTACTGAATTCTGCTGTATAATATTAAGTCTGCTTCACCCAACACAAGCTGAGTATAGTTAATTTTTTTCATATCTCTCCTACTTTTAATTCACTATGAGAGAAAAAATTTTAGAAACACTCATCACTGCGTTAGAACCAAAAGATTTTGTATTAGCTTTTTGGCAAGGAGGTTCAGCAGCGCATGGGTATACAGATGAATGGTCTGATTTAGATATTGAAGTAATTGTTAAAGATGATGAGGTTCAACAGACTTTTGATGCTGTAGAAGAAGCTTTACAAACAATTTCAGAAATTAGTTTGAAGTATAGAGTTCCCGAACCTACATGGCACGGTCACTCACAAACATTTTACCAGTTAGCAGAAGCAAATCCATTTTTGGTGATTGATTTTGCAGTTATGAAGCAAAGTAGCCGCAACCATTTTTTAGAAGTCGAACGACATGGAAACGCGGTTATTGCATTTGATAAGGCTAATCTAGTTGTACCGAAAAATGTGAATCAATCCGAGCATTTTTCCCAAATGAAAGAAAGATTTACACATCAAAAAAAGCTCTTCAACTTTTTGCAAGTATTCGTCAAAAAAGAAATAAATCGCGGACATTTAGCGCAAGCGATCGCCAACTATCAATCATATACCCTGCGAAATTTAGTTGAACTTTTGGGAATGCTATATCGTCCCTACCGATACGATTTTACAATCAAGTATTTTAATCGAGATTTTCCACCTGAAGTTGTAGCGCGTGTAGAACCACTTTTTTGTATAACGGATTTGGCTGATTTGGCAAAGAAACAGCAACTTGCAGAGCAAATGTTCGCAGAAACCTTATCGCGTGTAGAAGAAGCGCTTGAAAAATATAAGTAGCCTTCATGAACTGTGACCCCATTTTGAAGATAGGTCAAGATGATACAAACAAATCTTTTCTACTTCAGTTAAGCTGACAACAGCAGTTTTAATTCCCAAAACAATGACGGCAAATAGTCCTACAATTCTCGCTTTAGACTTTGATGGTGTAATTTGCGACGGACTAATTGAATATTTTCAGGTAGCATGGCGTGCTTATTGTCAAGTATGGTCGCCAATTAACCAAACACCATCAGATGATTTAGCTTCTAGATTTTATCGGCTGAGACCTGTAATTGAAACAGGTTGGGAAATGCCCGTCTTAATTAAAGCTTTGGTAGCGGGAATTGATGATGAAAAGATTCTTCAGGAATGGGCAAGTATCGCTCAACAAATTTTGTTAGAAGACAAGCTACTGGCTAAAGAAATTGCCACAAAACTAGATAATCTCCGGGATGAATGGATTGCCACAGATTTAGATGGTTGGTTGAGTCTCCATCGATTTTATCCGGGTGTAGTAGAAAAAATTAAAGTAACTCTTGCTAGTAAAATCAAGCTGTATATCGTCACTACCAAAGAAGGACGTTTTGTAGAGCAGTTGTTGCAACAACAAGGAGTTACCTTAGAAAGAGATGCAATTTTTGGTAAAGAAGTCAAGCGTCCTAAATACGAAATTCTGCGAGAATTAATTCAGGCAGCACAGGAAAAAGCAGTTAGTTTATGGTTTGTAGAAGACAGAATCAAAACGTTACAGTTAGTCATACAGCAAACGGACTTGGAAAATGTGAAACTCTTTCTGGCAGACTGGGGTTATAATACTTACCCAGAAAGAAACGCGGCTGAAAACGATTCGCGAATTCAGCTAATATCGCTTTCTCAGTTTGCTCAAGATTTTTCTGCTTGGTGTTAATCTCTTGATACCCTGACCCTAGAAGGGTTGGGCTACACAAACAAAGCCTGCCTCCGCAGGCTTCAAACTTTAAAGAGAAACTATTATTCTTAACTAATAACTTGTAACTCCTAACTCCTAACTCTTAGCTATGCTTGACCTTACACAACTAGCGCGACAAATGCAAGGCTTAAGTCAGCATCTAACTTTAGAAGCTGCTGCAAGTCGTCAGCGTTTAGAATTGGCGCAACAACATCTCAAAAATGCTTATGATTGTCAAGATGATTTAGTACAGCGACAGGAAAAATGGCGCGATCGCATTATTTTTTCTAATGCTACCCCAGTTGAGCCACTAGATGCCTGTATTGATATTCCGGTTCCGCCAAAGGTACATAGCGTTATTGCTACCGACGGTTCCCAAATTGCCCCCAACCACCATGAAATTGCTTACTGCTATCTTCTCAACATCGGCAGAGTCGTTTTGCACTACGGACAAAATCTTCATCCACTTTTAGATAGTTTACCAGAAGTATTTTACCGCGCGGAAGATTTATATATGTCGCGGCAGTGGGGAATTCGTACTGAAGAATGGATGGGTTATCGACGTACTGCGAGTGAAACTACTGTGTTAGCAGAACTTGCTTGTGCAGAAAAGACGGAAGCACCAACCTTAGCAATGGTGGATGGTTCGTTAATTTACTGGTTTTTGGAACAGTTGCCATTTGATGCACGCGATCGCATTTTACCTCCGATCCTCGAAGCTTGGAAGCAAATGCGCTCTGCTCAAATTCCCATCATGGGTTATCTCAGTGCTTCTCGCAACATTGAAGCGATGAACTTTTTACGTTTAACAGCTTGTTCTCACCCAGTACCTGATTGTAAAAGTTTTTGCCCAAATCAATTAGAAAAAGTGCCCTGTAAAATATTTGAACCTTTACGAGATACTGCGCTTTGGTTAACTAAACTCAAACCAGGACAACGCAGCAATTTATGGCGTAGTAATGCTCACATTTTAGAACAGTATGAAGACCAGAAAATTTACTTTTGCTACGTCCACGTTGGTACCGAAATTGCTCGGATAGAAGTTCCGGCGTGGGTAGCAGAAAATACCACTATGTTAGACCAAGCATTAGGATTGATGTTGGCACAAGTGCAAAAAGGATATGGATATCCAGTAGCGATCGCGGAAGCGCATAATCAAGCTGTGGTCAAAGGTGGTGATAAAGCGCGTTTCTTTGCCTTATTGGAACAACAAATGATTAAAGCCGGTTTGAGAAATGTCGGCACTTCCTATAAAGAGGCTAGGAAACGCGGTAGTATTGCTTAATTAAAATTTGGGTTGATGGGGGGTATCGTGGTAAGGATTTTGGACATTGGATTATCATAGAGAAGCTTTCAGTCCCTCTTGTTTTTCTATATGCCTCTGAGCGAAATTTTATCAACCGTCAGTCAACTTTCTCATCAAGATAAACTTCGGTTGATCCATTTTCTTCTTTTAGCAGTTGCGAAGGAAGAAGGATGCAACTTAGAACCTGTTGCAGATATTGAATCAGAGAGCGCACTTCTAAATCAACTATCATCAACTGAAGCTGTTGTATGGTCTCCTCAAGCAGATCATGAGGCAGTTCAAGCCTTGTCAGATATTCTGGTAGCAGCACAAGAGGCAGCTAATGGTTGATGGTCAACGTTTTTCATTCACGGAGCGAACTGATAGCTTTGGGAGATCAAATATCATGCCATATTTGCCCTTAACCCTTAGCAACGGAAGCCTTTCTGTAGAAGCGATGGCGTTATTGGATACAGGTGCCAGTGTCAATGTTCTGCCTTACGAAATTGGTGTACGGCTAGGGGCAGTTTGGGAAAATCAAACTGTCTCTATTCCATTGACCGGGAACTTAGCTCATAGTGAGGCAAGAGGCTTGGTTCTGTCTGGTACAATTGCTCCATTTTCCCCTTTTTTGCTTGCATTTGCCTGGACTCAATCGCAAGATGTACCTGTGATTCTTGGACACATGAACTTTTTTGCAGAGTTCAACGTGTGTTTTTATCGATACGATTTAGCTTTCGAGGTTTTCCCAAGAGAAAAATGAAGTTGAGTTTTGTAGCCAGCAGCCTAACCAGTCTGTTATGGTTTTTAGCGTTCATGTTCCAGAGGAACCGCTACGCGATCGCATAAAATACTCACCCCAAGCGATCACATAAAATACACACTCAAAGCGATCGCACAAAATACCCACCCCAAGCGAGCGCATAAAATACCCACCCCAAGCGAGCGCATAAAATACCCACCCCAAGCGAGCGCATAAAATACACACTCAAAGCGATCGCACAAAATACCCACCCCAAGCGAGCGCATAAAATACACACCCCAAGCGATCGCACCAAGCGCATAATCAAGCTGTGGTAAAAGGTGGTGATAAAGCACGTTTCTTTGCTTTATTGGAACAACAAATGATTAAAGCTGGCTTGAGAAATGTGGGCACTTCCTATAAAAAAGCTAGGAAACGCGGTAGTATCGCTTAATTTGACGCTATGAAAGCAAATTCCACCATTCTCTATTAGCATTCTAGCCCGCCTAGGGTTATAAACCCCAGGCTAATAGTCTAAGTCCATTGAAATGGACTGAAATCCTTAGTTAGTAAATGTTCAGTCCTCTTGAGAGGACTTATGCTATTAGCCTTGGACTTAAGTCCAAGGTGGATGCGATCGCACCTTTATATATATGTTCATCTGCTTCTTCTGATAATTGCAGTAATTTCTTCACTATCCCGTACAAGATGAGTGCAGGTTGGTGGTTTGGGACAGAGCGTTATAGTAAATTTTTTCAAGCTACTATTGAGCAGGCAGAGTTTTCTTGAGAATCGTTAATTACCGCTTTTTTCCAGACCCAAAATGCCGGATTGAGAAAGTCGAGGAGAGCATTGCTGCTCTACCCCTTCTATCTGATATCGTGTTGCATCTGTGTGTCTGTGCATGAGGCAAATTCATATCTTAATTCAGCAACGCCAAGTTTTCAGTCCAGAATATGTGCCTCGTCTCCTACTCGAATAAATTCAGTTAGGTTCGTGGACCTACCGTTGACTTCTTCAATCCGTTAGTGAAAATATCCTCCGCAATCTTAATGCCAAGCGGGACTCCCCCAATATTTTTTGAGAGATTGGGTTTGCCATTATTTTTGACTCTAAAAGCATCAAAGACCCAATGGACACCGAGGAGAACGCGACTAAACCCGTTTTCGAGAATCATCTGCCACAACCCATCATCAAAATCGCGGCGATGCAGTGGTCGCACTGTGCCTCTGTTATCTTGATTGCTGCCATTCAACTCTTCAGAGACGAAATCCAGTCCATCGAATAAATTATCTGGTTTTCTATCTCCAATTTCCACGCCGTAGAAAAGCCGTGTTATATGCAAAGCAGCGGCACCGAACGTCGCATGTCCTGACGGGTATGCCGGAAAGTTTGGCGTAAAATTCTTCAATGGAATTGTGTTTGTCGTTAAATTTCGATTGACTGAGTTTGTTCTTGGTGCACCTAAGGGCAACCAAAATGGGTCGGAATCCTTTGAGATATTATTGTTGGCATCTGTCGCTGCCGGACCTACTGATTCATCATGTTCACGAATGCCGAGCACAGGTCGCCAGAAATCGTGAAAGTATTTCTGGTCCCATGCTAGAATGCCGGCATCACCCATAGCTGCGTTCACTAGAGCGAATAAACGAGCATTTTGGGCTTCCGTGTTGCCTCTGGCGATCGCCACAGTGCGAACGATTTGGTTATACAAACGCGGTGGTGTTCCTAATCCAATCGCTCCATCATACGCCCAATAAATACCGACTAAGGTTTCCTCCGGAGTTCGGATGTCATCTTCAAAATCTTCATCCAGTGTTCCCATCAGCTCGGGTGCAATGCCTTTTACGCGCACCTGTCTCAATGCTTTAAGATATTCCAAATTGTCAAATGGTGGTGCATCAAGTTCGTGTCGAGCTGTAATCGCAAAGCCTTTTGACTGCGCTCCATAAAATGGCGCATCAAAACCTTGCCCTGGATTATCAGGATCAACTCGATGTCTACCACGTTCTGTAGAAAACTCGTAGCCAGCATCACTGTTATCTGGGTCATTCTGTCTATCGGCTAGAATCGCTTGAGCTACTGTCACCCCAAAATCATGTCCAGGGTTAGCCACATCACCGTGTTCTGCCAACTTTGCATCAAAAAAACCTGTTTGCTTTGTATACAAGGCTATCAGTGTTGTGTAAGCAGCCGCTGCTACTGCTGCGGTTGGTGATGCGCCATTTGGAGCTGATGGTAGTCCAGGCAGATAAGGCGGTAAATTAGCCGGGTCATTAACTACACCAGCATATGCATCGTACATAGCCAAGTGAACAATTGCCAACGCACGTGAACTGAGCGTTGGTCCGGGTTGTTCCGGCTTTTTATTGCCATTCATGTCTTCAATCATCGCCTCTGGTTTTGTGAAGCTGATACGATTAGCTTCAAGCGCGACTTCGTTCCAGATAAGAATAGAATCTGTCATGGTTGCATTTTCCTTTTTCATTAAGAGCGCATAATGCTTGTATTGACAAAATGCACATTTTGTATTTATGCGCTGTTAATTATTCCTCAAATCTCCGTTTGTGGATTAGGCAAGATGTCAGATATTCGTAATATTTCTTTACATAATTGAGGTCTACTTTTCAAGCTAGAGCGATCGCATTAATTTTGCCCAATTGGAACACTCTAAAAGCAAGTTTGCTAAGTTCCTATATTAAATTCGGGCAGTCGTTGATTGAATTCGGGCAGCCGTTGATTGAATTCGGACAGTCGTTGATTGAATTCGGGCAGTCGTTGATTGAATTCGGGCAGTCGTTGATTGAATTCGGGCAGTCGTTGATTGAATTCGGGCAGCCGTTGATTGAATTCGGGCAGTCGTTGATTGAATTCGGGCAGCCGTTGATTGAATTCGGGCAGTCGTTGATTGAATTCGGGCAGTCGTTGATTAGATATCTTGCAAAAGTCCCTAACACCCCACCCCTTAATCCCCTCCCCTTAGCAAGGGGAGGGGAGACAAAGCGTAGTTTTGGCGGGGTGGGGTTCAAATTTTGTGATTTATGCAAGAGGTCTATTGAATTCGGGCAATCCCCCAAGAATTTACTTAAAGCCATTCAAGATATTCGTGATAAATAAATCAATTTCTACTGAATAATGCGGGTGTCAAGTAACCCTAATTCTGTCTATCCTAGTGCTGTACAGTTCAGGGTATAAGTCAGTTTTTATCCTGGCGCATTATTAATAACAGGAAAGTGATTTATGTCACGTCCAAAACGCGGGTCTAAAGTAATTGATAGAGCACAGCGTCGGATTGCGGCTTTGAAATCGATCAGTGCCACCTTAGACTTAGGCAATGGGGTAACAATTGACTCTTTTGCAACTGCCATCAAAACAACGCAAGACAAGTTAGAAGTATATAACTCAAGCCTCTCCACCGTGGATCTGACTCAGGGAGCCTTAGAACTTGCCGAAAAGTCGCTGATGGAACTAACAGAACATATGTTACTCAGTGTAGCTGCAAAGTATGGCAAGAATAGCGATGAGTACAAAATGGCAGGAGGCGTTCGTCGAAGCGATCGCAAGCGTCCGGTGCGTCAGCCTAAACAAGGGGCTGTTGCTTGATAAATCTGGGTTTTACCCCACCCTAACCCTCCCCTTGGAAAGGGGAGGGAACTGGATTTCGTGTTTCCCCTCTTGGGGTTTTTCTGCAATATTCGCACAAGGAAACTTGGAAAGGGGAGGGAACTGGATTTCCTGTTTCCCCCCTTTCTAAGGGGGGATTAAGGGGGGTAATTTGACTATAGTCTCTTAAAGCCCACCTTTATAAGGGGGGTTGGGGGGGTAACGTCAGATTTTAATGTGCTATACGACATTTTTCAAACATCCTCTTAGTGACATTTGGTTTAGTTCTTTTATTCTTGGGTAACAGGGGTTCAATAATCTAATACAAGGCTTGATCCTCCCTAACCCTCCTTAAAAAGGAGGGAACTAAGCCCCCCTTAAAAAGGGGGGTTGGGGGGATCTTCCGAGGTCAAACATCATTAACTGAACTGTATTGTTCAACAATCTCCCACTCTTTATCTGTCAAGCTGCTTGAATATGGCATTTTTGCCAAATTATACTCTTTTACCAAAATCCCAAATGCATCTATAAACAGCCTCTTACTCAGCCAAGAAGTTATAATATCAATCAAACTGATTGGACTCTGGGTAATAATGCCAAATGCTAGCGTAGCAAGTTTACTAGAGCAAGGACACAACCAACTCGATTGCAGAGAGTACCAAGCAGCTTTAGAGATTTTTCAGCAAGCTGCTGTACTGGAACCGCAAAACCCCCAAGTAAGTTATGGGTTGGGTCTAACTTGTTATCGTCTAGAACAATACCACGAGTCCATTGAATACCTAAACCAAGCTTTGAGAATTAACCCAAACTACATTTTGGCGCTAGTATGGCGAGGATTGGCTTACCAAGAAATTGACCAAGCGCAGCAAGCACAAGCAGATTTGGAGCAAGCGATCGCACTTACCCCCCAAGATTCAGAAGACTGGCAAGGTAGAGGAATTGCATTAAATGAATTACAACGCTATGAGGAAGCGATCGCATCTTACAACCAGTGCGATCGCATTGCTTTTGTAGGGTGCGTTGCGCCTTTGCGACAACGCACCCTTGTATTTTAGAAGAGTGGCAGCTATTACTGAAGTGTTGCCAGCAAATGCCCATTGCACTCACCCAACACGTAGATAAGAAACTATGCTGCGAGTCTACCATTGACGATAAATCCCCATTTACAAGCAGAAACGCCATCTTAAAAATCATGCCGATTGCCGATTGCTCTTACTCTCCAATCTGAATAAAAGTAAAATTTAAGACAAATTATATTGAAACAGTAAGAATTTACGTCTTTTAGCTAGACTTAGTTGCAATAAACACGCTTGGGCAATCATTTAGGTAAAGATTAGGATACAAGGCAAGCATTACTCAGGTATAAGGATTTCTGATGACGAATGAAGAACTGGTGGAAATCCTCTAATATCACTTCCCCCAGAAATCCGCAAGAAAGGCTTTAGAGCAATCTTGAACTTTTACAAACAACAAATAGAACAAGAAACCGATTACCTCTACGAAGCTAAATTACTCATTGTGGGAGAAGGTGGTGCAGGTAAAACTACCTTAGCAAAAAAAATTCAAAACTCAGATTATCAGCTAGAGCAAGATGAAATCTCTACTGAAGGCATTGATATTATCCGATGGAGCTTCCCATTAGAAAATGACAGAGGGTTTCAGGTTAACATTTGGGACTTTGGTGGTCAGGAGATTTACCATACCACCCACCAGTTTTTCCTGACCAAACGCTCTTTTTATATCCTGGTTGCTGATAGCCGAAAAGAAGACACAGATTTTTATTATTGGCTGAATGTAGTAGAACTGTTAAGCGAAAACAGTCCCTTACTTATTATTAAAAATGAAAAGCAGGAGCGCAAACGCGAAATAAACGAGCGACAATTACGAGGTGAATTCATTAATCTTAAAGAAACACTCGCTACAAACCTTGCTACTAATCGCGGTTTGTCAGAAATTCTGAATAAAATTAAACATTATATTAGCAATCTACCCCATGTTGGAACAGAACTGCCCAAAAGCTGGATTAAAGTACGGGAAGCTCTAGAACGTGACTCCCGCGACTATATTAGCTTGCAAGAATATCTAACTATCTGTCAGGAAAATGGGTTTACTACACAAAAGGACAAACTCCAACTTAGTGGCTATCTGCATGATTTAGGTGTATGCCTTCATTTCCAAGAAGATGACCTTTTAATAAAAACCGTAATTCTCAAGCCAACTTGGGGTACAGATGCGGTTTATAAAGTATTAGATAACTCACAAGTAATTCAAAATTTGGGTAAATTTGACCGTCATGATTTAGCAAACATCTGGAATGAAAACAAATACCTCAACATGCGGGCAGAACTGTTGCGATTAATGATAAATTTTAAATTGTGTTATGAAATTCCCAGTTGCCCTGGTACTTACATTGCTCCACAACTTCTTAACCCTAACCAACCAGAGTATGAGTGGCAAGAAAATGATAACTTGCTTTTGCGCTACGAATATGAATTCATGCCCAAAGGTATCCTGACTCGTTTCATCGTCGAGATGCACTCATGGATTGAAGGACAAACTGTTTGGAGAAGCGGTGTTGTCTTGAATAAAGATCAAGCGCAGGCAGAGGTGATTGAGTATTATCGCTATCACAAAGGAGAGATTCGGATTCGTGTTTCCGGTAAGCGTAAGCGAGATTTGTTGGTTACGGTGAGGCACGAACTCGACAAAATTCACTCTTCTTACGAACGTTTGAAGTATAAAATACTAGTTCCCTGCAATTGCCAAGCCTGCAAAGGTAATCAAACACCCCACTTCTACCCATTACAGGTGCTATATAAATTTATAGATGACAAACAAACTCAGATTCAGTGTCAAAATAGTTACCAGATGGTAAACGTTCGAGGCTTGATTGACGATGTAGTTTTTAAACAACCTAGCTTAACAGACTCACAACGACAACATTTAAAACAGCGACAAGACACGCTTCAGGCAGAGTGGCAGCTAAGGAGCGAAAAGTTGAATAAACTGCGTTTGGATTATGCAATTGAGGTAGGCACTGCCATTAAGTTTCAGTTACAGCAACAAATTCAATTTGAGGAAACTCAACTGTCACACTTAGAGAGAGACTTGGACGAAATTGAGCAAAATCTAAGAGGCAGTAACTGAGATCATCGGCATATTGAGCAAAATACAACAGAAACATCCAACTGCGACTGAGGCAGAAGCCGAGGAAATAATTGAGGCTGAATTTGAAGAGATTATAAGCAATCAACCAAGTAAATGGCAGAAACTTCGGCAACAACTATTGAATCGGGAACGTTGGTTTAATGGTGGCAAACAAGCTGTGAGTGAGGTTGCTAAACATTATGTGGAAGGCAATGTAGTTTACAAAGCAGGACTTGCATTCCTCGATGGCTTCAGTGCAGATGAGGATTAGACATCAAGACAGATTTATTGACTAAGTGCGATGAGCGCACTTGAGAACTACAGCCTGACAATACCCCGATTCAGTGCGCTGATCATTCTTGTGTGCGGTTCCGAAAGCGTTATCATCAGCGTCGGAAACCGGCACTGTGACTTCTTTGTGCATCTGTGCGGTTTAAGAATGCGTCAGTCTTAAATTAATCACTAGACATCTTGCATAAATCAAAAATTAAGAACCCCACCCCGCATTTGCTGACGCAAACGCTCCCCTCCCCGCTTGCGGGGAGGGGTTGGGGGTGGGGTGTTATGGACTTTTGCAAGAGGTCTACTATATATAGATACTCGAAAGCGCTTCCACCAACTTCAGAAGATGCACTGATTCATGCGTTGCCATCACAGATATGCGAATGCGACTTGTGGGAACTGTTGGGGGACGAATCGCTGGGGCAAAAATGCCAGATGCTTTTAGCTGCTTTCCTGCTTCTAAGGCTGCTGCTGCACTGGGCAATTGAAAACATAATATAGGAGATTCCGAAGGCAATAATTTTAAGTTGGGCAATTGCATCGACTTTTTCAACTCATCGACATTTGCCCATAATTGCTTGCGACGTTGCGGTTCTTGCTGCACTATCTTGATTGCTGCTAAGGCTGCTGCGGTGTCTGCGGGGGACAGCGCGGTAGTGTAAATCCAACTGGGGGCGCGATTTCGCAAAAAGTCGATTAAAGTAGCACTCCCGGCGACATACCCCCCTAAACTGCCCAAAGCTTTACTCAAAGTGCCAATTTGAATTAATTGGCGATCGCTACACCCAAAATGTTCGACACAGCCAGCACCAGTTTTACCCATTACCCCAGTGGCATGAGCTTCATCAATTAGCAGCATACAGCTAAATTCTTCAGCTAAATTTAGCAGTGTAGGTAGAGGACATAAATCTCCATCCATGCTAAAGACGCTATCAGTGATAATTAAACAGCGTCGGTAGTTTTGCCGCTGACTCAAGAGATTTTTTAATGTTGCGACATCACAGTGCGGATATTCAATGACTGTCGCTCCACTGAGAATCGCTCCATTTTTCAAGCTAGAGTGATTGTATTCGTCAGAAAGTATTAAATCACGCTTGCCTACTAAGGCGGTTATTGCTCCTAAATTTGCTAAATAGCCAGAACTGAATACCAGTGCATCTTCTGATTGTTTCAGTTCGGCGATCGCTTGCTCTAACTCTCTATGTAATTCTCGATGCCCGCTGAGTAATCTCGAACCAGTGCTTCCCGTGCCAAATTGTTTGGTAGCTGCAACCCCAGCCTCAATTAGGCGATCGTCCCCCGCTAATCCCAAATAGTCGTTACTGGCAAAATTAATTACCTCTCGACCATCCACAATCACCATCGCACCAGGGCGACCGTGGATGGTTTGTACTGAACGATACCAGTCTGCCCGGTGAATAGTTGCCAGGGATTCCTTCATCCAAGCATAAGGGTTTGGGGGCATGGGAGAGGGGGGGAGTGGGGGAGATGAGGGAGATGAGGAGGTGGGGGGGAGTACCAATTACCAATGCCCAATGCCCCATGCCCAATGACTAATATTCAACTTGTTCGCTGCTAAGAAGTGCGATCGCTTGTTTTATCCAATCTTCTACATAAGCATCTTTGGGTAGTCCAATATCTTCACTCACTACATGTAAAGCGTGACTGACTTCATGTGCGGTATATCCCAAAGCAAAGAGGGTCATTTGCACTTCTTCGAGAATATTTGGTGCGGGACCACCTGTAGCCACGAAGAAGCCTGCTGATTTGCGCCACTCGATTAACTTGCTTTTAAGTTCTAAACAGATGCGTTCAGCGGTCTTTTTGCCCACTCCCGGCGCTTGAATTAAGATTTGTGTATTAGCGGCAATGATCGCTTGGACTAACTCTGGTAATTCCAGAGTGTCCAATAAGGCGATCGCTAAAGATGCACCAATCCCACTTACAGTTAAAAAGTGGCGAAACAAATCTCTTTCGGATGGCGAAGCAAAGCCATATAGGAAAGGCACTTCTTCACGAATTTGGTAATGGGTAAAAATTTGGACTTCCCCTCCCGTTCCTGGTAACTGTTGTCCCAGTCGTTGGGGAACTTGTAAATCGTACCCAATGCCATTTACTTCTAAAGTCAGTATGACGCGATTCGCGCCACATTTTTGCACACCAGCAACCAGACCTTTAAGATAGCTAATCATTCGATAAAACCAAAGTGTTTTAAGCCTTCGAGAATTCCACCTGCACAAAAGTTTTGTGCGAGGTAACGATAGTCAGCGGGATTTTCATTGTGCCATTCGAGTAATTCTGGACGGGCATTTCCGACGAGAATTCCTCTTTCGTTCCCCACGGCAAATAAAGCAATATCATTGCCAGAATCACCACAGACAACCGTTTTCTCTGCTACAATTCCCCACTTTTGGCGGAGAAATTGCATAGCCTGACCCTTATCGCTGTGGCGGGGTACGATGTCAAGGTCAACACCGCTGCTATAGATTAACTTTATATTTAAACCACATTTTGACAAGTTTGTGTCAAGTAATGGTAAAATTTTATGTGCTGATTCTTCTTTTAGGAAAAAACTTATCTTAAAAGGGCGCTGTTCTGAATCTGGCTGGGGGACTAATTCAGGATATTTTGCAGTTTCAGCTAATACGAGGTCACAATTCCAGCCGTCGGAAAGTCGCGCTGACCAAGTAGAATCTGGAGTATCGCTTTCATCCAAATAAATTTCTGTTCCGACAGAAACGACCAAAGCATCTGGTTCTATCAGGTTTTTTTCAATTTGCAGTTCTCGGTAAAGTACACGCGATCGCCCTGTGGCATAAACAATCTTAGTACCATACTTTTGCCGATGTTCGCTAAGTGTTTGCTGAAGTTCTGTTAAGGCTTCGTCATTACCCACGAAGGTATTGTCTAAGTCTGTTACAAAAAGAAATTTATCCACAGCTACCTCTTATTGTGTTGCCAGGTTTACCATCAAAAAGTTTATGTCAGATAGTGCCCATCGCAGTAGCTAGATTTTTCCTTTAAGTGTCCAATTAATTAAAATTCACTTTAAGTAGTACTAAATTACTATTAAAGTAGTTATAAAGCAATTAATTCAAAAATTTTAAAGTTAGTACTAATCTACTACTAAATGTCATCAGAAACTAATTAATTGAAAGTTGTTTAAAATAGTACTAATTTACTAATAAACTAACCTAATATAAAAAATAGGGTAAGCAATGCTCACCCTAGGTTTAAAAATTCAGCAACATTTAAAATTAGACAAACTTAATTACTGAGAAGTTTCGCGTTTTACTTTTTCAATGTTTTAATCGTAATCTCCACGTTGCGCTTTGTTGCGGGCAAGTTCTTGCTCAATTTCGCTACGTTCGTAGTCTTGTGCACCAAAAGAGCGTTTTTGCGGTTCGTTAGTTAATTCTGAGCCAAAGCGGTTCAGCATCTCCACGGGATTTTTTTGTCGGCTTCCAGTTCCCAAATCCTTAGGGATGACTTCTGCTGCTCGCTTACCGCTTTCGATATAATCATCACCGTGTGTGGCTTGTCCGGTAGGATTAATGTCTTTAGTGCCAAAATCGCCGGAGTAATAACCTACGGCTTGAGCTGAAGCGGGTAAGCTAGTTAAAAACATTAAACCTGCCAAGAAAGCGATCGCAATACTGCGACGCAATTGATTAAATATTCTATTGAATGCCAACATTCGGGAATTTCCCTCCAATTTCTCTGCCAAATGCTTGAATGTTACGAAATTCTCATAATATTAGCGTCTTCCTCTGGGAAGGTTACATATATATATCAAAAGAAGGGGGCAATGGGCAATGGGCAATGGGAATTGGGCATTCTCTCGTTCCTTGACTTTGGTAAGGAATGCATTCTTGGAGGGCTGCTGCCTCCTTTGTGGTTAACTAGAGGCAGAGCCTCTAAAAGTTGATTCCCAGGCTGGAGCCTGGGAACGAGAGAATCCTCAGTCAGCTTTTAGGCGATCGTCACATCTTTTGATAAATAAACATCTTGAATGGTGTGAAACAGCTTTACACCTTCGTCAAAGGGACGCTGGAATGTCTTGCGTCCAGAAATTAAGCCTGTACCACCAGCACGCTTGTTAATTACAGCAGTGCGAATCGCTTCGGCAAAGTCGCTTTTACCAGACGCACCACCAGAATTAATCAAACCCGCACGTCCGCAGTAGCAATTTAGCACCTGGTAACGAGTCAAATCGATGGGGTGGTCGGTTGTCAAGTCTGTGTAAACTCTTTCATTCGTTTTCCCGTAACTTTTACCTGTCGCTTTGGCAACAGCTCCGTAACCATTGTTAATTTCGGGTAACTTTTGTTTGATGATGTCAGCTTCAATGGTGACACCTAAATGATTCGCTTGTCCGGTGAGGTCGCCGGCGAGGTGATAATCTTTATCTTGTTTAAAAGCGTTATTACGCAGATAACACCAAAGAATTGTTACCATCCCTAATTCATGAGCGCGTTTAAAAGCGTGGCTAACTTCTTGAATTTGCCTGGTGGATTGTTCGGAACCAAAATAAATTGTTGCACCCACCGCAGCTGCACCCAAATTCCAAGCTTGTTCCACATCACCAAACATGACTTGATCGAATTGATTCGGGAAAGTTAGCAATTCGTTGTGGTTGAGTTTGACGATAAAAGGGATTTTGTGAGCGTATTTGCGAGAAACGCTACCCAATACTCCTAAAGTGGTAGCGACAGCATTACATTCAGCAGCGATCGCTAACTTGACAATATTTTCGGGATCGAAGTATATCGGATTAGGTGAAAAAGATGCGCCGGCAGAGTGTTCTATACCTTGGTCTACTGGCAAAATCGACAGATAACCGGTATTCGCCAAACGACCTGTAGAATACAAAAGCTGGAGATTACGCAAAACTTGCGGATTGCGATCGCTGTTTATCCAAACTCGATCTACAAAGTCGGGTCCGGGTAAATGGAGTAAATCTGAGGAAACCTTTGCTTTAAATGTAAGCAGGTCTTCTGCTTCTTTACCTAGCAACGATTCGATAGAATTAGGCGCAGATAGTGTTGAAGTCATAGCCTTTTCCTGAAAACTTCTGTTTTTATGGTGGCTATGTTCAGACTAACGTATGTCTGTCTGAAGACATATGATTATCTTTTCTTTGAGAATGTGAGAATTTGGGAATCATATCGTGTCCGGTTAAAGACTTATCATGGTTGTCCGCACTCTTGCACTCTTGCACTCTTGCAGGGGGAAAGAGGGTTTCCCGGTTTTTGCTATTATGTGGGAATTATAACTAATTAGCCGGACATGATATCACTAGTTATTTAAATATGCACCGCTTCTAAAAACCTGTACAAATCTGCTCACAAGTAGACAAAGATGTACAAGGGGAAGTTAGCGGTTTATCTTCCAAGAAATCATCTTTAGCGCTTGCGCTTGCTTTTTTCTTACCCTTTCCCCTTCATTTTCATTTGACGATTCCTAAAATTTGTGCTGTTTCTACTTCAGCAATTTTTGGTGTCAATAATCCATTCGCGTAAATTCCAGGGTTCGTTTGAGCTATTTGCGTGTAAGTTTGGCGAACTTGAGTGTTAACTGCAACTGTTTTTACATCGTACATTTGCATTGTAAATTTAGGATATAAACCAATGCCAATAATCAAGACGATGAAACTAGCTGCAATTAATATTTCTCGCGGACTTGCATCTCTGTAAATAGCTTGGGTGGGAATAACGCAATCAGTACCAAAACAAACTGCTTCGTCTTCCTGATTTTCTACCCCAGGATCACCAATGTTGCATTTGAGTTCTGCACCAGTTCCGTAAAATACCTGTTTCAACATCGATAGCAGGTAAATCGGGGTAAGAATTACTCCAATTGCGGCAAGGAATACTGTCACTGTGCAAAATGTCGAACTGTAGATATCGCTGGTTGTCACCCCGACGAATACCAAGATTTCGCTAGCAAAACCGCTCATTCCAGGGAGTGCTAAGGATGCCATTGCAGCGATTGTAAACAGTGCGAATACCTTGGGCATTACCTGACCAATTCCACCCATGTCAGTCATTGCCATTGTTTTGGTGCGGTCATAGGTTACACCAGCTAAGAAGAATAATACTGATGCAATCAAACCGTGGGAAATCATTTGCAACATTGCACCGTTAATACCAATATCGGTAAAGGATGCAATACCCAACAGCACAAAGCCCATGTGGGAGACTGAAGAGTAAGCAAGACGACGTTTCATGTTTGTTTGGGCAAACGAGTTTAACGCACCGTAGATAATGTTAACTACACCTAAAATTGCCAGAATCGGTGCAAAGTAAATATGTGCGTGGGGGAGAAGTTCTAAATTTAGGCGAATTAATCCGTATCCACCCATTTTTAAAAGTACACCTGCTAGTATCATCGATACGGGTGAGGATGCTTCACCGTGAGCATCTGGTAGCCAAGTATGCAACGGGAAAATAGCTAGTTTGACACCGAATGCAATCAACAATCCCGCATATAATAACAGTTCTAAGGCAAGGGGATAATCTTTGAGGGCAAGTTGCGCGATATCAAAGGTTACATTGCTACCCTCGGAAAGTGCCATACCCAAGGCAGCTACGAGGATAAAAATAGAAGCTGCTGCGGTGTAAATAATGAATTTTGTGGCTGCGTAACGACGCTTTTCACCACCCCAAATATTAATTAGTAGGTAAACGGGAACTAGTTCGACTTCCCACATAATGAAAAACAGCAGCAAGTCTTGAGTGACAAAAACTCCTATCTGCGCGGAATATAACATTAACATCAGCGCGTAGAAGAGTTTTGGTCTGCGGTCAACTTGCCAAGCTGAAAAAATCGAAAGCGTTGTCACAAATCCAGCTAAAAGAACTAGAGGTGCTGACAACCCATCGACAGAAACAGCCCAGTTTAGACTTAACTGAGGCACCCAAGTATAACTTTCTGCGAGTTGAAAAGTCGCGCTGCTTGCGTCGTAATTGTTCCAAAAGGCGTAGCATATCAAGATAAGATCTGCGATCGCAACACCTAATGCATACCATCGTACCCACTTACCCTCTTTGTCAGGTAATAGTGGAATTAGTAAGGAAGCTACGGCAGGCAGCAGGATTATCGCAGTTAGCCAGGGGAATTGTTCTGCCATTGTGGTTACTGAGCAAAAATACTTACTTATTCAATGACATTATCTTATAATGTTTTGTAAATAATTGTTCATAATTATTTCTTGGGGTTAACTATAAGTAAATACACGCATAATTGTTTTTCTTGGCTATTTAGAGAAAAGTCAGGAGTCAGGAGTCAGGAGTCAGGAGTCAGGAGTCAGGAGTCAGGAGTCAGGAGTCAGGAGTCAGGAGTCAGGAGTCAGGAGTCAGGAGTCAGGAGTCAGGAGTTAGGAGTCAGGAGTCAGGAGTTATATTATTTCACTCAAAGTGTGATACAAATCATTCTCTTTTCCCCTGTTAGAAAGTCACCTGCAAGGGTGGGGTCTATTTGTATCAACCTTAAACTGAATTGTTTCTTGGTAAACGAAAATAAACTCTCTTTTTTCGCCACGATGAATACTGAATCACTATTCTAGGGGAAATTGCGCCTAAGAGTGTTCGGTTCTACGACTGTTGCCAGTACACAAATGACTATAACCTCGTAGTGGGATGTCTTTTATAGATGCTGTCAGCCGTTGAGTGAACTAAGAGGTGAAAACCTGTGTACAAATGGATCTTGCCAAGTCTGAGTGAAATTTTAGCCGAAAGTCAATCAAACGTGGCTGAATGTTCACCTGCTGCATCAGACCGGCAGTGGTGCGTCAGTTTAGCCGCAACTGAACAGTTGCTATTAAATACTTTAGCAACTACTTCAACTGATGCCACCCAAGGATTAGTTTTAGCTGCACCGGCACCTTTGTTCAGTGATCCAAGATTGACTCAAAGCTTGCAAACAATAACTTTTACAGCAAAACCATTTAACCCGTTGGCATTGATGCCATTTCAGATGCCTACTGCAACCACAGTAACGGCAGATGAAATTGCTCCTCATGAATCGGTATTGCCTTTATTAGCTGCCGATCCGTTGGGAAGTGAGCAGTTTTGTTTAATTTTTACAGAAAAATTTAGATTAGTATTAGTTTTAGCAGAAGATAATTGCGGTAAGAAAAGGTTTTCGTTTTCTTTTGACCCAGAAGTGGTTCAGATGGCGTGGCGATCGCTTGGTGCGAGAGTCATGCTGAACAATCCAGATTTTTACGCCGAACTGAATTCTTTAGTGCAAAAATACGAACCAGTTGCACCAGATTACCACATTTTGATGCAATTTAGTCAGTTATTGTTAACACAATTACCCCAAGAAGAAAAAGGCACAAGCCGACACGGTAAGGAAAATTGCGCTTCTTCTGCCTCTGCTCACCGTTCGTCCCGTCCTGATGTAGAATTGCTGCAAGCTTTTGCTCACGAAGTCCGCACACCCTTGACAACGATTCGCACCATGACTCGTCTGCTGTTGAAGCAGAAAACTCTGCCAGCAAACGTTATCAAACGTTTGGAAGTTATCGACCACGAGTGTACAGAGCAAATTGATCGTATGGAGTTGCTCTTTAAAGCCGCAGAATTAGAAACTTGTGCGCCGGCGAAATCGAGCAGCACTCAACTGACACCAACTTCTTTAGATCAAGTTTTACAGCAGAGCATTCCCCGCTGGCAACAAACCGCAAATCGCCGTAACTTGACTTTGGATGTTGTCTTACCGCAGCAATTACCAACGGTGGTAAGCAATCCTTCGATGCTCGATCGCGTACTCACGGGTTTGATGGAAAATTTTACTCGCAGTTTACCAGCTGGTAGCCATATTCAAGTACACGTAATTCCTGCCGGCGATCAATTAAAGTTACAATTATCACCCCACACTCAATGCAAAGACAGTGAAAACACCTTTGGAGTCGTAACCCCGCCAATTCGTAAGGCTTTAGGTCAATTGTTGATGTTTCAACCAGAGACAGGTGTAATTAGTTTAAATCTTTCTGCGACAAAGCATTTGTTTCAGGCGATTGGGGGCAAACTTATTGTCCGCCAGCGTCCGCAACATGGGGAAGTGTTAACAATTTTTCTGCCGCTGAAGGATTGATGAGATGTGGCAATTTGAGGAGGGGAAAGGGGAAAGGGGCAGAGCTGTTTAAAATTAGTAAAAATGTCTAAAATTACTTCAACTTTCCCCCTCTTCATTTCCCTTTCCCCCTTTCCCTTTCCCCTTTTCCCCTCTTAAAAAAGCCCATTACCCAATACAAGTAACTAACTGATTCACACGCGGTTTACCGAAGCGTTCCCAAGCGTTACCACCGCGCAGAAATAATTCCATCCAACGAATCGATCGCGTTCCATCAGGTGTTAACCAACCAGAACTTCCCGGTGCAAAGGCTAATGTCCCTTCTGGCACTTTAAAGCTGCCGTCGGAGTATACTGCATCACTCACTACATCACCGACGCGGATAATTACTTTGGCTTCGGGTTTGAGGTTGATGCTATCTGCTGAAATGGTAGTTTTGATGTTACCGTAACCATCAATCCAGGCGACGCGATCGCTTGGTGCATCAGGAACATCACTTTTGTTCAAGACTTCTCCCAAAACGCTTAAATCCCCTCTGCCAATTGCGCCGGCTGCACTGGGAAATACATCACGCGAGCGAAATTGCGAACCGCCTCTAGAAACCTTGACTATATGCAGGTGTTGTGCGTAATCTTTGATAAACGAGAGGGTGTAACCAGCATTAACACCGACGACTTTAACACCATTGGATAGGAGAGCATAAGTTAATCCCTCGCCTTCATTGTCCCGTCTGGCTTGTTTATCATCTTGGCGGGGCGCACAATTATGATAAATTAAGCGTTCTTCGGGACCTTGGTTCAGACCGAGTTGAGCAATCCAAAAGCCAGTAGCGAGGGTACTGAAAGCCGGGGCTGAAACTAAGTTGATTTGCGCTTGCGGTAATTCCGTTAATAAACGCTGTGTAACCTCAGCAAAAGCCGGATCGCCGTTTCCGTAGTCTGCAATTAAGGTGATGAACATAGTTGAGTGTTAAGAATTGGGCATTGGGCAATGGGCATTGGGCAATGGGGAGGGTGCTTGGATTCCCCATCGCTACTATGCGCGATCGCTAACTGTATTGTAAAAATAGAACCTTGTCTAAATTGCGCTCTAATTCTACCAGATGCAATAAACCAGTAATTAGGGAACTTTGGCGATCGCACTATTAAATAGATTATTCCATCTCAGTCATACTTAATAATTACCTCTCCTCACGATAAACATACTTAGTTACTTCATCGAAAAAATAAATTAAAGTCGAATTTAATGAGCAAAATACTTAAATGCTTTCTCAAACTTGAGTTTGCTTTCTCATTTGGGTAGATTCAGCTAGCAAACAGGCATATTAGACTTCTTGCATAAATCAAAAAGAAGAACCCCACCCTGCCTTTAACTTACGTCAAAGTCTCACCTCCCCGCCTGCGGGGAGGGGTTGGGGTGGGGTTTTGGGGTTAAGTAGTTGACGCACTCATAATAGTGATGTCTTCTTTTCGAGACGCTGCGCGAACGACAAGTCGCTAACCTGCGCCAACGGGAAGGGCAAACGCGTCTACGCTTTATTACCTTCCCATATAGCGATTAGCCATTTGCATTGCGTCAGCAATATCAACATCGCCATCGTTGTCAGCATCCAAGAAAGAATTCAGCACCGAATTGCCTCCCCCTTGGGGATTTCTAGCGTTTGCTCCAGATTTCAACACATTCAGCACTATGGGAACTACTATCGGTAGCAATCCTTGAATCATATTTGCATCTAAGCCAGTACGTTGAGCAACAGTTTGAGCTATTTGTTGCTGCATCCCAGATGAGAATAGCGAAGCAACGGCTGAAGGATTGGGAGAAGTACCACCAAATTGATTTACTACAGCTTCTGCTGCTTGATTACCATCTGTATCTCGCTTTTGTTGTAAAGCAGAACGTACTTGTCCGCCTATAATTGAGAAAACCGATTGCATGGTTGAGGAATCTGCCCCAGTGGTATTACTCAGTTGCTGCACGGTGTTCATGATATTACCTATTTGTCCGATATTGCCTTGTTGATTCGGATTGGCAACAGCACCAATAATTTGCTCAAAAAGTCCCATAATCTTTTTTCTCCTTTTGTTTTTAGCGTATCAAATGCAAATTTTTACATATTGAGTGCTAATAAAGTACCCACTTTGCGATCTTCACCTAATCTCCCCACCCTACAACCGAAACCATTAAGATGAAAAGCATCTGCCTACTTACCCATTAATCTTTGCCATCCATGCCTCTCTCGCGCATAGTAACGCTGATTGTTGGTCTAATCCTTATTTTAGGACTAAGCCTGTGGCTGATTGATTCCCTATCACGCCTTTATTGGCAGTTGTCTTACTCGCCGCTTTTGGGCAATTTGCTGTTATTGCTACTGGTTGTTTTGATTGGAGCATTAATTGCCGCTTTTGTCTATTATGTGTTGAAAATTCAAAAAAGTGAGAAGCGATCGCAACGCAAACGTCGTGTCACTGCGGCGGAAATTCCGGCTGTGAAATCTGAAGCGGCTTCTTCCACATTACAAGCTGTGCGGCAACAGGTATCAATAATTCAAGATGAAGTGCAAAGGCAAGCGTTACTAAGTCGCTCGCGTGAGATTGAGGCAAACTTAGCACGTGGCGAAATTCAAGTAGTAGTCTTTGGCACAGGAAGTGCTGGTAAAACTTCTTTGGTAAATGGCGTGATGGGACGCATGGTAGGACGCGTGGATGCGCCGATGGGAACGACTCAGGTAGGAGAAACTTATTGTTTGAGGTTGAAGGGATTAGAACGTAAAATTTTAATTACGGATACACCGGGGATTTTAGAAGCGGGGGTAGCGGGAACCGAACGCGAACAATTAGCGCGAGAACTGGCGACTGAAGCTGATTTGCTGTTGTTTGTGGTGGATAATGATTTACGGCGGTCTGAATATGAACCGCTGCGAACTTTGGCGGAAATTGGTAAGCGATCGCTTCTAGTTCTCAACAAAATCGATATGTACACCGAAGAGGATAAAGAAGCCATCCTTGCACGGTTGCGCCAACGAGTGCGCGGATTTATTGCAGCAAATGATGTCGTGGCGATCGCTGCTAATCCCGAAGCTGCACAATTAGAAAATGGCGAAATCTATCAGCCAGAACCAGATATTTTACCATTGTTGCGGCGGATGGCTGCAATATTGCGGGCAGAAGGTGAAGATTTGGTGGCAGATAATATTTTGCTGCAATCAATGCGATTGGGAGAAGAAGCCCGGAAACTCATCGACGCTCAACGTCGCCGCCAAGCTGATAAAATTGTCGAGCGGTTTCAGTGGATTGGTGCTGGTGTAGTTTCGGTAACACCTTTACCGATGGTCGATTTGCTGGCTACAGCTGCCGTAAACGCGCAAATGGTTGTAGAAATTGGGAAAATTTACGGTAGTGAGTTGAATATGGAGCGCGGGCGAGAATTAGCTCTGTCTTTAGCGAAAACTCTTGCAAGTTTGGGTATTGTCAAAGGAGCGATTCAATTACTTTCAACTGCATTGCAACTTAATGTTGCTACGTTTATTGTCGGTCGGGCAATTCAAGGTGTTACAGCGGCTTATTTAACTCGGATTGCTGGTAAAAGCTTTATTGAGTATTTCCGTCACGATCAAGATTGGGGTGATGGTGGGATGACCGAAGTCGTACAGCGACAGTTTCAAATTAACCGGCGCGATGAATTTGTTAAGGCTTTTATTCAACAGGCGATCGCACGAGTAGTCAAGCCGTTGCAAGATAAATTTGAAGCGGTGGAAGAAAACGAGGAACTCGAAGCTGGAGACTAAGCGTTTATTTTAAGTACTTCTTTTAACTACTCGTAAAAATACTTATTAAACCAGATACCCAAACTGGCATAGTCGAAATGTGAAGAATAATGCCCATATTCAACAAAAGAGCAATATTTCATACCTGATGCCTATTTTTCTATATGTATAATTAGACACTGGTATTTATTTACTTTAGGCATAATAATACTGAAATTATAAAGAATATTCTCGAATGAATCAGCGCTCTATTTAAGAATTCATAAGGGTTTCCGGAAAAACCCGGTAATGTCCGAAAACCTAAATAGCGACTTACTCAGTAACCAACTCATGACTCAATACATGATCGGTAAAGTACTACAAGGGCGGTACCAAATCGTTCAAAGCCTGCGTGCGGGGGTATTTGGACAAACATACATCGCCGTAGATATAGATCACCCTGAAAACCCAAAATGCGTAGTTAAAAAGCTAAAGGCAACTAGTTTTCAACCGAGTTACTTGGATACTCTCAGGTTGCACTTTCTCACGGAAACCGAAACTCTTAAGCAGTTGGGACACCATAACCAGATTCCCGAACTTCTTGCTTGTTTTGAAGAAAATGAAAGATTTTATCTAGTACAAGAGTTTATTGAAGGACATGCATTGACGGCTGAATTGCCGATGGGTCAACAATGGGGACGACTTTGGAGTGAAAGCGAAGTTATCCAATTTCTAAATGATGTTCTCGAAATTCTCGAATTTGTTCACTTACAAGGAGTCATCCATTGCGACGTTAAACCGGAAAACTTGATCAGACGCGCTTGTGACGGCAAGCTAGTTCTCATCGATTTTGGTTCAATCCAGCCGATTGATTTTGGTTTAGATGGAGAATTGCCGATTAATTCCCTTGCCGCTACGTCTTTGGGATATATACCCCCAGAACAATTTATTAGTCAAGCACAGCCCAATAGCGATATTTATGCTTTGGGGATGATTGCCATCCAAGCTTTAACTGGGTTAACACCCCTACAATTAAAAATAGATCCTTATACAAATGACATTTATTGGCGTTTCCATAATACGCCAGTTAATGATTATCTAGCTGCTGTCCTCAGCGGAATGATTCGTTACGACTACGAAACCCGCTTTCAGTCAGTGGTTGAGGTTTTGCAAGTGCTCAAGCAAATGCCTTTGGATGAGTCACAAATATTAGATGCAGAATATATTGTCTCCGCAGAGAGTGATAACTCCGAAGGACGGTTTAAATTTATAAAATCACCCTCTCCAGTGACAGGAATGAGAGTAGGGTTAGCAGCTAATTGCTTGGTGATGGGATTTGGAGTATATTCTTTAATCAATAATTCTCCAGCCTATTCAGAAGCAGAAGCTTTATATAAAGCAACCGAAGAATATCAAGCGGGAAATTTAGAAGGAGCGATCGCTTTAGCGCGATCTATTCCCTCAAATAGCAACGTTTATTCAGAAGCTCAAGCCACAATTGGCGAATGGCAACAACAATGGGAAGTAGCAGCACAACGATATCAAGCTGTTGAAAGAGCCTTTAACGAAAATCGATGGGCAGATGTACTTCGTACTGCTGCTCAGGTTCCCGATATTTTATATTGGCAATCGAAAAGTGATAAACTAGCTAAACAGGCACGCGCCAATCTTGAAGTAGAGTCAAAGGGCTTATTAGCCAAGGCTTACGAGAGAGCAGGTCAAAAAGATTTCTCCACTGCTTTAAATTACTTGCAGCAAATTCCTCAAGAAAGCTCTTCTAAAACTGTAGTTGAACAAAAGTTAACTGAGTACAATAAAAAGCAGCAAATTAGAGCAGCTTACTTGGTTCAAAAGGCTTACAACAAAGCAGCAGAGGGTGACTTTAATGGTGCTGTGGAGTTTCTCCAACAAGTTCCCCAAGGTACTCAAATTTATGCTCAAGCTCAAGCTAAACTAATGGAATATACGCAAAAGCAGCGTTTACAAGCTGCTAAAACTTCTAGTGATGATACTAGGCGATCGCAACTTCGACAAGAGCAAAAGGTAGCTACAGCACCAATAGCAAAAGCTATGTGGACAAATTCATTCATCCAAAGTAAAACTGCTACCAACTTGGACAATTTTCAGCCAGGAAATTACATGCAAGAGGTGAACATTAAACAGTGAAGGTACAAAAAGCTATGGTGCATAAACTATCCAGCTTATAGGCAGCAAACACCATATTTTTGTACACTAGCTTGCATGGTTCCAGTCACTTAAGGCTTCATGTTGCTGGTTCGTTTTGCGTTGGCGAACTGGTACTTTAGGAGTACCAATATCTGTATGATGAAGAGACTGTTTCTTCTTGGCTGATTTTTTTTCTGATTTGTTTGAGCTAGTTTGTGTGGTTGCCATTTTATTTACCTCATGCTGCCACTGAGATTTTAGTTACTCTTACCGAAGAAATCACAGTGGCATCTCCTAATTTCCAATTCAAGCCATAGGCTTTATTTATATCTTCACTCTTTAGATAGCTTTTTCCTGAAAAAAACAGAAAATAAATTTCTGCTTTGTCAAACCTTGAAAAATATAGTAATTCTATTTTCATTGTGAAAATTCACGCGGCACAGAAACCCAACTTCTCAAAAAAGTCGGGTTTCTAAATTTCACCGCTGAGATTTTGTGGGATTAACCGCAGAAAAGCCGCGACGTGTGGGGTTAATAGTAGCTAACTGGACTTGAAAAGTTACTTTGTCGCTGATATCACCACTTTTTGCTGATAAAGTCCAGTTACCGGGGGATAAACTCCAAAAGAACGCACTCGCTGATGTATCTAACTTTTCACCATTCAACCGCCATTCTACAGGCGTAGATGATATTCCCCCTAGCTTAAATTCTAATTTTTGCTTTCCTTCTTCGCCTGGATATAATAAGAATAAATCGCGATTATGAGGCGATATAATTTTGAAGTTGTCAGAAGCTAAATTGAATTGATTTTGTCTTGCTAACCATTCATCATATTCAGCGGGTAAATTGAACTGGTTTTCTTCATAACTGCTTTTATCTTCTGGATAGAAATATTCTTCCACAACTGAGGTGCAATTTGGTGTAGGTTTTAACCCAGAAATCGCACATATAGGTAATTTTCTCATCCCTTCTGGAGGGGGAAAATTAGCTGGTTCTTGTGAGGAGTGCAAATATAACATAATTCGATTCCACAATGGCGCTGCGCCGGTAACTCCAGAGATTTGGCGCATCGGTTCCCCATCGAAATTACCTACCCAGGTAGCCACTGTGTAATCGCTAGAAAATCCGACAGTCCATGTATCGCGAAAATTAGAAGATGTGCCTGTTTTTACCGCAGTGGAAAAGGGTAAATTTAATACTGAGTCTACACCAAAAGCTGTCGCACGGGCATAGCGATCGCTCAACATATCAACAATCAATTCCCACGTTGTTGTCGTAGTGACGCGATGAATCGCGTCCAAACTAGAAACTTGAGGAAACATACTCACCAAAGGTATAGCTGACCCAAATCGTGCCATACTTACATAAGCTTTAGCTAATTCCCATAAACTGACTTCGCCACTACCAAGAGTCAGCCCCAACCCATAATATTCTGCTGGGTGAGTTAGGTGTGCAAACCCCAAGTCACGCAGACGATTGAGAAAAGTCTGCACACCAACCTTTTCTAACACCCTAACTGCTGGTACATTCAGCGAATTCGCTAAAGCGACGCGCACGCGCACTGGTCCAGTAAAGCTTCGGGTATAATCTGTAGGACTGTAAAGTTTCGCCCCAGGAATTGCGTAGTTTGCGGGTACATCTGCTAAAATAGAATTAGGGCGAATTATGCCTTTTTCTAAAGCTAACTCATATAAAAACGGCTTGAGTGTAGATCCTGGTTGACGTAGCGCCTGAACTCCATCATTACGTCCGAGTTTGGCTTCATTAAAATAATCAGGCGAACCGACATAAGCCAAAATTTCCCCGGTGTGGTTGTTAATTACTAAAGCAGCTGCATCATGAACGTTGTTAGCAGCGAGGTTGGTAAGTACTTGCTGTACCTGTGCTTCGACAAACTGCTGTAAAGGGAGATTTATGGTGGTGCGGATAGGAGATGAAGATTTGTTAAGCGAGTTTGTGGGGATTTGACTTGATAGCCAAAATAAAAAGTGTGGTGCAGCAATGATTCCCGGTTGACGAGACGCAAATATAACTTTTTCGGTGTATGCTCGTTCTGCGATCGCCTTCTGGATATACCCATCCTGTATCATCCGATTAAGGACGTATTTTTGCCGCTGTTTTAAGCGTTGATAATGTTCGTAAGGATTAAAGTAGGTAGGATTATTGGGAATAGCAGCTAATAAACTCGCTTGTGCTAGATTCAAATCGCTTGCAGGTATGGAAAAATAGATTCGAGATGCAGCTTCTACACCATAGATATTTCCTCCCATTGGTAAACGATTGATGTATGCACTGAGGATATCATCTTTGTTCATTCCGGCTGTTAATCGCCAAGACAACCAAATTTCTTGAGTTTTACCTGATACAGTGCGGGGTAGTGAATTCAACATCCGCGCTAGTTGCATGGTGATGGTAGAAGCACCGGAAACTATTCGTTTGGCGTGAATTGCGTCTTTGATAGCGCGAGCGATCGCTTTTAAATCTAGTGCGCCGTGGTGATAAAATGTACTATCTTCCGCTGCTAAAATCGCGTGGATAAATTGGGGGGAAACTTGATTTAATGGTACGACTGCGGTATGTTCGCGATCGCGCGTGAGTAGTGTTCCCAATAATAGCCCATTGCGATCTGTAAAGGCGATCGCTTGTTTATCTTGGGCAATATCTGCGGTACGAATTGGCGCGAAATATGGCAATAAGCGTACTGTCACGCATAATAGCAGGATTACGATAACCGTAGTCAGGGCTTTAGCCCTCATCATAATAGATTTAAGGGCTGAAGCTCTTACTATAAACTTACTTTTACCTATACTCATTTCTCTAACTTTAATTATTAAGATTTGTAATGTTTTTCGGAAACAATCAGACTCAATTGGTTGTCTAAATAATCCATTACTATTTTATGAAAAAGATTTGAGTTAACGAACCGCAGAGACACAGAGGACACAGAGTAAAGAAAAGAGAGAAATTTTGACGCTCTTATTTAGGATTGCTATAACAGTTATACAACTGCTACGTTACTTTATTTTATTTTTTTAGATGCTCATAATAATAATGCAGTCCCTGCTTATCCTAACATTCGTAATAGGAATAACAGGGTGTAATTTAATTGGTATCGCTCCAGGTAAAGAACAATTACCAGAAGTTTCCGCACTAACTCCACCAAATTTACCAGATTGGATTGAACAAATTAGTCCACTAGGAGATGCTAAACCTCTTCAGCAAATTCGCATCCGCTTTAAAGAAGCTTTAATTCCTCTTGAAAGTTTTGATAACCCAGAACAAGAAAGTTTGTTACAAAAATTTGAACTTATACCACCTTTATCCGGTCATTTCCGATTTTTGACACCGCGTATGGTCGGATTTCAAGCTGAGAAAGCACTACCAAAAGCAACGCGATTTCAAGTTACTCTCAAAGCTGGTTTATCAGACTTAAAAAAACACCGTCTTGAAAAAGATTTAGCTTGGACTTTCAACACCGAACTCATCAATTTAAGTAACTTCCCAGGTGTTAATCCTATAGAAAAGGTTGAAGAGTCGATTGATTTAAAACAAAAATTGCAATTTACATCAAATGTAGAATTGAATCTAGCTTCAGTGGAAAAGCATTTGCAACTTCTTCCTGAAGGGAAAAAGCAGGGTGTACGTTTCAAAGTTGATTTAGCTAAAGAAGAAAAACCGTTAGAAACTGAAGAACCCCTACAAAAATTTGATTCTTCAGCACGCAATTGGGTTTATAACTTGATTCCGCAGCAAAACCTAGAAAAAGCAACTCGTTATCGCTTGCAATTTTCTCCCGGTGTGCGTCCGGCTGATGGTAATCTATTAAGTGACAAAGAGTTTGTCAGTAAGTTAACGACTTATTCCCCATTGACATTTCAAGGAATTAAATTTTACGGACAACCTGATGCTGGTGGAACATATGGCAGATTTATTCAAGGTAGTCCACAGTTAGAATTTAATAACGTCTTAGTAGCTGATTCGGCTATTGAAAACATTAAAATCAATCCTGCACCGCAAGACATTTCTCGAATTATTCAAGTGAATGACCAAGATAAACTTGTCAGCATCAATCCTTATGCTTTAAAACCTGCGACTCATTACACAATTACGATTGGTGCAAATCTCAAAGATAAATTTGGGCAGATTTTAGGTAAACCAGTTACCGTCAATTATGATACTGGAGATTTAGCGGGGGATATTTGGGTTCCTGATGGATTAAATATTTTCCCAGCGGGTAATAATTTACAACTAAATATTAATACAGTCAACTTGCCTGAATCAAAATATAAAGCTGCTTATAAAGTAGTTCAACCAAGAGATTTAGTTTATTTCAACAGTGGGAATGATTTATTACCTAAATCATCGGAATGGCAAAGCTTTAAAATAGCTGCAAAGAAGAATCAATCAGCTGATTTGAGTATTCCTTTACGAGAAAAGCTTGGTGCTTCTACAGGAATGCTAGCTTATGGAGTACAGGGACGCACTAATAAATATCAAGAGAATAATAAAGAACTTTGGAGAGAACCTACGAGTTATGGGTTAGTTCAATTGACGAATTTGGGTGTATTTTCGCAGTGGTTTCCGGAATCGAGTTTAATTCGGGTTCATCATCTTGCTGATGGTTCACCTGTAAAAGGTGCTGCTGTGGAAATTTATGAATCAAAATTCAATGCAAAATCTCGTCCGCAACCGATACCTTGTGCATCAAGTAAAACTGATGAAAATGGAAATTTAAAGCTCAATCGTTTAGATTTGCAGTCATGTTATGCTCAAAGTCAGACTTTTACAAAATCGCCACAACTATTAGTAGTAGCGCGTGAAAATCAAGATTGGGCATTTACACGCACTGATGAATATAGCGGTAGTTATGGTTACGGTATTGATGCAGGTTGGCAAAATGGTCAACCAGAATCACGCGGGGTAATTTTTTCTGATAGGCAGTTGTATCAACCCAGTGAGAAAGCTTATTTTACTGGCTTTGCTGATTATTTGCAAAATGGCATCATTCAGCAAGATAAAAATGCAGCTTACCAATTAAATCTTATAAATCCAGATGGGCAAAAGACAGATTTAGGTACGCAAACAACTAATGAGTTTGGTACATTTTCTTTAGAAGTCCCTATCAAGAGCAATCAAAAATTAGGTTATTATACAATTCAAGCGAAGGGGAAAAACGGACATCAAATTTCTGGAGAATTTCGCGTAGCTGAATTTAAACCGCCAAATTTTAAAGTTGAACTAGCTTTAGATAAGCAATTTGCTTTAGCCGGTGATAATATTGCAGCGAAAACCACAAGTAATTATCTTTTCGGTTCACCTGTGGAACAAGGAAAGGCAAAATATTTTGTCACGAGAAATCAGACTAATTTTATCTCTAAAAGTTGGGAGGAATTCAGTTTTGGTAGACAATGGCTTTTCCCAGAAGAATCTCCTTCTTTACCAAGCGATGTTTTACAAGCTGATACTCAGCTAGATGCTAATGGTAAAAGTAGTCAAATTGTAAATGTGGGAAAATTGCCTTATCCGATGATTTATCGGGTGGATGTTGAAGTTGCAGATGTTTCTAATTTATCTGTAGCGAATTCTCAGACTTTTACAGCTTTGCCAAGTAATCGTCTCATCGGTTTAAAAAGCAACTTTGTGGCTGAAGCTGGGAAAGCTTTTCCAATTCAAGTTATCGTTTCTGACTTTACGGGAAAAGTACTGGAAGGTCAACGCATTAGGCTGGAATTGCAGCAGATGAAATACAGCAGTTTAACTCAAGTGGTGGAAGGGAGTAAAACTGCGAAAAATCAAGTTGAATATAAGACGGTTGGAAAAATAGAAGTTACATCTGGTAAAAGTGCTCAATCTGTAACTTTAACACCCACTGAATCCGGTTCTTACAGAATTCAAGCTAATTTTAGCGATGCGAAAGATGATTCAAGTGCTACAGATTTGCAAATTTGGGCAACTGGGGAAAATCCGGTGCTTTGGGGTGAAGGTGAAAAAGATAAGTTGGAGGTCAAACTTGATAAAAAAGAGTTTAAAGTCGGTGAAACTGCTACTGCATTGATTCAATCTCCTTATCCAGAAGGAGAATTGTACTTTGCTGTTGTCAAAGATAAACCTATCTTTCAACAGATTACCAAAGTTAAGGGCGGAGCGCCACAAATTCAATTTAAAGTTACACCGGAAATGCTACCAAATGCAGCAGTTGAAGCTGTGTTGGTACGTCAGGGTGTTTCTCTGAATAAATTGGAACCAGGAAGTTTAAATAATTTAGGAAAAATTGGCTTTGCACCTTTTAAAGTTAATTTGTCAGATAAATATTTAAAGCTGCAAGTTACACCTTTGCAAACTTCATTAGAACCTGGTGCGTCAGAAACGGTTCAATTGGAATTAAAGGATAATCAAGGAAATCCCACCAAAGGACAATTCACCGTCATGGTGGTGAATGAAGCAGTGTTACAACTTTCTGGTTATCGTCCCCCAGATTTGGTAAATACGGTTTATGCTGAACAACCAATATCTACCCGCTTTAGTGATAATCGTCAAAATGTGGTGGTCGAACAAAATGCTGTAGCTAAACCGAAAGGTTGGGGTTATGGAGGTGGATTCTCATCTGGTGCAGCAAATACCCGCATCCGTACAGATTTTCAAGCTTTAGCTTACTATAACAATATAATTACAGACGCTGATGGTAAGGCACAGATAAGCTTTAAATTACCAGATAACTTAACTACATGGCGAGTAATGGCTGTAGCTACTGATGGAAATCTGCGTTTTGGTAATGGGGAAACGACGTTTATCACCACAAAACCACTGCTAACTAATCCAATATTGCCACAATTTGCGCGTCCAGGCGATCGCCTTCTTGCTGGTTTATCGGTAACTAACAACACTGGCACATCTGGTACTTTGACAATTGATGGTGCAGTTAGCGGTACAATCAACTTTGAAGGCAAAAATCCCACAGCCGTTTCTTTACAAACCCAGACTCAATCAGCTACTTCTGCTTATCGCTTTCCTATTGTCGCTTCCAGTGTTGGTGAAAGTAAAATCCGCTTTACCACTCAACTAAATCGCAACGCTGATGCTTTTGAAGTACCTTTGGAAATTAAACCGCTGGAAATTACAGAAGAAGTTGTCGAAACTGGTGTCACTGCAAATCAAGTCAAAATTCCTTTGAATGTCGATAAAAATGTCTTCCCCGAAGCGGGAGGTTTAGACATTCAATTAGCGAGTACTCTGATTCCAGAAATTAAAGCACCCGCAAAACAAGTTATAGAAGATGATGATTTACCCTTTGCAGAACCAGCTGCGAGTAAGTTGATAATTGCCGCTAATCTGCAAACACTCTCAGAGAAATACAGTCAAATCCGAGAATTTAACTTTACCAAAGAATCAACCCAAGCGATCGCCCAATTGCAAAAACTCCAACTTGCCGATGGTGGTTTTGCAGCTTACCCAGGACAAGAAAAATCAGATCCTTGGATTTCTCTTTATGTGGCTGAGTCTTTGGCGAAAGCAAATGTAGATTCAGGGATGATACCACGCCTCAAGGGTTATTTGCAGAAAATCCTCGCCAACCCCGGACAATTTGAGTTTTGTAAACAGCAACCCTGTAAAAGCCAAATCCAACTTAATGCTTTAATTGCTTTCGCACAATTTGGCGATAAACGCAATAGCTTTTTGACAGATATTTACCAACAACGCAACGCTTTTGATTTAGTAACGCAAATTAAATTAACGCGATATCTATCTCAGTTTCCCGAATGGCAAGATGAATCTAAACAACTTTTACAGCAGTTACAACAAAATATATATGAAACTGGTCGCACAGCAGTTATAAATTTACCCAGCAGTTGGGGATGGATGAGTTCACCGACAACCGCACAAGCGCAAGCTTTACGGTTATTTATCGCTGCCAAAGCCAAACCAGAAGTGATCGATAAGTTATTTCAAAGCCTTTTAACACTGCGACGCAATGGGACATGGCAAAGTAGTTATAACAATGCCCAAGCGCTGACAGCTTTGGTGGAATATAGCAAACTGCAACCAACACCGCCAAATTTTCTTGCGACTGTGAAATTAGCTGGTAAGAAAATCGGAGAAAGTCGGTTTGAAGGATACCGTAATCCTAGTTTACAGCTAAATGTAGCGATCGCTAATTTACCTCGCGGACATCATGATTTAACTCTGCAAAAATCAGCTTCAGGCAGATTACACTATCTAGTTACCTATCGCTATCGCTTGCCAGGAAATCAACCAGGAAGATTTAACGGTTTACGGATATCGCGAGAAATTAGCCGTGTCGGTGACGAAAAAGTGTTGCAAAAAATAGGACTTTACGCTTTTGATAAGCCCTTAACAATAGAGACAGGACAGGTATTTGATATTAATTTAGAGGTGATTGCCGATCATAGAGTAGATCATGTGGTGATTAGCGATCCCCTACCAGCGGGATTTGAAGCTGTCGATCAAAGTTTCCAAACAGCCACATCAGCCTTAAAAGCAAAAGCCGACAGTTGGCAACTTAACTTTAAGACAATTTATCGCGATCGCATTATCGCCTATGCCGACCATTTAGAGCCAGGCGTTTATAGCCTTCATTATTTAGTGCGTTCCGTGACACCTGGCACATTTGTTTATCCTGGTGCGAAAGTACACTTGCAATATGCACCTGAAGAATTTGGGCGATCGGCTGATTCTACGCTAGTGCTGGAGGAGAAAAATTAGGTAAAAATTGTAAACAAATGAGACACAGGTAAATCTAGTCTGTCAAATACGTGGTTAATTTAATCACTAAATGTCCTGAGACGGTTTACCCAATCTTTTCAACGCCTCAGCGGCACTACCACGCACATCAGAATCATCATCTTCCAGACACGCCCTAAGCGCTTGCATCACCGTCTCTGAGGTGTTACCTAAGTTGCCCAACGCCTCAGCGGTAATATTACGCACATCAGAATAATCATCTTTCAGACACGCCACAAGCGCTTGCAGTACCGACTCTGAAATGTTACCTAACTTGACCAACGCCCAGGCGGCACTACCATGCAAATTATAATCATCATGTTCCAGACACGCCACAAGCGCTTGCAGTACCGACTCTGAGGTGTTACCTAACTTGACCAGCACCCAGGCGGCACTACGACGCACATCAGAATCACCATCTTTCAGACACCCCATAAGCGCTTGCAGTACCGACTCTGAGGTGTTACCTAACTTGACCAACCCCCAGGCGGCATTACCACGCACATAATAATCATCATCTTTCAGACACGCCATAAGCGCTTGCAGTACCGACTCTGAGGTGTTACCTAACTTGACCAACGCCCAGGCGGCACTACGACGCACATCAGAATCATCATCTTTGAGACACGCCATAAGCGCTTGCAGTACCGACTCTGAGGTGTTACCTAAGTTGACCAATGCCTCAGCGGCACGAAGACGCACACCAGAATCATCATCTTTGAGACACCCCACAAGCGCTTGCAGTACCGACTCTGAGGTGTTACCTAAGTTGCCCAACGCCTCAGCGGCATTACGACGCACATATTTCTCATCATCTTCCAGACACGCCACAAGCGCTTGCAGTACCGACTCTGAGGTGTTACCTAAGTTGCCCAACGCCACAGCGGCACAATAACGCACCTCAGAATTATCATCTTTCAGACACGCCAGAAGCGCTTGCAGTACCGACTCTGAGGTGTTACCTAAGTTGCCCAACGCCTCAGCGCCATCAGAACGCACATCAGAATTATCATCTTTCAGACACGCCACAAGCGCTTGCAGTACCGACTCTGAGGTGTTACCTAAGTTGCCCAACGCCACAGCGGCACTACCACGCACATAATTCTCATCATCTTTCAGACACGCCACAAGCCCTTGCAGTACCGGCTCTGAGGTGTTACCTAACTTGCCCAACGCCACAGCGGCACTACGACGCACACTATAATTATCATCTTTCAGACACGCCACAAGCCCTTGCAGTACCGACTCTGAGGTGTTGCCTAACTTGCCCAACGCCTCGGCGGCACTAACACGCACATCAGAATCATCTTTCAGACACGCCACAAGCGCTTGCAGTACCGACTCTGAGGTGTTACCTAAGTTGCCCAATGCCTCGGCGGCACTACGACGCACACCAGAATCATCATCTTTCAGACACGCCACAAGCGCTTGCAGTACCGACTCTGAGGTGTTGCCTAACTTGCCCAACGCCTCGGCGGCACTAACACGCACATCAGAATCATCTTTCAGACACGCCACAAGCGCTTGCAGTACCGACTCTGAGGTGTTACCTAAGTTGCCCAATGCCTCGGCGGCACTACGACGCACACCAGAATCATCATCTTTCAGACACGCCACAAGCGCTTGCAGTACCAACTCTGAGGTGTTGCCTAACTTGCCCAACGCCTCGGCGGCACTACGACGCACACCAGAATCATCATCTTTCAGACACGCCACAAGCGCTTGCAGTACCAACTCTGAGGTGTTGCCTAACTTGCCCAACGCCTCGGCGGCACTAACACGCACATCAGAATCATCTTTCAGACACGCCAGAAGCGCTTGCAGTACCGACTCTGAGGTGTTACCTAACTTGCCCAATGCCTCAGCGGCACTACGACGCACACCAGAATCATCATTTTTCAGGGCTATGAGAAGACCATCAACCGCAGATTTAGCTGTTGCTGCCATTTTACTTAATTCTTTAACCGCACGTCGCCTATCTTCCACCTCTGGAACAAACAGGTCATTGGTTAGGCGTCGAATACGTTGCTTCTGTTGTTCTTGCTTTAACGCTTCCAAATCTAGCCCTGCGAGTTTGCCTAGTTCCTCAGCCACGAAACTGGGTACTTTCGCTTCTGTCCCTTTTGCCAGACAGCAGTCTCTCACTGCTAGCAGAAAACCTTTAATTTCTTCCCGTTTGTTTGGATTTGAGTCTACTTTTGCGAAAAAGTCGTGCCAGCTTGCTTCTTTTTCATTGTAATTTTCTACCAGGTATAGTCCTGCTAAATATTCAGCCAAAGGGTCTAGAGCAAACCTAATTGTGCCTGATTTTCCTGACTTAATTAAATGGAGTTTTTTCTCAAAATGCTCAAGGGAGTTATCAGCTTTTTTCTCCCCCAAGGCAACAATCACAGACTCACGCTCTACATAACTTGGCTTATAGTGCTGCTCAAGACATTTCCAAGCAATAAGCTTGGCATCGAATTCAAGTGTGTGATATTCCTCATTCGTCAGTCTTTCCACTTCCCGATTAAGCTTTTTTAAGTGGTCAATTATCAAGTCAGGGATATTATCAAGGGAACGCTCCCTGAGTGATGAATTCTCCTTAGCATTAATCATTCGCTCTGCATACAGTTTAGCCAGCAAAACTGTAATTGTTTTCTTATCACCCACTATCCCTGCAAGTTGGGCACATTCTTGCAAAAACTCTTGTTGATTCTCCTGAAAAAGTTCCCACTTTTGGCACTGTTTCAAATACTGCTCGATAAAATATGCTAACTTCCCGCCATCGAACCGGAGAGTCGTAATCTTGTTGTCAATTCCGTTAAATTTTTCTTCAATTCGTGAGGTGATTACCAAAGCATTCGCTGGAAACTCTGGAACTTCCGGATTAATCTTTTCACGGGTTTGTTGACTCATTTCCGAGAAATGATCGACAATCAAGAGAATCCGGCGTTTTCGTAAAAGTTGTTCTACTAGCAATTCATCAACAATCTTTTGTTCCCCGTCGCTCAGATCCTGGATTTGTCCTACAATGTCTTCCATCAAAGGCTTCATGCCTTCCCCTGACTGCGATTTCAGTTCTTGCTCAATTAAAACTGGTAACATTAAGTGTTGAGTCAGGCGTTTGGACTTGTCCTTTATCATTGCCCATTTCGCAATCTGACAAGCAATGGTTGTTTTTCCTGAACCTCCCTCTCCCCAAATCAAAAGCCGCACGCGCTTTTCTTTTTCAAAAGTTTTCCTCAAGTCTTCCGTTGTCAGTTCTTCAATCTCCTGCTTATTTAACTCCACTGGCAGAGAAACGTAATCTTTGCGCTCACCAACGGTTTCATTCTCCTGGAATTTTTTATCGAAAGTATCAAGTTAGAGTCGATGGTGGGTATTATCCCACGCACCTCTCTGTTAGAACCGTGCGTGCCACTTTCATGGCACACGGCTCCCGATATTCTTAGGGTTATACCCTTTGCTTCATGTGAATATAATCGTGA
>JAHHID010000071.1 GCA_019359015.1 Spirirestis rafaelensis WJT71-NPBG6
TATGGTGGTAATGCAACGTGGTCTAAGAGCCGTAGGGCATACGGTCAAGATGCTTGGCGAGGGGTTAAGCAATAGCTCCCCACTAACCCAAGAATCCCCCGTTTTATAAACGGGGGAGTGTCAATAATCTTTAACTGCTACACCTTTGTAGAGATAGCCAAATATTTTTGGCAAATTCTCACTATAAAACTCTTCGATTGTCAAATGGCTGAAGTGATTTTCAACTAGATGCTTGATGTCGCGATTTAAATGACAGCCATCGGCAATGACTTTTTGAATCGGGGTGAGACGATTTTGCCAAACTTGCACTTTCGCATCGTTACTCAGTCCATGTTCGATAAAAAAGTATTTTCCTTGCGGCTTCAGAACACGGTAAATTTCCTTTAAAGCTTGCTCGACGTTGGCAATGCTGCATAATGTCCAAGTAGTAACCACACTATCGAAGCTTTGCGAAGCGAAGGGTAGATTTTCGCCACTGAGTACGTTATGCTCGACAACAATATCTGAAGCCTGAATGCGTTTCAAGGCAAGTGCATTCATCCCTGGATTGGCATCAACTGTTATCAGTTTTTTGATATGTTTGGGATAGTAGGGTAAATTTAATCCTGTCCCAAAGCCGATTTCTAAAGTTTCACCTTTGACCTGTGCCAATACTTGCTGACGATAATTAGATAGACTCGCATCAGACATGCTCCAGTCTTGTAAGCGAGGCACAATAAATTGACTGTACAGATTCATCTTGGCAAGGGGTGACGCATTGTAATACCAATTCTATATGAGGTTCTTGACCCTAGAAGGGTGGACGGCACATGCGCGACTGCCGGGAAACCCGTCCAAGTGGCTCGGCTATATGAACAAAGCCTGCGAAGGCAGGCTAATTAGGCGTATCTTTATAAAAAAACGGTGTAAAGTTCTTGTTTGGAACACGAAACTTGAGCTTCTGAACATGAAACTTGAGCTTCTGAACATGAAACTTCGTGCTTGGAACTCGAAACTTCGTGCTTGGAACTCGAAACTTCGTGCTTGGAACTCGAAACTTCGTGCTTGGAACTCGAAACTTCGTGCTTGGAACTCGAAACTTGAGCTTCTGAACTTGAAACTCAGAGTTTGACTCTTGACTTTTGACTTCCGTAGAGACGCGATAAATCGCGTCTCTACAACTGTTGACTAAATACGCGATCGCACAAATTTCTCTAATCTATCCATTCCTTTCTCAATTGTTGCCATATCGGTGGCGTAAGATAGACGAATATTGTCATCAGCGCCAAAAGCGACTCCGGGAATAACTGCGACTTGCTCTTTTTCTAGCAAAGCGTCACAAAATTCTAGGGATTTGACATTGAGTTTGCTGATGTCGGGAAACATGTAAAAAGCACCATCTGGCTTTTCACAAGTTAAACCGGGAATGGCGTTGAGTCTATCTAACATTACTTGCCGACGTTTGGCGAAAGCTTGACGCATTTCTTCTACACAGTCTTGTGAGGATTCTAATGCAGCGATCGCGCCATATTGAGCAAAGGTACACACATTTGATGTACTGTGACTTTGGATGGTGATTGTGGCTTTAATTATTTCTGTTGGTCCTGCAAGATAACCAATCCGCCATCCTGTCATTGAGTAAGCTTTCGCAAAGCCGTTACTGACAATAGTCCGGTCGAAAATCTCCTTTCCTACAGAACCGATGCACAAATGTTCTGCACCGTCGTAGAGTATTTTTTCATAAATCTCGTCGGAGACAACAAGTATATCTTTTTCAACTATTATCTCTGCTATAGCTCTGATTTCTTCAGGCGTATATACCATCCCCGTGGGATTCGAGGGGGAATTGAGGACAAATAACTTTGTTTTCGGCGTGATTGTTTCTCGCAGCTTTTCGGGTGTAATTTTATAGCCCGTCGAAGAATCTGTATGTACAATCACCGGAACACCACCCGCCAAAATTACCATTTCTGGATAACTTAGCCAGTAGGGAGCGGGGATAATTACTTCATCGCCTGGGTCGATGAGGGCGACAATTAAATTGTAGAGAGAATGTTTACCGCCGTTAGAGACGATGACATTTTCTGCTTTGTAATCAAGATGATTGTCTGTTTTTAACTTGTGAGCGATCGCTTCTCTTAACTTTGGTTCACCAGACGCTGCACCATACTTGGTTTTGTTTTCATCTAAAGCTTTTACCGCTGCGGCTTTGATGTGAGCCGGTGTGTCAAAATCCGGTTCTCCAGCGCTAAAACTACAAACATCGATACCTTCTGCCTTCATTGCCTTAGCCTTGGCTGCGATCGCTAAGGTTAACGAAGGGGACACTTGACTTACTCTTGCTGCCAGCTTCATTCTTACTTCTTTCGGCACATTCTCACCTATTTAAGAGTATCTCACAATCCCTCCCCAGATTTTTCTCTTAAGAATTCCTTCGTTCCCAGTCTCTGGCTGGGAATGCAGTAAAGGAGGCTCTGCCTCCAGCCTTTTGCGGGAGGCAGAGCCTCCCGACTTACGTCACAAGGCAGAGCCTTGTAACGAGAGAATGGGCATTGGGCATTGAAAATCGGATAAATTCTCCCCTGTCCCCCTGTCCCCCTGTCCCCCTCTCTCCAGTCCCTAGTCCCTAGTCCCTAGCCCCGTCCCCAGTTTCTTTATAAGCTAGATAAACACCTTCCAAAAAGACATCAGGGACAACGTTTTCTGGTAGCTTTTCTAAATCGATAATGTCTTTAACCTGCTTAGTCAATTCTAGAGCCAGTGACGCTCTTGCTTTTGTTGACATGACGCTGCGTCTGAGTAAATATTCGCGAATAACGGCAAAATCATCGGGCAATAATGGCGATAAATCGGCAACTTGCAGCAAATGCTCATATACTGGCTTTGCCTCTTCGGAAATTGTCAAAGTGGTTGATGCAAGTGGTTTTTGAGCTTGAATGACTATTGTGCCGGCGGCTAAATCACCTACGCGCTTTTCGCGATCGCTAAAGATGATAAATAAACTGCCAAGATAGAAAAACTCATCAATCGGTCTAAGCAAAGCGCGTAATGTTGCTTGTTGCAAACCAACAGGTCTACCATCATCTCGAACAACGCGAATTTTCGCAAAGCGTTTGCCCGGGGTTTGACCTTGCCATAAAGTTTCAAAGAAGACAAAGTAACCTGCGTAAATAGCAAAGCCGGTGATTAAGGCGATCGCTATTAACCACAAACTCACCTGCTTGCCAAAAATCGCTGTCCAGAAATCCCCTAACTGCACTGCAAGAGTTACCCAGACAACAATAAACACCGTCATTATCGCAGCCAAAACGTGATAATCAATTAACAATGCCCAAGCGCGATTACCGATGCCGGCAAGAGTAAATTCTAGTTCTACACTTTCTGGTGTGCGGAATTTAATTTTGTTGAATAAGTGCATAGCAGTTTTTATACTAATGTTTAAATATCGCGATCGCGTAACTTCAATCCCATCCCTTCCCGACGACTCCGCAAGTCATAATAAACTACTGCTTTGATTGACTGCCAAAACGGTACAATCAACGCGGCACTTATTAAACCAATAATTAGACTCAACAATTGTGAAAGAACAGCGTAACCGGAATTTTCTTGAGCTAAGGATGCTAAAGCTGCCTGAATAATAGTGCTAACAATAGTAAAGGGAATTTGTATTGGTATCGTAATTAAATAACCCACAAATAAAATCGCGACAATTCGCCAAGTATGTCCTTTAGTTAATTCCCAACTGCGACCAATCGTCGAGGTTCCATCAACATTGTCTTCAATAGCCAGTGGAACTTCAACAACAAAAAAGCGAGCTTGTACCCAGAGGAAAGCAACGAAGAAAACTAAAATCAAAATAAGTGTTAACAAAGAAACAGCCAAAATAATAGTTGGACTTAGGGTAACACCTGCGGCAATACTTCCCGCTAAAAAAAAGGTAACAATCCCGATAAAAATAGAAAAGGGTATTAGCAAACCTATATTGATCGCAAACATTAACAAACCCATAATGAAAAACTGCCACATGCGCGAATTTACGATTCTGCGACCTTGTTCAATAGATTCCGGTTGCTCGACCAATTCACCAAAGGCTAACCGGGATATTAAAGCTAAAATTGCCCCACATTTTGCCCAACCATAAATTGGTACAAATATCCACGCATAAGCATTAAATGCCAGTTTAAGATAAGACTTGAGGTGAGAACGATATAGCCGCATTCCGGCACTGACGACATTACCGAGGCTAAGTGGTTGTATTGGGCTGGGAGAACCGAGATTAAGAGACATGATGCTAAATTTTCTTGTAAATTAAGTTTTGAATTTGAAGCTATCTTAAGATAACTTCAATTAAGTATTCCGAAAGTTTATGAATATTCAACGTTGGATTTCTCGAAGGGAACCAAATTGGCAACGTCTAGATGCTTTATTAAGACAAGTAGAAAAAAAAGGAATCAAGTCACTGCAAGCTGGGGAAATTAGAGAGTTAGCGAGTTTATACCGTTCAGTAGCGGCAGATTTAGCCCGTGCTCAGACTCACAAAGTAGGCAATACTTTGACGCAAAGTTTACATTTTTTGACAACTCGCGCTTATACGCAGATTTATCAAGGTTCAAGACGACAAGAATGGCAAGCAGTGGTGGAATTCTATAGTTGGGGATTACCAGCAGTGGTGCAGCAAACATTTCCATATATTGCCACAGCCACTGCTACATTTATGCTAGGGGCATTAGTTGCTTGGTGGTATGCGTGGCAAGATCCCACCTTTATATCACTTGTGGTTCCAGAAAGCTTAATTTCCCAGGTGCGAGATGAGCATAAATTGTGGATGGGGTCAATAGTCGGAATTGAACCTTTAGCATCGAGCAATATCACAATTAATAATTTATCAGTGTCGTTTGGTGCGATCGCTGGTGGCATGACAGCTGGAATTTACACCACATTTTTATTATGGTTCAATGGTTTATTGATTGGTGCCCTTGCCACCTTAGTGGGTCAAAATAATCTTGCTTATCCCTTTTGGGCATTTGTATTTCCGCATGGTTCTCTAGAATTACCCGCCATCTTTTTTGCTGGTGGTGCAGGTTTTTTACTCGCCAGAGCGATTTTATTTCCCGGTAAATATCGCCGTCGTGACGCACTCAAATTTTACGGCTCTCTGGCTGTGCAGTTACTATTTGGCATTATCCCAATGTTGACAATTGCTGGTACTATCGAAGGATTTATTTCTCCTAATCCTAGTATACCAAGTCCTTTTAAATACCTCCTGGGGATGAGTTTGTTTGTGTTTTTGCTAGTGTATTCTAGTCGCAAGCGGAGGTAAGTATTCACATCGTAAAAAATAGCCATATTCACTTTCATGTGGTTTGACTATGCATAAACAATTAGATTGTAAACTATAAATATCTTGAGCAAAGAAAATTCATAGGTTAGTGAAAGAAAGGCAATTATGAAAAATAAATTTCTTCGGAGTTTACTTGCTGCTGCTTTAGGAACTGGTTTATTATCAATCGCTGCACCTGCAAGCGCTTTTGATATCAAAAGCCGAGATGAAGCTCCTGCTAATTTCAAAAATATTCTTCAAGACTTTAGAGCTTTTGTTGGCGAAGAACGTCGTTATTTGTCTCCTGAGAGCATTAAGGCAAAACAGGTTAATCTGTCTGACCTAACGCTGAAATTGAACTATGATCCCAAAGTATTCTTTATCGGCGAAACGGCTAACTTATATCGCGATCGCTTAGATTTCAAAGCTACTACTGGCTCTCAAGTCCAGACAGGTCAAATAATTTTCGGCGATACCTCTTGTAATACTGGCGATAGCAGTTTCACTAATTTTAGTCAGTTTTGCCCAAACCCGAACGACGCGTTACAAGGCAAAGTTGCACCCTATCAACCTTTGAATGTTGGTGACTGGGTGAATATAGGCTCGTTACCAGCTGGTACAAAATTGGATTTCCAGTTAGTTCCAAACGATATTAACGGCGGTATCTACGAAAATGGAGTTAAAGGTATCTTTGGTCTAAATCAAGATCTCAACCCAGATAATTTGCAACACGCTGTAGCTTATTACTATAAAGACTATCTGGTGCTAGGTTTCGAGGATTTATGGGGTGGTGGCGATCAAGATTATAACGATACAGTGTTTGCGATTGATATTGGTAAAGCAAATGCTCGTGCAGCAGCTAATGTGCCAGAACCTTCTGTAGCTGCGGCAATGTTTGCGATCGCCATATTGAGCTTAATGAAAACTCGTCGTCGTCAAGCTGTCGATTAAAGTTGATTCCGGGCTTTCAGTCGCAAATATTGCTCAACTAATTTATCTGTAATCTCATTAGCTGGTGCATCTAATACTAATACACCTTTTTGCTTCAACTTTGCAAAGGCTACTCGCCGTTGTGCTAATAAATCTAAAGCGACAGCACGGGCATAAGCATGTGTAACATTTCCCGTTGAGGTGTGTGCCAATTTATCAACTTCGGGATCGCGCAGAGCGACGCAAAACGGCAGATAGCGCGGTGCTAATTTAGAAAGTGCGGCAAGAAGTTCGGCGGAGGCTGTGACATCAACTAAGTCAGTAATTACCACTACAAGCGCTCTCCGGGTTTGTTGCCGCACAACATTTGTCACTGCACCTAAATAATCAGATTCTAGTAGTACTGGTTGAATCGGAGTTAGGCGATCTATGAGATTACCTAAATGATGTTGTCCACGTTCTGGGGGTATCCACGTATGCGTTTGGCGGTCAAATACACCAACGCCGACGCGATCGCCTCGATGTAAACCCGCCAAAGCTAAGGACAATGTTGCATTCAAACCCCAATCAAACCGCTGCAAACCTTGTACTTTTGCTGTCATCAACCGCCCGCGATCAAGTAAAATCAGTAAGGTTTGTTCTTGTTCTGCTTCCAAAACCCTCACGAGTGGGGATGCATTTCCATAGCCACCTACCCGACGCGCTGTGGCTTTCCAATCAATAAACCGCAAATCGTCTCCTGTGCGATAGTTTCGCAGTTCAGCAAACTCTGTACCCATACCCGATTGCCGTTGACGCATGGAACCGGATGATTGTAGTGTCAAGCGAATTGAAAGCGATCGCAAGCCAATTAAATCAGGATAAACTTTCACCCGCAGACTTTGCGGAATCTTCCAATCATCCCACGCTAAACCCCAAAGTCCCAATTGTCGTACCTGAATATCGCCCCAAGGAAACTCTCCCCGCTGTGTCGGCTTAACGGTATAATTTAATTCTTTGGTGCTGTTCCTTTCCACAGCAGCACGGATTGTTGGTGTAGATATGGCAAAGCCGGAAGGGTAATAATCGCGGATTAAAATTACGGTGTCTGTGTTACTTGTTACCGTTAGCACCACCGGATTATCTCGCCCAATTGATAGTCGCGGTGGTAACTCGCGCTTGATTTCTACACGGTGACGACGCGATCGCCTACCATCTACAATCATTAAGCTTAAGACTATGACATCAAATAGTAAAGCGATCGCAATGCTACTAAAGATATTAAGAAACATTGCGACAATTGGAGCGATCGCAATTCCCGAAACTAATAAAAAATAAACTCGTCTGGAAGGAACCATATATTGATTGCAAACCTCGATTTTTAGGCTTAACAGCCAATCTCAACGTTCCCATAGTCTGCATCTAACTGCAAACTGCCATAACAAAAATGAAGAAAAGGGCGATCGCCATGATTGCGAACCTGATTGACAAAAGAGGCGATCGTACCCCCACTTACCCACATTAACTATATGATTTATTCAGAGACAAACCAATCTTGAATGCCACCACGGCTAAGAATAGTTTCAGCGCGACCGATATCGTCTTCATCTCCTTCTACCATCACTAGATAAGCACCGCGTGACAGCCAGTCTTTGTAAGCTTGGGCTTTTAGTTCAGGAATTGCTAGACTACTCATCCCCCCCACTAAGCCGCCAGCTGTTGCCCCTACAGCAGTACCCGCGAGGGTTGATGCTAAAGCAGTTGCCGTAGCACCTCCTAGGGCTAGAGCACCCAAACCAGGAACTGTTAAAGTTGCAATACCAGTTAATACGCCAGCTAGTCCGCCTAATGCTCCCCCAGAAATCGTCCCGGCTCTAGCAGCTTGATCGCCTTCATTTTCGACATTACCAAGGTTGTTAGCCGCAGCCTTTATCTCCTCTGGATTTGTATCCGGTCCAATCACGGAAACTTTATCCATCGGAAAGTTAGATGCCTTGAGTTCATTGATTGCCTTTTCTGCATCAAAACGGTTAGGAAATACACCAATAGAGCGCTTTTGTTCGGGTAAAGCCATTGTTCTACACGCTAATGAAAGTATCGTTTGTGCTTTAATCTTGCTGTTTCTCAGTGGCTTTCACATCTCTCAGAAGATGTCAATATTATTGCAATTAAACTTAACATCTATTTCAAAAGGGTGACGATCTATCGTATTCTCAATCTATGCTGCTATATTTACAAACATTTACATAAGACTACATCTTTCTTGAGAACTGCCTTCCAACCAAGGTGGTTCTGGTAAAGGGGTAGCCTGACGTGAAGTTGAGGTGTAATTGTGAATACGCTTCAACAAGCGACTGAATTAAGCTTTTCCCTTGGCTCGGCAAGATGATTTTGTCCAAAGTCCAATAAGTTGGTATCAGCACTCATCTTGGTACTGATACTTTATTAATAATTGAGGCGATCGCTGCATCAATTTGCAAACCATCCAACATTGCTTCTGGTTTTAAAATGAGACGATGACGCAGCAAAGGTGCTGCAACTGCTTTAACATCATCTGGGGTGACAAAATCTCTTCCACTCAACCACGCTGCTGCTTGAGATGTCTGCAACCAAGCACCAGTGGCGCGAGGAGATGCACCCAAAGCTAAATCAGGATGTTGACGGGATGCTTTAACTAAAGCCAAAAGATAATCAACGATCGCTTCCGATACTTTAACTTCTTTTACCGCTTGCCGCGCCTCTAAAATTTCCCCTACCGTTGCGACTGATTTCAAACGTGCAATATCCAAGCGTCGCGCTGCAAAACCGGCTTGACGATTCAGCAACATTTGCTTTTCCGCAGCTTGATCCGGGTAATCTACCACCAACTTAAACAAAAACCTGTCTAATTGCGCTTCAGGCAAAGGATAAGTCCCCTCAAATTCTAAAGGATTTTGGGTTGCAATCACCCAAAAGAACTCTGGCAAAGCCAAACTTTCACCATCTAGCGTTACCTGCGTTTCTTCCATAGCTTCAAGTAACGCTGCTTGTGTTTTTGGGGGAGTGCGATTAATTTCGTCGGCTAATAGCACTTCAGTAAATACTGGTCCTTTTTTGAGAGTAAAATTGCGAGTATTTAAGTCAAAAATATTTGTACCAGTAATATCAGATGGTAAGACATCCGGTGTTAATTGAATGCGGCGAAAGTCGGCTTTAATCAATTGTGCCAGCACTTTTACTAAAAGCGTTTTCCCAGTTCCTGGTACTCCTTCCAAAATAATGTGTCCACCTGCCAGCAGCGCTACTAATATCTGCTGTATTAGGATAGATTGTCCAACAATTATACGATTTAGCCCTTGATCGAGGCGTTTTAAGACAGGATGGTTATTCATATTGTTACTTATAAAGAATCCACATAAAAGCGCAAACACTCTAACAATCTTTTTGAATCTTTCAGGACTTACATAAAGTCATGAAAAAACGAACCGCATTCGCTTTGGTCTCCGTGATTTAGAAAAACGCAAAGAACACAAAGGAAGAAGGATGAGAGAAGACTTTTGCCTAAGTCCAATCTTTGCGCGAAACTAATAATAACGGCGCAAAGATTGCCATTTCTCCAACCAGCTTATCAAGTGTCGCTCACTCATGGGTTGTTGTCGAGATTGTACTTTCAAAACTGCTTTAAGTTCTGTTGCAGTCGCGCTTGTTTTCTCCACCCAAGCGTCTATCAAAGTTTCATGTTCGATAGGTACTTGACCTAATCCTAAGGCTTTTTGCAGTTGCAGTTGTTCATATGAGCCTAACATCTCAACAACAAAGTCATTTTTATCAGCTTTTTGCAAGACTCCTGCTAAAGCTTGGATGTATGCTTGGCTATTGTTAACCTCTGGTGTATCCTCAGTTTCTGGTTTACCAAAGCGGCGATTTTGTGCCCAAATTAACACCCCAAGGACGGCGATCGCTTGCACTAACATCGGTAATAAAGGAGTTTTCGCCAAATAACTAAATAAGTCTCCTTGACCTTCACTCTTTCTCACGCTGGCATCTTTGTAGCCGTGGATATATTCATCTACAAATAATACATTGCCTTTTTTGCTTACTAAATCAGCTAAATACTGGAAATTACTTAGATTATCTTGATAAGCATTAGCAGCTAAATAAGGAGTAGTGGCAAAAATCGCTTTTCCTTTACCGTAGTTCTTTTCCCAGACTACTGCACCAAAGCGATCGCCTAAATCAACTTCTTCCCCTGCTTCCAATTGCCGCCGCCGCCCGGTATCAATCTTGACATCACCAACAGGTGATTTTTGCATCGTGCTAAACTTGGCTGCTGTAACTTGCTCCCGCACACCCAAAATTACCAAATTATTGCCTTTTTCTAACCATTTTTGCTCTTGAGGCGAAATAATTGGTGTGTTCAGGTAGCTGTTTACCTGTAAAAGAGTCACAGGACGTGTTTGGGTCTCTAATTCCTTAAAAGGCTTTTGCCAGCGCTGGATAGAAGCTTGTCGCTCTTGCATAAAAGCATACCACGCGCCATAGCCATCAGGAGCGCGGTTATAAGTGGAACCAATATTAATTTTGCTATTGCTGGGAGCAGCGATTAAACTAATTAAAATTATGACAGAAGCGGCGATCGCTCCAAACCAAATAACGCGGTTTGAACGTTTCATATTTAATTGCAAATCGAAAACAGGCTAATAGCTAATCATAAGAGGGCAATTAGCCATTAGCAATCTCCCGATATGCTTCCCGACACTGCTGATAATTTTCGCTCGATATCTCAGTATTACCAAAGCATAATTGCTCGTGAGTGGTAATCAAAGTTTCATAAGCCTGTATCGGAGTGACTTTATATTGTAGCAATTGCAGATATTCTGCATCAGTGCGGCTGAATTTGTGAGGTGCAATGCTGGTATCATCCAAGTGTTGCAACATCGCCAAATAAAGACAACGGCAAGCCTCACGGTAATTATTTTGATGATAAAGTTCTTGCGATCGCGCTAACCACCCAGACACTGACAAATCACTGCCGCCGATTTTTACCTGAGAATTAGCAGTATTTCTAGCCCTAAGTCTTGCATACAAATAAGGGCTAAATACTCGCCACAATCGCCAACCGACCCAAATTAAAAGCAAGGCTACTAAAACCCAAAAAACCAAGTTCAGCAAGTTACCCAGCCAAGAATTATCAAGCGACCATCCGTCAGGCAATTGTGGAAAATCTAGTTTCAAGCGGGACAATTGGTACTCCACCCATTCTCCCACCTGTTGCCGCAACTGAGACAACTGCCAACTCCAACTTGTTTTTTCAAAGGATTCTGTAGACATAGGGGGGACTGGGGATTGGGGGAGATGAGGGAGCAGGGGGAGCAGGGGGAGCAGGGGGAGCAGGGGGAGATGGGGGAGCAGGGGAAGAAATATTTCTTCTTTCTTGCCTTTTACCCTTTACCCTTTTCCCTTTCCCCCTCCTCAATTGCCCCATGCCCAATTAATGACTATTGACTATTAACTATTGACTCTTGTTTGCTTTGTTGTATCATTATCCAGCCTATGGCAACAAGAAGCGCACCAAAAGCAAGAAATCCTAAATCCCACGCTAACTGATTCGGACCGGGTTTAACATGATGGATACCGAGAATTTGATGATCGATTAATCCTTCAACCAGGTTGAACAACCCAAAACCGATCAGCAAAGATGCGAAGAAGGTTTTTGATGACCAACGAACATCATCGCGTCCTCCGGCACGCCATAGCAATACTATTCCAATGACAGTCATCACCCAGTCGAATGCGTGAAACAATCCATCCCAAATCATGTTTAAATCTATATTAGAGATAGTTGTCAGCGGTCGAACATTACTAAGCATGTGATGCCACTGAAGAATCTGATGTAGGACGATGCCATCAAAGAATCCTCCTAGACCAATACCAAGGACAATCCCGGCTGTAATTACAGGTGATTGTCGGTTGCTTGTCTCACTATGAGTCACAATATTAAACCTTATAGACAGACTTGTTGACACAATAGAACTGTCTTCCGAGAGATTTCCTCTGCCCATAGGCAAGTACTGCTCTTTAATTAAAATTAAGTACCTGATAGTCTGCATCTACAGGCATGATGGAAATTGATACATAAAAGAGCAATTTTCAAATGACTATTTACTTTTACAAGGTTTGGGAGCCTTACGGCTGTTTTTCTAACTTTTCTCCCCACGGAATCGAGATCCGGGGTACTTACTGGTCAACAGTCGAGCATTATTATCAAGCGCAAAAGTTTGTCGGCAGCGTCGATGCAGTAATCATACCTTCAATTTATGCCGCCGAAACGCCAGAACAAGCTGCTGCCTTGGGACGCTGTAGCACACGTCAACTTCGTTGTGATTGGGATGCAGTCAAAACTGAAGTTATGCGCGAAGCTGTACTCAAAAAGTTTCTCACTCATGCCGAAATTAGAGAAATTCTGCTGACTACAGGCGATAATTTACTTGTAGAAAACTCCCCTAACGATTATTTCTGGGGCTGTGGTGCAGATAAAACTGGTCAAAACTGTCTTGGTAAAATCCTTATGAATGTGCGTGAAGAAATCCGCAAGCTAGTCTCGTTATCAGTAATTTCCGATTAGCTAATACTACGATAAACCCACAGGTTTTTAGGCTGTGGGCTGCTTGCAAGAGTATTTTGTTTGTCTACTGATTTTGAGGTGGAATAATTTCCGGGTTGTCGTCTAGTGAGAGAAGAAATTCTATCAAGTCAGTTTGGTCTTGAATATTAAAACCAGCCTGTTTATCAACCCAGTAATTATGTCCGCTACCGTCTACGTTCGACTTTTGCAAGTTGGAATTAGCATGGTTGGCTAAAACTACTTGCCTACGCAAGTTACGATCTACAAGCACGCGCAAACTCGCACTTGGATCTGGTGCAATGTTTTTTAAGGAAGTACCTGCTAGCCCTAATTGGTCAGGATTAACGATTTGATAGCCGTTTTTATCGACTTGCAGTGCTTCTTGTCCGGCAGCAACACCACCATCGTGCAAATACGGTGCGGTGACGGATAATCCTATCAAGCTAGGCACTTTGTAACCACCGGCGTTACCAATGGCAAATGCCAACCTGTAGTCTTCTTCGGATGTGATATCTGTGGGAACATTTAGGACTGTTGTATTTTCTGGCAACGGAACTTGGACGTTACTGGGATAAGTCTGCGGTTCTGTGAAGTTGCGGGCGACAGGTGCTTGTGCTTTTGCCCGTGAAGGCTGAGATTTGATTTCCTGTTCCGCAATTACATGATTGTTGGTAAAGTAACGCCCACTATGGCACTCAACGCAGCCTGCCTTACTGAAAATCACTGCCCCATGCTTTACGGCATCAGAATTAGTAGACTGATTTGGTGGCGGTGCTAGAGAGTTTTGAAACGCTGACATGCCGTTGAGTTGTGCAGCAAGTGGCATTCCCGGTGAATTTGCCATCAACCCATCAAGGATAAACGGTGAACCTTTCGGGTATCCCGGCATGGGAACCACCTCATTCATGGCAGGTGTGCCAGGAGTGGGGTCAATTTTCTGGAAAAATTCCGATGGTTTAGCGCCTTTTGGTAATCTGAAGTCCGGATTGGCAGAATTTTGGAAAATTATGCCTAAGTAAGTTTCTTTATCAATGCCTAATAGCTGCTTACTTGCATCAGCAGTCGATGTCATGTCTGAGTTTGTCCCATGAACATTGCTGTTGAGTGTAGTCAGCCCGTGAAACCAACCAATAGCGGCGTTACCACTCCAGCCGTAGGGGTATGCTCCGAAAGTATAGGAAGATGGATTTTGAGAGGGATTGTTAACATTGTCGGGGGTTGAGTCAAAGTTGCCGGGAGACCAAGTTAAAAATTCGGCATCGACGGCATCTTCTAAAGCTTTTGTGTCTGGTAAACGTGCTTCCCTGCCGTCAGCTTTGATGTAAGTAGTTTCACCACGGCGCATTGTCTGCGGGTTAACACCACTTTGCCGGAACATTGCTGCTGAGTTACTGGCTAATGCCAGAATTAAGCCAGTATTAAGGTCATTATTTGGTGCACCTTCTAAAATGCGTCCGGTTTTTTTATCAAGAGCGGCATGGCACGCTGCACAAGTTATACCGACGCGAATTTTGCCCTGGTTGATGTGGGTAATCATTCCCAGTGGGACGAGGGAACTTGCGGGAACATCAAGCCCGGTGTTGAGGATATCGCCTTTTTTGAAACTTCGATCGCCTACTTGCATATCTCGATCCATCGTCACTTGCAGATTTGTGGTATGCTTGCCACCAAGAGAGGCGATCGCTTTCCCCAAGTTCCCAATATTCAGTGGACCATCTAAGGCACCAGTTACATCAGTCAAGAAAACCTCATTCCCAAAGGTTTCTGTATAAAAAGCTTGGCGACCAAGTTTAATCAAATCTTCCGTGATAGCTACAGCACCATTATCTGCTGACAGTTGCTGTTTACCTTCATCTGTTTTCAACAAACTTGCAGCTTCATCTTTACTGATAACTTTACCCAACACATCATAAGAACCTATTTCTTGTGCTGTGGGTTGGGTAATTGGTGTATATGTATTGTTAATACTTGGCGTTCCGGGAATGGCGATATCAATTTGATATGCCAAGAAACTAATAAAGACAATCAAAGCTAGCAGTATACTAACCCGACGTAGCCCTAAATTTTGCCTTTGCGCTTTCAGGTTTCCATCTGCGCTTTTCGCCTGTTCGGGAGAAGATACCATAAGAATTCACTGGCAAGGGGAAAATTTTAGAATCTAGAACCGCAAATTTGATCAACAACTGCTGCTGGTCGGCTGCTATTTTCTTGTCGACAAATCAAAGTCCTAGCTAAAGTTTGCTGATAATAGTATTGATGAGCAAACCAACCGATAGGTGTACCTGCGATCGTGCCGATAGCTAAACCAGTAATCAAACTATAAATTAGATGTTTTCTTTTAATAGAATTCTCCCTGTCAATAGTGTTTGTTTTCACCATAGTTTTTTACTTTCCTATTGATTTATGAGAAATAAATTATTGTATTTTTAGTCGAGGTGGAGCCTCAATCAATGCATTCCCAGTCAGAGACTGGGAACGAGAATATCAGAACTTAAGCTTTTGAAAGTACCTGTTGCATAAAGGACATTATTTGTTCGCTACTATTCATCTCGAATAAATCCAACACTTCTGCTGCTTGTTCCGAAGGAATGTAATCTTGTGGTATACCAACAACTGAACCGCCCAAATTTTCACCTAACTGATACCAAAAAGCCAATTTAGATTCAGCATCCATTGAGGCATAGCTATCAGTGGAAATTGTTGTTTCCTCACCTTCTTGATTTTGCAACTTCCGCAAGGCTAATATTTGGTCGGGCTGGGATAAATTTTGAATTTCTGCTACCAAATCTGCTGTACCATGATTCGGCAGAGAATTCATAGCGCTAGCAGGAATTTCCTCATTAATTTGACTAAAAAGTACTGCTAGCACAGCCAAGCGATCGTCTGCATTCAAATTCTGAAATTTTGATACGGCTACTTCGGTAAAATCGATATTTGTAGAAGTCATAAAAACCTCGCATTAATTAAGTAAAAATTGGAAAATATGCCTAGTTTCAAATTTATGTGGCAATTTTAATTATAGAGGTGGATAATACCCACCTCTAAGTTTAATTAGAAAAATTTACAACACTTTATTCAAGAAAGAAACTAAATCTTCAGTGTTGGTTGATTGAAGAGAATTCAACACTTCTGTTGCTTGTTGAGAAGGTTGATAGTTACCTGGTAGACTGCTTATTGCTGTTGCCAATCTTTGTGCTAGTAAATACCAAAAAGCCAACTTTCCTTCAGGCTGCAAGTGACCATATTCACCAGTAGGAATTGTATTTCCGCCATGAGCGAGTTCAAGCGTCGCTTTGCTAGGATTTGGATCGAGCATTACTTCGTCTTGGTCATTTTTGTTTGCTGGTAGCAAATCACGCAAAGCCTCTAGCTGTTCTACCGAGGACAAGTTCTGAACTTGTGTCACTAAATTCCCAGCATTTTCTGTTGGCAACGAATCTGTAATATTAGCAGGCAGCTTATCAGCAATTTGGCTAAAAAGTAATCCCAATACTGCTAGGCGATCGTCTATCTTCAATCGTTGAAATGCTGCTACAGCTTGTTGTGATGGGTTAACATTTGTAGAAGTCATGGAGCCTCCGATAAGTTAGTGATGCATCTGTAGTTGTTCTTGTCTGGGAGGAAAAGTCCGAGCGACACCTGAAGCCGCTCGAAACTAAGGGGGAATTAAACCTTGTCTGAAAGAAAATTATTAAGTAGCGCAGCTTCGGCTACCAATCAAAAATCTCAAAGCTTTAAATTTCGGCACCCGCTTTAGGTTCAGCACCGAATGGGGCAACGTAATCACGGAAGAGAGTGATTTGCTGCTCAAAACCAAGTTGCTTAATTTTGTCTAACAGTTGTTGAGATCCAGAAGAAAGCTGATAGTTAGCAGGCATAGGAATGATAGTAGCGTTATCCATGCCTTGAGCTAGGCGATACCAAAATAACAGCTTGGTGGTTTCACCCAAAGAGCCATATTCACGAGTTAATTGGTTATCTACACCATTAATCAAGTCACGCTGAAGTTGCAGTTGTTCTTCGTGAGATAATTCTTTAACTTGATTAAATAAACCTTCGGCAATTTCGGTAGAAACGGTGCTTGCTCCGGGTGCTGCTGGGGTGACTGAGCTACCCATTTCTTTGTAAACGAACCAAAATAAAGCAAGCTGATCGTCTACGTCTAAAGCTTGCCAAGCTTGGACATGTTCGCGAATAGTTGGATCATTGGTTTGGGTAAATGTCATAACAAACTCCGATTGCTATTAAATGATTGCTATTGCAACCCTATCAAAGGTACATCTGGCGTTTAACCCTACTGAAGACAGATGTATCTAAATCAGAGAGAAGAACAATTGGGACTAGGGACTAAGGATTGGGGATTAGGGACTAGGAAAGATATTATTCAGGTAAATTTGTTTCTTGCCAGTGCCCAGTCCCCAGTACCCAGTAGCCATTCCCTAGTTTTAGGAGGTATATCGATGGATAGACGTTTAGAGGGCAAAGTTGCGATAATCACTGGTGCTGGTACTGGTATTGGAGAAGCGATCGCTCACAAATTTGCCAAAGAAGGTGCATCAGTGATTGTCAACGGATTAGCAAGCGATCCGATTGAAGAGGTGGTGCAAGCGATTAAACATTATGGCGGAAAAGCGATCGCCTACGCAGGAGATGTTTCCCAAGAGTTTCACGCTAAAAATTGCGTGCAAACCGCTATTAATGCTTACGGCAAGTTAGATATCTTAATCAACAATGCTGGAGTTTTCCTCGCTACCGCTCAAACTGAGGATTACCCCATCGATGTATTTGATGACACGATTCGCATGAACATTCGTTCAGCGTTTTTGATGACCAAATACGCACTTCCCCACCTTCAAAAAACGCGGGGTAATATCGTTTCCGCAGGTTCAGAAGCAGGCTTCAACGGTTTAGCATACAACACAACCTACGGCGGTACCAAAGGCTGGATGCATTCATTCATGAAAGGTGTAGCTGTCGAACAAGCCAAACATGGTATTCGTGCTAATTGTGTCTGTCCCGGTGCAATTGATACTGCATGGACGCACAAAGAAACTGGTCCAATGGACGCGAAGATGGAAAAATCTTTGATTGAAGGTACACCACTAGCGCGACGCGGCACACCAGAAGAAATGGCAAATGTTTACGCCTTCATTGCCTCGGATGAAGCTAGCTACGTCACCGGCGCACTGTGGCTAGCTGATGGTGGTGTAACCGTAGCCAAAGGATCTGCCGGTTCAGATACTCCATTTTGGATGCGCTTTGCACCCAAGGGCGAATTGCGCCTTGATCACTCCAAAGAAGGGTTAGAAAATAAAGAAACTCAGACGATGAAGTAAGGCATGGGGCATTGGGCATTGGGCATTGGGCAATGGGGCAGGAGGAAGGGTAAAAAGTAAAAAACAAGGAAGAAGAAATATTTCTTCCCCTGCTCCCCCTGCTCCCCCTGCTCCCCCTGCTTCCTCTGCTTCCTCTGCTCCCCCTGCTCCCCCTGCTCCCCCTCTCCCCTACTCTCTCCTATCTCCATAATCTTCAGAAGACTTGGGATCTAACTCCCAGCGACCGTTGTCGCGCTGTTCTAAAATTTCGTGGGATTCCTTATCTGGATCTATACGGTTGACTTGAGCTTCTAAATCTATTTGTTGTTGATCTGGCATGATTCTGGCTATTTCTGCATCTGCAAAATAACGTTTTCCTTGATTTGGCTTGTCTCCCTAGAGATGTATTACTTGAGATGGAAAAAATCTATCCCTTTGGAGCGAAGAGAAGATAGTAGTTGGTGCATACCATTACAAGTGTAAATTCATGGTCAAGCAATTTCAAGCTAAAGCATTATGAGTTAGGAAAGATAATTTGGCGAGATGAAGCGCTCATTCCTATCTCATAACTTTTTTTAAAAATAATAAAGTAATAATTAACGTGGATATATTTTGAAGAATTAACAAATCAAAACATTCTTTATTTTTTATACTAGGAGGAAAAAAGTGAAATACGACGAGTTTATTAAACATGTCCAAAGCGTTGCTCAATTAGATTCTCGTGAAGAGGCAGAACGTGCTACTAGTGCTACGTTGGAAAGTATTAGAGAACGCATTGTCGGCGATGAAAGTAAGGATTTGGCTTCACAGTTGCCAAAGGAATTAGGTGAATTTTTGCGCGGTCGCGAAGGCGAAAATGGTCAGCATTTCGGCTTGGAAGAGTTTATAAAGATGGTGAGTGAGAAGGAAAATGTAGAACCCACTGCCGCTGCAATTCATGTCCGGGCTGTTTTTACTGTGTTACAAAGTGCTGTAAGTCCTGGTGAGTTTGCAGATTTGCAAGCAAATTTTTCACCCGATTATGCGGAAATATTTCCAGCGGGTTCGACTGTCGTTTCGCAGTGAAGGTTTGAGAATATTTGAGTACTGAAGTGCTCACTACGTAAATAATTAAATAGGTGATTCAATGGCAAACTTTAATAATCATGGCAAGAGAAAAGTCGCTATCCTCATTGAAAATGGAGTAGAGGATGCGGAATTTCAAGTGCCTTATAACGGGCTAAAACAAGCGGGGATGGACGTAGTTGTCCTCGGTGGTCGGATGAATGAAAAGTATAAGGGCAAACAAGGCAAAGTTTCTCAGCAAGCTGATGGGACTACTACAGAAGCGATCGCCTCTGAATTTGATGCGGTGGTAATTCCCGGTGGGATGGGTCCGGATCACATGCGACGCAACCCTAACACTGTACGCTTTGTAAAACAAGCAATGCAGCAAGGTAAATTGGTGGCTGCGGTTTGTCACGGACCCCAAGTTTTGATTGAAGGGGATTTGCTCCAAGGTAAACAAGCTACTGGTTTCAGCGCTATCCGTAAAGACATGATCAATGCGGGTGCAAAATTTGTTGATGAACCGTTGGTAGTTGACGGAAATTTGATTACCTCACGTCAACCGGGAGATTTGGCAATCTTCACCACAGCTATCTTGAGTCGTTTGGGTTACGGTGGCAAAGATGCTGCATTACCCAGCGAGAATGATACAAGCGCGGAATGGTGGAAGCTAGCTGATGCTTGGGGTGGTTCTACCAAAGGTGATATTGTCAAAGGTCTAAATACTGCTCTTGCTGGTGAGCGTTATTCGCTAGAAGCTTTAAAGAAGTATTCTGAGAAAGAGTCAGATGCTCAAATCCAGTCGCTCTTTCAAGAGATAATCGCGTCAAAGCTGCGTCACATCTACAACCTGGAAACTTATCTTGAGCGATTGGGCGAAAAACCTTCTTTAACGGCTAATATCGCCAATCAATACGCGAAAGTAAAAACGGCTATGACCGGAAGTGACGATATATTTCAATTACGTTCCGCTTTGGGCGATGTGCAAACTGGTATAGGTGATATTGGCAATTTGTGTGCTATGTATACCGACCCGGTAGCTACTGCGCTATTTACGGATATTTACAACGATTTGGTAGCTTCTGAACAGCGATTGGTAGAGCTGTATCAAACGCGGATGGGGCTGGATATTAAGCCTGCCAAGCCCACGACGGGTGCGGCTGTGTCGATGTAGTTTTTTTTAACGTAGACGCAAAGACACCAAAACCGCTAAGGAAGAGGTTATAGAGGGTCTTTGCGTCTTTGCGGTTATTTTTACTGATAGGAAGAGATAAAAATATGGCTTCGAGTTCGGGAAATGAGTTGAGTAAGAGTCAAGGCACTGAGGCTGGTGAAACTGAGCGTTGGGCGTCTCTGGTGGGTGGTGGTGCAATGGTGCTGATGGGTTTGAGTCAGCGTTCTTTGCGCGGGGTGCTGATGGCTGTAGCTGGGGGCGGTTTGGTATATCAAGGTGTAACTAAGCAAAGCACGATTCAGCAAGCACAGGAAGCTATAGGTATAAATAAATCTATCAAAGTCGAAAAGACGGTAACGATAAATAAACCAGCGGATGAACTTTATCGCTTTTGGCACGACTTTGAGAATTTGCCTAGGTTTATGAAGCATCTCAAATCTGTGACTGTACAAAATGACAAAAGGTCGCATTGGATTGCGAATGCACCTTTGGATAATACTGTGGAATGGGATGCAGATATATTGGAAGACCGAGAAAATGAGTTTATTTCTTGGGCTTCGGTGGAAGGTGCAGACGTAGAAAACTCTGGTTTTATTCGCTTTAAGAAAGCACCAGGCGATCGCGGCACTGAAGTAAAGGTAGTTCTTGAATATAACCCGCCCGGTGGAGCGCTTGCATCTGCATTTGCCAAACTTTTTGGTGAAGAACCAGAACAACAAATTGGTGATGATTTGCGCCGTTTCAAAATGTTGATGGAAGCTGGCGAAATAGCCACAACTGAAGGACAACCAAAGGGAGGGTAAGAAATTAGGAGTCAGGAGTCAGGAGTCAGGAGTTAGGAATTTAAAATTGCTGAGTTACAAGTTATTAATTTCAACTTGAAAACTGAAAAATTAAAATTCTTAACTCCCCTCCTGACGTAGAGATGGCAAGAACCGAAGCGTCTCTACACTCCTGACTTCTGACTCCTGACTTCTGACTCCTGACTCCTGACTCCTGACTCCTCGCTCTTAACTCCTCACTCTTAACTTTTAATATGAAAGCAGTCTGCTGGCATGGCGCCAATGATGTGCGGGTGGAAACGGTGCCAGACCCGAAAATTCTCAACCCGCGTGACGCTATTATCAAAATTACTTCAACGGCAATTTGCGGTTCTGATTTGCATATTTACGGTGGCTACATTCCCACAGTGCAAGCGGGTGACATTATCGGTCACGAATTTATGGGGGAAGTGGTTGAAGTTGGTAGTAACATAACTAATTTAAAAATAGGCGATCGCGTTGTTGTTCCTTCGATGATCGGTTGCGGTAACTGCAATTATTGCCAGCGTGATATGTGGTCGCTGTGCGACAATTCCAATCATAAAGGTTGGATGGAAGAAAAATTGTATGGTAGTATCACCTCAGCAATTTACGGCTACTCCCATACCTTCGGTGGTTATGCCGGCGGACAAGCAGAATATGTACGCGTACCTTTTGCCGATGTCGGTGTGGTAAAAGTCCCTAAAGACATACCCGATGAAAAGTTGCTTTTTATCTCCGATGCCATCCCCACGGGCTATATGGGTGCAGAATTATGCGATATTCAGCCGGGTGATACTGTAGCAGTTTGGGGTTGCGGTGCTGTCGGACAATTCGCCATGATCAGTGCTTACATGATGGGTGCTGAGAAAGTTATCGCGATTGACCGCTTTCCAGAACGCTTAGAAATGGCAAAAAATTTCGCCAAAGCCGAAATTATCAACTATGAAGAAGTTGATGCTGGCGAAGCATTAAAAGAAATGACCGGCGGTCGCGGTCCCGATGCATGTATTGATGCAGTGGGATTAGAAGCGCATGGCGTCGGTTTTGAAGACTTTTACGACCAGACAAAGCAAAAGCTGCGGTTAGAAACTGACCGTCCCCACGTACTGCGGCAAATGATGCTTGCTTGTCGTAAAGGAGGCACCCTTTCAATTATGGGTGTTTACGGTGGTTTTGTGGACAAAATACCGTTTGGTGCAGCCTTTAACAAAGGTTTGACTTTCAGGATGGGACAAATGCATGGGCAAAAATACATGCATAAGTTGCTAGAGCTAGTTTTAGATGGAAAATTAGATCCATCTATGGTTGTTAGCCATCAATTACCCCTGGAACAAGCACCCCACGGCTACCACATTTTTCAACAGAAAGAGGACAACTGTATCAAAGTTGTTCTCAAACCATGAAACGGCTAATTGCTAATAGCTATTAGCCGCAGACAAATAACTAAATCGGAGGCTTTGATGAAAAAATTTTTGCATAGAGTTTTGACAGTTGTTTTCGCGGGATTTGTATTTTTAGGCGCTCAAGCTTTTGGCTTCACTCAACAGCAAGCCTTTGCAGATGAAACTGTAGTATCACCTTACGGTTATTATTACAAAGGAACCCCAGATGAGTCCGTGGTTAACAAAGACAATACAGCGGTAGAAGGTGCCAAGAATAAGCTCAAAAATACTGTTGATAATGTCAAAGGAATTGCTAAAGATGCTGCGAATTCAACCAATAAAGGAATTGAAGACGCTGCCAAATCGGCAAATAATGTAACTGGGGAAAATGGAACTGTAGTATCACCTTACGGGTATTATTACAAAGGCACGCCCGACCCAGCTGTAATAGAAAATGACGCGAACAGCATTAACAATAAGTCTGCTGATAGTAAAAATCCTTTGGAAAGTATCGCTGATAATGTACGCGAAAAACTCAATCTTGATGAACCACTTCCTAAAAGCACAAAAGAGTTTTTAGGTTCAACAGAGAAAAGAATTGAAAACGTCGTTGAACCAATAACTGGAAATAAAGAAGGTTATCACCAAATCAGATAATCAATTTTGATTTTTAAAAGAGTTATGAGTGAAGTTTAAACTCATAACTCTAACTAAAAAATATGTAATTGAACGTGTTTAAGGAGGCAGATGAATTTGCTAAAACTTTTCCGTATACGTCAGATTATTAAAGCTATTTTGATAGTATTTGCACTTTGCTGCATACAAACTTTGTCTTACAGTCCTGCACTGTCGGCGCAGGCTGATACCATAAAAACTCCAGAGGCTAAATATTACAATGTAGAGCCAACTGAGAAAGACAAAGAGTTGGTTGACAATGCTAAAAATAACCTCAAAGACATTGGCGATAATATTCGTGAAAAACTTAATCTTGATGAACCTTTACCTCAAAGTACGAAAGAGTTTTTGAATTCAAGCGAAAAGAAACTTGAAGATACAATTGAGCCAATAACTGGAAAAAAGCAGGGATATTACCAAAATAATATACAAGCAAGGTAATTTTTCTTTTGTTTTTTTGCGTGCATATCACAACTAACAACTAACAACGAATAAATATTATGAAAGCACTATGCTGGCACGGCGCAAATGATGTAAGAGTTGATACAGTGCCAGATCCAAAAATTCTTAACCCGCGTGATGCGATTGTCAAAATTACATCAACGGCGATTTGCGGTTCTGATTTGCATCTTTTCAATGGCTACATCCCCACGATGGAAAAAGGCGATATCCTTGGTCATGAATTCATGGGGGAAGTCGTTGAACTTGGTAGCGCTGTTAATAATATAAAAATAGGCGATCGCGTTGTTGTTCCTTTCACAATATCTTGTGGTAACTGCTTTTTCTGCAATCGCGATTTATGGTCACTTTGCGATAACTCCAATCCCAACGGTTGGCTAGCAGAAAAAATCATGGGTCATTCTCCCGCAGGTCTATTTGGCTACTCTCACATTTTCGGTGGTTACGCCGGCGGTCAGGCAGAATATGCCCGTGTACCCTTTGCCGATGTGGGTTTATTCAAAGTACCCGATGGAATGACGGATGACCAAGTATTATTTCTAACTGATATTTTCCCAACTGGCTATATGGCAGCGGAGAACTGCAACATCAAACCCGGTGATATCGTCGCGGTTTGGGGTTGTGGACCAGTTGGACAATTCGCCATCAGAAGCGCTTACATGTTAGGCGCTGAACGTGTGATCGCCATTGATCGCGTTCCCGAACGCTTGCAAATGGCTAAAGAACAGGGCAAGGCAGAAGTCCTTAACTACGAAGAAGTTGATGTCGGTGAAGCCCTCAAAGAAATGACCGGTGGTCGCGGTCCCGACGCTGTGATTGATGCAGTCGGACTAGAAGCACACGGTACTGATGCGATGGGATTATACGACAGAGTAAAACAAGAGTTGCGCCTGGAATCAGACCGACCAACCGCATTACGAAACGCGATCGTAGCTTGTGGCAAAGCTGGTCACGTATCAGTTGCAGGTGCTTACGGTGGCTTCCTCGACAAAGTGCCAATGGGTGCAGCCATGAACAAAGCCTTAACCTTCAAGATGGGACAAACCCACGTCCACAGGTACTTGCGACCCTTATTAGAACACATTCAAAACGGTGATATCGATCCAACATTCATCATCACCCATACCCTACCTTTAGAACAAGCGCCCCACGGTTACGATATTTTCAAGCACAAGAAAGACAACTGCATCAAAGTTGTACTCAAACCTTGAGAGGAATTGGGGACTAGGGATTAGGTACTAGGAAAAATTCTTCCTAATCCTTAATACCCAATCACTAATGCTTGTCTAATAACTAAACTTCCATGCTTGACTTATTAAAATCAGAACTCACCCGTCGTACTCTTTTATATAAAGCTGGTTTTGGGTTAATTACACTCGGTATTGTCCCAGCAATTTTTAAACCCAGCCGTAGTTTAGCTCAAGCAGCAAAAGAGCCAGCGATGCCGCCAGAAAAAAAGTTAGGATGGGCAGTTGTGGGTTTAGGAAAATTTGCCACCCAACAAATTATTCCTTCGTTTGCTGAGTGTAAGCGTTCAAAATTGGTAGCATTGGTGAGTGGCGATCGCACTAAAGCCGAACACTATGCACGGCAATACGGCGTTAATTCCAAAAATATTTATAATTACCAAAATTACGACACTATCCGGAATAACCCTGAGGTAGATGTTATTTACATAATCTTGCCTAACGGTTTACACGCAGAATACAGCATTCGCGGCGCACAAGCTGGCAAGCACATCATGTGTGAAAAGCCGATGGCAGTCACCGTCGCCGAATGTCAAGCGATGATTGATGCTGCGAAAAAAGCAGAGCGCAAATTAATGGTTGCATATCGCGCTCAATATGAACCATTCAATCTCGCTGCGATTCAACTGGCGCAAAGCGGAAAACTTGGCAAGTTGAAATCTATCGTCTCTGACCACGGACGGAACCTCGACCCCAAAGACCCCGCAGACCGCTGGCGTGCTAACAAAAAACTAGCTGGGGGGGGTTCTGTTTATGACATCGGTATTTACAGCTTACAAGCCACAAGATACATCACAGGCGAAGAACCCGTAGAAATCAGCGCCATCATGTATAGCACCCCCAACGACCCCCGCTTTCGGGAAGTTGAGGAAAATGTCAACTTCCCGAAAGCGTTTTCCTAGCGGCGTGCTTGCCAATTGTACATCTAGCTACGGCTACTCTGACACCAAACGCATCCAGGTTTTTGGATCTGAAGCTACCTTGGAGTTAGACCCAGCCACCGATTACTACAAACACCGTCTGACCGTTAAGCGCAAAAACGGCAACGAAGAGCAAAATATCAAAGAACAGAATCAATTCGCCTTAGAGATGGATCACCTTTCTGAGTCCATCATGAATAACAAACAGCCCAAAACCCCCGGCGAAGAAGGTTTGCAAGATGTCAGACTGATGCAGCTAATTTACGAAGCAGCTCGCACAGGTAGAACAATCAAGGTTTAACAAGCGCAAAGAGCGCTTACTACAAAAAAGGAAAAAAACATGGCTGATACCAGCGTTAAAAAAGTAGACTCCGCTTATTCCCCCAAAGGTCAACAAGGTCAAAAATATCTTGCATCTGGTAAAACTGTATCGATGCGCTTGTGGGAGAATGAGCAACCGGACGAAGCTAAAGAACCAACAGCACGGGAATATGAAACTGTTGGTTATGTAATCAACGGTCGGGCAGAGTTACACCTTGAAGGTCAAGTAGTTCTACTTGAGCCAGGAAACTCTTGGGTAGTGCCAAAAGGCGCATCCCACACTTACAAAATCTTGGAATCATTCACCGCAGTTGAAGCAACCAGTCCACCTGCCCAAGTTCACGGGCGTGATGAAGATTAGTTTTGACAGCATTTTTCAACGATTAGGAAGGCATAAGCATGAAACCTAACCAGGCGATCGCTAGCTAATCTTTACAATGTTGAGAGCAAATGTTACAACCTGATAGTGAAATGGTATTAGGTAAACGGTTATGCAGTTGAAGCGACCAATTTACTTATGCAAATTCAGGTGTACAAGCAATAAAAATTTATACTTAGCTAAATGTTAGCTCATTAAAGCTAGGTAATACTTAACCAGAGGCTTTGCCTTTGGTTTTTGTTTTATTTTACTAAGAAAACAGCCGATGAGAATGCATTTCCAGCCACAGTCGAGAGAAGGATGTAACCTCAGTCAATATACTTATTTTTTAAGTATTTTTTATGTGACTGGAGAATGATGTACATCAAAGATTAAACAGGTTTCCTAGAAGTATAGGCGACGAGCAGCCACCGGGTACCAGCCGAAGCGGCTGCACTAACAAATATCAGAAAAATCTGAATTTATGCCGCCTGCTCCACACGCAATAAATGAGGAACACTAATGTTTTACCATAAAAAGCAACTACAGTACTTCAAACCGCCAGAAAAACCCGATGCAGTCTACGCGAAGAAAACTCAAGAACTGATCGGTGGCGTCTTTGGTGAAATGACCGTGATGATGCAGTACCTGTTCCAGGGCTGGAATTGTCGCGGACCTGCGAAGTACCGCGATATGTTGCTGGACACCGGGACTGAAGAAATCGGTCATATCGAAATCCTTGCTACGATGATTGCTCACCTGCTGGATGATGCGCCGATCAAAATGCAAGAAGAAGGTGCTTTAGATGCAGTTGTGGGTGCGGTGATGGGCGGTAGCAACCCACGAGAAGTAATTATGGCGGCGGCGATGAACCCGCAACACGCCATTGTCACGGGTTTAGGTGCCCAGCCAGCTGATAGCGTTGGTTACCCCTGGAACGGTCGCTTTATCGCCTCCAGTGGCAACTTGTTAGCAGACTTCCGCTCAAATCTCCATGCTGAATCTCAGGGACGCTTACAAGCGGTGCGGCTGTATGAGATGTCCAACGATCCAGGAGTAAAAGATACCCTCTCGTTCTTGATCGCCCGCGACACCATGCACCAAAACCAGTGGTTGGCAGCAATTGAAGAATTACAAGCAGATGGATTAGAAAGTACTCCTGTTCCTAGTTCCTTCCCACAGAACTTAGAGAAACGCGAGCATGCCTATCAGTTCTGGAATCACTCTGAAGGCACCCAAAGCGCTGAAGGACGCTGGGCACAAGGTCCTTCCCCAGATGGCAAAGGACAATTCGAGTATGTGGCAGAACCTCAGCCGTTAGGACCAGAACCCATACTAAGCCAACCCGATCCACGACTACACGGCACATTGAAAGCTAGACAGATGCAGGGAATGGGTGATGGTTCAGTAATTGAGCGCAGAGAAATCGGCGGTTAATATCAATGTTCCTAATCCCCAATAGAAAATAACAGCTAATTAGCTGGCAGGTACTATGAGTACCTGCCAGTTTTCTTATCTACGGCATTGGGGGAAGAGAATCTAAAAATGTCCAAAGCAATTTTTTCCCCTTAACAGCCATCAAACCACAACCAACTGTAAATAATAGACCCCAGGCAATGCTGAAAAAGGTTGCTGTTTTTGTCCATCCGTCAGTAAAGCTGGTAATGTATAACCAATAGCAAAGTGCCATCGCTCCTCCGATGATTGCACCAACGCTAAAGCGAGCGAGCAATTCTCTCATACTAAGTTTTTCTTGGTGTTTTGATTGTTCTGTCATAAATTTACTGCGACATAGTGTATAAGCTAGCGCAAATAGTACTATCAAAGCATCTTCTCCTCCTTGCATTTTTAATTCCTTATGCTCACTTGTACGCAACGTAAACCAGCAAATCCTGATGCAGCAGTTACCTTAACTCTTGCACTCACAGCAGAAGAACGCACCCGCAGTCGTCATCGCTTTGAAACGAAAGATGGACAAGCTGTATTTTTGCGTTTACCCAGAGGAACGGTGTTACATGATGGCGATATTCTCCAAGATGAAACAAATAGCAATTTAGTCAGAATTACAGCCAAACCAGAATTAGTTTTAACTGTAACGGCACAAACACCAACATTATTACTACAAGCGGCATATCATTTAGGAAATCGCCATGTACCTGTAGAAATTACAGCCACTTATTTACGACTATTACCAGATTCAGTTTTACGCACGATGTTGGAACAACTAGGGCTAGAAATAAGAGAGGAAATTTTACCTTTTGAACCGGAAACAGGTGCTTATGGACACGCTCACTAATAGCAATCTTTTATGTCTTTTACAGTTAGCTAGTCCAGCTTTACCTGTGGGAGCATATAGTTATTCTGAAGGATTGGAAACGCTGGTAGAGAATAATATTATTAATAATCAAGAATGTCTTTTGCACTGGTTGAAAGCAGAACTGCGTTATGGAGCGATTCGGTTAGAAGCAGCGGTGATGTTAAGAGCTTACAATTGTGTCAAAATGGGTGATTTAGAGGCGCTATCTCGTTGGAATATGTGGTTATCTGCGGTTCGCGAAACTGAGGAATTACGCAATTCTAGTTTACAGATGGGGCGATCGCTTATCCAATTATTTGGTAAACTACAACCACAGATAAAGCCTTTGGCTGATGCTGTGGGTAATTCTTGTAATTATGCGATCGCTTTCGGCATTGCCGCTGCTTACTGGAATATCAATATAAAAGCCGCAATACTTGGATATCTGCATAGCTGGGTAAGTAATTTAATTACTGCTGGTGTAAAACTTATACCTTTAGGACAAACAGCAGGACAGCAGTTATTACTAAACTTACAACCATTAATTAGCGATGCAACAGCATCCATTCTCGCTTTAGAAGATGATAACCTCAGTTGTTGTAGTTGGGGTTTATCCCTAGCAAGTATGGCACATGAGACCCAGTATACAAGATTATTTCGCAGTTAACGTAGACATAGAGACGGGGAAACCCCACCCTCGCACAACCAACAACTCACAACCAATAACTGATGAACACATTTCGCGTAGGTGTTGCAGGTCCAGTAGGATCGGGAAAGACAGCTTTGGTCGATGCTTTGTGCAAAGCGATGCGTGAAAAATATAATATTGCCGTCGTCACAAATGATATCTATACTCAGGAGGATGCACAATATCTGGTGCGTTCTCAAGCATTAACAAGCGATCGCATTTTAGGTGTAGAAACTGGCGGTTGTCCTCACACAGCTATCCGCGAAGATGCTTCGATGAATTTGGCAGCAATTGAACAGTTAGAAGTGCGTTTTAGCGATTTAGATTTGGTATTTTTAGAAAGTGGCGGCGATAATTTGGCAGCTACCTTTAGCCCAGAGTTAGTAGATTTAACTATTTACGTTATTGATGTTGCAGCAGGCGATAAAATTCCCCGTAAAGGTGGTCCCGGCATTACTAAATCTGATTTATTAGTGATAAATAAAATTGATTTAGCTCCCTATGTTGGCGCTGATTTAAATGTAATGGAACGTGATGCAAAAAAAATGCGTGGCGATAAACCTTTTATTTTCACTAATTTGAAAACTCAGTCAGGACTGGCGGATGTGATTAAGTTTGTGGACACAAATATTTGTTAATAAGTCAATGCGCTGGAGGCAGTATGAGGGTAAGGAGGGTAAGGCTAGTACCGCTTCGCGGAAGTCAAAAGTCAAAAGTCAAAAGTCAAAAGTAATATGGAGTAAGCTTTTTAGCGATTGAGAATGGTTGGTTTATTTACGCCAGCCTGTACTAGTACCGCTTCTCCTTCAAAGACGCTTGTCTGCGATACGCTGCTTTGTAGCTTGCTTGTCGGTTCGCGGAGCGTCTGGGTGATTGATATCGTGTTCGGTTAAAGACTTATCATGGTTGTCCGTAAGGGGGCAGGGAGCAGAGGGAGAAAGAGTTTTAAGATTTTTGCACAGATAGAGGAATCATAACTAATCAGCCAGACATGATATGAGAAGGGAAAGAGTACGCGAACGTGGAATTCACGCACTCGCCCTTAGATGCCTTGTGATGCCTGCGGCAATCTCTAACGCTCGTTCGCGGAGCGTCTTTCCTTCTCCCTCATAGAAGAGGCGCTTCGCCAAGGGAGAAGACTCGCTATCGGGTTCAGGGACAGGTGTGATTGCCGTGAAGTATTTGTCGAAGATAGAGTAGTCCCAATTGCAGGCGATGGCTCCAAAGCATGAGAAACTTTGGTGCGAAAGGGCGATTCCACGGTCATGTAAATCCGTATTTTGCGGAATCGCTCCTTTTATTAACAACGCTTAATGGATAACCGCAAGTGTTTGTGTGCAGCAGAAACACACGCTTTAGTCATACCAAGTTGCGTTAAGCTCGTGGTAGCTCAAAGTCCATTTTTATTGCTTCCTTCTCCTGTCGGAGACGCTACGCGAACGTCGCTTCGGACTGAGTACTACCAATGACAATGCAACTTCGTATCAGCAGGCACTCTACGTTGATACAATACTTACCTCATCCATTACCGTTGCTTTTTTCATCAATGCAGCAGCGTTGTCAAATAGGACTTGAATACTCGTAGGCACCTATATCAATGCCAGCACCTTGGTTTCGTTGCTTGCCATCCTTATCAATCTGTGCATACTCACCAATGTCCAAAGAGCCAATATCAATTGCGCTCGATGCAGATGTCAGATGGAAATCATTGCCATCTAAATTGACAAATCCAACCGACCCAACCTTAGTGTTGTTACTAGCTTTCACGTTCCCAGGTTTACCTCCAACTTCGTAGAGTTTCTCAAACTTATCCGAGAATAAGTTGTGATCTAAGGTCACGTTGTCCACATTTTCGATAAACCCATTCCGGTAGGTGCTATCGGCAAAGATATTGTTGCGAACCACAATGTTACGAGGTTTATAACCGCCAGTGTAATCAGAGCCATCGATGACAATGCCTTGGACATTCTTGGCAACGGTATTGTTGACAATCGTAACGTCACGAACATTACTGGTAACGGTAATTCCTTGACCGCCATTCACTCCCTGTATTCCATTGCCATAGACAACGTTGTTGTAGACTCGGATATCAAATACATCCCCTTGATTAGGAGATTCATCTGCAATCACAATTCCATCAGCAGTGTTGTTGAAGACAACATTGTTGTAGACATCAATGTTAAACGAATTAGCACGACCGCCATCAACGTAGACGGCAGCACCACCGTTGTAGCCCCTAGGTGTACCCTCAACCAGGGCTGCACCAGTCACAGTGTTGTGGTGAATGGAGCCATTGCGAGAACCAGTTTTGGCATCTATGCCTTCGCGATTGCCTTCTTTGAGGGTATTATTCGCCACCTCAAAACCATCGACACCCCAGATGCTTAGTGCTTCCTGCGTCCCATTTGGGTCACCGTTGCCTTGCCATCTCCAGTTGGCTCGTTCAACAGTATTGTTAAGCACCTTGATATTTTTACTGGTGACCTCGGCTTCCCCACCGTCAAAGTAGCTGCCAGGTAGGACGATGATACCTGAGGCACCTGTCTCATAGGTATGGTTGTTTTGGATAATCATGTCGTTGGCATCACTCAGAGCAATTCCAGCCCAGGAGGAGTTCTCAATGCGGAAGCCATCAATCTTCCAATGACCCACACCAGTTGACTGGATAATTCCTTCCCCGAAGCCACCGTTGATAGCGTCAGGGTCGCGCAATGTGACATTACCATTGGCTTTGAGTGTGATATGACCCGACTCACTATTACCAGATTTACCAAGGGTGATTAGCTCTGTGTAGGTGCCAGGCTGAACCAGGATAGTATCACCTGCCTTGACGGTAGAGTCTTTACTAACCGCATGGTTAATGGTTTTCCAGGGCTTATCACTTGTACCTGGATTGTCATCACTACCATTTGTTGAAACATAGTAGGCAGCCCCAGAGTTATTGGCTGGAGAAGTTGGAGAAGGGCTGGATATAGGCATCGTCGGCGCTGAACTAGACGAGCTAGACGAGCTAGACGATACACTGCTTGCTCCATTCAAAGTTTGAATGGGGTCTGCGAAAGGGTTGCGAGAATTAGTGATAACATTGGCGCTCAAAGCATTTGCTTGAAGTCCACGAGATTCTGTAAAGTTCAATGTTTTGCCTCCATCAATTTTTAGGTTGGCGTCGTAACTGGAAATGACGCGATGAAAGGCAGGACCCTGTATGTTCGAGCAATCAGAAAAGCCCTAACAGCTCATAGAGCTTAGGTTATTGTTGGAGCAGAGCACTTTTGACCTTAACCTTTATGACCAGAAGCATTTCTTGTGGTCATAAAGTTCAAAGTCTCTTAAACTCAAATCACTCTGCGGTAAGAATTAGGTAAATGCTTAATTAGTTCTGGGCTTAACCATTGCTTTTGAATGTATAGACCTAGTTTGGCTGAAGCACCCTAGAAATTAAGAGGAATTTCCTTTTGCTGTCGATTGTATGGGAACTTACGCAAAACGTCACTAGTAAGTGAGGATTTTTTTGTTGCTCCCAGAGGAATTTCCTTTTGCTGTTGATTGTATGAGAACTTACGCAAAACGTCACTAGTAAGTGAAAATTTTTTAGCTGCTCCCAGAGGAATTTCCTTTTGCTGTCGATTGTATGATAACTTACGCAAAACGTCACTAGTCGTGAGGATTTTTTTGTTGCTACCATCTGGTAATCCGCCTGGAGAGCATGTTTACGCATTGGCAGAAAACTGATGCATTTTGGAAAGTCAGGGTTATTCCATTACTTTTTATACTGACTATTTTCTCCTATACACGCATTAGATAAAGACTGCTGCTGTCGTTGGGTCGTGCATGGGCGCACTTATTACTGGTATCTAAGGACTCATCTCTTAGTAAGTGTTCGAGCAGATCAGGAGGGCAACCTTGGGCAAGACGGCTTTCGTGGATGCTTTGTGTAAGGGGATACGTGAAAAATATAATATTGCCGTCGTCACGAATTATATATATACTTAGGAGCATGCATGCACAATTTTTGATGCCTTCTCAAGCGTTAACAAGCGATCGCATTTTGGGTGTTTAAACTGGCGCTTGTCCTCACACAGCTATCCGCGAAGATGCTTCGATAAATTTGGCAGCAATTGAACAGTTAGAAGTGCGTTTTACTGATTTAGATTTGGTATTTTTAGAATGCGGTGGCGAGAATTTGGCGGCTACCTTTAGCCCAGAGTTAGTAGATTGAACTATTTAGGTTATTGATGTTACAGCAGGCGATAAAATTTCTCGCACAGGTGGTCCCGCAATTACTAAATTTGATTTATTAGTGATAAATAAAACTGATTTGGCTCTTTATCTCAACGCAGATTTAAATGTGATGGAACGCGATATTAGAAAAATGCGCGGCGACAAAGCTTTTATTTTTAGGAATTTAAAAAGACAATCGAGATTAGCCGATATAGTTAAGTTTGTATCCACTAATATTTGTTAATAAGTCAATGCGCTGCATGCAGTATAAGGGCAAAAAGGGTAAAGCTTACTTAGCCTTACCCTTTAGCTTTAACCTGACAAATTGTTAATTATATTGCCGCTTCCGCTTCAAGAGTGAAATTGTGCCTAAAGCAGACAACGTTAAAATGCCTAACATAGAAGCTGGTTCAGGGACAGGCGTAATTTTTGTGAAAGCATTTATCGAAGATAATGTAGCTCCTGTGGGAGTATTGATAAGCGCGAGTGCGGAAGACGGGAGCGAAGCGGCTATATCAGATAAAGCATCGGAGCGCAGCGAATTCGGTAGGTAAGCAAACGTAGCCAAAAATTGAGGATTGCTAGGATTGAAATTTTGAAAATCATCAAAACCGATTACATCTGCACGCAAGCCACTATTATCCGGTCTCAAGAAATCACGTGCCACTACAATTGAGTTGGAAGAACCTGTAAAGACATCTTCTCCTACATTGATAGTATATTTTGAACTCGCGTTTCCATAAAAAGTGCCGCCATCTGGTGTCACACCCGGTTGGATTGAGTCATCGAAGACAAAGTTACCGTTAACTAACTCACCGGTTTCTTGAGCGTTGAACTTAAATTCAAAGTTGAAAACAGAAGCTTGAGCAGGAGCAGTACTCATAGTTGCAAGCAATGTAAATATTGCTCCAGCGGTTGCCATTAAGGACTTTTTCTTGGCTTTCATAAAAATCACTACTTTAAATTCAAAAAGGTAGATGCTGGCAATAAAGAAACTTCAAATTGCCAAGGGTAGGCGTTGCAGATATTCCAACTTTGATTCAATTAATTTTGCCAGTCAGTGGAAACTCTTACTATCCCACTCAACAATATATTTTTAAACACAATAGAAATTGAATTATATTTAGGTAAATTTGAGCTATTATTCCTTATTGATGAGATTCCTTTCAAAAAATTAACAATACAAGATGCAAAATAAATTGTGGTAGTTGCGTCTATGGCTAAAGACACTCAAAAAATCAAAGCGGAAGTTACGAAACTCACATCTTGTACCAAAAATAATTGATGGAATTCGGTAACTCAGTATTCAACCAAAAGTGCTTTATTTAGGGAGAAAAGCCAAGAGAAATTATGTAACTTTATCGCGCATCTTTTTAGCTTATACGGTATTCTACGGTTAGGTGCAAGATATGAGGAAAGGCATTTTTATCCTCACAAAAGTCAAAATGGAAATGTATTTGTATTTTTCTAACTTTAGATTGACTTTAATTAGCTTTTATGACACTAAAATGATAGATTTTTGCTAGTTTCAGCTACAAATTAAGCAAGCAAGATAAAAAATGAGTTAGTAGACATCAAACCCGCTATCTTAAGCAATAATACTGAGCAAGCAGAAAGCGCGGCGATGACTCACCATATTTTAAAAGCCACGAAGAAAACCGTTCATCTAGGTGGTTTCTCCCAAGAGCTAGAACCATCACTGATTATAGATTCTGGCGATACGGTTGACGTAGAAACTTACACGGGTTACTACATTTATGACAAAGCGCCATCGGAGTTTCTGACACCAGAATTTATCGATATTTGCGAAAATCTTGCGCCAGAACGCAAAGTTGGTGGGGGACCGCATTTACTCACCGGACCGATTTATGTGCGAGGCGCGGAAGCAGGGGATGTTTTGGAGGTAAAATTAAAGGCAATTAAACCCAGTTTACCTGTTGGCTTCAATGCGATTCGTACAGGTTGGGGAGCCTTACCGCACCAGTTTACTCAACCGGCTCTTAGATTCATTTCTCTTGATTTAGAAAATAATATCGCTGAATTTCCTACGGGTAGTAACATTAAAATTCCCCTCAAACCCTTTTTTGGTATTCTTGGTGTCGCTACTCCAGAAGCATCCCGAAATTCAATTCCTCCTGGTTGTTATGGCGGTAATATTGACAACCGCGAATTGCAAACAGATTCTAGAGTATTTTTGCCTATTTTTGTTCCTGGTGCATTATTTTCTATTGGTGATGGACATTCCGCACAAGGAGACGGGGAAGTTAATGTTACCGCGATTGAAACTTCGATGAACGGTACAATAGAACTGAAACTTCGCAAAGATTTGCAACTAACAACACCCATCGCCGAAACTGCTACCGATATCATTACAATGGGGTTTGGTCAAAGTTTAGATGAAGCTTTAGAATTTGCTGTAAAAAATATGATTAATTTTCTGGAACGCTTCGCAAATTTGTCGCCAGAAGATGCTTATGTATTGTGTAGTATATCTGTAAATTTCCGCATTACTCAAGTTGTCAACAGTCCGCAAAAAGGCGTTCATGGAATGCTGCCAAAGTCAATATTTGCGAAGCAAATTAGTTTATAATTAGCAATTTACCAACGATTTTTATGTCTAACGTAATCATTCAAATGCTGCTAATTGGTTTAGTAGCTGGCGTTGCTGGCGGTATGTTTGGTATCGGTGGCGGTGCAATTATGGTGCCAGCAATGGTCTTGCTAATTGGTATGGATCAGAAGTTTGCTACTGGCACTTCAGTTGCCGCTCAAATATTGCCAATCGGCATCCTAGCAGCAATTGTTTACTATCGCAACGGTAATGTCAATATAAAATATGCTGTATTTATTGCAGTTGGTTTAATAGTTGGTAATTTCTTTGGTGCCCTATTTGCCAATCAACCGTTTATTAGCAGTGCATTAATTAAGAAGCTATACGGTATCTTTTTATTAGCGATTGGTTGTAGATATTTGTTTTTCCGCTAAGGAGTGGTAATGATACCACTTTTTTTGTAGGTAAGGTTATTTACTTTACCTACATTTTTTGAGTTGTGAGCTAGGCGATCGCTTATTTTTCAGTATTAATCTAATTCTCATTTAATTTGCAAAACTTAGTATCGCAGTCTTACCAAAATTTAGTATAATCTAAATCATTATTATGACAATTTTTAAGTAAGTTGCCGATCACAGCAAAAAGCTAAAATCAAGCAAATAGATGATTGTATATTTCTGTTGCTGCTACCAATAAAAAATCTTTTTGAATATGGATCGTCGTAAGTTTCTTCATTATGCGACTTTATCAGGGGCTGGCTTTACCTTTGCTGGCTGTACTGGCAGAAAATCCAATCAACAGGGTGAGGTGTCTAGTGCGGCATCGCCTTTAGCGGCAAATGAAGCTCTCAAGGTAGGATTTATATATGTTGGACCTGTAAACGATTTTGGCTGGACTTATGCCCATGATTTAGGTCGTAGAGAATTGCAGGCTAATTTACAGAATAAGGTGAAAACTACCTTTGTAGAAAATGTCAGCGAAGGTGCTGATGCTGAAAGGGTAATTCGTCAATTGGCTTTAGACGGAAACAAGTTGATTTTTACAACTTCTTTTGGGTTCATGAACCCGACAATAAAAGTTGCAAAAGACTTTCCGAAAGTTTTTTTTGAACATTGTACCGGATACAAACGCGCGGCAAATGTCGGCACTTATTTAGGACGTTTTGAAGAACCGCGATATTTAACTGGAATGATTGCCGGCAAGATGACAAAATCTAATATCATCGGTTTTGTCGGTGCATATCCAATTCCGGAAGTAATTCGCGGGATTGGTGCTTTCACTCAAGGAGTGCGGGCAACAAATCCCAAAGCACAAGTTAAAGTAATTTGGGTGCAAAGTTGGTTTGAACCGGCGAAAGAAAGGGAAGCAGCGCAAGCTTTGGTAAATTTGGGTGCGGATGTTTTATCACAGCATACTGACTCGGCTGCTGCGATTCAACTAGCAGAAGAAAAGGGTATTTATGCTTTTGGTTACAACACCGATATGAGTAAGTTTGGAACTCAATCACATTTAACATCAGCAATTAATAAGTGGGGCAAGTTTTATACTGATAAAGCTTTGTCTGTGATCAATGGAACTTGGAAATGTCAAGAAGTTTGGTATGGTATTAGTCAAGAAATGGTGGATATTTCGCCGATGAATCAGGTGATTCCTGGTGATGTTCAGCAATTGGTAAATGCAAAGCGTGATGAGTTTATTAAGGGTGCGGCACATCCTTTTGATGGTCCAGTGAAAGACCAACAAGGTGTGGTGCGAGTTCCACAGGGTAAGGTGTTGGATGATAAGGGACAATTGGCTATGAATTGGTATGTTGAAGGTGTTGAGGGAACGCTTCCGAAGGAGAGGTCTTGAGAAGTTAAAAATGTCGTAGTAAGCATTAAAGCGCTTACTACGAAATGAAAAAACAAACCGCGAAGGATGCGTCCGTTATTGAGAAGGAAGAGGGATGAAGGAGGCTTATCGTTTACAGGTAAGAAATATTAGTAAGTCGTATGCTGGTTCTTTGGCAAATAATCAGATAAATTTGACGATTCAGCCGGGTGAAACTCATGCTTTGTTGGGAGAAAACGGAGCGGGTAAGAGTACTTTGATGAAGATTATTTACGGGTTGGTAAGCCCGGATGCAGGAGAAATTTTTTGGGAAGGACAACGAGTTAATTTTAATAGTCCGGCACAGGCAAGAATGCTTGGTGTGGGTATGGTGTTTCAGCACTTTTCTTTGTTTGAAACTTTGACTGTGACTGAAAATATTGCTTTGGCACTTCCGAAGACGGAAAAATGGGATTTATCAAGAGTTGATAGAAGAATTCGCATTCTATCTAATGAATATGGTTTAAGTGTTAATCCAGACCGTCCGATTCATACATTAGCTGTGGGTGAAAGGCAACGAGTTGAAATTATCCGTTGTCTTTTTCAAACTACGAAGTTGTTGATTTTAGATGAACCTACGGCGGTTCTTACTCCCCAAGAAATAGAAAAGCTGTTTGCAATTTTACGGCAAATTGCTGCTACTGGTTGCAGTATTTTATTCAGCAGTCACAAGTTAAAAGAGGTGCAATCTCTGTGCAATCATGCTACGGTGCTGCGGAATGGTGCGGTTGTGCAAGAGTGTAATCCTCAAGCTGAGACGCCTGCAAGTTTGGCGCGGATGATGATTGGTTCTGATGTGCCATCCAGCAAACAACGTCAATATCAACCACCAGGTCCGATGTGTTTGCATGTTCAGGATTTGTGTCTAAAACCGAAAAATCCATTTGGTACGGGGTTGCAGCACATCAATTTGCAACTTCACATCGGCGAAATCGTGGGGATTGCAGGTGTTGCTGGCAACGGACAAACAGAATTATTATCAGCTTTGAGTGGTGAAGTCATCTGCCCGCAGGCAGAGATGATTATGTTGGGTGAGATGCCGATCGCTCGTTATGATGTTTCTCAACGTCGCCGTTTGGGATTAGCATACGCCCCAGAAGACCGTTTGTGTAAGGGTGTAGTGCCAAACTTGAGTTTACAGGAAAATGCTTTGCTGACGGCTTACGGGCAAGGACTTGTGCGTCGGGGAATGATTCGCTTTCCCAAGTTGAAAAACTGGACTGTGAGAATTTGTGCTGCTTTTAATGTCAAACAAGCGGGGGTAAATTCGACTGCCGGGAGTTTATCGGGTGGGAATTTACAAAAGTTTATCATGGGGCGGGAAATTAACCAAAATCCAGCAGTGTTAATTGCAGCGCATCCGACTTGGGGTGTGGATGTCAACGCAACTGCAAGTATTCATGAAGCGTTGATTGAGATGCGGGATAATGGTGCTGCGGTGTTGGTGATTTCGGAAGATTTGGATGAGTTGTTTGGTTTATGCGATCGCATTGGGGTAATCTACAAAGGGCAACTTTCTCCCCTAAAGTCGATACAAGATACTAACCGAGATGAAATTGGGCGATTAATGGGCGGAATTGGCTTTGATAATTCCACAAAAGGTGGAAGTATGCGAGTTAACTAATTCCACCCAAATGCCATTACTTTATCCTTAATCCTCGTATTTTCCTATTATGTAAGAAGCTGATTCCAGCCATCCACAATTAGATTTATTATGACGTGCGTCTTTTTTGTTGCGTTCCATCTTTTTCAGTTTTAACTGACTCAATAGCAGAGTTAACCCAATCAGCAAAATCAGGACAATAATTAATCGCATTTATAAATACTGTAATAAATTATTTCGTTTAAATTATTTTAGCGAAGAAAAATGATGCTTAGTAAAAAATTGTATGATTATTATTTAAATTATTAGTAAATTTATGACTAAGTAACTCTGTGTAGAAATATTAATAGATGTAAAGATAAATACGGAGAATACATCTACCGAGGTAACTAGTACAGCACGGCGTAAGTAAAATATCCATAGTATGAGATACTAAGCACAAGCATTAAATAGCACTAAAAGCAGAAAGAAGGAATGAAGAGGTGGCACAATTAGCTCCAAAATCCTTAAGCCT
>JAHHID010000072.1 GCA_019359015.1 Spirirestis rafaelensis WJT71-NPBG6
GGCTTTATTTCAACGTTGCAAAGTGATATCTGATAACCACGACCTAATCCGTGGTCTAACTTATTACCATTGGTGGCCGCTAACAAATAGAAGTTTTACTACGTGCATTTAACCGGATTTGATATTACTTGTCTGTGAACTATATATACGAAGTAGCTTATAACTACAGAAAAGAGAAAATCTTTGTCCCAATTAGGTAATGGGAATGAGTAAGCAGCTAGGCAAGCATTTTGTTAAATTATTCTTTAGACACAAAGAACCGCTTAGTCGAAAATACAGGGAATTGATTACTGCCTTCTGCGTTGCAGTCTGCATCTTAATTTTGCGGTCTTTAGGGTTATTGCAATCCTTAGAATGGGCAGCTTTGGATCAATTTTTCCGCTTACGTCCAAATGAAGCGCTAGAAAATCGTATAACTATTGTAGCGATTGATGAAGCTTCTTTGCGCCAAGTAAGTTCTTGGCCTATTCCAGATAGGGTGATTGCAGAACTGTTAGAGAAATTAAAAGTCCACAAACCACGTGCTATTGGTTTAGATATATATCGAGATTTGCCAGTTGAGCCAGGACATTATAATCTAGTTGAGGCTTATAAGTCGATGCCAAACTTAGTAGGCATTGAACTATTGGGACATAATAAAAATACTATTGTTTCAGCGCCACGGGAACTAAGCGATCGCGATCAAGTTGGTTTTAATAATGTGGTATTTGATGGTGATGGCAAAGTACGTCGGAGCTTGTTGTATTGGCACGACATCAATCGTAAATTACATCAAAGTTTTGCATTGAAGCTGGCTTTACTATATTTAAAGAACGAGGGTATTACTCCCAAGAAAGCAACCAGCAATCATAAGTATTTACAGTTGGCTAAGGCAGTATTTCATCGTTTTGAACCAAATTATGGTGCCTATATAGAAGCTGATGCTAGAGGCTACCAAATTTTATCTAACTTTCCCAAACCAGCCTGCAAAAACTTAGAAGTAAAATCCTGCCCTTTTCGTCAGGTTTCTCTGATAGATGTGCTAGCTAACAAAGTGCCAAAAGATTGGATTAGCGATTCGATTGTGCTAATTGGTTCAACTGCGCCCAGTCTCCCAGATTATGTATTAATACCATACTCCAGCCGTTTGATGGGGGCGGTAAAGCCTGTAGCTGGCATCGAATTACAAGCCTATTTTATCAGTGAGTTAATTACAGCTGCTCTGGAAGGAAGACCTTTACTAAAAGTTTGGTCTGATGAAGTCGAATGGTTGTGGATTTTCGCCTGGGCTTATTTTGGAGTGGCAACGAGGCAGCGAATACAACGCCCTAGTATTAGTGCCTTAAGTATAGTTTTTTGTTGTTTGCTGCTAACTGGTTATGCTTATGTTGCTTTTCTTGATGGTTGGTGGATACCAATCTTACCTGGGTTGCTAACCTTTTGCGGTTCAGCTGTTGTGCTGACTTATCAAATAGCCCACATGCAAGAAGAGCTAAAACGCTCTAAAGAATTTTTACGTCAAGTGATTAATACGATTCCTGACCCAATTTTTGTCAAAAATGAAAAACATCAATGGATTGTTTTAAATGAGGCTTATTGTCAATTCCTGGGTTATCCGAAAACGATGTTAATTGAAAAGTCAGATTATGACTTTTTCCCCAAACATGAAGCTGATGTTTTTCGCCGACAAGATAATTTAGTGCTTTGGAGTAAAAAACCCCAAGAAAATGAAGAAGAATTTACTGATGCTGTTGGTAAGACTCATCTAATTGCTACTAAGCGATCGCTTCACAAAGATACCGCCGGTAATTTCTATTTAGTTGGTGTCATCCGCGATATTACGGAACGCAAGTTGATGGAAGAACAACTCAAGGACACTGCTGATAAGTTATCCCGCTCTAACAATGAATTAAAACGCAAAGAAGACCAGATGCGTTATCTTGCCTATCACGATCCGCTCACTGGTCTAGCCAATCGCAAATATTTCACCGAACAACTTCAGGAGTCGCTAGAGTGGGCGCAAAACAACGATTTGTTACTAGCACTGCTGTTTATTGATTTAGATGGCTTTAAGCAAGTTAATGATACTTTAGGACACGATATAGGCGATCGCCTGTTGGTAACGATTGCCCAGCGACTCAAGAACTCTTTGCGCGGCACTGATACCGTTTCCCGTTTGGGTGGCGATGAATTTACAGTCATTTTACGCGCAATTCCCAGTATGAAAGTTGCAGCAAGAGTCGCCGAAAAAATTCTCAGAACCATTACCGAGCCAATTGTTTTCGACAAATATACTACCAAAGTCTCCGCCAGTATTGGCATCAGTATCTATCCAATTAACAGCCACGACTGCGAAACCTTACTTAAACAAGCAGATACTGCGATGTATCGTGCCAAGCATTTAGGTAAAAACCGATATGAATTTGTTTGAACTCTTTAGGTCGAAAGCAAGCCTATGCCGTCTATTCGTAAGCAGCGAATATTGAGATCTGGACATTTTATTACTTGTAAGTGCCTGAAGGAGTACGCGCTTCGCTACCGCTTGCTCTTGATGGTCAGTCAGCAAGACGCGGGAAACCCTCCTGAGCTTGCTGGACTCACCGCGCTGCTTCGCCACGGCACTGGTTTGCTCGTTCATGTCCAAATAGGTGAACCTATCCCACTATTCTAAAAATCCCTACTTCTTTTCGTAAAATGTGCTTGAAAACCTTGATTTTTCGTTTTTAGTTCTCAATCAGCTTAAGTTTGGTAGCACAAATCTTATTAGTGGGATAGGTTCGCGCAATAAGTATTTTTATGTATATTTACTTAATATTGTTTAAAAAATCTTTTAAATTAACTTCTCTTGAGAAATAAATACTTAAGAGTAAACTGCAATTTGGGCAAAATTTACCTGGAAATTCCCTTATCTCCACTATTTTAAAATGCTCACTTTTAGATATATTTGGGCAATTTTGTCAATTTTTTCGAGTTTTCGTTAGATTCAATAATATTTTTTCAAAAAAATATTTTAAGTAAGTAATAGAGCAAAAATATACATATATAACTTATGGCTGATGTCAAAAGTAGGATTTTTACAATATTTATTAAGTATTAAGAATAATTAAAGTTGAAGGAGTCACGTACTGGGGATCGCTTTTTATTTACACATAGCAAATAAAAATTTAGTTATTTACCGAAAAAATTAATCAGAGTATTGAAGATAATTAAACAACAGGAATCAATCAAAATGCAAGGGAATTTACTGAGACAAATAGAAACAAGTTTGAGAATTGCTACTACTGTAGTATTTTGTATAGGCTCTGCCTTGATAATGCCTAAAATTGCCGAGGCAACAGGAGTTTTGAGCAGCTTGGCTGCTGATAGTATTAGGGTGCAGAAAAGCAATTTGGAGAGATTAAATAGTACAAATTTAAACTCTCAATTAAGTAGCGATACTTACGAACCTCCAAATAATGGTAGTCCTGATAGTCAACATGGTACTGGCACACGTTAAGAAATAAATAATTTACAAAATTTAAATATTAAGTTGATAAATAGGCAGGCGTAAATAAAGATAAGTTGTTTTTTTATATACTTCATGCCCATTCTTCTATACTAAAAATTGTGAATTGCTAATAATCGGACTTTTGCTCCAGTAGTGTTTTTGTACTAGTGTATGTGCCTGCCAATCAGAAGCGGTTTGAGGATGATCTAAACGGAAGTGTCCACCACGACTTTCGGTTCTAAAAGCAGCACTTTTAAGAATTAAATAAGCTACATCTAATAAATTCCGGGTTTCTGCCCAGAGTCGCAACTGCCTTTCAACGTCGGGTAAAGTGAAACTAGCTGGTTGTGTTGGACGTAATCTAAGTAAAAATTGAGTCAGTTTCAAAGTAGCAAAATCTTGTTGCCAGGATTCAATAGTAGCGATCGCTTTTTTTAAACTTTCTTCTTGACGACAAATACCAGCACTTTCCCACACTAAACGCGGTAACTTCTGTCGTAATTCTTCTAGCTGTGCTTCTTCGTTATTCCACTCACCTTCAGAAAGGATAAACTCAGAAGGATAAAGTGTAAATTCAGATTCTTTCCCTTTATCGGTCTGACTTGTGACTTCTGACTTCAGATTAGCCATCTGTGCGCCAAACACAATACATTCGAGCAGGGAATTACTTGCCAGACGATTCGCGCCATGTACACCAGTACTCGCAGTTTCCCCCACCGCATACAAACCGGGAATATTTGTCTGATTCATCAGATCCGTAAGAATACCACCCATCCAGTAATGAGCAGCTGGTGCAACCGGAATTGGTTGCGAGAAGACATCAATGCCCCAATGCTGACAAACTTTAACAATGTTGGGGAAGCGGTAACGAATCTTGTCAGGAGGGATGGGACGCATATCTAACCATACATGAGCCGTGGCAAGGTCGCTAGAAGTGGCTTGCAAGTGGCTAAAAATGGCTCGACTGACGACATCTCTAGGAGCAAGTTCACCAGCTGGGTGGTAGTCAAAAGCAAAGCGCCGTCCTTCATTATCAACCAAGTGTGCGCCTTCGCCGCGCACAGCTTCACTAATGAGAAAGCGATCGGCACCAAGTTTAGTTAAAGCAGTCGGGTGAAATTGGACAAATTCCAAGTCTCGCAAAATTGCTCCAGCACGCCAAGCGATCGCTACTCCATCGCCGGTACTCACCGCTGGGTTAGTGGTTTGGGCAAAAACTTGACCACCACCACCAGTTGCCAAAACTACTGCGTCGGCTCGTATCCAGGTAATTTTACCTTGATAAAACAGACTAATTCCCTGACATGTTCCGCTTTCGGGTTCCAGCCACAACGATAGCGCCAAAGCTTGCTGAATTACTTGAATATTCGGGCGTCGCAATACTTGAGCGGTGAGGGTGGTAGTTACTTCTCTACCTGTAGTGTCGGCAGCGTGAAGAACCCGATGCCGAGAATGGGCAGCTTCTAAAGTTAAAGCTAACTCGCTATTATGACGGTCAAAAGCTACTCCCAGATTTACTAAAGATTGAATACAACTTTTGGCGTGTTCGGCGAGGAATTCCACTGCTTTTGGATCGCATAAACCGGCACCTGCGCGTAAAGTATCTTCAATGTGCAGGTAAGCAGAATCTTCCGGAGCGATCGCCGCAGCAATACCTCCTTGTGCCCAATCACTAGCGGACAAAGAAACAGTTTCTTTAGTAATCAAACCGACTTGTAAGTGCTCTGGCAAACAAAGCGCCGTGTATAGTCCAGCAGCACCAGCACCGACTACTAAGACATCAAATTGGCTGTTGATATTTAGCAATGGACAAGATTGGGGGAGTGGGGAATGCGGGAGTGGGGGATGGGGTGATGGGGAGAGGGGGGATGGGGGGATGGGGAGAGGGGGAGAGGGGAGGAAAAGAATTGCTCTTTTTGTCTTTGTGTCTCCTTGTCTCCTTGTCTCCTTATCTCCAGTCCCCAGTCCCTAGTCCCTATCTGTAGATGCCGTTGTTAAAGCGATCGTCTCCTTCGTTGAAGGCAGGTTCCTGATCGGTCACGGTAAAGTGATCTAGGTTGGCTTGCAGGATTTGTTTTTGGCGATCGCTTAATCCGGGAATGTTTAACACATCATCTAGCTGCTGGTAAGGAGCATTTTCGATGATTTTCCTAGCGAGGGTAGGATACAGTCCTGGATATTGCTGAAAAGCTCGCACGTTGGTGTTATTTAAGTCAACTTTTTTCCCAAATTCTGTTGCTAGTTTTTGGTCTGCCTTATTTTGCGTTGGTTGAAAGAACTCAACTGCAAGAACTGGCACAAATTGCAAACTGACACCATTGATATTGCTAGCTTGGGCTATCTGAGTTGTTCCCAACCATCCCCAGCAGCCAAGCAACAAGCTAAACACTGTTAATAAACGCACCAATTTTTTCACAATTTTTTACCTCTCCATCAAACTGAAATAAAAGTTTTAAGCTCAGAGCACGAGCGCGATCGCTCGTCATTCGTCACAGAACGACAAAAGACATCGTCTGAGAAGCTCATAACTTAATCAACACAGCAGTCATCAGAAACTAATATACAGCGTATTAATATCCACAATATTTACTGCTACTGCCGTTGGTTGTACTTTTACTAAAAATTATCAAAGAAGAAAGCAAAAATACTTATTATTTTTGGCTTGGTGGAACACCGATGAATGGGAGCGCATAAACGCATCAAGCAAAGCTTTAACGCCCAAAAAGTAAGCCTCCATTAACGTTCAGCACTTCACCCGTGATAAATGAGGCTTTTTGTGAAGATAAAAATAGAACAGCTGCCACAACATCCCCAACATTCCCAGATCGACCTACAGGGGTTTGCTTGACTATTGACTGAACGATTTCTTCAGACCACTCGTTGGTAATAGCGGTGTTTTCTATGTAACCAGGAGCAACAGCATTAACCGTAATTCCTTGGGGACTGAGTTCGCGTGCAAGAGCATAGGTTAATCCATGTACGCCCGCTTTGGCTGAGGCATAGGCTAAATAACCCGGTCGGTTTCCTCCCGTAAATGCAGCATTAGTGCTGATGTTAATTATGCAACCTCCCGGTCTGGTCAAATGAGGAGCAACCGCCATTGCCATCAGAAAAGTACCTTTGAGATTAGTGTTTATCACCTCATCCCAAAGTTGTTCGGCTTCGTCTAACGGCGTACTGGTTGTCACCCAACGCGGAAAGCCTGCGGTGTTGATTAACACATCAATATTGCCGTATTCCTGAACAATAGAACTAACAACCTCAGTGATTTCGTTTCCCTTGCTGACATCTGCTTGATGCCACACGCAATTGAAACCAATTGCTTGAGCTGTAGATTTAAGCTTTTCTTTATTTCGTCCAATAATTACAACATGAGCATCTTCTTTAACAAAACCTTCCGCAATGCCACGTCCGATGCCACTACTGCCACCTGTGATGATTACGACTCGCATATTATGACTGCTTTTGTTAAAGATTTTTCATGTTTAAGACGCAACGGCAGCTAGCAGAAATAAGCTATCTACCAAAATTGTACTCAGCACGGCTCCACTAAAAGCGTACCAATGCCGTTGCTGTTTAATTAAAGGCAAAACGCCAGCACTCAACAAAATTACGGCGAGAATTAGCGCCCAAGTTTCTCCCCAAGGTGTTTGTACTTGCGCCACAGCACTATGTAATATTGGTGATGCTAAATCTGGTTCGACACGCATAATTTGCCGCCAATAGGGCATTAAGTCTACCAGGTAAAAATACACGTCGGTTAAAGCTGTACCCAGTAAAGAACCAAAATAAAACCAGTTACCGACTTTGCCCCAATTCCGCATTAAGCACCAACAAGCAAATGGTAGCCCGATTGACTCTACTGGCAAATGCCATAACGGTTCCCAACGCAACCAGCCCCAATAAATTGAACCGGCTAACCAACTCCAGCTGAACCCTAGTAGTAAATCTCCCCAAACATAAGTTGCGGAATTTGACATTAATCTAAAACTCAGCCAAACCCAAAATCCTGTTAATACAAAACTTAATAAAGGTAGCGATCGCACTAATGGTGCTTCGATAAACACTGGCACAGATACTAAAAATACCGCCGCTGTAAACACTAACCAATTTTGGCGAGACGATACCATTACCGTAAATGAGGGACTCAAAGACAGTACTGTCTCTAACTCCTCTCGGCTTTTTTGCACCGTTTCGGTCTCTAATGCGTCAATTGCGGGGGTAGAAGCCGCGTAAGAAGACAATGTATTGTTAATCAAAGTTTTTAATATTGTTTACTTAACTTTATATTATTTAAGATATCACAACAATAAATCCCCTAGGGGGGCATATTTATTTTACTTTAATTTTAATTGGGTAAAATTATCTGACCCGGACACAAGGACAACAACTGCGTAAAGTTGGATAATTCGGTAAGTTTACGCAGGTAATATGGGAATCTGGTTAATGGATATTTGTGTAGTATGGGTTGGCATATGTAGTAGCAATCCTGGGCGCAAACGCGATCGCGCTATTGAAACAGCAATGAGCGCAAAATTATACAAAAACGAACCGCACTCTTAAACACATAAGCCAGTGCCTTGGTTATTTTCCCTCTTGTTCGTTATTTTCTTTTGCTTGGGCTGCATCGCTGCCGATAAACTTGTAGCAACTTGCGCGGCACAAAATTTGGGAGAGTTTTTGTGTAAGTCCTATGAAAAATACTTAATAGCCCAAAGTCAACCGTCCAAAGTCAACAATCCAAAGTGCAGGTTTTTTCACTATTGACTATTGACTGTTGACTCTTAACCTTTAATTTTTGACTATCCGATGCTATCAAAACGTCAATTATTTGTTCTTTTAAGTGCAGTATCCGCTTTCACCTCGGTTGCAGCATTCCCGCTCAAAGTTATTAGCACCCAACCGAATCCAACAGCATCCGGGGTGCAACAAATGAATATCTTTCAAGCGATTGTTTTAGGCTTTGTGCAAGGAATGACTGAATTCTTACCTATCAGTAGTACAGCACATTTAAAAGTCGTCCCCGTGGCACTTGGTTGGGGTGATCCGGGGGTAGCTTTTACTGCCGTAATTCAACTCGGTAGCATCGCTGCCGTTGTGTCGTATTTTTGGCAGGATCTGGTGCGAATTATCAAAGGGACGAGAAGAGCGATCGCTCTTAAAGATTACAATGACTTTGACTTTCGCCTAAGTTTGGGAATTGTCTTGGGAACAGTGCCGATCGTCTTCTTTGGACTTTTGATTAAAAACCTTATTCCCGATTTTGATAATTCACCCATCAGAAGCTTATCAGCGATCGCTGTTGCCTCTATTGCTATGTCAATATTACTGGGAGTAGCGGAAAAATTAGGCAAGCGCCAACGCGACTTTGAGAAAGTCACTATGGCAGATGGTTTATTGATGGGTTTAGCGCAGTCTCTATCATTAATTCCTGGGGTGTCTCGTTCTGGTTCTACCTTAACAGCAGGACTATTTATGGGATTAGAAAGAGAGACAGCGGCAAGATTTTCCTTTTTGTTAGGGATTCCAGCCATTACCCTTGCTGGATTAGTTGAGTTAAAAGATCTTCTCTCAGTAGGGTTAAGTGCTGCTGCGATAGTTCCTTTAGTCGCTGGGGTAATTTCCGCTGGCGTATTTTCATATATAGCGATCGCCGGGTTGTTGCGCTTCCTAAAAACTCAAAGCACATGGGTGTTTATTTGGTATCGCTTGGCATTTGGGATAGCAATCTTGAGTGCGATCGCTGCTGGAATTTTGAAAAATAGTTAATAACAGTTGTAGAGACGCTTGGGTATCGCGTCTCTACAAAAGCAGCGGAGTGAGGAGTTAAGACGAGTAAATAGTTAAAATATTTTTGCTGACAACATAACTTCTGTACAGACGCGAAATTTCGCGTCTGTACAACTCATAACTTATAACCCATGTCTACCATTAATCCTGCCCGTATTACTGGGGTATTACCAGATTCCATTGCCGCTGAAATTGGCTTTGCAGCGGGGGATGCGATCGTTGCTATCAATGGTACGCGTCCCCGTGATTTAATTGACTATCAGTTTTTGTGCGCTGATGAAGTTCTGGAATTAGAAGTTTTAGACGAGAAAGGAAAAACTCATCATATTGAAATTGAAAAAGACTACGACGAAGATTTAGGATTAGAATTTGAAACGGCGCTGTTTGATAATTTAATTCAGTGTAATAACCGCTGTCCATTTTGCTTTATCGATCAACAGCCACCAGGCAAGCGAGAAAGCTTGTATTTTAAAGATGATGATTATCGCTTGAGCTTTTTGTATGGCTCATACTTAACTCTTACCAATTTACCAGAGCGAGAATGGCAGCGCATAGAACAAATGCGACTATCTCCGTTATATGTTTCGGTTCACGCTACCGAACCAGAAGTTAGAATTAGATTGTTGAAAAATCCCCGTGCGGGACAAATATTACAACAACTTAAGTGGTTTCAAGAAAGACGATTGCAAATTCATGCTCAAGTCGTCGTTTGTCCTGGTATAAATGATGGCAAACATTTAGAACAAACATTGCGAGATTTAGCCTCCTTTTCTACTGGGGAAGTGCCTGCGGTAGCATCAGTAGCAGTGGTACCAGTGGGTTTGACGCGGTTTCGTTTAGAGAAAGATGAACTTATACCAGTAACTGAAGAAAAAGCGATAGAAGTGATTTCGCAAGTGCGATCGCTTCAAAAAGAATTTAGCAAAAAATACGGTTCTAATATAGCTTGGTTAGCCGATGAGTGGTTTTTGATTGCTGGTGAAGAATTACCCAGCGAAGTTGAATATAGCGACTACCCCCAAATTGATAACGGTGTAGGTTCGATTCGCTTGTTTCTCAAGCAGTTTGCAACCGCTGCTGCTAAATTATTACCACCAAAAATATCGAAAGCGCGAAAATTGACTTGGGTAGTTGGCAATGCAGTTGAAAAAGCATTTCAACCCATTTTACAGCAATTGAATGCTGTAGAGAATTTAGAAGTAAATATGCGTGCTTTGAACAGCGATTATTGGGGACAGAGCATCAGCGTTACCGGGTTGCTAACTGGTCATGATTTGCTTTTAAACTTACAAGGGCAAGATTTAGGAGAAGGAATTTTGCTACCAAAAGTTATGCTCAAACATGGTGAATTGATATTTTTAGATGATATGAGTATTGAGGAAGTAGCTCGCAAACTGAATACAAAAATCTTACCAGTCGCTGGAGTGGAAGATTTAATCAATACCTGTATTCATTAAAAAATTGCTCACTCATTCGTTCGTAATGCTGGCAGAGATTCTTTAATTGAAGAATATAATCAACAGAAGAATGCTTTTTCCAAAGATTGATATTGTATCCACCCTGGCATTTCATACTGACAATTAAGCCAGCAGTAGAATCAGCATAGGCTCTTAAGGAGAAATTAGCCCAAACACAAATTGTCAGAGCAAGGAGTAATATCATGTTTGGTTAAAGACTTATCATGGTTGTCCGCAGGGGAGTAGGGGGCACTCTAGCAAGGGGGAGGGTTTTTGAGCTTGATGCTCCCGATCCGGAAATTATAACTAATTAACCGGACTTGATATAACGTGGATTTTTTCAGTAGTGTTCTCATAGTTTTCCGTCAGGGTGAAGTGTGACTTGAATATTTCAGCAAGCACATTGGCAACCCGGAGCGGATTTTGAGCAGCGATCGCTATGAATGCAACCAGTGATCGCATCGTAGTATGATTGGATTTAAGCTTGAGTCGATACGCGAACTAATCTCCCAAGATGCCGCCCCAAGTGAATGGACCGACAACCCCTTCGATGTTGGAATCGCGTTCACCATACTTCTGAAATTCAATCACAGCAGCTTTCGTTTTTGAACCAAAAACGCTATCTGGCACACCTGGATTCATTCCTTTTGACACCATCGCTTCTTGCATCAGTTGAACCGCCTTGCCTCTGTCTCCCTCTCTCAAGAAGGTTCCAGGTTGATCGTTCGCCCAAGCGTACTCCATTGCTGCCCAGGTTTTGAGTCCAACAATACCATCTGGAAGCAGCTTTTTGGACTGCTGAAATTTAATGACGGCAGCTTTAGTGCGCGAACCAAATTTACCATCTGGTGCATCTGGAGTAAAGTTGCGAATTTGCAAAATGTACTGTAGGTCTGTTACTTCTGGTCCGGTTGAACCTTCTTGAAGAACAACGATTGACTTTGATTGTGCGGCATTAGACATTGGAATTCTCCTGTGAGTGTAAGTAATATTTAGCGTCGATAATATAGCTTATCAACAATATTTCCGAAAACCAGATAAACTCAAAGAGCGTAAAATCACCTATCCTATTAGGGACTTCCAAAAAATAAATTATGCCATTATTTAAAATGATAATCATTCTTATAAAGATGCTGTCTTTTGTTTTTTTTGGAATATTTTATTCTTTGGAAGTCCCTTATAAGAAAAGGTACTAAAAAACCACGCAATCAGGCTGCAAAATCGGGAGCATCCCAATTTTGTGAAAAGCTCTCAGGCTACACAAACAAAGCCTGCGCTCGTCTAGCTTTGTTTGTATAGCTATACTCTTGAGTGGGTATTGCAGCTTTCATTGGGATGATCCCGAAAAATCTGCTTTATTTGGCTGTTTTTATATTTGCTGCTTTAAATTTCTTTAACCCACATTGCTGGGTAATTTACGATGCATTAGTCTAAAGTCGAGTAATAAGCGTGAGGAGTCAAAGCGTGAGGAATCAAGAAAAACGAATAAGGAAGAACGAAAAAAGCAAAAAGAGAAAATTAGTAATACCTTTGACCTTTTACTTTTTACCTTTTACGTTTTTTAACATCAAGCCTGCGATCGCGGCGACCCAAAGCCCTACATTAACGATAGTACAGAGCCAAGAAAATACTAATCAGTGGACAGGGATAACAAACCGGTTGCAACAAGCCGGGGTAAAGTATTGTGTAATTTCCTTGACAAATGTCAGGAGTGCGGCAGATTGGGGCGATCGCCAAGTATTATTTTTACCGAATGTAGATACACTAACACCCCCACAAGCGATCGCTCTAGAAGAATGGATGAGCAAAGGGGGGCGATTAATTGCTAGTGGACCTGTAGGTACTTTATCAGCACCGGGAGTGCGACAGTTATTGCAAACACTCTTAGGGGGTTATTGGGGATTTAGCCTCAATGATGCACAACAATTGCAACCTGCAAAAAACAACTTACAAAATTGGGCAACCCAAAACGAACTTTTTGGCAAAGTGCGCGGTGGCGTTGTCGTTGCTGATAATGCAAACAGTCAAGCTACTGCTGTTTGGAATTCTAAGGATAATCCCGCCGCCGTCGTCGCAACTCAACGATCCACCTTTTTTGGCTGGCGTTGGGGGGTAGATACAGCTTCATCTCCTGAGTTAGATACTGCTTGGTTAAAAGCCGCTGTCAACCGTCATGTGAAAGAAGCAGCAAATACCTCAAATAAAGTAGAAGGCGGTTCGCCAAACTGTTCTACATCCGTCGCCCTCGCTTCCCCCACTCCTCGCACTCCCCCCAGTCCCCGCACTTCCTCAACTCCCCGCGCCTCTTTCCCCGCACCTCTCACCGCCACTGCACCCCAACCTAGACCGATTCCCAATGTCAACCCCCCAAAGTCAGAAGAAGCGATCGATCAACTCGAACAAGCGGTGCGTCTAGATGTTGTCCCCAACTCAAATGCACCGATTAGTAATAGTGATGCGATCGCCTTACAACAAGAATTAGAAAATCTCATCGGTCGAGTTGACAGTGCCAATTTAACCGCCAACGCCATTGACAACAATCCCCAAGTCAAGCAGGCGCAACCTACCCAGGTAGCATCCACAAGACCTGGAGTAGCAATTTCTAACACCGAACAAGCTAGAAATATTGCTAAAAACTTACCTCAGTTAATTGCTCAACAAAAGTACGCCGAAGCACGTCAGCAATGGACTCAAGCAAAAGGCAATTTGTGGCAGCAGTTTCCTGTTGATCGCCAATTGGCTCAACCAGAAATTCGCGCCGTCTGGTTAGACAGAGGTACAATTGTCCGTGCCAGAAACGAGCAGGGACTCGCGGAGATTTTTGATCGGCTGTCAAAAGCCGGTATTAACACCGTTTTTTTTGAAACCGTAAACGCTAGTTATACAATTTACCCTAGTCAAGTTGCGCCCCAGCAGAACCCCTTAATCCGTGGTTGGGACCCTTTAGCAGCAGCAGTGAAATTAGCCCATGAGCGCAAGATGGAATTACACGCTTGGGTTTGGACATTTGCTGCTGGCAACCAGCGTCACAACGAGATTATCAACGTTGCTGCTAATTACCCAGGACCAGTGCTAGCGGCTCATCCTGACTGGGCAAACTACGATAACCGGGGTAACATGATTCCCGCAGGACAAACTAAGCCATTTTTCGACCCAGCTAATCCTGAATTGCGTCAGTATTTACTTAAGCTTTATGAAGAAATTGTTACTCGCTATGATGTTGATGGGGTGCATCTAGACTACATTCGCTATCCTTTTCAAGATCCAGCCGCAGGCAGAATTTACGGTTATGGTAAAGCTGCCAGAGCGCAGTTTCAACAACTTAATGGTGTAGATCCAATTAGTATTTCTCCGTCTCAACGGGATTTGTGGCAAAAGTGGACGGCATTTCGTGCCCAGCAAGTTGATAGTTTTGTCGCCCAAGCTTCACAACAGTTGCGACAAAAGCGACCTAATTTAATTATGTCAGTTGCCGTATTTCCCCTGCCAGAACTAGAACGCATTCAGAAAATTCAACAGCATTGGGAAGTTTGGGCAAGACAGGGAGATATAGATTTAATTGTCCCCATGACTTATGCCTTAGATACTCCTCGCTTCCAGCGACTAGCACAACCTTGGATTGCTTCTACAAAACTAGGTTCTACCTTATTAGTGCCGGGAATTCGCCTGCTTTCCTTGCCGGTAATTGGCGCATTCGATCAAATTCAGGTAATCAGGGACTTGCCAGTTAGCGGTTACGCATTATTTGCCGCAGAGAATCTGACCAACGAGTTACAGAAAGTCTTTGGTAATACTCAAGGTAGTATTCGCCAAGGTGAACCGATCCCTCACCGTCAGCCTTTTAAAACTGCTGCCGTGCGTTACACAGCGCTGCAACGCGAATGGAAGTTTGTCTTGCAAAACGACCAATTGCGCCTACCTCAAACGACACTTTCAAGTTTTAACAGCCAAACAGAAGTTTTGCAAAGTGCTTTAGATCAGCTTTCTGTCGCACCTTCTCCGAGTAAGTTAATAGCCGCAAGAGCAACGCTTACTCGCTTTCAGTCTCAATTCCGCACTTGGATGCGCCAAGAAGCTATTGATAATCCTTATCAAGTTAGAGCCTGGGAAAATCGCCTCGCCACTATCGAAAGGTTATTGCGATACGGCGAACGGGTGCAGTTGAAACGTTAGGAATTGGGGAGTTTGAAGAGGGGGAAACAGGAAAGGGGAAACAGGAAAGGGGAAAGGGGAAAAGCCCCATGCCCAATGACGCCAGATGCTTCTCCTGTCGGAGACGCTGCGCGAACAACGGAGGGAACCTCCCTTCGGGTTCGCCACTTCGACGGGACGGAAACCGACACCGCCGAGTGGACTCACCGCAACGCACTGGCTCCCCAATGCCCAATGCCCAATAAATCCGCTTTTAGGTAGGCGACAGTTTTCAAGTCATGAGTCTAGATTTAAATACGTGTGCACAATGATTTAAATTGCCGTTATGAAAGCTTCTGCGCGTTGGGTACTGCTAGCTTTATTACTGTTTGCAGCAGCCTGCGATCAAACTCGCGCTGATGAAGATGCTCCCACAAAGTCAGCCTCTGCACCTTCACCCCAATTAGCGCAGAATTCTTCGCAGTCGGCAAATATTGTCCGCACTGAAACACTTTCGCCCACACCCATCCGCATCAACGTCAAAAATTTACCGCAACCTTTCGCAACTAAAAGCGCTTCCAAGTCGCCTAATGTTGTGTCAATTCCGCAAAACCCGGTGTTGCGCGTACCCCCAGGCTTTCAAGTTAAGGTTTTTGCTGAAAATTTAGATGCGCCACGCTGGTTGGCTTTAACTCCCAATGGTGATGTGCTGGTGACAGAAACTCGCCAAAACCGCATTCGCTTGTTGCGTGACACCAACGGTGATGGTGTGGCTGATCAGCAAAAAACGTTTGCTAGTTCAGCAAATGGACTCAATCGACCTTTCGGTATGGCTTTTGCAGGTAATTCCTTCTTTCTGGGCAATACTGATGCTGTTTTACGGTTTCCCTACACTCAAGGACAACAGCAAATCTCTGGTGCGGGTACGAAAATTGCCGATCTTCCGGCTCAAGGTTACAACAATCACTGGACGCGTAATGTGGTTGTTTCACCTGATAGCAATAAATTATACGTATCGATTGGCTCAGGAACTAACGTAGATGAAGAACCGCTTCCACGGGCTTCTGTGCAGGTGATGAATTTAGATGGTTCTGGGCAACAGACTTTTGCTTCTGGCTTGCGTAATCCAGTCGGTCTGGACTTTCACCCGGTAACTAAGCAACTTTATACGACTGTCAACGAGCGAGATGGTATCGGCGATGATTTAGTACCAGACTATTTGACCCGCGTCCAGCAAGGGGAATTTTACGGGTGGCCCTATGCATACTTTTTACCAAGCAATCTCGACCCGCGTCAAACGGCGAGTGGCAAAAGTAAACGCCCAGATTTCGTAGCGCGTACCCGGACACCAGATGTTTTGTTTCAAGCGCATTCAGCAGCATTGGGTTTGCAGTTTTATGACGGTAAGACGTTTCCAGAAAAATACCGCAATGGTGCTTTTGTGGCTTTTCGTGGTTCTTGGAATCGCGATCGCGGAACTGGTTACAAAGTTGTTTTTGTCCCTTTTGATAATCAAGGGCGATCGCTTGGCTATTATGAAGACTTTCTCACCGGATTTCTCCTAAACCCAACTGAACCTACTACTTGGGGGCGTCCTGTTGGCTTACTCGTCCTACCTGACGGTAGTTTATTACTGACCGAAGAAGCGAATAATCGCATTTATCGGATTCAGTATACGGGGAATAGATAATGGTGAATAAGAAAAAATACTGATATTTATTTAGTTGAGATTAGTTATGACTCAGAATGAAAATACTTCCCAGTCAAATATTGATGAATCTTCACACTCAGGTACACGTTACTGGGGTCATGTGGAGGTTATAGAAGAGGGAGAAACCTACAGAATTAGTCGGGTTGAAATTAAGCCCAGGCACAGCATTAAACCACAAATTCATTATCACCGTAATGAACATTGGGTTGTCGTCTCCGGGGTAGCAAAGGTGACTTGTGGCGATGAGGAAATATTACTCAATCGTAATGAATCAACTTATGTCCCTTCCGCAACATTGCATCAGGTAGAAAATCCGGGACATATTCCCCTAATTATTCTGGAAATTCAAAATGGTGAATATTTGGGTGAAGATGATACGGAACGTCCTTACGAGCTAAATTTAGTTAAGCCCGTAACTGAATAAGGCAATGGGCAATGGGAATAAAGCCAAATCTCTTTCTATCCCCCATGCCCCATGCCCATTGCCCATTGCCCCAATCAAAACCATCCTTCTTGTTCCAGGGTTTCAATTAACTGCAAGCCACGGGGATCGCCTACGCCTAAAAGAGACGCTTTAGAGTCTTCTCGCACTCCTAAATCTGTATCTTCGGCAAAAGCCTGAATTAAAGCATCGATGGCGGTGGCATAAACTACGTTAGAAGGTAATTCACGGCACAACTGCCCGATCGCCCAAGCGCTGTTACTCCGCACTGCGGCTATGGGATCTTGTACTAGAGCTTCAATTAGTGGTGGTATCGCCCCGACAACTGCCTCATAACTCACTTCTGCCATCTGCGCTAAGGCGCTAGCTGCCCATAATCGAACTGCGGAAATATCGGTTCTCAAGGCGTCTGCTAAAGGTGCTAAAGAACGGCGATCGCGGCAATTTCCTAAAGCCCAAACTACTCCTTTACGTACATAGCCATTCCAATCGCGGTTTAGTTGGGCAATTAAAGGTTCAACAGCATCTCGACTGGGATTGCGTCCAATGCCATAAGCGGCACTCACCCGCACTAATGGGCAGGTATCAGTTAACAAGCCAATCAGATGCGGGGTAGCCCTGGCATCTTCAATGTCACAAAAAGCTCTTGCCGCTAGCATCCGTTGCTGCGGTTGGGGGTTTTCCAGGAGGGCTAGCATCAAATCTGGATCGGGCTTTGCCACTTCTGACTCAGCAGTTAGCGGCTCTATTTGATCCAGAGGGCTTTCTAGCTCAACCTCGGCATCGAGTAGGCTTAAGTCGTCTTCGTCATACATATTTTATTTCATTTGCCGCCCTGATCGGGATCAACAAACAACCCCCAATGCTAATAAGTCATCTAAAGGATGAAGTGTGAAGTTTTAACGCCACTAATAAATCATAAGGATTGAAACAAAAAGGTTTTATTTCTTTTTTCCAGGGATAAATCAGTTTGTTGTAACGCAAAGCTTAAATTCATCCTTTATCCTTTATGCTTTTTTGTCAAAGGCTGATATGTATCGCTTAAATTATACATTCTTCCATAACAAAGCCTTTAAATTTTCTTAGAATCTAGAGATTTTACCATCCATAGAGACTGCGTTTCATAACCTAATTGATTGTAAAGATTTAATGCGGCTTGATTTGACTTAAAGACTTGCAAACCAATTTGGCGATCGCCTCTTGTCATCGCCCAGTTTTCTACATATTCCATCAAAGCTTTACCAATACCGCGTCGCCGATGTTCGCTCACAACATACAGCAAAAAGATATGAGCATGGCGATCGCCTCTGACTTGATCTATCGAATTTCCCACCCAGAGACAAGCGACAGGGGAAGAGGGGGGGAGGGGGGCAGGGGGAGATGAGGAAGCTTCGGGAGCAGGGGGGGCAGGGGGAGATGAGGAAGCAGGGGAAGAGGGGGGGAGGGGGGCAGGGGGAGATGGGGAAGCTTCGGGAGCAGGGGGGGCAGGGGGAGAAATTCCTCCAAGTCTGGTTGTCTCGTTGTCTCCATCTCCGACAAAATCCACCCACCACAGAGGTGTTTCGCTGGAGAAGTATTGCTCAACTGTTCGCGCTAGGTGGGAAAAATCCTCGCCTGGAAACATATCCTGATAAGTTCGCTGCATGAACTTTACCAGCAGCGCCCGATCTAAAGTTGAACCACGGCGAATGTTGTACCCAGGTAGTAAGGAATTCAAAATTCAAAATTGCTATTAGCTATTAGCCAATGGTGGTGTAAATGCGAAACCATTTACAGGTAAAAGACTTACTCCTACTTCTTCAATAGGTGCGGGTGCTGCCATATCGGAAGGTAAAAAAATGCGGGCACTGACTGCTACTAGGGCAAGGGTAAATACTAGTACAGCCAACAAGGGGGCGATGTATTGACGAATTATAGCCATGTTTGAATTGTAAGCTGCAATGGACTTTTATGAGGAACTTACTGAATATTTGTAAAGTTTGCGCTCATTTATTTTAGCGATTTTTGGGGGATAGGATATAAGGTTAGCGCCGATTGCGAAGCGCAGCGGCGTTACCGCCGATCGCGTTCCAAATCGGCGATCGCTCTTTCCCAATACCAATCTTCGGGCATTCCTGGATAATTCTGCTTTGCTTGCTCAATTAAGCGATCGGCGGCAGCGGTGTCTCCTGATAATAAAGAGACAAGCCTATTTTTCATTCTGTTATGACTACCTCCACTATCCTCAACCCAATTCGGTATCTCTTCCACGAATGAGTCAGAATCGTGTCGGCGAAACTGCCAAAATAAAACGTAATAAAGTGTCGCAAAAATTATGATTAGGCTGAGTGTTCCTAAGAAAGTTAGGAAGTTAAAAGGCAAAAAGCCTAAAACTAACTGAGACAGAACGTAGCCAAGTAATAAACCCGTAACGAAGAGAATAAATGTGCCGACAAAAACGACTACTTGGTTTCCCATAAATCCTCATTTTCTAGATCGAGTCCTGGTCTTGGCATTGCTTCTATTGGAGAATTCCAAGGGGCAAACACTGGTAACAGAAGTAGTCCTGGCACAGCGGCGACAATAGTAATTAAGAAAAATGTAGACCAACCTGTAACTTCAGCGATCGCACCACCCGGAGCAGATAGAATATCACGGCTGACTGCCATTAAGCTAGAGAGTAAAGCATACTGAGTTGCAGAAAAGCGCTGATTACAAAGACTCATCAAAAAGGCAACAAACGCGGCTGTTCCTAACCCGCCACAAAACTGTTCAATGTTGATAGCTAACACCATTACTTGGTAATTTTTGCCAAGGTATGCCAAACAAAAGTAAGCTAAATTACTTACAGCTTGCAGAATGCCAAATACCCAAAGTGAGCGATTTATGCCAATTCTGCTTAAAATTGAACCACCTGCCAAAGCACCAACAATAGTAGCGATTAATCCCATTCCTAACTTAATTGCCCCAATATCAGTTTTGGTAAAACCGGTTTGCAGCAAAAAGGGTGTGGTCATATTACTTAGTAAAGCATCGCCCAATTTATATAGGGTAATAAATAATAAAATCAACAAGCCCCGGATAACACCTTTGCGCTGAAAAAATTCTCCAAAGGGTAAAAATACCGCTTCGGCTAAGGAAGCAGGAGGGCTAATTTCTTTTGGTTCTGGTGCGAATAAGGTCGCAAAAATACCGATCGCCATCGTACCAGCCATGATTAAATAAACTGACGACCAAGGTAAGCGATCGGCAAGTATGAAAGCCAATGCACCTGCTACTAGCAAGCCAATTCGATAACCTAAAATCCAAATCGCTGCACCAGCACCCATTTCTAATGGTGTTAAAACGTCGGTGCGGTAAGCATCACCAGCGATATCTTGAGTAGCACTAATAAAAGCGATGATAATAGCGTTGATGGCAAGAAATTGTAATGCTTGTTTGGGTTGTTGAAAACCCATAAGGGCGATCGCAATCATCAATGCAATCTGCGTCAACAGCAACCAACCCCGGCGTCTTCCTAAAAATGGTAGGGTGAACCTATCCACAAAAGGTGCCCAAAGAAACTTTAATGAATAAGGCAAACTCGCAAGACCAAACCAGCCAATAGCCGCCAAATCCACTTTTTCCACCGTCATCCAGGCTTTTAAGGTATCACCGATTAAATGTAAAGGCAAACCGGATGCCAAGCCTAGTAATAATAAAGCCGCCATTTTGTGGCTAACAAAAACTTGTCCCAGTCCTTTAATTTCTTTCATTATTTCCAGATTCATCCTCACCTCAGTAAATTTTAGTTATCTTGCCATACCTGTTGTATAATTTCATGCCAATATGCCGGAAGCAGAAATAAAGGCGATCGCTTACACCTGACTTTTTCCACCATCTTTTTTGAGGATGAGATTAGTCTGAGTCTGACTTTCTTAATTGAAATAGGCTTATTTCAATGTGATTAATGCAGTTTTAGCTGTTGATTGAAGTCTCACTCTCAATTGCTTGTTTATCATGAAAAAGGCATCAAAGAATGTATTCACATGAAAACCGATATCACATTATAGTTTCCAGACAAATTGTCCTCTTATCAGGGAAGATAGACGAATAAAGGATGCCCCTTTAAGATACCTAGTTCCTTAAGTTTCATTAACTTGGTAAATTTGATGCCCTCTAATTTCTACTTCGTGTGCGGCAAGGCATTTTTCCCAACCTTTACGGGTACCGATGTCGCTTTTGCCTTTGAGCAATCCTAATTCTTGTTCTTGTTGAGTGAGTTTAGCAAATTCTGCGAACATAGGATAGTTAGAATTAACAAACGTTTCTTTGCGGTGGAGAATCGGCGGATTTACTCTACTTTGATAGTCTCGGTGGGTTATCTTTAAAGTTTTAAAGTCAATAATTATACTGGCTTGTAACGCTGGATGGGGGTCTGTGTCGAATTCTGGGTAAAACAGGTAGCAAATTTGCTGTTTATCTGTGCAGTATTTTATCAATGTGGCTTGATCTACACGTCCGACAGTACGACTAGCGCAGCCTTCGTAAATTCTAAGTATCGGATCGAGTGCGGAAAGTGCAGAAACGTGAACGTAAAGAGCGCTGCGAGTGTGTTTACCGATTTTGCTTTTTTCGCAAGCTGTTTGAATAACTTCTGGTTGACCTAAGCTGAAAAGCTTGCTGTCAGCGACTTGACATGCTTCTTCGTAGCTACCGAAAAAGGCTTTGATGTCGTGGCGCATTTCTGGCGCTAGCTTAGAGAAAGATGGGCGTTGATCGAAATGGGTCAAAGCAAGATAAACTTGGATATCAAGAGAACGACGATAGGCGATCGCATCCCATTCGGCTTCGTCAGTTGCTTGTAAAATCACCGCAAAGGCACGGCGAAAGTTACCAAACTCAATCAGTAATTCTTGTTCATTTTCTAATTCACCTTTCATCGGCAGTCTGCCACGGCGCGTATAAAATTGCATCAGTGGTTGCAACTTTTCTTTATAGTCCTCAAAGCGCTTTGTCGGGATGCGGACTCTCGGCGTAGAATTGCTAGAAAAAAAGCGGATGGCTTTGTAGCTTTCTTTTTGAGCCTCATCTCTAAAAACAAAATAGATGCCTAGCGCCACGGGTACTGCATCTGTATTTAGCGCTTCATCAATGTAACTTTTGAGTTCTTGTTGGTCGTAATATTTCTGAAATGTATTGCGACGAGTGACGATACCATCACCGTAAGCTAATTGAGCGTTGCTGGGAGCATTAATCAGCACTTGAGCCGCGACAATTAAAACTTGCCGGGTAAGTTCCCAGGCTTTGCAAAGTGCCTCACGCCGTTCCTCTGGCTTTTCAATCACGTTGAGGACGTAGCCCAAGTTGACGACATCTGCGGCGGTGAGTGGTATGTCTGGATAATAGTAAGGGTCCCAGCCTGCACTGGTGTAGCCTAAATTTGCTACTCGCTGTACATCCCCACCATGTCCGCAACCGTAGTCAAAAAAGGTGGTATCATTAGTTAAAATTGCCCATTCTATTGCCAATCGCACAGGGCGAGATATGTCAGTGCGAAAAATCGCGGCTCTGTGACGTTCGATTTCTAAGTAATGTGACATAAAGATATTAAAAATAACCATAGATGCACACAGAAAGTAGGGAATTGGGCATGGGGCATTGGGCATTGGGGAGCCAGTGCCGTGCGGAGGTCTCCTCCGTTGAGGCATAGCCGCGTCATTGGGCATTGGGCATTGGTTTTCCCTTTCCCCTTTCCCCTTTTCCCCTCTTTAAAATCCCCTTTTCCTGTTTTCTGTGGTTTAATAATCCTTATATCTTTTTAATAGCCACTTCTATCAAATCTTCAATCTTCTTGATATTTGAATCGCCTGCTAAGTAACCGATACCACGATGTAAATGCAGGCGAAATTGTGTTACGAGGGTTTCTTTGTCAGTACCTAAATTATCGTTGTAGCAACGTTGTTTGAGGGCAAGTAGGAGAATATCAGACATTTCACCGCCAAAGACGCGCCAAGTCATTTCCACGTTGCTATCTTGGGGAATTGGTACGGGGGAGGGGATGGTTGGTTCAGCGAGGGAACGACAAAACGCCCAACGGCATAAGATATTCCATTGGTCGATTTTGGTGTTGCGTCTTAGTTTGAGAAGTTGATCTTTTGCGGTTTGGGAAAGTTTAATGCGTTCAATTGATGTTTCCATAATGTTGGGGAGGGGGAAAGGGGAAAGGGGAAAGGGGAAAGGGGAAAGGGGAAAGGAAAAGAATTATTACCAATGCCCCATGACGCGGCTATGCCTCAAACTCCTCCACCCCCGCACGGCACTGGCTCCCCCATGCCCAATGCCCCATTACCAAAAATAGCCTGGTTGTATGGTTGTTTGCCGGGTGGAGGAGTCGTATTTGAGGAGATATTCGCGGGCGATCGCTTCATTTTTATGAAGTGTTTCAACTTCGTTTTTGCCTATCTCAGTATCTGTAGATAACAAAATTACTTGATGGCTGGCTGAGGGAAAGTAGCGTTCTACTAAGTTACCACGGTGAGAAGAATCAAGTCTGCCTAGCGGTGTATCGATGGCGACTGGTAAGCGTCGTCCGGAGACTCGCGCTAAACCCCAAAGAAAGGCGATCGCTAAAAGTTGTTTTTCCCCTGCGGAAAGACGATGTTTGGGAACTGGTTTCCCTTGCAAGTCATAAAGGGAAAGGCTGAAGGTGTTGGTATCGATAGCGACGCGATGCACTAAATCAGATTTGTGCAGAAGATAGCGGAAGCATTCTGTAACTTCAACTTCTAGTTTATTTAGCTTTCGCAAAGTTAATTTTTCGCGGAAAAGCTTGAGTGTATCTTGAACTTTAGCGGCTGAAGAAATAATATGCTCTTTATTTTGGCGATCGATATTTTTTTCAGTATAGTTTTCTAGCTCTTTTTTAGTATTGCGAATATTTATATCTAACTCATCCAAACGGCGTTTTGTTATTTCCCAACTTGCTTTAGCTTCAGCAACTTGCTGTTGTGCTTGTTGCAAATCATCAACTAATCTTTGATAATCTTCTGGTGATGCAGCAGTTTGAATTTGTCTTTCTAAAGTGATAATTTCTTCTTCTTTTGTTTGTAATATATTGAGTTTATCTTCGGCATTATTTTTTGCTGATCGCAAGTGATGATGAATAATATTATCTAACTGATGCAGTGTTTCGCTATCAGTTAATAACCAAGGCTGTTCTGTTGTAGCTTTTTCTAAAGATTGATTTTCTTTATTGATGAAATGTTTAATTTTATCAACTTTTTCATCACCCAAAGCCAAATTGTGAATCAAATCGAGTAATCGTTTATCTCGCGCAACTAATAAATCATGTGCTAATGCAGCTTGTTGAATATGAAGTTCTTTTTCTCCTTGGGTGTAAATCTGATTCAGCAAAGGTTCAATTAAAGCCAAAGGTAAAATATTAGCCGCTAATTCACACATTAATTGACGTGTTTTCTCGGCTGACGCAGTTATTTCTGACTTCTGCTTCTCTAACTGACTGCGTTCTCCAGCGATTTTACCACCCTCAGAAATAAATTTATCAACAACTTCTTGCTGACGAAGTTCAACTTCTTTTAACTTTTCTTGTAAAGATGCTAAATTTAGCGTTTCTGCATCGTACTCTTTTTGTTGCTCTTTTAGCCTATTTTCAATTTCCTCTAAATTTGCTAAATATTTAATATCAGCAATTTCTTTGCGTTTGCGATTGACTAATATTTCCAAATCAACTGCTAGACGTTCAGCTAGTTCTAGTCCTAAAAGTCCGCTAATTGCATCAACTACAATCGGTGGAGGTATTTCTTGTTCTGCGAGTTCCTTAACTTGTTCTCCGTCAAAGAGAAATAAGTTAGAAATTCCTAAAGGTAATAGATTTTCGATGTAATCATCCCAAGTGTTAGCTAAAGCATCAATACCCCATGTTTTATCATCTTCACCAAAAACTCCTAAATCATCTTTACCATCTTTAAGATTTCTTCCCCAAGTCCGCACAACGCGGTATTTTACTGGTTTGTCATTTTCAATATGTTCAAAAACTAATTCAATCCGGGTTTTATCAACTGGATCGCTGTGACTGTTAACGCATTGAGTAAGAAAATCACTATAGCTAAGATTACCACGAGTAGAACATTGAGCGCGATGTCCATAAAGTGCGAGACGAATCGCATCCATTAGCGTTGTTTTTCCTCCACCATTCATCCCACCTAAAAGGATGATGGGACGAGAATTTTCTTCATAAATTTCTGGATTAAGATTGATGACTTGTTTTCCACAGTAGGGACCAAAGTTTTGTAATACGAGTTCAATAAATTTCATTTTCCGAAATATTTTATGAAAAATTCTATCCACTGGAGAATTAATATCTTTCGTAGGAAGCGTTTTAACGCTTATTTTCTTTTAAAGAATAATGATTTTTTTGGATTTAGAGCACTAAAGTGCTGACTACGAATATCCGCTCTTAATTTAGCAACAGTCTAACTCTATTCGCCCTTTTTCTTTTGAAATTTCATACTCCCCCAAGTTTTCGGTTGTGCTTCATCTGTTAACGCAACATCTCCCAAAGTTAGCTGCTTCACCTTTTCTACATCACCGGAACCGGCTGCGGTTTTTAAATCTCGTTTGTAATGAGCATTTTTTATCGCTTGCTCTGGAGAACGTGAACTAGTGTCAAAACATTTCTCTAATTTGTCGTATATTCCCACGCGACGCGACATTTTGCGATATTGACGTTCTGTGTCTAACAGCTTCGCCATTAATTCTAAATGCATTCCATCACCTTCACAAATTTCTTCTAACACAGCCCATTCATCGCTACCGAGTAGACTATAGCCAGCACTAGGACGGGGGTCAGAGAAAACTTCACCAGTCACTTCCATATAAATGCGGGGTAAACTATCATCAAATTCGTGCTTTTCTTCTAGCCAGATACGACGAATTTCGCTTAGTTCTTCTGGGGTAATTAGGGTAATGTCACGCATATTTTCTGGTGCTGTGCGACGCATTTGTGTTTGCGCTTCTAACACTCGTCTTACCCAATGTTCCCGCCAATATTTGGTATAGGGACCGGGTATTGGTTCAACTGATATTTCACCATCTACATTGCGGTCAAAAAGTTGCACGTTACCCCAAATTCGTCGAAAATCTCTTTTGTCCCGATCATCTTTAATATCTAATTCATTGCGGATATCAAGTAGAGGCTGCATCCATTCTTTTTCTTCATCATTCTGGATCATCGCCTCCATTGATTTATCTTTATTAACCATTGTGCAAACCCAGCAACCAAAGCGCGAATCTCCACAACTGGGGGTAGATGTATCTACTACAAGAGGGCATTCGTTGTCTGCTGTCGCACCTCGATACATACTGAATAAATCTTTATTGCTATGTTCCCAAGGATTTTGCCACTGATTTAGGTATAGCCAAACTTCATCAGTACGCCAGTCTTCAATAGGACTGTAAATCAGAGAATTGGGCAAACTAGGACTATTATAAAGTAGAGATTGAGGTGAACTTGAATTAGGATTGAGACGATCCTGTAAGCTACCTAGTTGATGTTTTTCCATTGAAGCGGCACGTTTAATGCTTTCAGCCTTGCGTGTACCCAAAAGAAGAATTACTTCTCCGTTAACTCTAACTACATCACGGACAAAGTGGTTAGAAGGGTAAATTTTGAGACGTTCAGTACACCATCTAAATCTATGACGCGGTGCTGGGTAGCCTTTACCAATCAGGTTTACCCAAAAAGTGTCTTTGATATCGGGATAGAGTAGATGAGGTTCTACAGGCATTCCTTGCTCTTGAGCTGCCACCTTCATCCGCTCTAACGACTTGCGTACCCAATTTGAGACTATAGGATTTTCTACCAGCGTATCTGTTGTAATAACATGAATGGTCTTAATTCGTTTGGAGGGTGGGAGTTTAGCAATGGCATTCCAGATCAGCTGCAAAGTTGCTGTCGAATCTTTACCACCGGAGTATCCAACTACCCAAGGAATGGCATCCAGAGTGTATAATTCTTGTATTTCTTGTGTCAGGGCTTCGATATAATCTACTAACTCTGCAACTGTACGCACTTGCTGAGTTTTCTTTTCTGGTTGTGCTGTAGCCATTTCTCCTTCCCTGTATAGACACGGGCATTAGTTACCCTTTTTATCTCTGTTACACTCATCAACCTTTGTATTGTAGAACCTAACGTAAAGTTTTTAAAAAGTTGTCTATCCACCAGCGAATTTTATACAAAACTAATTTGTATTAACTTTTACGTTTTCAAAAATTATCATGACTGACATTGCAAGCGAGTATCTATCAAGGGAAAACAAGGATAAACAGGTACTGGCTTTATTGCTAGAGAAATTCCTGGGGAAAAAGGATCAAATCCTCGTCCAGAAAACAGAGATGGGTGGAACTGAAGCTTATGTGGGTTCTGTCACATTAGAGTGGTTTGCTGGTCGGGTTCGTTTTGCGTCTTCTTTACCGTTGCTTCAGAAAAAGTATAATTCTGAAACCGATAATGTGGAGATTGACGCGGATAGTATTGAAGAAATTCGCCAACGTCCTCTTGATTGGTCACGTCAACTACCCCTAGCGCAGTATCTAGCAGCAAGGACTAATCATAAGTTTCCCCCTGTTTTGGTCGTGATTAACCAACCTTGGGTGGACAATCCGAAAGCTGCTGAGTGGAATAAACAAGGAAGCGCGACAAAATCGACTATTGATTTTACCCCATTAGATAAAGATGGCAAAGTCGGTTTACTCAACGTTTCTGAAGAGGATGTAACCATTTATGCACTAGATGGTCAGCATCGACTGATGGGGGTACAGGGGTTGATGGAGTTGATTAAAACTCGCAAACTCCAGCGTTACAAAAAAGATAAAACCGCTGATGATACTTTTATAACGTTATCTGACTTGATAGAACAGTATCATGTAGACCCAGCTTATCTGCAAAACTTGCCCACAGAAAAGATTGGGATTGAATTTATTTGTGCAATCGCTGCTGGAGAAACTCGCGAACAAGCAAGACGACGGGTGAGATCCATTTTTGTTCATGTTAACTTGATGGCTGCACCTTTAACAAAAGGTCAGTTGGCGCAGTTAAATGAGGATGACGGTTTTTCGATTGTTGCGAGAAAAATCGCTGTAACGCATTCACTTTTTGAACAAAAGCGCGATCGCAAACCTCGCGTTAATTGGGATAGTGCAACAGTGGCATCGAAATCAACAGTTTTAACGACGCTGCAAGCTCTACAAGATATGTCTGGGCGATATTTGGGGCAAAAGTTCCCTTTGTGGAAACCCTTGGATAAAGGTTTAATTCCCATGCGTCCAGAGGATGATGAACTTCAAGAGGGAATCAAAGAGTTTGAGAAGCTATTTGATTATTTAGCGAGTCTTCCCAGCTATCAGCTTCTAGAAGAAGAGGATACACCACCTTTGCGACGATTCAGCTTTGAGAAGGATGGGGGTGAAGGAAATATGCTTTTTCGTCCTGTGGGACAAGTAGCGATGGCGCAAGCTTTAGGAATTTTGGTTTTTCGCAAAGGGTTATTACTTGAAGACATATTTAAGAAGCTTCGCAGGTTCGACCAAAAGGGAGGATTTAGTGGTATGGACTATCCGCAATCTCTCTGGTATGGGGTTTTGTATGACCCAAATAAAAAACGGGTGCAGGTTGCGGGAAGGGATTTGGCAGCAAAGTTATTAATATATATTTTAGGTGGAATCACAGATCAGATGGAGCGTGCAGAACTTCGCAAAGCTTTAGCGAATGCGAGAACTGTGGAAAATAAAACTATCAGTTTTGATGGTAAGTTTGTTGAACCAAAGGAAGTAGGACTTCCACCTACTCTCTGACTGCCAAACCTAAGATGAAGCTCTCTGGTGTAAACGTTTTTATTATATACGATGTTTCTTTCTATGCCAGATAAGTGCCTCAGGATTGGGGCGATATTTTTCTTTAATTGGTAAAAATATTTTCTGCCCCTGATAACTCTTCATTGGTATTATCTTCAAACTTTCTACTGTCGTCAGGCATTCCTCAGAAAACTTATTGGAGACTATAATTGAATAATTTTTATCATCTATGCCAAAACAGCCATTATCAAACGCCCAATGATGATTTTTACAAAGTGATATTCCGTTACTTAATTGGTTATTGGAACTTACTGAAAGTGGCTTGATGTGAGCAGCATCGACAATATTTATGTAGCTTCGTATATCAACAGGTTTGATATTGAATTTGAGCCTGCAAACAGCGCATTGATATTCATATATGTGAATAATTGAGCGGCGAAAAAGTGAGTCTATTACGACATATTTTCTTTGACTATATTTTTTTTCACTGTTTTTAGGCTCAGTCACCTCTTGATTTTGCTTTTGAGCATCTAAATCAAATGTATTTAAAGTATCATCTATTTGGGTATTGGTTTCATCAAAAAAAAAGGTATCCATAAGTACATTAACTAAGTAATTCCTCGATTGTGTATCCTGTAGAATCTCCCAAAGTTCATCATCAAATCTTCCATATTCTACTAGCTGTTTAAGTTTTGTCTCACTTTTGATTCTATTTCTACCCTCAGCATCTTTTATATCCAGGACTTACGCAACTGGCACATTTATCTGAAAACTGTCACATAGAATTAATATGGCTCTAAGGTTTATAAATCAATGCTTACAAGCATTTACGGCAAATTGAAATATATGTGCCAGTTGACCTTATATTGTGACGCTTGCGTAAGTCCTAATATCTTCAAATTTTGGTGATTCTTGTTTAAGTTCTAAATGCCAAAATTGCTCTCCTGTTTCTTTATATTTATCATTTATCAAATTCTCAAAAGGCTGATGAAAAGCAGATTTTTGACCTTTAAATTCTCCTACTAAAATTCTTTGGTATTTTTTAAATATCTGTTTTAGATCTTCATACTCAGGCTTATTAGTATGAATTTCATTTTTCAATATCTGTTGATTTTCAAGTAGCTCAATAATCGATAAAAGAAAGATAGGCTTATAAGGAGAATACTCCTTATATTTATTGTAAGTAATTTGTCCTCTTTTGGCTTGACAAAATAAGGAAGCATAATATTCTAAATTTTTTGTGCTTTTACTCATTATTTATTAATTTTTTATTGACCATTTAAAAACTTCCGGAGGTCAAATTCATCTTCTTTTAGTTCTTGATTATCTCTTTCTATGCTTAAAAGTAATAAAACTCGTTCTGAATAGTCTACTGCGCCCCTAAATTCTACTTGTAATATTTCCAGCCCACCATTAACATATTCTTCAAATACGCGAAGACGTTCATTTTCATGTTCATACTCATCAGAAGAGATAATTTTAATATCTTTAGTTCCAGTAATTGCCAGTAACTTGATTACTAAATCGTATCCTCTGGAAACAAAAACTTCCTGTCCAATTGGCGATGGTTCTCTTTTAGATATTTCGCCTAAAGGAACTCGCTTATTATGCTTCGCACCCAAAGCAGCGGCAAAAACGATCGCATCAGCAAAAGTCTGAAAAGGACCCATTGCACCATCAGCTGAGATTAAAGCCTTCACCAATTCAGCTTTATCTTTAGCAACCCTGATTCTGCCAGTTTCAGCCATAATATTGATATATACTACGTTGCAATTGTAAGCAAAAACCTAAACGCCATACTCTTACAGAGTCACTCCGTAAACGCACTTTCTTCTGTTGTCTTAGCTGTTCGTTTTTCGGAAAAATAAGCGCGATACTCCTGCGGAGTCACTTCGTGAACGCATCACATCATAAACAAATTATCCACCGGCATTGACCATCCCGGTACTGCGGGTTCAGCTTGCGCTACTTCACCACGACGATAGACTTGAGGTTGTTCGGGATTACTTGCACAATATACCCTAACAACTTCTTCCTTAAGTACATCTACATCCCACACAACTAACGTACCCGCAGCAAAGTAATCAAGACGCTTTGCAGCCATATCTTTTTCTGCTGTATCACCATAATCATTTTCACTTCTCACCTCAGCGGCAAAAACAGGTGCACCATTGAGGAACTTCCCACCTGTAGATTTGCCGATGTAAAATGCTGCATCAGGACTTAAAGAACGACGATTAGGAAGATTCACAACAAAACCAACATTATCCGGTAAAGCATAACCACTCTTTGTCAGACGTTCATAATCGCGCAGACTAGCATAAATTTCGCCTCCTGCACGTCCTGGTAAAAATCCAGTTGGAGACATCAGCAGCAGTTTTCCATTTACAATTTCCGCCTTACAATTGTCAGGTACTCGGTACAAATCTTCAATAGTTGCTTCAGCTTTTATACTCATAAAATACCTCAGATTAATTTGAGATAATTTAAATTTAACAAATGCATAGCCGTAAGGCTTGTCGTGAGACATCGCACATCCTTCTCTCTGTATCCTTTGCGCCTCTGCGGTAGCCTGCGGCAAGCCGCTTGCGCGTCTACGTTTTTGTGAGAAAATACACTAAGCGCATAGAATAATCTCACGCAAAGCCGCAGAGGCGCAAAGAATAATTAACCCCCACGTTCAACCTCAATAATTTCCGTATACTCAAATTCATTCGGACTTTGCCTAACTAAGGGATATCTTTCCCCACTCAACTCTATATAATCTTGTTCGCAATCAGGTTTAGAAGAATAGTAAACCAACACATATTCCCTCCCTATTCTCTCACCCATTTCCTCCTCAACTTCACCTCGCCATTGCGTCTTAGTTACCAACACAATCAACTGATTTGCTAATTGAGGAATAGTTTTCGCAATTTGTCGCCGATAGTTATTATCTAAACTACCAAAAGGCGAATCCATCACTATCGGAAACGTATTACTATCTGGCATCATCAACATTTTTCTTTCACTCCATTCCCTTACCTTGTCAATAATGCTGCCAATAAAAGATAAACTGAGAATTTGATTTTCGCCTGTGGAAGCTGCAACTGATGCTTCGATACCTGTTGTATTTTCCACTAGCGTCAATTCATATTTATCGCTAATTTTGGGAATGTAAGGTGTAAAAGAAATTTCACTGAATATTTCTTTTACTCGCTTTTCAAGTTGCAAGCGAAAGTGATTTTCTTGACGAAACTTAACTTCTGTTAATCGCTCAATTGCATCTTGGGTAGCAGCAATACGTCGTTGTGCTAGTCTTTGCTTATCCTCATTCAGCTTCTGTTTAGCAACTTGCTTATTCAAGCCTTCAATTTCCACTTTCAAATTAGCAATTTGCTGCTGATTTGCACCTTGCTCTAAGGTTAACTCTCTGATTTTGTCTTCAATTTCATCTAACCGCTTTTGTAAACTGCGAATTTCTTCACTTGGATCTTTTCGCAAGCGTTCTTGAATGTTATCTAACTCTCCTTCAACTTGAGATATAGTTTGTCTTAGCTGATTAATTCTGGCTTGTTCTTTATCAACTTCTTCCCAAAACGCGACTGCTTGCTTGTCAATTTCATCTACTTGAGCACTCATGCGGAAAGCTGTTTCTTCCACCGCTGAAGAACCAGCTTTATCGAGCAACTTTCTCACATTCTCATGTCGATGAGTTCCGTCGTGTAATTCTGCACCACAAATACAGCGTTTAGAGTTGAGTAAGTCGGTAACAAACTCCCGCGAAATTCCCGAAGTTAATTGACCGCGCTGTTTTAAATCTTCGATAATAGTCCGAAACTGGCTTGTAGTTTCCGATAGCAACACCGTATAACCGCGTGTGGAAATAACTTTTTTCAGTGCTTCTCTGGTTTGTTTGAGATTTTCTTGGTTTGCTTTTTTCTGGTTTTCTAACTCTTGTCGTCTTTCTTGAATTTCTCTAGCAGCGCTGAGTTCTCGCAAACGGCTACTTGTCTCTTTTTTAAAGGTTTCTTGATACTCTAATTCTTGTTTTATTTCCGTTTGTCGCTTGGTGATGCGCTCAATTTCCCGCTCTAGCTTTTCTTGCTGTCTTAAAAGCTGTTTCGTTTCTGAATCACCGATGACTTTTAATTCATTATCTAAAGTTTTCTTTGCTTCCCCCAAATGCTTGATTGAACGATTTATTACTTCCACCCCCAAAAGCATCTTTGTCGCTTCCGCAATTTCTGCTTTTTTATCGGAACGCACTATTTGCTCAATGCGTTCGCCATCAAACAAGAAATATTGATGTAAACTACTTGGTAAAATCTGATTTATGATATCTTCTGGTTGTTGGAGTGGAAAATACCAGCGTCCATCATCACCAGATACTTGCATTAATAATTTTGTCTTACCAACATCAATATCAGTTGCATTTTTATAAACCCGACACTGACGTTTGACGTTGTAGCGTTTGCTATCATGTTCCCAACCTATTTCTACCCAACATTCTACAGCTTGCCCGATTTGAGCTTCAGCGATCGCTCGCTTATTAACTAACTGCTCAACTGAGGCAAATGCTGCACTAAATTTCTCATACAGCACCCATGTAAATCCATTCAGCAGACTGGTTTTTCCCGCGCCATTATTACCATGAATAATGGTCGTATTATGAGCATCACCAACTGCTAAGATGATTTCTGGTGTCTTGCCATAAAAAGAGCGAAAGTTACACAGCTTGATTGAAGTCAGCTTCATTGCACCGCTTCCTTCACTATTGCCAATATATCATCATTAATATGGCTGAGACTTTTCTTATCCAGTCTGCTTTTTTCTAAATGCCATACCCGCTCAATTATTTGCCGCACTTCCTCAGGAGCATTGATAATTGGCTCCTGAACATCATCGATATTCGGCTCTTTTGTCATCTCGGTTTTAAAATAGATTTTTTATCTATTTTAACCGTCTGTACTCGTGTAAGCGTAGCCTTAAAGGTACTCTTACCGTTATCTTTACTTTCAGCGAGAAAAGCCAAGAAAATTTTAGTTTTTTTGAAATAAATTGCTTTATTTTTGGACTGTTTGCTGATATTATTAAAGATAACTATATAACTGTCATCATAATGGGGTAGTAGCAGTTTTAAAAATTTTGCTACTACCCCATTATGATGAAACTCATCTTCTACCTATTATTTCATATCTACCCCTGTTTTTATCGATTTTTTTAACTTTTTAATAAAAATTTATCTTAAGTAGAAAAATCGTTTCCCAAAACATTAAATACAAAGTTTTTTTTGGTGTCTTTGTGTAATCAGAGGTTAAATATCCAATAAATCGTATCGCTTTTGTAAAGCGAGTAATTTCATCCTAGCTTCACCTGCATTGTCAGCTAAATCGGCAAACTCAACAAAGCGACGCAATTCTTTTCTTAGCAAATTGCGCTCAACTTCTAAAGTGTTTCTGTCAAGTTCTGGTGGTAGCACAATCATGTCAAATATAGTAGCGCGTTCTTTACCTGGGTGAGGGCGCAAAACTCGCCCGCGTCGCTGAATAAATTGGCGGGGATTTCCTGAACTTGCTAAAATTACAGCAGTCTGAATTGCCGGAATATCAACTCCTTCATCTAAGCAGCGAATTGCTACTAAACCTTGCAATTCACCGCTTTCAAATTGATGGCGCAAAGTTTCTCTTTCTTGTAAAGGTGTTTTTGCGGTGTAGGTACTTACCCTATACCCCATTTCTCCTCCTAATATTTTGGCGACTGCTTTGAGTTGGTGTAGCGATGAACGTCCCTCTTCTTGTGCGCCATCACTACAATAAAAAAGGGTGTGAGTAGTTTCGCGACAAGTCGTCATTAGTTCGCGCAAAGCGTTTAATTTATTTTCTGCCGCGCCAATTAATCTCGCACGTTGCATTAACAAAGGTTTTAAATCTTGATTGTCTTCAAAGTCACCTACATCTAAATTTTCTCGTTCTCGATACAATAAAATTCGTCCAATTCTTTTAGTTAAATTTAAATAGGCAAGACTTTCTACTTCAGTTAACTCCACCAAAATGGGATGATACAGATAATGTACTAGCGCACCTTGATAAATTGCATTCCTTAACGTGAATTCTGGCTGAAGAACCGCACCAAAGTAATTCAATAAAGATTGAGTGCCATCATCATCAAAATATCTTTCTGGTGTAGCAGAAAGAGCAAGTCGTAAACCCACGCGGCGTGGTAAACTTTCTTCCAACTTAGGTGCGCCTAAGTTATGTGCTTCGTCGCCAATAATCAAAGTCTTTTCGGGAAAGTACTTGAGTTGAGATTGAAAGCCATCGCCAATTAATGTGGAATTGGTAGTAACAATCGTGAGAAACGATTGCGAACCAGAACGCACGTTATAAAGTTGGGTAGAAAGTTGACTTTGCCACGTTCGTAAATCTTCAAAAGCTAAAATGGGCTGCAAGTTGAATTTTTCACATTCTCGCGCCCATTGGGTGACAAGATGACGAAAGGGGCACACCACCAACAAAACTTGCAAGTTAATTTGTTTGTATAACTCGCAAGCGATCGCCAATGCTGTAATCGTTTTACCGCTACCAGTAGCCATCTTCAGCGTACCTCTGCCGTTGTTGGCAAACCAAGACTCAACAGCTTGCCGTTGATATTCCCGTAATTGCAACAGATAAGGCATTCTGGGGCATCCTGGTAGTTTATGAGTTTGATAATTGCCCTTACTTTCACCTGCAAATGGTTTTTTCAGCTTGAAAGTGGGCAATTTCTCAACTCGTCGCGTCAGGTACATACAAATAACAATGACTAAAGTGGTGATGAACCCTGAGAATTGGTTGTTAGTTGTTGGTTGTTAGTAGTTAGTTGTTTTATAAACCACTAACTACTATCCACTAACCATTACCCATATATCAGTTGTAACCCCGCCAGACACCGATGAGAGTACCTTGCACCTCTACTTGTACTGCGGATACTTCGATGGGGTTGTATTTGGCATTTGCAGGTTTGAGGGTGACGCGATCGCCATTCCTGTAAAATCGCTTCAATGTCGTACCGTGTCCTTCGACTCTGGCGGCGACAATGATACCATTTTTCAGATGATCTGGTTCTGGTACTGGACGCAGAAATACCACATCTCCATCGACAATCGAATCTTCAACCATACTGTCGCCAGCTACCCGCAAAGCATATGTTTGCGGAGGTAACGACAAATTAGCCAAATCGAGATGTTCCACGGCATCGGTGAACGGTTCAATTAAACCGCCGGCGGCGATTGTACCTAAAATTGGCACACCTGGTTTTTGCGGACGCAAAATCCGAATTGTTCGCGCCTTACCTTCACTCCATTCAATATGTCCCTTGGCGCGTAAATGTTCCAAGCGGCTTTGAATAGGTGCAGGTGATTTCAGGTTCATCGCTTGCATCATTTGCCTAATTGAAGGCGAATGCTGGTGCGATCGGATGTATTCCGCCAGCCATTCGTAAAGTTCTTGTTGAGCTTCTGTTAGTCTTTCCATAAATTAGTAGGGAGACAAAGTACAAATGTCTCTAGAACATTAGTACTACAAAAAACCCCCCAATGGCTTGTAAATTTTTAATTTTTGATTTTGGGTGAGTAAAGTCAGGGGTGAGGAGCAAATACTTATAATTGATAACTCCTAACTCTTTATTGTGCCCCTAAGAGACTTGCAAGTAAAGCTTTTTGAGCGTGCATCCTATTTTCTGCCTGATCCCAAACTCGTGAGTGAGAGCCTTCAATTACTGCTTCAGTAATTTCTTCACCGCGATGAGCTGGTAAACAGTGTAAAACAATTGCGTCGCGGTTAGCAAGACTCAATAGCAGATCATTGATTTGGTAGGATTGGAAAATTGGTAGCCTCGCGCCGGCTTCTGCTTCTTGCCCCATACTTGCCCAAACATCAGTATAAAGTACAGAAGCTCCCTTTACTGCTGCTTCTGGGTCATGAGTTAAAATTACTTCAGTTTTGTTGTCGGCTATTGCGCGTGCTTTTTCGGTGATGGCTGCATTTGGCTCATAGCCAATTGGCGTGGCAATTCTGACATTCATCCCTACCAAAGCACAGCCTAGCATCAGAGAATTGGCGACATTATTCCCATCGCCCACATAAGTCAAGGTTAAGCCAGCCAGCGTGCCAAAACATTCTTGAATCGTTAATAAATCTGCCAATACCTGACAGGGATGTCCTAAATCTGTAAGCGCATTAATTACGGGAATTTTGGCATAATTGGCAAAAGTTTCCAAATCTTGCTGTGCAAAGGTGCGAATTGCCAAAATATCCAAATATCGATCCAACACCCGTGCTGTATCTTGTATCGGTTCCCCGCGGCTCACTTGGGTGACATTAGGGTTAAGATCAATTACCTGTCCACCCAGTTGATACATCGCCACTGTAAAACTGACTCGTGTCCGAGTTGAAGCTTTGGAAAACAACAACCCCAGCACTTTAGGACAATGCAACTTTAGCCGTTGTGATTTCAACTCAGTTGCCATTTGCAAGAGTTCTTGAACTTCCGTTGCACTGAAGTCCGCCAAACTTAATAAATCTCGTCCGATCAACGCTGCCATTGTTGTGATCTGTAAAGAACAATTATGTCTTTATGTTTGTTTAGCGTGCCGTAGTGAAGTACCCCACCGCTCCCGTCGGATGGGGCTTCCTGTCTCACTCGCCGTTGCCACGTTAGGCACACTCATTACTGAATGTCCGGAACCAAATCCGGTGATGGTCTTACACAGCGTCTCTGGTCTTGCGACCTTTATCTCCTCAGAGGGAGAACCCAGGCAGCCGCCCTGCTTCCCAAGGCAGTAATTGTTTTTTTCGTACATCCCTGTGTGGCTTATCTTTTACAGCCTATGGGCGCGAGCCTGTGACCGGGATCTTTCCCCCTTTCTCACGCTAGTTACCGTGGTAAGCATCTAAGTGCTACTGTGACCATTGGAAAGCAGCCGTGTGGGTGGGTCATCAACCACTATAATGGTAGCATATGTATACTTAAATTGCTACCATGACTCAAATTAGCTTGCGTTTGTCGCAGCGAGAAAAAGAACACTTGCAAAAGTATTGCGAGTTGTCAGAGCGTAATCAAACTGAGGTATTGAGAGACCTTGTTCGTAGATTGTCAATCAAAGGGGTATTGAACCCCCTTGATTGACCGCTATCCATCCCCACCGCATGGCGGATGGGGAATTTCGCGGACTTGTTAAAAAAATACCACTTTAAAACCTTACCAGATATTTTGGTGTTCAGCCTGAGGTTTCAGATAGCTTTTGGTATGAATCTTCATTTACTCACATCTTCAAACAAAAATTGAGATTATTTAACTACTCAGTATAGAACCCATTTGACATCTTTTACTGTGTTGAAGTAAAGTTAGCGCAAAAGTTGTATCCAACAGTTATGCCATACTCTAGCAGCCTCACAGACGAAGAGTGGATAATCCTAGAACCCCTACTGG
>JAHHID010000073.1 GCA_019359015.1 Spirirestis rafaelensis WJT71-NPBG6
CTACAATAATCAACTGAGCAGTCTGCCAGAGGAATTTGGACAACTCACCAATTTACAAACGCTCTACCTCTACAATAATCAACTGAGCAGTCTGCCAGAGGAATTTGGACAACTCACCAATTTACAAACGCTCTACCTCTACAATAATCAACTGAGCAGTCTGCCAGAGGAATTTGGACAACTCACCAATTTACAATCGCTCTACCTCTACAATAATCAACTGAGCAGTCTGCCACAGGAAATTGGACAACTCACCAATTTACAATCGCTCTACCTCTACAATAATCAACTGAGCAGTCTGCCAGAGGAATTTGGACAACTCACCAATTTACAATCGCTCTACCTCTACAATAATCAACTGAGCAGTCTGCCAGAGGAATTTGGACAACTCACCAACTTAGAAACGCTCGACCTCAGCGACAATCAACTGAGCAGTCTGCTACAGGAAATTGGACAACTCACCAATTTACAATCGCTCTACCTCTACAATAATCAACTGAGCAGTCTGCCAGAGGAATTTGGACAACTCACCAACTTAGAAACGCTCGACCTCAGCTATAATAAAAAATTGAGCAGTCTGCCAAAGGAATTTGGACAACTCACCAACTTACAATCGCTCGACCTCTACAATAATCAACTGAGCAGTCTGCCAAAGGAAATTGGACAACTCACCAACTTACAAACGCTCAACCTCAGCGACAATCAACTGAGCAGTCTGCCAGAGGAATTTGGACAACTCACCAACTTACAATCGCTCGACCTCCGCAGCAATCAACTGAGCAGTCTGCCAAAGGAATTTGGACAACTCACCAACTTACAATCGCTCAACCTCACCAGTAATCAACTGAGCAGTCTGCCGCATGAAATTGTCCAACTCCAAAAACTCGAATATCTGGATCTGCGTAGTAACCCAATCCCCATTCCACCTGAGATTTTGGGACCAAAGGAATTGTCTCAAAATCCTGGGGATGTAAGCGAGATTCTCGATTTCTATTTCCGGGTGCAAGATCCCAAGGAAACTGAACTTATCTACGAAGCAAAATTCTTAATTATTGGTGAAGGAGGAGCCGGTAAAACTTCTTTAGCAAAGAAAATTGAAAACGAAAGCTACGATCTCCAGTCGAATGAGAAATCAACCGAAGGCATTGACGTGATCCGCTGGCACTTCACACACCCCAACGGAAAAGACTTTCGCGTCAATATTTGGGATTTTGGCGGTCAGGAAATCTACCACCAAACCCATCAGTTTTTTCTGACAGAACGTTCCCTTTATGCGTTAGTGGCAGATAATCGCCAAGAAAACACCGATTTTTATTGGTGGCTGAAAGTTGCGGAACTCTTGAGTGACAATAGCCCAGTTCTCATTATCAAAAACGAAAAACAAGACCGTCACTGTGAAATAAGCGAGCGATCCCTGCGATATGAATTTACCAATTTAAAAGAAGTTCTGGCAACTAACTTAGCCACCAATCGTGGTTTATCAGAGATAAAAAATGCCGATTAGCTTATCAGCAACCTTCCCCACATCAATACACCTTTGCCCAAAGTCTGGGTCAGAGTCCGTTCTGACTTAGAAAACGACTTTCGCAACTACATTAATCTTGAAGAATACTGCCAACTTTGCCGAGTCAATAATTTAACTGACCGTAAAGATATGCTACGGCTAAGTCGCTATCTGCACGACCTCGGTGTTTGCCTTCACTTCCAAGATGATTCTACACTTAAACATTACATCATTCTGAAACCCGAATGGGGAACCACTGCTGTCTACAAAGTATTAGACAATAAAACCGTCAGGCAAAATCTGGGACGTTTTACCAAAAAAAATCTTTCTGATATCTGGCAGGACGAATATGCTGATATGCAAGATGAACTGCTGCAACTAATGATCCGGTTTAAACTTTGCTACCCAATCCCTAATCGTCCCGGCAACTATATTGCACCGCAACTACTCGATATCAACCAACTTGACTACACCTGGGAAAAATCCCATAATTTAATTTTGCGCTACAAATACGAGTTTATGCCCAAGGGTATGCTCACCCGCTTCATTGTTGAGACACATCCTTGGATTGAACAGCAAAACCTCGTTTGGAAAAGCGGTGTTGTCCTCAACAAAGACCAAACTCGCGCCGAAGTCATTGAAAACTACAATCAAAAAGAAATTAAAATCCGTATAGCCGGAAATCGCAAGAAAGAATTGCTCGCAGTCGTCACTCACGAACTCGAAAAAATCCACAACTCTTTTGAGCGTTTGCAGTATAACACTCTAGTTCCCTGTAACTGCACAGTTTGTGAAGGAAGTCCCAAACCTTATTCCTACCCTCTGGATAAATTGCGTAAGCGCTTGAAAGCTCGTAAGTATGAGATTGAGTGCGAGGAGAGCTATGAAAGCGTCGATATCCGCAGGCTAATTGATGATGTCAATTTGCAACCCGTGGAAGCAGAAGAAAAACTTAATTCCCCAACACCACTACAAGACGAACTGTCTAAGGCGAAAGATAATTCATTTAAAAATCAAACTACCATGAATTACCACGATTTTCAAATATTCGTTAGCAAAGACAGCAAGATTCGCGCTTCCTCAGAACAAGGTGACGAGTCGGGTGAATTGCGGTTGGAGATGAACAGAATTAAGCACACATTGAAACTGATTGAGCATCAAGTGAAAGATGCCGATTTACTTAAAGGACTAGGCAACGAACTCTACCAAGCACTTTTCCCTATAGATATTCGCGGTCAATTGCGTGCTACAATGGCAGGCGCACAAGCAAATGGATACGCTGTACGCTTGCGCTTGGTATTTGACTCCCCAGAACTAGCCGCGCTACCGTGGGAATTTCTCTACGATGAGACAACCAACACCTTTTTAGCAAACAACACCCAAACCGCGCTCTCGCGTTATATTGACGTTCCCCTACAAAAGCGCGAACTGCAAACCGCTACCCTACCGCTGAAAATCTTGGTAGTCATCTCCAGTCCCACTGACATGTGTCGCTTAGACGTTGACACGGAAGAAAAGCTGATCCGTGAAGCACTGCAAAAACACATAGATGCAGGGCAAATTGAGTTAGATGTGCTACCAGAAGCCACCATCCGCAACATCAACCAAAAGCTGCGCGAAAAGCCTTACAATGTCTTTCACTTCATCGGTCACGGTATCTTTGAAAACAATAAAGGCTTTATTGCCCTAGTAGATACCAATGGCAAATCAAAATTCTTAGATGATGAGAATTTCGCCAACTTCTTTCTAGGCAATCGTAGCTTAGGATTAGCTGTCCTAAATTCCTGTAAAGGAACGGGAATGTCTGACCAGCAAGTATTTGCAGGTATAGCACCCAACCTCGTCCGTCGGGGAATACCCGCAGTAGTCGCCATGCAATATCCTATCTTAGACCACACCGCCAAGCTTTTTGCTGACGAATTTTACCGCACCCTCGCACTAGGCTACCCTGTAGACGCAGCCATCCAGACAACCCGCAACGCCATCTCTATGGAAATCGGACTCGATAAACCTGACTTTGCCACACCAGTGCTTTATATGCGGGCTAAAGATGGAATTATCTTGAGTGGGTTAAAAAGCGTATAAGCAAAAACGCCCACAGCCTCAGGCTTCCAGCTTGGGGGTTCTAGGATGTGTTTTCGCTCTTGCCCGACACCCTGAAGGGTGCGGCTATACGAACGAAGTCCGCCTGCGCGGACTACGGAAAAATAAGCCTTTCAGCCTGCGAAGGCAGGCTTTGTTCGTATAGCCCCAGGCTTCTAGCCTGAGGGCTTTTCGGAGACCGAAAACACCCTACCTACCACAAACCTGCTTCCCCACATCAGGATGTGTAGAAAGATAATCTTTTAGCCATCCGCAACTTCGTGCTAGCAGTTCATCCAAACCCTCAACCGGACGCAACTGCACAGTATTCTCACCAACCACAATCGCAATTAGCTTACCATCATTGCTCAACACTCCCTGACTAGCTTGATATTCAGCAAACTGCTGCCAAGTATCGCCTACTTGAGTCCATAAGCGTAGTGTACCGTCAAATGAAGCAGTGGCAACCGTCTTGCCATCAGGACTAAACATCACCTTGTTAACTTCTCCGTTATGCTTGAGAATGGCAAGTTCCTTACCTTGCAGGTTCCACAACTTCGCTGTACCGTCATCTGAAGCAGTCGCAATCGTCTTGCCATCAGGACTAAACGCTACGTTGTTAACTTCTCCGTTATGCTTGAGGGTGGCAAGTTCCTTACCTTGCAGGTTCCACAACTTCGCTGTATTGTCACCTGAAGCTGTGGCAATCGTCTTGCCATCAGGACTAAACGCTACGTTGTTGACGAATTCGTTATGCTTGAGGGTGGCAAGTTCCTTACCTTGCAGGTTCCACAACTTCGCTGTTTTGTCAAATGAAGCTGTGGCAATTGTCTTGCCATCAGGACTAAACGCTACGTTGTAGACGTATTCGTTATGCTTGAGAATGGCAAGTTCCTTTCCTTGCAGGTTCCACAACTTCGCTGTGTTGTCCCATGAAGCAGTGGCAATTGTCTTGCCATCAGGACTAAACGCTACGTTGCTGACCGCATTGTTATGCTTGAGAATGGCAAGTTCCTTACCTTGCAGGTTCCACAACTTCGCTGTGTTGTCCCATGAAGCAGTGGCAATTGTCTTGCCATCAGGACTAAACGCTACGTTGCTGACCGCATTGTTATGCTTGAGAATGGCAAGTTCCTTACCTTGCAGGTTCCACAATTTCGCTGTTTTGTCAATTGAAGCTGTGGCAACCGTCTTGCGATCGGGACTAAACGCTACGTTGATGACCACTGAGTTATGCTTGAGAATGGCAATTTCCTTACCTTGCAGGTTCCACAATTTCGCTGTATTGTCATATGAAGCAGTGGCAATCGTCTTGCCATCAGGACTAAACGCTACGTTGTTGACCAATTCGTTATGCACTAATCGATTTTTCTGGTGAATATTTTCTAAAGTAGTTTGCAAAGCTAACATCGGGTTGACAGTCGGATATTCTTTAACTGAGCGATTATCTTTGACTAATTTTTTTAATTCTTTTGCAGGTTGTATCGCTTCAACTAAATCATCAACACTAGGAAACTCAGAGAACCGCAAGATACGTGCAGATGATTGTTCCAAACCTGTGGCAGTTTGTGCTATTCTAAACTGCTGCCAACCATATGCAGCGAATCCTAAAGAAGCAACTGCCCCAATTGCAGTCAAAGACAAAATCCACCTAGCTTTCTGTTGTGCAGCTGCTAAAACTTGATTTGCTTGCTTTTCTGTCTCTAAAGCTTTTTCTGCTTGTTGTCGCGCTTGTGCCAAAATTTGATTAGCTTCTTTTTCAACTGCTAAAGCTGCTTGTTTATAAAACTCCTGACTGGCAGATAAATATTGATAATCGAGATTGCTTAAACTCTTGTCAGTTGACCATTGTAAAGCTTCTTGCAAAGCTTGCCCCCGCAACAGACGCGAATTATCTTGTGATTGGGAAGCAACCCAGGCATTGATTGTATCAGCATATGGGCGAAGTTTTGCAAGTTCTTTGTCGCACCACTCCTGATTAAATATCGTCTCATAAATTTGGTTATAAATTCGCAGCTTGCCACCACGTTTCACAGCCAACCCGGTTAAACGCAGTTCTGTTTGTTCAACGCTATCGTCAGCTTCTATCTCTTTCTCTCGCAAAATCTGCTGACACAAAGCTAATAATCGTCCGGTACGCTGTTCGCTACTTCGCAACAGTCTATCTCGAATTGTTCTTAAATGCTCTGGCTCGTCTTGCGTTTCCCAATTCTGAATAATCTTATTTTGAATAACATCAGCAACTATTTCTGGTGTTGGCAATGATTGATTGGCAAATTTCACCACCAACTTACAAACCTTTTGCGTGAGAAATGGTTGTCCACCAGTCCAATTCAATACAGCTTGCATTAATACTTGCTCTTCATCAACAACTGCTAATCCGGTTGCAAGTGGTTGCGCTTCTTGCAGTTGAAATCCGCTTAAATCAATTGCTCTCCCAATATTAAATGGTGTCCGTCGCTTATCGCCAATTAAATCAGAAGGTGTTGATACACCCAACAGTGCAAATGTCAAGCGGTTATATATCGGTTGGTCTGCACGTCGGTTGTAACAGTCGCGGATAACGGCGAAAAAATCATCTAATTTGAAATTGATGCTGAGGATACTATCAATTTCATCAATAAAAATAACAATATTTTCTCTAATTGACTTTAGCAGCACAGTTTCGATAAACTTACTTAAATGCTGCACTGGTGAGAGCAAATTATTCTCTGTCCACCAATCATCTAAATCAAACTCATTATAAAGCCCAAATGTCCCAACAATAGTATCAATAATCCCCGCATACCATTCTACTGGGGTAATATCTGACGTACCGATCGCTGTAATATCAATTGCCGCACAAGCAATTCCTTCAGATTGCAATCGCTGCATCACATGCACCCGCAAGCTTGATTTCCCCATTTGCCGAGAATTTAGTACATAACAAAATTCTCCCGCTTGCAAACTTTCATAAAGTTCGGTATCAGCTTTGCGGGTGACATAAGTTAAAGCATCTTCAGGGAGACTACCTCCAACTTGATATTGATACTGCGTCATGAACTACTCACATGCACTTTTCGCCATTGTTGCACTTATGTGTAAAATATCTTCAAAATGGAACACACATGATCTGATTGATCCATTCCTCAGCAGTTGAGACTTCCCACACCAAGATAAGTGCATCAATCGCTTCGCTGATCGGGAGACTTTGAGAAACAATCAGAACGCCAGAACTGGTTTGCGACAAGATGAACTGACCAAACTCGGTCGGCATGGTTTTACGATCATGCGTAACAAGCACCCTGCCATCTCGTGCTGCAAATGCTAAGACTTCTGGATCTTTGAGACCTTCAAACCCTGCCTCATTGGCTGACTGAAAATCCAAGCTGGGTTGTCTGCGGATTACCCCAGTTACAATTGCTTGTCTGAGGTCAGCATCAGCTTGGAATCGAGCCTTTGTCATACCGAGCCTTGCTTTTGGGCAAGAGATGCTTTCAATTTTTGGTATAGAAGCGGACTCTTTTCTCTAAAGGACTGTTGCAACTGTTGAAATTCTGCTGAACCTTCTTCTAAGTACACATCAATCATTTCTCGGTTAGCAAGATAGAAAGCGATCGCACCATAGACTTGCTCTAGTGACAATAGCGGGAAGTTTTGGGCAATGCTTTCAGGGGACTCTCCGTTCAAGAACGAATAAACAACTGAATCTAGGGAAATGCGTGTTCCTTCGATCCAATATCCTTTGTCTCGCTGCTCAACATACTGCTTTATTGGGGTGGGTGCTAATGTCATAAGACGAACGATTGCTCACTACATAAATATTAAGCGATCGCCTGCGGTGCTTGCTAGCCTACGCCCAATCATTGATATTTGTATAGACTGCATTAGAACCGTTACAGGTAGTGATTAATGGGCAGCGAGAAGTAGCGCGAATTTTGGCGCTTAGGAGCGATCGCGCAAATAGAGCGGCAGTCTGAAACCGATGATTGGTAACGTTGCCCATCATCCACCGCACATATCAAGAGCGATCTCACCAACAATCTTTGTACGGTGGGGTTAAACCGCGTTTAGCTTGTTCAGTTCCACGCGACCACCCTCAATTGCTTGAACTGTTAGCTGATAGCCCTCCATCAGCGACATCCCAATCAGTGGCTCTGAATCAGCTTCATCAATAGGAATTGTAAGAATTGCTCCGTCCCACAAGACAACCGCTTCGTACACGTTAAATATACATTCGCTACCATCTCCCAGAATGGCTCGTCCTCGTCGTTTCCAGATTAGTCCCAGTTCGGCAATAATACTTGGAGGCAATGATAGCCAGCCGTTAAAACCTGTGTCCACAATAACATCTTGCGTGTAAATCTGCCCCGTGACACTATAGATTGATAGTGGAATGATTGGCTCAAAATCCCCATTGACGATTCCAGCGATCATACAGTCTTCTTCAAGCGTCCCCCAAATCGACGCACATGACGGGAGCCAACACGAACAATCCAGATTTGAGCGTCTGGATGATGAGCTTCGAGACGATTGCAAGCAGCTACTTCGCTACTATCAATTTCCCAGTCACCCGTTTCAATGTCAATCGCCACAATCTTGCCGTAATTGCCAGCTTCGACTTGTTGACAAATCTGAGTTTCATAGATTTCGTCACCACGTCTAGCAAATTCTTCTTTGCTGTAGCGGGGTTGTCGGAGTGTCATAGGGTTGACCTCGTTTCGGCTTTACTCCTCTATCTTAGTTTGGGTGACACCTTTGGGGTATTACCGGAATTTATGGGTAAAGTATCTTCAATCTCGAATCCAAAGTGCTAACCCACCCCCACGACCACGCGCTGCAATCAAGTCTGGTGTCACCAAAAAGAATGCGAAAAAAGGCAGAACAGAAAGAGGTCTATTGTCAAAATCCTCAGCTTTGGTTTTGCCCCCGCGAATCTCACCGTTATATATAGTCTGACTAAATAAACTGATTTGCATTTGGGTAAAGTCAAATGCTAGTAAATTTTTCTTACCCACGTATTTAGCTGGTCCAGTTAATTTCAGTTGAAGTGAAGCAAATTGAACGGAATTAGTAATTTCCCCTTTATCAGCATCTTGGGCACTAAAAGAAATGTGCGCTGCTGCAAATTTGGGCAGATAAAAACCGTTGCCTAACTTAATTCCCCTACGATGCTTAACCTTTTTGGTTCCAGTTGTAAAACACAATCGCCATTTCCCAAGTATTGATTCAAAGGGATACGTCAGTCGTTGTTGTTTGGTAGCTTTTTCTGCTTGTAATAAAGCATTTACAACCGCTTCAGCAGGAGGACGTTCTATTTTTTGCCCGCGATAAGCTTCTTGGGTCTGTGTTAATAGGGTGATAAACTCTTGGGTAATAATTTTTTCCAATGTTCTGTTAAGTTTATTTTGAAGGTAAATAAGCGTGTTTCGCTCTTGCCCGACACCCTGAAGGGTGCCGCTATACGAACCAAGTCCGCCTGCGCGGACTATGAAAAAATAAGGTTTTCAGCCTGGGTCGGCAGGCTTCGTTCGTATAGTCCCAGGCTTCCAGCCTGAGGGCTTTTCTACGAGTCGCTTTTAATCAACTGTTTTTGTATAGCAATCATAACAGCAGCGTGGCGATCGCTTACTCCTAGTTTATGTAAAATAGCATGAACGTGAACTCTGACTGTTCCCGGTGTAATGTAAAGCGCTTCGGCTATTTCTTGATTGGTTTTGCGGTTTGCTAACAGTGATAAGATTTCCTGTTCCCGATGGGTGAGAGGATTTGCAGGGGTGGATAATTTAGAATCTAGCTGGATGGGTTGAGACGCAAAGGTAGAACGTATTTCTTTGGTAGCATTTTCATCCCACCAGGAAGCCCCAGCAGCCACAGAACGCAGTGCTAAAACTAATTTTTCGGCTGCAATTCCTTTCAGGCAATAGCCTTGAGCACCTGCCTCTATCAACCGCGCAATCAGTGAATTCTGCGAATGGGAAGTAAGAACTAATATCGGTAAATTAGGATATCGCTGCTTTATTTGCCGACAAGCTTCGATTCCCCCAATTCCTGGTAATCCTACATCTAATAGAACAATATCAACCGCATGATGATTTACTAACTCGATGGCGGTTTCTCCATCTTCAGCTTCAGCTACAATCTCTAAGCCAGCTTCTTGCTGCAATCGTACTTGCAATCCTAAGCGGAAAAGTTCATCATCCTCAACCAAGAGAATTTTTAGTTCAGTAGATGGCATCTGGCACAGCTTAAGATGGCTGATATGGGTAAACTGAGAGCTTGAACCCAAAGAGCGCTCCACTTTTGGCATTTGCGGAGATATCTTTAGAATAAGTTCTGTTCTCTGCCCAAATTATACCGTTATGCGCTTCAATAATTTGCCGAGATAAATAAAGCCCCAATCCTGAACCTTTGGCTTGGCGATCGCTATGTCCCTGATAAAAGCGCTCAAATAAGTGGGGGAACTGTTCTGGGGGAATACCTGCACCGGTATCTAAAATTTTCACAACTTGATAAGAAGCTTGAGATTCTAATATTACTTCGACGCGATCGCCTCTTCTTGAATGATTTATTGCATTGATTAAAAGATTACTCAATACTCGTTGCAATTGCCAAGCATCACCTTTTACCCACAACGACGAGCGAAAATCCGACTCACCATAGCGAAAGCATAAATTAACTCGTCGGGTTGCAGCGACTTCGATAAGAGTAGTAGCTACTTCTTCTGCCAATACAGTTAAATCCACAGGTTCTAAATGCAGTTTTAAACCTTCAGTATCATTACGATAAACATCTAATAAAGTTTCCACAAATTGCAGAGAACTCTCATGACTGTGAATCATCGTTCCTAAGACTTTGCGCTGCTGCGACGAGACAATGCCAAATTTTTCTTTTTGAAAAGCTTTGAGAGTTTCAATTGCTCCCAAAAGAGGTGTTTTTAAATCGTGAGTAAGTGTAGAAGCAAAATCTTCGCGCAGTTTAACTAATTGTTCCTGTGCTTCCAGCTTGGCTTGGGTGAGTGCGATCGCTTTTTGCGTTCGTCGCAGACGTTGGCTCAAAAGTCCCGTCACCATCAAAGCCATGACAGCGATCGCTCGATTTGCCACTGTGGAAGCAGTAATTATTTCACCCCCAGGTACCCACAAATTCAACACTGTTAAAAACATCGCCACGCATGTTGCTTGCAAGGTTGCTTTCTGATTTAACCAAGAATTTGCTAGCAGAATCGGTCCGGTGTAAAGATACCCAAATACATAATCACTTGGCGTAGAAAGCTCTAAAACAAGAACAACGATAAATAAACCCGTAATCAGCAAAAATTTGCCTACCCGCGAGTTGTTAGCCAGCAAATTCGCTTTAAAAGTACCATTCACGAAACCATCCTTAGGGTTAATTATCTTAAATATATAATTTAATTTTAATCAATATACTCACTTGATTAACTTTACCCCAAAAACTACAGCAAACATAGCGTTTAGATTAATTATATAACTTGAGAAAACTCTATTTCCTCTTACTCTGCGTTCTCTGCGCCTCTGCGGTTCGTCTCATAAAATATTTTTTCTTGCATAAAGTAGCATTACTCCTAAACATCGTTTATTAACGTTTACTAAACGCTAAACATAAAAAATAAACTTATTTTATATACCTCTATTCCTTGTTTCCATTAACAAATTGAGAAATGATAGAAATTATTCCAGGTATTGAAATACCAAGTAATTGTTTTCTGCTTGTAAAAATCTTAGTAATAAATAATTTAAAAATGTTACAAGGATGGATTCAAATTGCCTTAACGCTATTAATTGTAGTAGCGATTACGCCGTTGTTTGGGCGATACATGGCACGTGTCTTTTTGGAGCGACGAACCTTTCTCGATCCAATTTTAAACCCCGTTGAGCGAGTTTTGTATTCCTTAGTCGGCGTTCAAACCAGAGAAAACATGACTGGCTGGCAATATGCGCGGGCAATTTTCTACAGTAATGCAGTCATGGCATTGCTGATATTCTTCATCATCATGAGTCAGGGATGGCTACCGCTTAACCCGACGAAAATAAATGCACCGACTTGGGACACAGCACTACATACCACCATTTCTTTTATCACCAATACCAACCAACAGCATTATTCTGGTGAAACTTACATGAGTTACGCTAGCCAAATGTTAGGGCTAGGTTATCATATGTTCACCTCAGCAGCTACGGGGATAGCAGTAGCGATCGCTTTTATTCGCGGGTTGACAGGTAGACCTTTGGGCAACTTCTATGTAGACTTAATTCGCATAATTATGCGGATTTTGTTACCCATTAGTATTGTCGGGGCAATTGTCCTAATGGCAGCTGGAGTTCCAGAAACTCTAGCGGGTCCTGTGGTAGTACCCACCTTAGAAAATCCTGCCATTAGTCAGGCGATCGCTCGTGGTCCGGTTGCTCACTTTGAAATTATCAAGCAACTAGGGGAAAATGGCGGCGGATTTTTTGCCACCAACTCAGCACACCCATTTGAAAACCCCAATGGCTTCACCAATCTAATTCAGCTTGTAGCAATTCTTTCAGTGCCCACATCATTGATATACACCTATGGAGTGTTTGCAAATAACCTCAAACAAGCTTGGTTAGTATACAGCATTCCCTTCGCAATTCTTGTGGTGTTTATCATCATTACAGCGATTGGAGAATACAACGGTAATCCTGCTATCAACGCGCTTTTAGGTTCACAGCAGCCAAACTTAGAAGGCAAAGAAGTTAGATTTGGCTGGGCACAATCTGCATTGTTTGCCGTTTTCACCACCGCAACCATGTGCGGTGCGGTTAATAGTTTGCACGATTCCTTTATGCCCAATGGTGGTTTCGTCACACTATCAAATATGTTCTTTCAAATTGTCTTTGGCGGACAAGGTACAGGAACAGCTTATTTATTTGCTTATCTAATCTTGGCAGTATTTGTCACCGGTTTAATGGTGGGACGCACCCCGGAATTTCTCGGACGCAAAATTGAAAAGCGGGAAGTTGTCCTTGCCAGTTTCCTAATTTTGTTAGTCCACCCCATTGCGATTTTAATACCTGCGGGGATAACTTTAGCATTTCCCGACCAATTAGCCGGAATTAGCAATCCTGGTTTCCACGGCTTTTCGCAAGTTATTTACGAATACGCCTCAGCCGCAGCTAATAACGGATCTGGATTTGAAGGCTTAGGCGATTCTCAACCCTCCCCTTTGGCGATCGCCACAGGTACAGCCCCAACCGCAACCGCTTTATGGTGGAACCTGAGTACTTGCTTCAGCCTGCTAGCCGGACGTTATATCCCCATCGTCGGTTTATTATTTCTCGCCGATAGTATATCCCGCAAACAACCCGTTCCCCTCACAGTTGGGACATTGCGAACAGACACCGGACTATTTACAGGTGTAACTGCCGGTGTAATTCTCATCCTCGGCGCCCTCACCTTCTTCCCAGTCTTGGCATTAGGACCCATTGGCGAAGCCTTTCAAATAGCAAAAGGCATTGGGTTATAGGGATTAGGGACTAGGGACTGGGGACTAGGGATAGGAAAAGAATTATTACCAATGCCCCATGCCCATTGCCCAATGCCCCCTTCGGGGTTCGCCAGTCGCTCATGGGGGAGACCCCCAAGACCGCGCTGGCTCACCATTGCCCCATGCCCATTGCCCCATGCCCAATGCCTCATGCCCAATTCCCAATAATGTATGCAAACCATCAGTTCCCCTCAACAAACCCGTGAATCGCGCAGACACACTCCCAAAGCAGATATGCGCGGACTTTACCAAAAAGCAGTTCGTGAGTCATTTGTCAAGCTCAATCCGCGAACTGCCGTCAGAAACCCGGTAATGTTCATTGTCTGGATCGGGACAATTGTTGTTTTTTTAGTAACTCTTAACCCCAACTTATTCGGGACAATTCAGGCAGATATCAACCAGCAACGCTTGTTAAATGGGTTGATTACCTTGATTTTATTTTTTACAGTTGTATTTGCCAACTTTGCCGAAGCCGTTGCTGAAGGACGCGGGAAGGCTCAAGCGGATGCACTCAAATCTACGCGATCGCATACTAGTGCCCGGAAAATGCTACCCGATGGTACAATTCAAGAAATCAATTCTACCGAATTGCGGCGGGGCGATCAAGTAAAGGTGATTGCTAATGAGATGATTCCTGCCGATGGTGAAGTGATACAAGGTATCGGTTCAGTGGATGAGTCGGCGATTACTGGGGAATCTGCCCCTGTACTGAAGCAACCGGGCACAGATATTTCTACTTCGGTTACTGGTGGTACGCGCTTGCTTTCTGACGAATTAATCATTCGGATTACAGCCGATCCCGGTCAAGGCTTTATCGATCGCATGATTGCTCTGGTAGAAGGAGCCGAACGCAGCAAAACACCCAACGAAATCGCCCTAACAGTGCTGCTTTCGGTGCTGACGCAGGTGTTTTTAATCGTGGTTTCCACAGTTCCCCCTTTCGCCGGCTACATCGCCAACTTTATCAGCACATTATATGGTGCAGAAGCGGGTAATAGTTTGCGTGCTGGTGTCAGCGTTGCCATTTTAATATCGCTGCTAGTCGCTTTGATTCCGACTACTATCGGTGGTTTGCTGAGTGCGATCGGGATTGCGGGGATGGACAGAGTTGCCCAATTCAACGTTATTGCCACATCCGGACGAGCAGTAGAAGCTTGCGGTGATATCAATACCTTAGTACTGGATAAAACCGGCACTATCACCTTAGGCAACCGGATGGCTAACGAGTTTATTCCTGTCAACAATCACTCAATAGAAGATGTAGCACAAATATCCTTGGCTGGTAGTGTATTTGACGATACGCCAGAAGGTCGGTCAATCGTCACACTAGCAGAAAAATACCAAGTTGAGGCAGGCTTCAACCCCAACAAAGCAGAAGCTGTAGAGTTTTCCGCCAAAACCCGCATGAGCGGCACTAATTTACCCAATGGTAAAGAAGTCCGTAAAGGAGCGGTGGATTCGATTAAAGGCTTTGTTCGTTCCCGTGGTGGTCAAATTCCCAACGACTTAGACGCAGCTTATGAGCGAGTTTCCCGCTTAGGAGGTACACCCTTAGCCGTCTGTCAGGAGAATGATATTTACGGCGTTATTTATCTGAAAGATATTGTTAAACCTGGTTTGCGCGATCGCTTTGACCAACTCCGCCGCATGGGTGTAAAAACCATCATGCTTACAGGTGATAACCGTATTACTGCTGAGGTAATTGCTCAAGAGGCAGGAGTTGATGATTTCATCGCCGAAGCCACTCCAGAAGACAAAATTGAGGTAATTCGCTTTGAGCAATCAGAAGGTAAACTCGTAGCCATGACCGGAGATGGAACCAACGATGCACCCGCACTAGCTCAAGCAAACGTTGGTGTAGCGATGAACTCAGGGACGCAAGCTGCCAAAGAAGCTGCTAATATGGTGGACTTGGACTCTGACCCCACAAAGTTAATTGACTTAGTGACGATTGGTAAACAGTTACTAATTACCCGTGGAGCATTAACAACATTTTCTATTGCCAACGACATCGCCAAATATTTTGCCATCATTCCCACAATCTTCGCGGCATCGGGAATTGGCGCACTTAACATTATGGGACTCAAAAGCGCCCAATCTGCAATCATCTCTGCGCTGATTTACAACGCTTTAATTATTCCCGCACTCATTCCTCTAGCACTCAAAGGAGTAAAATTCCGACCCCTGACAGCGGATCAACTGCTACGACGCAACATCTTACTTTATGGTGTTGGCGGCGTAATTGCACCGTTTATTGCTATCAAACTGATCGATATTATCCTACCATTCTCTTGATTCGGACTTACGCAAAAACGGCAACAAACTCTTATTTCTTGGCGTCCTTGGCGGTTCGTTTCTCCATCATAAGTGCCTAAGCCCTAGTTAGCACAAAGAGCGCTAAAGCGCCGACTACAAAGCAAAACCATATGAAAAAAAATCTTATCCCCTCACAACAAATCTCAGCCCAAACATTAGAAACAGTAAGGGAAATTTGGGATGAATGGCGCAGACAAAAGCTGCCCTTGTATCTATTTTTAGCAATGTGTTTCAACTTAATAGTAGCGCCTATGGTCTACGCCGCTACTGATGAAACACTTTCCCGTCCTCAATCTTGGGCATTGGGACTATTAGGATTAGTAGTTTTGAGTCTTTCTATATATCTCTTTTTCGTAATGTTTGTACCGGAGAAATTCTAATGAGTTTTGCACGCGATGCCGGCAGAGCCGTTCGTTCTACTTTGTTGCTGTGGGTGATTACAGCTATTATTTATCCTTTGCTGATGATTGCCTTGGGACAAATTGTATTTCCCTTTCAGGCAAATGGTAGTCTAATTAAAAATGCCCAAAATCAAGTTGTCGGTTCTGCCTTAATTGGTCAGCCTTTTACTTCAGACCGCTACTTTAACAGTCGTCCCAGCACCACTAGCTACAGTACAGCAGACCCGAAAAAAGATGAAGCCGGAGTGTTAAAAACTGGAGTATCCGGTGCTAGCAACTTGGCTCCTAGTAATCCTGCATTGCGCGATCGCATCGCTGGAAAAAACGACGAAGGTGACTTCAATCGTCTGAAAAATGCCGGCGTGCAACCAAGTGCCGATTTAGTTTACACTTCTGGTTCCAGCCTTGACCCCCACATCACCCCGGAAGCTGCAAAAGCGCAAATTGCCAGAGTAGCCAAAGCGCGACAACTCCAGCCAAACCAAATCGAAACCCTAATTGCCCAAAACACCGATAATCGTTTTCTCGGCATCTTCGGTGAACCTGGAGTCAACGTCTTAAAACTAAATCTCGCTTTGGATCGGTTAAAACCTACCTGATTTTTCCCTGTCTCTCGTTCCCAGACTCCAGCCTGGGAATGCATTCTTTGAGACTTTGCCTCTAGGTGCTCATTTCCATGCAGATTATGAAAACAAGCAGAAGTTAGCGCGATCGCCGAATACCATCACATACCCAAAATCTTTACAATATTAAGTAAGGTAAAGACGTTATTCAGAAATTAAAGCAAAAACAATGGCAATATTTGGATTTGGTAAAAAACTAACCGTGCCCACTCCTGAACAAGCTTTGCCAGGACGGGCAGAAGAAATGCCACTAACTAACCGTCACTATGTCAACGGTAATCCCCTCAAGCCACCATTCCCCCAAGGTATGGAAGTGGCATTATTTGGTATGGGGTGCTTTTGGGGTGCAGAACGCAAATTCTGGCAACTTGATGGAGTTTTCAGCACCTCCGTCGGTTACGCTGCGGGTTCAACTCCCAACCCCACATATCAAGAAGTATGCAGCGGCATGACCGGTCACAATGAAGTAGTGCTAGTTGTCTTCGATCCCAAGGTGATTAGTTACTCACAATTGCTCAAAACCTTCTGGGAAAGCCACAACCCCACCCAAGGAATGCGCCAGGGTAATGATGCTGGCACTCAATATCGTTCCGGAGTGTACGTGTATTCTGACACTCAAAAGCAACAGGCAGAAGCATCAAGAGACGCTTATCAAGAAGCCCTCAACGCCGCAGGTTTTGGCAAGATTACTACAGAAATATTGGATGCTCCTGAGTATTATTACGCAGAAGACTATCATCAACAGTATCTTGCCAAAAATCCCGGTGGATATTGCGGCTTAGGTGGGACAAATGTTGCTTGTCCTGTGGGTATAGGGCAAGGGGCATAGGGCATTGGGCAATGGGCATGGGGCATAGGACATTGGTAATAATCCTTTCCCCTTGTCTCCTAGTCCCCAGTCCCTAGTCCCTAGTCCCATTACAGCATCGAGGTGAGAACAGCGATCGCACGAGACCACAAAAATATACTAATTGGTGCGCCAATCATTAGTCCGGCGATCGTCCACCCTCTTTGATGTGCTTTAAATTGTTCGATACTACGCCACCGTCTACTTTTCCAAGCCCATTCATTACCTTTAGCACCGAGAGCGAGGGTGACGACAAAACCAGTTTGCGGTACAAAACATAACAATCCTACCCAAACTTGATTAGTCCACAACCAAAACCAAGGTAATAAAAATGCACCCCAATTCCACCCCTTAATTTCGTCAGGAACTTCTTCGGTTATATTATTTATCCCGCACCCTGAATTATTTATTATTTCTTTGGGGTGCAATCGATTGTGTTTAGCCGGTTTGAGAGCAAGACCATTTTTAAGCACCTCCAAAGCTTGACGAGCAGTCGTAAATCGTTGTTCTGGCGCGGGTTCTACTATTTTTTCCAGCCAACTGACAAAACCCGAATTTAGATTAACTCGGTCAGCAAATTGAATCCGTAATTCCCGCACTGGCAAATCAGATGGAGCAGTACCTGTTAACAAATGTATTAAAGACGCTCCCAGTGCATAGAGATCCGATGCTGGAACCGCTCTACCTCCAAATTGTTCCATCGGTGCATAACCATAAGTTCCCACCACAGTGAAAGTTACACCTTCTTTTGCCGCTTTATCTTGAACTGCGCCAAAATCAACTAAATAAATATGGTTATCTGCACCCCAAATTAAATTACTCGGTTTAATATCCCGATGCAATACTGTAGGATTCAACTCATGCAAATGTATGAGAATATTTAAAATCTCTACAGCAATTTTTCTAACTTCTTTTTGGCTAAACCTTTTCCCCGCATTAAGTTGTTCTTTGAGCGATTCACCAGGAATATATTCTTGTACCAAGCCAAACCAAAGTGTTCGGTCATCGACACAAAAATAATCAAGATACCGGGGAATGCGGGCATGATTTAGCTGTTTGAGAATTTGTGCTTCTCGTTCAAAAAGTTTCAGGTCATCCCATTGTACAGTACCGCCAAAAGCAAGGAGTTTAACTACAACAAGAGAATTCTCAACATCAGTAGCTTGTAAATCTGTTGCTAGCCAAGTTTGGCGAACTCCATTATTGCCGAGTTGACGTTGAATTTGGTAACGATTTTGTAATATCTGTTCTGCTTGCAGCATTCGACACCTGCGTGACTCACCAGCCTAATTCCTCTAATCTAGCGAGAAGTTACCCACTACTGACAACTATAAGAGTAAGAAAGCTACTTTAAGTTACTTATTGTTACGAAACTGTGATGTAAGGGATTGTAGTTAAAGATAGAAGTTGGATATTTCTATGAATGAGCCAAAATTTCACACTGTAGATGCCGAATCTCTGAAAAACATTTCCGTTGAAGAGATTCTTGCTAAACACAACCCAAATTTGGAAAAAGCTGATTACACCATTCCCGTCCCGACTGAAAATCAAACTATTCCCCACCGGGACAGTACAGACTGCTACTATGTGCAGGTGATAAAGGGGTGGAACCCGATTGTTAAGCCTAGTATTGATGCGCCTTATAGAGGTCGCATCGGCGGATGTTAAGCTGCGTAAGCAATGCGCGTGCTTCTTGTTCCTATGCTCCGCATAGGAATGCCTATTTGGAGGCTCTGACTCCATTAATTCCCCTAGAGGCAGAGCCTCGTTAATAGGATTCTCAGTCTCTGACTGGGAACGAGAAATAGTGGTAAGTCTGAATCTCCCACTTTTCTTGCATTCTGTCTCCTGAATTCTGACTTCTGAATTCTTTTTTAAGTCGCAGATTGAAGATAATTTTTGCGGTAATAAGTCTGATATTCTTCAGATAAAAGCGGTTCCCACCAATCGCGGTGAGTGAGATACCATTCAACGGTAAGACGTAAACCTTCTTCCACTGTTACTGAAGGTGTCCATCCTAGCTGAGTTTGCAGCTTAGTGCTATTAATTGCATATCTTCGGTCATGTCCCAATCTATCTTTAACAAAAGTAATCAACTTCTGGGAAGGACGCACCGGCAAACCGGGTGCTAATTCATCCATCAACTGACACAGCATCTGCACAAAGTTGATATTTTCCACCTCATTATTGCCACCGATATTATAAGTTTCTCCTGGTGCGCCGCGCTGAATCACTACATCTAAAGCACTACAATGGTCGTTGACATAAAGCCAATCTCGCACGTTTTTACCATCACCGTAAACTGGTAAAGGTTTACCCATCAAAATGTTGATGCACATCAGAGGAATTAGCTTTTCTGGAAACTGATATGAACCGTAATTATTAGAACAATTCGTAATAATTGTTGGAAGTCCGTAAGTATGGTAATATGCACGAACTAAGTGATCGCTGCCAGCTTTAGAAGCTGAATAGGGACTATTGGGAGCATAAGGTGTAGTTTCGCAAAAAGCTGGGTCATCTGGTGCTAAACTACCATAAACCTCATCAGTAGAAACGTGTAAAAATCGGTAATTAGAAGGCTTTTCCTTTGTTTGCCAATGTTGACGAAAAGCTTCTAGTAAGGTAAAGGTTCCGACTACATTGGTTTGCACAAAAGCACCGGGTCCGAGAATTGAGCGGTCAACGTGAGATTCTGCGGCAAAATGGGCTATTATGTCGATATTTTCTGTTTCTAGTAATTTGTCAATGAGAGAGCGATCGCAAATATCCCCCTTCACAAAGCAAAAATTCTCTTGTTTTTCCAAAGAAGCCAAATTAGCGCGATTTCCCGCATAAGTTAAAGCATCTAGCACCACCACTCGGTCATCTGGATAATTTTTACACCAGTGATGGACAAAATTCGAGCCAATAAATCCAGCACCCCCCGTCACCAATAACTTACGACTCATCACACCTCCTGTGTTTATTTTTCTTTTATTACGGATTTAATTAAAGCGGTTTAGCGCTTACTACTTAGAAAAATATTTATTTCTCAGCTTCTCAAAAATCTTTTTTGTGCGTAATTTTGTTAGACGCATTTTCGTTAAAGTTTTGATATTGCCAGGGTAATGTATTTTGTGGTCAAAAAAATCATTTAGTTCATCTATAATTACTTGCAACCGCTGATTAATATTTTCTAATCGATATTCTGCTAAAATATTTTCTGATATTGATTTTGATGGATGTTCAAGTGCTTTCAAAATACGTTGTACATCATATTCTTTTGAATATGCAGCAATTTTATAACAATTAAATCCCGGATCTAAATAATCAGAAAGTCCACCGTTAATACTAGAAAAAACTTGACAGCCACAAGCTAAAGCTTCTAATGGTTGCATTCCAAAGCCTTCACTGACAGCTTGTTGCGCCCAATACTCGGCGGAGTCGTAAAGATATACTTTAGCTTGATTAAACAGCTTTGCTAAATCTTCGACATAGGAATCAACAACTAATACTTTACATTGCTTTTGCAAAGCGGGAATTAGTTCTTTGATTAAATATTCAGAAGATTTACGAGCTTGAACTAAAACATCAATATCGCGCTGAATATTTAAATTTTGAAATTGAGTCCCAATTTGATTGGGCAAATAATAGATTAGAGAATGCGGGGAGTTTTGTCCCCAATATCCGAGTGTATTTCGGCTAACGGTGATTATGGGAATATTTGCGGGAAGCTTAAATCCGTAACCTGCACTGTGGGCATGATAAATAATATTGTGTGGCTGTAATTTCCGAGCAAGTTTAGCTACATCAAATCCCCAACTTAAAACAAAAATAACATCATCTAAATTTTTCTCTTTCAACACATCATCTAAAAAAAGCTTACCTGGCTCTCTTTGTCGATAAGTTACAACATCAGCATGACAAAATTGTTGAGCAAGTTTAATTGTATTTAACTCTACCCAGAGACCACCACAGGCAAATTTGCCATCTGTCCCAGGTAGTAAAAAATAAATTTTTCTCATAATAAAAATTCCTTAACAATATTAATCCTTGGAAAAGGACTTTATATTTTTGCGATCGCTTGCATGGGATTGTAATAAAATACAGCTTCGGTATTTTCCATCAGGATATCCATTTCAGTAGCGACTTTTTCCCATTCAGAGCAGGTGGTATATCCAGCTTCGATCATGCTGTGTAGATGACTGTACATCAAATCTTTCCAATACTGTAGAAAAGTTAATCTTTGTTGAGGCGATCGCTTATCTAAATGTATTACGCAGGGTGTAACTTGGATATCCCGATAGCCAGTATCGCTCAACAGTACACCAAGACGAGCGCCGACGTTGGGATCTCCGTGAATAGAATATTGAAAATCTATACTATTGCGCCAATAATTCGTCACTGCTGGACATGGCGGATACAAAAATAAGCTATCATTAAAAACTTCGGTAATACTTATTAAAGAATTTGTTGGTAGAACGCGGCGGATTTCTGCTAATACTTCTTTTGGCTGGGGTATGTGTTCTAACACCCAGATAAATAAAACGGCATCTATACCCGTAGTATCTAAATTATCAAGCTTTTTCGCATCAGCCTGAATTATCTCGTATCGCTTGGCAAACTGCGGATACATTGCCAGATTTTCCTTTGCTTGAGCAAGTTGTACTTCTGACAATTCCACCCCAGTAATGTGCAGATGCGGAAATTTTTCTAATAGCAAGATAGTCTGTGCGCCAACACCTACACCAACTTCTAGCAGGTGTTGGCAATTTGTCAAGTCAATGTTTCGGAAAATGTATTCTGATAGGAAGGAGGCTTGTCCTAGTAAACGCTTTTGTTCGGTGGTGCTGTATCCGTGAATGTATTGCGTTTCCATACCCTAGTTTTAATACCTAATCAAATCACGCAAAGTTCAGGATAACAGCTTATTCCCGCCAGCGCACCTTGACAAAATGCGCCTCGCGTCCCCAAACGTCGCGGGTGATAGTAATATTTTCAATTGCCAAGTTAAAAGGTATCGCAGTTGTGACATATCGCTGCGCTAAAGTGCCGATATCCGGCGCCAGTTCAGCCGCTGTCGTCGCTGCCAAACCCAAACCGACTAGTTGCTCAATGGGACGAAATGGAAGCAGCAGATGCATTCCCACTGCTAACCCAGCTGTCAGCAGCATAGCGACTGATGCATTTGTACCACAACGAGGATGCACGGCTAAATTAACTTCTCCATTAGTGAGACGATGTAAAGCAAGTGTTACCGCACGTCGCAAGTTACTAATATTCACTTCACCATAAAGGTAAAATCCTTGCTCGGTAGATAAACCGCTTAATAGTTCGTTATCAACTTGAAAATTGCTTGAGTATGAAGTTGATTGACCCAGAACCCAAACAGTAGCATGTTCTAAGGCGTGAACCTGCCGCAGCATGAGAATTTCTTTTAACCCTGGTACAAAAGATAGCTGCTTGAGTAAATCGGCATCTTGTGTGGGTTGGGGAAAGTCTGAGCCAGTAAAACCGACATTGGCGACTTTCAAAAGAAGAGGTGCGGTTAAATCAAAGCTCAAAAAATCAAAGAAAGAGGTTTGTTTGGCAGAAGCAGAGGTATTCATAGTAACACTGCTCCCTACGAAAGAATGGAGCAACATAGATTTGTTTCAAATGTAGCGTTTCAGCCCGTAGATTGTTGCTAATTTTTGTTGATGTTGTGTAAATGGCGATGCACCCCACAGCAAAAATGGAAAATTGGGAATTGGGAATGGGGAATTGGAGTAGGGTACGATTCTTCTCCCAGTACCTAGTTTCCAGTCCCCAGTGCCTAATTTTTATTTCAGAGGAAGTCTAAGAATCTAAACTTCGGGTATTGACTACGAAATAAAATCGTGAGGAGGAAAACAATGAGTAAACCCTTGATGTATCGGCGCATGTAGGATGACAGACGCGATAAGCACGCGTCTCTACTGCGAAATTGTTTTATCGCCCGGATTAGGCAGAGCACAGCAATTTACATCATTTAAGCAGACTTTGCCCCACTGTAAAGCCCAGCGGACAAGTGCTACTCGGTTTTCTGTCTGCGTTTTCGTGAGGATATTGCTGATATGGTTATCAACTGTACGTTTGCTTATTTCCAGTTTCCCTGCAATTTCTTGGTTAGTTAAGCCAGCGGCTACTAAATCGATAATTTGCAGTTCTCTATCGGACAGACTAACAGGGGTCTGAGACTCGCCACCAGCCATGACTTTTTCAATCCTCGCTTGGTATATGTACTCAATCGCTCTTTCTAATTCTAGAAGATTCTTTGCTAGCTAGGGATTTCAAGTGTTAGCAGTAATACTATTGTCAATATTCTCTTTATAATTAAAATTTATGGCGCTGAAAGCAAGCGCAACTAATTCTAGTTTTTTTATACTTATTTTCAAAGATGTCTTCGAAATATTACTTAGAAAATTTTCCGAAATATGAGCATCTACAGCTTATATAAGTAGCAAAAGTGGCTATTTAATTCTGTGAACAACAGGCGACAGAATAAGCAGATTGTTGTAGATTTTATACTGGAAATTCCTAGTGAAAAATCGAAAATCTAAAATGAAATGAGCAATCCCCGTGTTTTGTGCTTGGGTGAAGTTTTGTTTGATTGTTTAGCCGATCAATTGGGGCTAAAGCTAGAAGAAGTTAAATCGTGGACTCCTTATCCAGGAGGGGCACCAGCTAACGTCGCTTGTGCTTTGGTGAAGCTGGGGACTCCAGCAGCCTTTATCGGTTGTGTGGGTGAAGATGAGCCGGGAAATTCTCTGGTAAAGCTTTTAGAAGAAGTAGGTGTAGATACAACGGGGGTGCAACGTCATCCTACAGCACCAACGCGGCAAGTTTATGTTACACGCTCTTTGGAGGGCGATCGCACTTTTTCCGGCTTTGGCGAATATGATACTTCTGAATTTGCCGATGCTCGCCTCAAAGCTGAGGAATTGTCACACTCGCTATTTCAAGAAGCAGATTTTTTGGTTTTGGGTACTTTGGAATTAGCCTATCCCGAAAGTGCAAAGGCAATTCACCGCGCTCTTGATTTAGCAGAACAATATGATCTGAAAATTATGCTAGATGTCAATTGGCGTCCGGTATTTTGGAAAAATCCTGATATTGCACCGCCAAAAATTCGCGAATTATTTAAACGGGTGGATTTTCTCAAATTAGCATTGGAAGAAGCCGAATGGTTATTTGATACCACGGATGCGGGGGCGATCGCTCATCGTCTTGATTCGATTGAAGGTGTATTAGTAACGGATGGAGAAAAAGGTAGCGCTTATTGTCTTGGAGAAAATGAAGGCAAATTACCTGCTTTTTCCATCCCTGTGGTTGATACAACCGGTGCAGGAGATAGTTTTTTGGCAGGGTTAATTCATCAATTGCTCATTCATGGTATCCAAAACTTGAGCAATCCGGAAACAGCAAAACAAGTTGTTACTTATGCTAGCGCAGTAGGGGCGCTGACGACAATGAAACCAGGAGCGATCGCTTCTCAACCCACTAACGCTGAAGTTGAAGCTTTTCTTGCTTCGCATCAACTTTAGAATGTAGCATGAATTGGGATATCAGCTGCGATCGCCTGATATTCCCAACTAAAAAATCCTGGCTGGATTAAGTCATGAAATATCAACTTTACGACTTTCCATTATCTGCTAATTGCTACAAAGTACGTTTATTCTTGACGCAGTTAGAAATTCCTTTTGAGCGCATTAACGTTAATCTTTTACAGGGAGAAACGCGAGTACCAGAATTTTTGCAGAAAAACCCCACCGGCAAAGTTCCTGTGTTAGAAATCGAACCAGAAGTATTTTTATCAGAATCAGGTGCGATTTTAACTTATCTTGCTGAGAAAACAGAATATTTTCCAAGCGATCGCCTGAAGCGAACACGAGTGTTACAATGGTTATTCTTCGAGCAGTATAGCCTGTCAGCAAACCTTTCCCGCCCCAGATTTTATATTTCCGTTGCTAAAGAACCAGAGAAAGTTGCTCATTTAATAGACTACTGGCAAAATCTAGGTTATCAAGCTTTAGATACGATGGAACAGCATTTAGCAAATCACTCGTTTTTTGTAAATGATTGTTATAGCATTGCGGATATTGCTTTGTATGCCTATACTCATGTAGCTTCAGAAGGTGGTTACGATATGAGCAAATATTCGGCGATTCAAAGTTGGTGTGAACGAGTCAAAGCACAACCGAATTATTTAGCGATCGCAGACTAATAATGACACATCACATAAATTATTTATTTACTGTAAAATAAATCAAGAATGTAGTTAACTTTAAGCGAAGTATGCAGTCTATTCAACCTTTGACTAATAGCGAAAATCGTGAAGTTTCTGATTTAGAGGAAATGCAGTTTTCCGGTGTCCAGTTTCTGATGAATTTTCTAGGGCAGAAAACTGCTGTGTTAATTGACTTAAAACAACATGGTGAACTCTGGGCTGCTGTAGAAAAAGAGACTGATATACCTTTGAGTGTCCAGTTTTTAGTAGATAAACAGGGATATAAAACTGCTGTGCTGCTTGACTTTGAGGAACACGAGGAAATTTGGGAGGACATTTATTACAACTTAATTACTAATATAAGGGTTGATGAACCGAAAGTACCATTTGCCGAAGTCAAAAAATCGCTAATTGAACAGGGTAAATTGAGTGACTGATTATCAAGTTATCTTTTTCCGTTCTGCTCAAAAGGAACTTGAAGCTTTACCCGTTGAAATTATTAGCCGAATTACTCCCAAAATTGAGAATTTAGCAATTGAACCGCGCCCAGATAATTGTAAAAAGTTGAAGGGACAGGCAAATAACTGGCGGATTAGAATTGGAGATTATCGTGTGATTTACAGTGTTGATGATGATTGCCGTATCGTTGAAATCATCATGATTTGTCATCGTAGCCAAGCGTATAAGTAAATATTATTCTCGAATATTAAAACATTTTGTTTTTTGATAAAGTAAAATTCACAAAATTATTTATCTTGTCTAAATCCCCAAAGCCGTTATAATATTTTGCACAATTTCCTCTGGCGACTCGAAAACATCAACCAAAATCCCCTCTGCTGGCTCCTCAAGGGTATCAAACTGGCTTTTGAGAAGTTTTTCACTCATAAAATGATTGTGACGCTCTTGCAGGCGTTCTTGAATCAGCTCAAACGAACCTTTAAGATAAACCAACTTAACACCTTCATTACCAATTAAAAGATACTGACGATAACTATCTTTTAGTGCCGAACACGCCAAAACTACATTTTTATTTTCTTGCAGCCAATCTTGTATTGCTTGTTGCATTGCTAGCAACCACGGCATTCTATCTAAATCGTTCAGCGGGATACCGTGACGCATTTTCTCAACATTTTCTGGGGAATGAAAAGAATCGGCATCTCTAAATTCCCAATGCAAAGATTCCGCGAGCAGTTGCCCAATCGTAGTTTTGCCAGAACCAGAGACACCCATCACGAGAATTATCATAGAGAGCTATTTGAGACAGGTTTTAACAAAAGTGCAGATATCCCGGTTGAGCGAGAAGTTAAGTGTCCAATGCTCCAAACGGTTTAGCATCCTTTTGGTCAAAGATTTCAACAGCATCAGAACGTCGAATCATACGTTTTCCCAGACGCGGAAATTCGGCAATTTCCACATCAAGGTTTTCTCCTCCCATTAAGTAAACTAAGTCTTCGTCACCTGTATTCCTGAGATGATGAGCTACTGAAGGAGTTGGAAATGCCATAAAGTCTCCGATACCAACTTCAAATTCGTCCCCATCAATTTCCGCAATACCGCGACCTGATAAGATATAAATCCATTCTTCTTCGCAGTAGTGGGAATGATAAACAAAGGATTCCTTCCCAGGAGGGATTTTTGCGAAATTGACTCCGGTGCGCTTTAGTCCGAGCGATCGCCCCATATATGTCCCCGATATTTCGGATTTCGGATTCCAGGGGTGCGAGAACGTTTGCATACTGTCGGCAATTTGTTGAGCACGCAAAATAAAAGATTTATTGTCTGTCATATTTTTCACCTAACTATCTGGCATTGCAGTATATTGAGGTAAGCGATCGCTAATTTCAAACCAAGGTGCTTTGTCAGCAACAAAGATATGAACAGAGGGTTTAATACCAGCATCATCGTCTAAGGTTCCCATCGGGATACGCACATGGTTCGTCTTTGGAAACACTGATGGAACGTTCGATCCGCAAACTCTACAGAAATTGCGTAAGTTTTTTTCTGATGATTTATAGCTTGTAATTAAATCTTCACCCCGCAACCAACGAAAATTTTCTGCCTTAGCATGAGCGAATGTTGCAAATGCTGCACCATGAATTTTTCGACAAATTGAGCAGTGACAATGATTTGCAGCAAATAAATTATCAGATAGTTCGTATTCAATGCCACCGCAAGCACAACTTCCTTTCATATATTACCTCTGTGTGCATATCGATTTTTAGGCGTTGCTAAATTAACATCTCAAATCCCTAATATCAAGTCCGGATAATTAGTTATACTATCCACGGTCAAGAAGCACCCCACCCCTAAATCCCCTCCCCGCTTGCGGGGAGGGGACTTTTGGCGCAAGCCGAAAGGGGGTGGGGTTCCGGGGTATTATGATTAATCAAACAGACTTGATATAATTTATCGAGCGAGACGTTCCAACGGAACGTCTCTACAAAAATTATGATTTCTACGGGCAAGTCTAAAAATCAGATTTGGTATTAACCTAAACTTAGGCTACCTGACTCCAATTTACATAAGGCAACTTCTTTGCGATCGCTCGAACTTGTTCAGAAGAAGCAACTAACTGACCGCAAGCATCCCAAGTGCCGGCAACAAACATATTTTTCGCACCTTCACCCATTGAAACTGTGCCAGTAAAATCACCACATTGCACTTGCATTGTTTCCAGATTCACCGTCATCGATGCTTGGGGATTGTTTGTAACAATTTCTTGCAATTGCTTGACAGTGGCAGCATCAGCAGTAAGGCAGGGAATCCCCATCGCTACACAGTTACCGAAAAAGATTTCCGCAAAGCTTTCACCGATGAGCGCTTGAATACCCCATTTAGCGATCGCTTGCGGTGCATGTTCTCGTGAAGAACCACAGCCAAAGTTACGATTAACTAGTAATATCGAAGCACCTTGATACTGCCCTTGATCAAAAGGATGCTCACCTTTCAATCCTGTTCGGTCATCAGCAAACACATGTTCGCCCAAACCATCAAAAGTTACACAACGCAAATAGCGAGCCGGAATAATGCGATCGGTATCAATATCATCACCCACCAAAGGAATACCGCGTCCGGAAACTGCTTTAACTTCACTCACCATAAAAAAATTACCACCTTAATTCCTAGCTGTTTTCTCGTTCCTGGGCTGCTGCCTGGGAATGATTTTCCGGAGGCAGAGCCTCCAGGGAGTGTGTTACCAGGCTGAACCTGGTAACAAGAAACAAACTTAATTAAGCAACTCGCGCACGTCGAATACCTCGCCTTTCAACGCTGCTGCTGCAACCATTGCCGGACTCATTAATAAAGTGCGACCGGAGGACGAACCTTGCCGTCCTTTGAAGTTGCGGTTAGAAGAAGAAGCGCTGATTTGCCGTCCTTGAAGTTTGTCGGGGTTCATCGCCAGACACATTGAGCATCCGGCTTCGCGCCATTCAAAGCCGGCTTCGGTGAAGATTTTATCTAGTCCCTCTGCTTCCGCTTGCTTTTTCACTCTTTCGGAACCTGGGACAACAAAAGCTTTAATTCCCTCGGCGACGTGACCCCCTTGAGCAATTTTGGCAGCTTCCCGCAAATCGCTGATTCGTCCGTTGGTGCAGCTACCAATGAAGCAAACATCAACTTTAGTACCTTGGATCGGTTGACCGGGAGCCAAATCCATATATCGGTAAGCTTCTTCGGCAAGAGTGCGATCGTCTGCGGGTAATTCGTCGGGAGTCGGTATTGCTTGGTTAACTCCAATACCTTGACCGGGGGTAATACCCCAAGTAACGGTAGGCGGAATTTCGGCGGCATCGAAACTTACTACATCATCATATTCGGCATCAACATCACTGCGGATCGATTCCCACCAAGCAACGGCTTTATCCCAATCTGTGCCTTTAGGGGCAAAGTCTCTATCTTTGAGGTATTCATATGTAACTTGGTCGGGATTGATGTAGCCGCAACGCGCACCACCTTCGATGGACATGTTGCAGACAGTCATCCGTTCTTCCATGCTCATTTGCTCAAAGGTGGTGCCTGCAAATTCGTAGGCATATCCTACACCACCTTTGACACCGAGGGTGCGGATGACATGCAGAATAACATCTTTGGCGTAAACACCGGGTTTGAGTGTGCCGTTAACTTCAATTTTACGGACTTTCAGTTTGGAAAGAGCGAGGGTTTGGGAAGCGAGAACATCCCGCACTTGACTGGTACCGATACCAAAAGCGATCGCACCAAATGCACCATGAGTTGATGTATGGCTATCACCACAGGCGATCGTCATTCCTGGCTGTGTCAGTCCCTGTTCTGGCGCAATTACATGCACAATTCCTTGACTTCCGCAACCAATGTTATAAAATGTAATGTTATTTTCTTTACAATTCTGCTCCAGCGCTTGCATCATTTCTTCTGCCAGGGTATCCACAAATGGACGTGCCTGATTTTCTGTCGGCACAATATGATCCACCGTGGCGACAGTCCGCTCTGGAAATAATACCTTTAAATTGCGCTCTCGTAACATCGCAAAGGCTTGGGGACTGGTGACTTCATGAATCAGATGCAGTCCAATAAACAGTTGCGTCTGTCCTGAGGGCAGCGTACCAACTGTGTGTGAATCCCAAACTTTATCAAACAGCGTACCCTTGCTCATACTCAATTCGTCCCTGGATCTGTCGGATCTATGATGTTATCAAAAAAGTGAACTACCCACGCCCAGCTTTATCGGCGTCTCGATGTGCTGTTACCCTACCCTTGGCAAAGGGATATTTATTTCTCATCTCTTTAATCACAATAGAAAAGCTTGCTAATTATGTCCAATATATTTTTTACGTTTAACTAATATGTAAAAAATATGAATTCACCACAAATTCGGTAACTTGCAAATTCAGCCAAGATTTTTCCGCAATCGTTGTGCTGGAGTGCGATCGCTACAGCTATGTCGTAGACACTCACCTTCTCTCCAACCTGGCGCAAGTTAGCATTTTACTATTTTTAAATTAGTATTACTTTTGACTACGCATGACGCATCCGGCAGGAAATTCCCCACCCATCACTTCATGACAAACAGGCTTTGCATACCTCGGTGGCAACTTTAATTACTATCTTCTTAAGTAAAAATCTTTACGGTAGTATGTTTTAATACTACAATTATGTATAAATATAGTTTGAGTTTTGAAGTTTTTATACGTAATTTTGCTGATTACGATTCTGAAAAGAAACTTTATAGTAGGTTATAACAGCTAAAAAACAGCTTTTAGCTGTATCTACTGAGTTAGAATAGAAACAACCAACTTGTTTATATATAGGGTTTTCATCTCCACACATAAACCTATAACGCAGATATTCTTAGGAATTAAGATATGCTAAATTCCGTCGCTTCAGTATTGGAGAAATATTTTCTCTCAGATGCCCATGTCGATTGGGAAACAGGAGACATTCCTATTTGTCCCATTGCGAATCTCACTCCAGCAATCAAAGCAAACCAGTACTACTACGACAATTATCAATGGGCAAAAGGCTACTTAGAACACTGTCACCGAGACAAGAATTTCCAAGAATGCTGGCAAGCTGCGGCAGGTAGTTGGGATGACAAAATCGTCGTTGATATCGGTTGCGGTCCTGGCAATCTGTACGCAACCCTAGGTGGTTCACCACGACTGCTTATTGGTGTAGATATTTCTCGTACCAGTCTAGAGATGGCGCAAAAAATTGGCTACACACCCATCTTGGCAGATGCTCATAACTTACCATTTATCGACGGTTTTGCAGATATTGTTGTAGTGAATGCAACATTACATCACTGCGAGGATATGCCTAAGGCTTTGGCGGAAGCTGGGCGTCTGGTGCGTCCTGGTGGATTGTTAATTACAGATCATGACCCGCAGTATACTGCCTGGAATTGGAAAGGGCTGGGGATGCTGTTGTATAAGATCCGAGTACCGATATATAGACTATTAAGTCGTGGTAACTTTATGCCACCAGAAGAACATGATGCCATGATCAAAAGCGAAACTCACCACAAACCCGGCGATGGTGTAAAGCCAGAGCTTTATTACCAAACTCTGGAGCCTCTTGGTTTTACCATAAAATTATATCCCCATAATCACACAGTAGGGGCACAAGTGTTACAAGGCAAGTATGGTCGCTCAGAGAAAAAGTACCGCTATAGTCAATGGTTATCTGCAATCAACGCCAATTCACCAGAAGCAGCATTATCTCTGATGTGTGTAGCCAGACGCAATTTTTGAAGTTCAAACATAGTAAAACTAATTTGCCGTCATAGTTTGAGCGTCGCCAAACCCAGATATTGAATGCCTTCTGGGGTGACTTGAAAACGACAAGGTAAAACTTCTAAACCGAGAGCGATCGCTTCCCGCAACAGTTTACCATATATAGGGTCAGTAATATCACCAGGGGCAAAATGCGTACAATCGCCCCGATTAATAAAGTAAAGCATCACCGCACGACTTTGGGGCAAAAGTGCCATCAGTTCCCGTAGGTGCTTTTGTCCCCTTGTCGTCTCGGTATCGGGAAATAATGCCAATCTTCCTTGTGCCAAAGTTGTGTTTTTTACTTCTAAAAAAATCGGGCGATCGTCATCACTTCCTGTCAACAAAAAATCAACTCGACTTTTTTTATCTTGTCCATAAACCACCTCACCGCGAATTTGGCTATATCCGCTCAATTCAGGAAAAAGGTATGCTGCCAAAGCTAGCTTTACCACCCGATTTGGCAAAGCAGTATTAATACCTACCCAAGTTGGCTCATTATCATGTACCTGAATCAGTTCCAAAGTATAAGCCAATTTGCGCTTCAGGTTATCGCTTAAAGATAACTGCACCGCACTCCCAGGAGTGGAAACCCCAGTCATCGGTCCTGTATTTGGACAATGCGCTGTTACTATCTCCCCGGAAGCAAGTTGAATATCTGCAAAAAAGCGCTTGTAACGCTTTAGCAAGATACCAGGATATAAAGGTGGGTAGCGGTAAAGCCAATCATTCATCATTTTGTTATTCAGACAACTGAATGATACGGAACTTGCTGCTATTGAAGAACGCACTGCCAAAATTTGGCAGGACACCACATTCTACCGCGCTTGGGGTTAGTATAGCCGACGTATTGAAGTTTCAGTAGTAGGGTACTTACAGCACTTTTCAAATGATGAGACTACAAATCGTAGGATGGGCATTGCTTATAAAAGCTTATGTGATGGACATTTGAGATATTAGTGGGCAATGCCCACACAAAAGAAAACCGCTGTAATGCAGCTTTTTAGACAATCAAAGCGAGTTCAAACATACTTCAGGCAAGATACCTGTCATACAAGCGCTACCTTTTCACACAAAATCATATAAATAGTGAATTTTGGTATGCAATAGTGAAGAATTTTACTTTGAGAATAGCTGTGTGCAGTGTGTTACTAAGTGTGTTGACTGCACAACAAAGTAGCGGAAATAGCGTTAATAGTCTACAAAGCATCATGAGCAGCAATGCCAAGGTGGAAAAGCTGTCTGGTGGCTTTAAGTTCACAGAAGGACCAGTTTGGGAGCGACGTGGCTTTCTACTGTTTAGTGATATAGGTGCCAATACGATATACAAATGGACTCCTAACGGTCAGATCTCCATATTTCGTCGTCCAGCAGGGTATTCCAACGGCAATACACTTGATCAGCAGGGACGCTTAATTACTGCTGAACATGATCGTCGCTTGGTACGTAGCGAAAAGGACGGTACCATCATGACTTTAGCTGAACGCTACCAGGGCAAGCGGCTGAACAGTCCAAACGACGTCGTGGTAAAGTCAGATGCTAGCATTTACTTTACTGACCCTCCGTATGGCATCGGTAAAGAAAAAGAAGAACTCGGCTTTTATGGAGTTTATAAACTCTCATCAGATGGAAATCTAACGTTGCTCACCAAAGAGATGGTACGCCCTAACGGACTCGCTTTCTCACCAGATGAGAAAAAACTCTATGTAAGTGATTCCGAAAAGGGACATATCCGGGTCTTCCAGGTCAAGCCAGATGGAACGCTGAGTAAGGGACAGGTTTTTGCAGAGTTACCTGGTCCGAAAGAGAAAGGTGTACCCGATGGTATGAAAGTGGACGTGCAAGGCAATGTTTACTCTACTGGGTCAGAAGGGGTGTGGGTTTTTTCGCCATCAGGAAAGCTGCGAGGCAAGATTTTCGTGCCAGAGGTGGTAACAAATTTGGCTTGGGGTGATAAGGACTATAAAACTCTTTATATAACCGCAGCCACTGCTATTTACCGCATCCGCCTGAATATTGCAGGAGTACAACCAGGTCAATCTGTATTTAAAGTATAGAGAAGTAGCCGTGTTTACATGATTAATTCCGCATTTATGCAACGCCCTCTTTTTTATTAAAAAACGCTATCTATGTACATTGATTTTGCAGTAATTTTGCCTAAGGTAGCTCAAAATCAATACTAGGCGATAACCAATGCGTGAAAATCAACTTAAACGAAAACTCAAGCGTGGCGAGGTTGTCCTTGGTCCATTTATGAACTGCGCTTATCCGGCGTTTATCGAAATCTGCGGACACGCAGGATTTGATTTTGCTGTGATTGACATGGAGCATGGACCCTTGCACACACTAGCTGCGGAAGACCTCTGCCGTGCGGCAGATTGCGTGGGAATTGCCCCAGTTATCCGTATCAGGAAAAATGATGCACCGCAAATTCAAAGAGCGCTTGACATCGGTAGTGCTGGGGTACAAGTGCCGCAAATTGAAACCTCTTCTGATGCTTTATCTTGCGTTAGGGGAGCCAAATACAGCCCTCTCGGTTCGCGCGGACTGTCATTCGCCACGCGAGCGGGTATGTACACAGCAGCGGGAACGCAAATCACAGACAAGTTAAACGAAGAGTCTTTGGTTGTGGTTCATGTCGAAGGTAAGCGCGGTGTGGAGAACATTGCAGAGATTGTTAGTGTACCCCACATTGACGTTATCTTTCTCGGTCCCTATGACTTATCACAGTCGCTGGGTATCCCCGGTCAGGTAAGAGATCCCCGTGTAATTGAGTTGATGCAGCAATGCGTCACTATTATTCGCGACTCTGGCAAAGCAGTCGGCACTTTTGCTGACAACCCGGAAGTTGCCAAGCAGTGGATTGACGCAGGAATTCAGTATATCGGGCTGGGTGTGGATGTGAGCATCTTCTTACGAGCCTGTGAGAATTTAGTCAACGCGGTAAGGAGGAATTAATCAACTTGTCCGGCAAATTACACATATTTCCGGCAAATTACACATATTGTAGAGACGTTCCGGCGGAACGTCTCTACCTGGGGGAATCGAATCACCTGCTATATCATAAAATGTAAATTTCTGTAGTCTATTTAACGACATTTACATAAAAAATAATTTACACTTAGTATTATAAGTCTCCCAAAAGAAAAATTGGGAAAGTCTCAATATGGAATCAGGAAAATTTTATGCAAAAAGTATCGGAATCGATGCAATTAGAATATGCCTTTATGTTTACATTGCGAAAGGTAAATTCTATAAATCCAGCAGGTTTTAAGCCGTTTTTTAATGAATTGCCTCTAGACCCTTATATTAAAGGTAACTATCGCTCTAGAAGGTTATCTCGTTTTATAGTTTCTGAGGATAAGTTAAGCAAATTACCTCATGGCTACCTTTTTCAAAGCAAAGAATACAATCCATTAGTGGGTGATGTTAAAAGAGAGTTTGCAGAATTAGATGATGCACTCATAGAACTTGATATTTTTAAATATATGGTTTTGGCATTTAGTGATTCTTGTAAACTTCACCCAGAAGCAGAAATAGGAGTTCATCAAATTAGAACGACTTGTTCACCAAATAATTTAGGAAATCCGGCTCCTGAAGGTATTCATCAGGATGGTACTGATTTTATCGGGATATTTTCTGTCGATAGAGAAAATATTCAAGGTGGAGAAACGCATCTTTATGCTGCTAAAAAAGAAAAGCCAGTTTTTAATAAAGTTTTGAATTCGGGAGAATTACTCTTGGTTAATGACCACGAATTTTATCATTTTACTACTCCGATTAAACCTCAGACTGAGGCTCAGGGAACAAGAGATGTTTTTGTTTTAACTTCCCCAAGTTTGCTTTCTGATTAATTGAGTAGAAAAATTGAAAATTTAGGCATTGCTGATTGAGGGGATGAATGTTTCGCGCACTCGTAGCAAAGAACAATTCATCCTCGTTTAGCAATGCCTAATTTTTTGAGTGATGATGTAAACTGGAAATTGAGGCTGATTATTTTTACTGGCACTAATAATGTTAACTCGTTGCTTGATGGCACTGTTACTGATTTCCAATGTCGGCTGCTCAAGTTTTTACACCGATATATCGAGTTTATACATTCAGAATAAGCCAAATAGACTCGTGCCTGTTCAAAATCCAGAAATTACTAGCGCGTTCCGCATTGCTTCCAATCTAAAAACCGTAAAAAACAAAAATATGGCTTTTGATTTAAAATCCTACCAATGGAAAAAACGTCTATTGCTAGTGTTTGCACCTGCCGAAAATAGTCCCGCTTACCAAAAGCAAATGCAGTTATTTCAAGCGCAACAAGCAGCTTTCTCTGAGCGAGATTTACTATTGGTGGAGATATTTACAGAAGGTAGGAGTCGTGCGTCGGGGAAAGCTCTTGATGAAGCAGATGTTGCGAAAGTGCGTTCACGTTTTCAAGTTTCCCCCCAAGATTTCCGAGTCATCTTAGTAGGTAAAGATGGTACTGTTAAGCGCACTGACTCCAAACCCATCGAGGCAAAGGTAATTTTTAACGAGATAGATGCAATGCCGATGCGTCAGCAGGAAATGCGGAAATAAAGTAGAGACTTGCGGTAGAACGTCTCTAATTTATGTGTGATTTGCCAAAAATGATATAAAAGATAAATGTCTAAGTATGACAATATATATGCGATTGTGCGCCAAATACCCAAAGGTAAGGTAGCAACCTACGGGCAAATAGCAGATTTGGCTCACTTGTACGGAAAAGCGCGTTTAGTCGGATATGCCCTCTATCAAGTTGATATGAGTTTATCAGATATTCCTTGGCATCGAGTAATTAATGCCAAAGGCGAGATATCCCACTCAATGCAGCGAAATGGCACAGATTACAAACAGCGATCGCTTTTGGAAGAAGAAGGAATAAAATTTAATTCTGAAGGAAAAATAAATTTGCGTGACTATCGGTGGCAACCTGAAGATACTGAATAATTAAACTCACATATTGCACTATGCGCCAACGTGAGTTTAATTGAGAATAAGGCGATCGCGTCCTTATAGAACCCATTTGACATCTTTTACTGTGTTGAAGTAAAGTTAGCGCAAAAGTTGTATCCAACAGTTATGCCATACTCTAGCAGCCTCACAGACGAAGAGTGGATAATCCTAGAACCCCTACTG
>JAHHID010000074.1 GCA_019359015.1 Spirirestis rafaelensis WJT71-NPBG6
CGAAGCTGCACGATTATCATTTTCATCTCAGGAAGTTTGAGTATTTTAACTGATTGACAAAAGGTGCTTTATTTTAAACTTTAACGGATGCACTGATACCAATTGTGCCAGTTGCGTAAGTCCTGTTTACCTATAGGGGTAGTGGGGGTTTTTGAGAGCTAACACCCAATTAATGTTAGTTAAAAATAAAAAGCTCTTTACTATCATCGGTACAAATCAACATCAAACTAACAACAACTCAAAATTAACTACTTTCGATTAAATAGCTAAAACTGAGGTACAGCAGAGATTACAGCCTAATTAATCGATTAATTCAATAATGAATTACTCAACCCTGTAACAGCAATACTTTCAGCCATCGAAAATATCAGCTATTCGCAATAAGAACCACTTTGTAACTACACATGCACACCGTAGTATCCAACCAACCACCAACCATAAAACCGATGAACTTTGAAACACAGACAGCGAACGGATTTACAGCATCAGAATCAATCAGCACCGATATCACCGAAGATATCAAACCGAAAGTACAGCGAAAGCGCACAAATGCTTACTGTAATCTCGAAATCAATCTTGATGCAGGAGCCAACCACGTTAAAGGCGTTGTCAAGTTTGCAGACATCTCACAAAGTATTCACTTTCCATCAAGAGCGCGAATCGTAGACGGTGAAATCAGCCCGGATAATATCGGTAATTTTTCCTATGATGGCACTAACTACGCCTCTGGTAAATCAGCCGATTACTACAAAGGTGAATGGTTGGAAGCTAGAGAGGGTAACAAAATTGACTATCTTGATGTTTGGTTTTTGTCGGCATTAACTCACGCTAAAAAGGTGCTACTAGAGACATCTAAGAAGCGCAAAATCAACACCACAGTTAAATTACGTTGCTACATCCGACTGTTAACACTCTCTAAAGAACGCAAAGGTGAAATCGAAAAAATCTTAAAGTCTATAGAGCGTTTCACTTTCAATAATTGTGAGTATGAAATTTCTATCGCATCGCTGGAAGTTTTTACCGAAGGCTATGGTAGTGCGATCGCTGCATTGAAACTAGATGAGAGCGCCAAACGCATCAACATTTTAGATATGGGTGGAGGCACATTAAGTTTTACCAGTTACAGCAACGATTTTGAGGAACTTGATGAACGAGAACGAACCATTGCTGACTGTGGAGGAATCAACGCCATAGTAGGAGCGCTTCAATTGGGGATGAGTTCAAAAGATAATGCAGGCGTGCAACTTTACCCAGAACTACTAGAAAAATCCTTGCGAGTCTCTCGGACTAAACAGGTACTCTACGATTTCGGTTCAGATATCTCAAACATTTTCCCAGCTTTCACTAGCGCTATGTCGGACTGGTTACGGATTAACCCACAAGTGCAACAGGTACTAAAAAATGTTCGCTTTGCTCTAATCAACGGTGAAAAAATTTATCTGACTGGGGGCGGGTTCAGTAGCGCGGTCATCCGAGAATATGTAACCGATTATTTATTGAGGGCTAACGGCGTAGGGACTAAATCTAAGCGGAAAAAGACTGACGAAATTCTCATTGATAAAGAGCTAATCATCCCATTGGAAAACGGACACACGCTTAATATCACTGGCTTGCAGTCTTTACCATCCCTGATTAAATAATCAAAAACCTGGGGAGGATGCAAAAACTACCCCAGTAGAGTACTATTGATACCCTTGTTTTTTGGCTGCTAGTTAAAATTACCTGCTTTTTTAACTACTTCCTTTAACTCTTCATAGGTAATACTATCGTTTTTCTCTAAATTACTCTGTGCTAGTAACTCAGGCGGGAGTACTGGTATTTGTTTCTAATGAGATGATTGCACTTAAGCCAGGACTTAAAAAAATCTCATTAATGGAGACTTTGCCGTCTTGATCGCCATCTAATTTATCAAAAAGAGATCGAAGCTCTTGCTCGGTTGCCATAAGTTTCTACCTGAATTAATTTTCCAATTTAATATTTCATTTTGTTGACGTAAATCCTATGCCTGACACAGAAACGGTTTCGAGGGATTAACGCGGTCTGTGGGAGATATCGGGTAATTGGCGTTAGACGACATTTTAATAAAAGCCCCCAGGCGTGCTACTGGAGGCAAAGAATGAATACCTTTGTGCTTCCCACTATTGCGATGAATTCTGAGAAATTTCTGAGGTTTTACTAGTGGGATCACGCAATGATGTGGCGATCGCACAAAGTTTTAAAGCCCAGTTTGCGGATTTGGGCTTTGTGGGTCGGATGGTACAGATTTAAACTAAAAACTAAAGACACAATTTTGAAACGAACTATGAGCGCACAAAATGACGGATTACAACGATGGCAAAACACTAATATTGATGTCTTGAAACATCAAAAAGCCATTTGTTTTTTAGTCGCTGGAGTACCACTAGATGAAACAGCGAAAGAGTTAGGGATATCAACTAGGACACTTGAAAGGTGGTTTAAACACCCTGAATTTAATCAAAACTTGGCGTTAGCCATTAAGCATGTTTATGTGTCTTCGTTCGCTAAAGCAGTAGGCTATGTTGATGAAAGTATGAGTGTTTTAATGCAGATTATTAAAGATGAGAATACACCTACCAGGAACCGCATAGATGCTATTAAGTTACTACTTGATTTCACGGCAAAAGGCTATCAAGAGATTTTCAAAAACCAAAGCCATACAGAGGAAAACCAGATTTCATCAAGTATCAAAAAAGAGCTACGTGTGCTGAATGAAGGTTTGCTACTTAACCAAACTGCACAGGGGTATCCTAGGCAGGTGGCAGAAGAAATAATAGATAAAAGCTCTCGTAAGGTCTGGGCTGAGTTGTACCCTGATGAGCCTTACCCTAAAGAAGAGGACAGATTATTGTCAGTGGAGATGCGAGAACGGGTAGCGGCTGAAATTGGACGAAGGCGCTTTGAGGCAGAACAACAGGCTTTAAATCCAGGTGAGAAGCCTGAAACCGAGTCAGAGAGAGAACCATAGACAAAAATCTATCGGTTTACAGTTTGGATAACGTCCAAGTCTATACAGTACTATCGCCCGTCCTGTGGTGGGTTTTCTTGTGCCTGCCGCCATCCATAGAGATTTTGCTATCGGATAACTCGTTATATATTAAGTAGTTATATAACTTGAATAATCACAAGTTAATAACTAGTTAAATATTATATAGAAGTCAACCAACAACGAACGAGATGAGCAACCCACTAAAAGACCAAGTGTTAAAGCTTTATGAAGCGACAAAGGACTTACAGTCATTTGAGGAACTAGAGCCACACTGCGAACGCTTCAATAAATGGATTAAAGAAGAAAGTAAGATGAGCATTGCCACGCTAGGCAGTAAGTTAAGCAGTGCCGGATTCTACAAGTTGTTTAATACCATCCCCCTAGAGCAAGGTAAGAATGCTGAATCCATCCCTAAGCACGACGAACACGGCAACGTTAAAGGCTATCAGCTAAAGCATTATGTTTTAACTCAATGTGGGTTAAAGCCTCAAGATTGGGCAACCCGTAACGAAACTGCCAGGGTAACAAATCGATTAGCAGAAGGGCAGGAAGTTGACCCAGAACCCTATATTGAAGTGACTGGAAAGCTTTTAGAAAGTAGTGACCCACACGAGTTAGCCGTTGGATTAATAGCCGCCACAGGCAGAAGACCTCACGAAATTTTAGCTCGTGCCGTCTTCACTCCTGTAGCCGATGAACCCTACAAAGTAAGCTTTAAGGGACAAGGGAAAAAACGCGGTAAAGCTGTCGAATTCATAATTTCTACTTTGTTTCCAGCTACCCACATCATCAAACAGCTAAACCGACTACGCAGGGAAGCAAGTACTAAAGCCTTACTAAAAGAAGTGGCTAACGAATTCCCTACAGATGTAGCCGCTCAAAATACAGCTATAGAAAACCGTCGGGGTAACTCATTGCGCCGTGTTGTGCAAAATTTCTTTGGTGGACGCCAAACAAAGACACCTATACTTAGCTTCCGTGCTGACTCCGACCAAAACGACTGTAAAGCCCTACGTGCAGCCTGTGCAGCGCTACTAACTGAAAGAGATTGCGAGGGTTCAGTTGGTTCTAAAATGCTATTTTACGGTCGGTTTCTGGGACATGTTGACATCTCTACAATTCCCACAGATAAAGACTTACACAATCTTGTCACATCGCTCGGATATGCCGATTATTACGTTAAAAAATCGGTTCCCTTCCCACCTGCGCCCGACATCGAAAAAACAATACGAGTTGGACTGACTCACGAGATTAGAGACATCATTAACGATTTAAAACCAGAATTTGAAGTTAATACTCAAGCTGAGGTTATTGAAAAGCTTATTGATTCTCATCTCAATCGGTCTGAAGGGGTCAAAAAACTGATGGCTGAAATCGCTCAATTACGCGCTGGAAACGAACAATTACAGGAAAAACTCATCATGTCAGAATCTAACCCTACCGCAGATATTCAAGCCATCATTGCTCCACTAGTAGCCAGGATAGAAGCTTTAGAAGCGGCGCAAATGGTTGCACCCACCACCAAACCTCAAGCACCACAGCCAAAAGAGGATATCAACTGGGAAAGCGTTAGTAACACTGAATTATGGACAAATCCAGACGGCACAAGCAACAGAGCCAAGGGAAGCGCAGAGGAAAAAATTAGACGCTCTTATGAGGCGATAACCAAATACAACGACACAATAGCCACAGGTGAAGGCGACAGGCTAGCTATTACCAACTTGGCACTAAGAGCGTTATCAGGGGTTAATGGCTTAGTGGTTGGCGAATGGATAAAAGTCCACACTGATGAAATCATCGGTCATCACACTAAATATGAAATGCTCAATCCCAAAGACCCAAACAAAGTTGAGACTTACTACAACAAGCGACACGGGAACGAGAAAATCAATAGCATCTTGGAACTTATAAATAAAGAACTACTTGATGGAGTAGCTTTGAAAAAGTCTAACTAAAAGTAAAGTGACTTTTAGTTTTGGTCTTGGCTTTAACTTCACCTGGAAAAGGGCGTTTTTCCTCTGTGCCTGAGAAAGGAAACGCCCTTTTTTGGCATAAAACCTTTAAAAACCACATCAGGTACATTCGGGAGCATCCCACTTTTTATGCTTCCAAAAAAGGTAAATAAAGCATGAGAAGGTAAAGTAATAATCTATGCGATCGTTTTAATGGGAGGCGTCATGACTGAAGAAGAAAACCAACTTTTACTTCAACACGCTCGTGCGATCGCTAAGATACTCTACAAAAACGCTCCGGTTGAGGAACTGACAAGCTTAGGCAAGATAGAAGAAGTAGTACGTAGCCAAATGCAGGAGCATGTAATGCCATGCGTAGGGGTTTTTTTACCCTTAAATGTCACAGGAGAAAACACCGGACACAGACGAGAAATAAAAAGTATCATTGGAAAACTACCAGTTACAAGTTCTCAAGCACAAAAACTGGAAGTTAGACCCCATAGTCAATTAAGTCCATACTTAGAGGCATGTTGTTTAAGAGCGAGCGCTTCAGTATCGTACCAACGTGCACTTCTAAGACGTAAAATATGCAACCGGGATAGAAGTCCCTAAAAGTGTCCAACAGAGGCTAGTACATCGCCAAAATTTTGAATTTACACAAACACAGTTAACTGTTGAGGAGTTGAGTGTTGACGGAGGAAATATCCGTATCCGTACACCAACTGGACAGCAATGTGACTGGAAAGGTTATAAAGCAGTTCGCTTACACAATTTACAAGCGATCGCTGCTTCATTCCAGGAAAATAATCTGGTGATTGATTGGGTCAACAGCCAACCTTTGGCTGCGACCCTCACATGTATCGGAGACGGACATGATGGCATCTGGAATATTAGACCTCTTGCAAAAGTCAGTTAAACAGATTCAGTTTTAGAGAGACGAAGCTCATAGTTGTACAAACCAGCTATAAGATTAAATCTCAAAGCAAATCTTTTTCGACGATTGCGATAACGGTCAGACAAAATTTTAAATATTTTCAGTTTTCGATTGATATGCTCACCTAAAACTCGGACTTTGGCTAACTCTTGATTACTCTTTTTATCTTCACGATTTAGCGCACCACCTCTAGGTTTCTTTTTTGGTATTCGGCTCTTGGCATGAAATTTATGAATTCCTTGATATCCTTTATCTCCCAAGAATTCAATATCTTTTCTTAACCTAACTTTACTGTTTTTGAAGATGCGAAAATCATGCTCTTTTCCCTTACCGTGTGCGGTACAGAGAATTTATCTCGTACTTTGGTCTACAACAACTTGAGATTTGAATGTATGTCTTTTCTTTTTACCACTGTAGAACTGTTTTTGTTTTTTTTAGGACGTTCTATCGGACTTTCCGTAACATCCACTACCACTACCTCTGTTTGATAATTTGGGTAAGAAAGCTTTTTCTTCCCAGGAAGCGAAAATTCTCTAGAACTGATGAGAATATCTTCAATTTTTCTGATAATACGATATGCTGTTGACTCATTGACTCCCCAAGATTGGCCAATATGAAAATATGTGCGGTACTCCCTCCAATACTCCAATGTCATCAATAATTGGTCTTCCAAGCTCAGTTTACCCGGTCGCCCTGTTTTCAGCTTTGTTTTTGAACGCGATCGCACTACCTCTGTCATTTGAGTAAAAGTCTCCAGATGCACACCACACAAGCGTTTGAATTCTTCCGGCTTGAGGTTCTTTACCTTTTCGTAGGTCATAGATGTCAAGAAAGCTCTTACCTACTTGTCCCATGCTCATGAGACTTTTGCAAGAGGTCTATTGTCCGCGAGTTTAAACCCGAACAAGAACGACGCGAAATACTTGACTGGTTCCATAAGCATGGAAAATCTTTATAAAGTTGGTGGTTCGATACAAAGAATAAACAAAGTCAAAGGGCTTCTGTGGCAAGGAAAAGTCGATGATGCGATCGCTTGTTTTGTTGATTGCACGCGATAAACTTGCTGAGAATTTCTGCGTCTACCTTGAAAAACATCGACACCGTATCGTCAATTATCAATATTACCAAGCCGAACAAATTTGTTCTATTGGCAAGGCGTGCTATTGAATCTACCGTTAAGCAAATTGACCGTCGAACTAAAATCTCTGGCGCACAATGGAAAATTGAGAATGTTCCTCAAGTCATCGCTCATCGTTGCGCCTACCTTAATGGATTAATCTCTGCTCACTAAATAAAAAGTGGGATGCTCCCGTTTTGCAGCATCTCCATCACATGGTCTATCTTTGTTTTTCCATCTCTATCTGGGTCATAAATGCGATAGTCAACTACCCAAAATTTTCCAATTTCATGATTTACATATATACAATTTACTAGCCCAATACCTTGAATTACGCCATGTTCATTGCCACTATATTGGCGTTGACTTGGCTCTATTTCAATAGCATATTGTTTATCAATGACTGTGTCATCAAAAACCAAGTAGGCGTGTTCATTTATTTCTATTAAATCTTTCACGTTATCCCAAAGAATCCGAGGTGTTAATTTTTCGTTCTTTAAATAACGGTTGATTTTATCATGACTGATCTGCTCTAAATGCGCTGCCAAATTTGTCAGCGTATAATTAATCTGGCTACTTAACAAGTACTGGCAATAGTTAAGTTTAGTAAATTTCATAAAGCTACAGGATTTATTTTATGCATCCTCAGCTAATTTTCTCATGATTTGATGAATACTTAACACAGCCGATTACTATTACTAATTTCGGCAATGTCCTCTGAATGCACCACTTTATTGTAGTACATAGCTACTATAATAATGCGATCGCACTGTGCCAGTTGCGTAAGTCCTGTTGTCAATAGCGTTTGAAATGCGCTTACCCTGGGGGACAAAACTAGTTAACGGTGGCTGGTTTACAATCTCGAACAATCAAGACTATTTAGCTACGCCCTCTCTTAGTTTTTTTGCTCTAATAATGTTATCGTGAGCTAAACGTTTAGAAGCCTCGTGTGTAGTTAATTCCTCTTGTTTAGCCCTAATAAAAATCTCCATAAGAGTGTTGTAAATATTCTTAAGTTGTCTGCAAGCATTTTCTTCATCATATCCAATCATTTCATTGTAGACATTTATCAATCCTCCAGCGTTAATCACATAGTCTGGGCAATAAAGAATTCCCTTAGATTCAAGAAGCATACTGTCTATTTGCTCATCTTCAAGCTGATTATTTGCTGCACCAGCAATAATCAAAGCTTTAATCTGAGGAATTGTTGCGCTGTTAAGAACTCCTCCTAAAGCACAAGGAGCAAAAACATCAACATCAAGACAGTAAATTTCGTTTGGCTCTACCACCGTTGCCCCATAAAGGTGTTTAATATACTCTGTATTTTCCCTGTTCAAGTCGCTTACAAAAAGTTTTACACCATGTTCATGTAAGTAATGACAGAGATTTTTGCCTACATTCCCCAGTCCCTGTACTGCGACTTTTAGCCCATCAAGCTCTTGTGTACGTAAAGAAAACTCTGTAGCGGCTTTAATTCCTAAAAAAACTCCTCTAGCTGTGACAGGCGCTGGTCCTCCACCTTTTCCTGATACGCCAACAACATAATTAGTTTCACTGCGAATCGTACGAACATCTTCAACAGAAAGATTAACATCTTGACCTGTAATAAAACATCCATTGAGTTTTTGGACAAAACGTCCATATGCTCTGAGCAACTTATCTGTTTTATTTTCAGGATTAGCAATAATGACTCCTTTTCCTCCTCCGATAGGAATGTTAAGACAAGCAGCTTTGTAGGTCATACCACGACTTAGGCGAAGAGCGTCTTGTAAAGCCTTTTCCTCACTGGCAAAAGGCCATAGACGTGTAGCTCCCATCGCTGGACCTAGGCTTGTGTCATGTATCGCAATAATTGCTTTCAGGTCTGACTCTTCATCATGGCAGAAGAGAATTTGCTCATGGCCCATCTTTTTAATGGTTTCAAAAAGTTTCATGCTTTTCTCCTATAAATCAGATTTAGCAAAATATGTCAACAATTTGGAAAGAACAAGAAAATGTAGATTTTTCTCCTTGCTTAGAATGAAAATATTGCTTGTTTGTTTACAGCAGGATTGAGAAGTACTGCTTTCAACTTGCCTAATCACCCGCAGATTATCAAAACTGCCCTGGAAAAATTTCTGGTCGGTTAGCACTGATAAACAAGCAGCACTGCTGCCTTTGTATGCCTGAGCAATCTCGAATGAGCCAAAGTCAGCACGGATAAACTCCTTTACTAGCTGAGGCTTTCTTGGTCAAGAAATAACTCAGAACTCAGGAGCCAGGAGTCAGAATGACTCCTGTGCGACTAGCTGACGAGTAAACAGTCCAAGCCCCCACGCTGATCTTTGGTTTAGTGATCAACACGCAAAGTCACGGGTTTGGAGCCCCCACTAATTGCCTAAAGTTGTTAAGTAATATTCTTAGATTGAGGGGTTTGGCTACAGTTATCGAACTTTGTCTGGTGTTTCATGTAGCGTGAACGCTTCGGATAATAGGGGAAATTGTTCAGGGTTTGCTGGGTTTGAGGTAGCCGCTTGATTAATTGACTTGATCGCTCCCCAGAAGACGCGCAGGAGAATGTTGGGCTGCATCAGCGACTGCGGTGGCACCATCATACCCACCACGTTGAGATAAGCCTGAGTCACCTTAGGATCGTCACAGGCTTGCTTTAGAACCAGATTCATGTAGTGGTGGAGAATTCCCAAACCAATTCGGGGTCTTGCTCCACTCAACTTCACCCCTGACCAACGCAGATCCTCGCTGCTTGACATGAACCAGGGCCCAGCGACGGTTTTGGCTAGTTGCTGCTGGAAGAGCCGCTCAAACCCCTGCCTGTTACAATGTTTGTAGTGGCGCAGACATTCATCCAAGACCAGTGCCTCCAGCGCAATGACGGTTGTCCCCTGACCATAAACGGGGTTGAAGGCACAGACAGAATCACCAGTAACAATAAAGCCAGTTGGCCAACGGTCTAATCGCTCGAAGTGGCGTAACCGGGTTTGGGGAACGCGGAAACCCTGGATCGGGGAGAGGGGTTCGGCAAATCGGATGGCCTCATAGAGGCTAGGGTCTGACAGGTCATGTGCCCATTGCAAGAAGCCCGCTTCATTAGTCGGTGGATAGTTGCCACCAGAGCCGACCAGTGACACATGCCATTTATTATGTTCGTTGCTCATGATGAAGCCAGAGCGAGGATTGTGGGGGGGATGACCAAAGATGACAAGGTGTTGCCAAGCTGCGGGAAAGTTAGTGGGTTTGGCGTAAATGCGGGAAGCGTAACCAGTCCCAGAGTTAACACTCTCTTCAGGAGGAACTGCGTATCCAAGCTCGACGAGCCATTCGGGAGCCTTTGAGTAGCGACCGCTAGCGTCTACAACAAGATCGGCCTGTATCATTTCAGGACTAGCGTCCTTATCTTGATGGTGCAGACGAACCCCGATCACCCTTGCCCGATCTGGTGTGGACAACAGACCCGTAACCTTGCGATTAGTGAGGAAGTATACCCCAGCTTGAGCCACGAGCCGACGACGGAGCTGCCACTCCAACAGTAACCGACTGAACCCTAGAGACTCGCCGTCTTGCTTGACCAAGGGCAGCTTGCCAGTGGGTGTGACGACTGCCGTTGGCATAACCCCATAGGCGCTAGACGCTCCGCCTGCGCGTAGCTCATCCAAGATGCCTGGAAACAGTCTGTTAATAATTTCTTGCCCTTTTTCATGCAGGGCGTGAGCATGATACGACTGGGGTACACCCTTACGGGGTTCAGGCACTTCGGGAAAGGTATCGCGGTCAATGATGCTCACCTGCTCAAAGTAATCAGTCAGGACGCGAGCTGTCAATAAACCGGCCATACTGCCACCAATAACTACGGCATGGCGACCAGTATTTAGTTGGTTGGAAAACGAATGGACATGATTGTGGGTGTTCATATGTATTTCATCCTGTAGAACATTGGGCGTTGCTGAAGCAAAATATGAATCAAGCGATCGCCCTAATTCATATTTCTATTCTGCAACGCCGAACATTGAGTCGCAGCTTTATCGAAGTCTTAGTTACAAAACGAGAAACGCAAACTTCACCATTCGTCGTGTAGTGATGGAAATTAAAAAACATTTATTTTGTGTTTGCGCTTCCGGATTGAAATTGCACAAAAAGCACCAAATGCTAACACGCCCAAAACAGAAGAAGGTTCGGGTACTGGTCTAGCATTATTATTTAACAATGCAATTAATTCGTCAGCACGGTTGTTCTTAACGATTTCATCTGGAACTGGAACATCAAAGTATACTTTGTCTTCTAATTCACCAAAATTAGAACTAAGGATTAGTCCGTAATCAGCGGCTACTGCTATAGCCGCTCCCAGTTTGCTAAAATCTGGCTCTGGCAAATTAGATGGGTCTGTAACTGGTACACCTCCTAGCTGGAACCACTTATCAAGATTTCTAGAGGGTGAGGCAACTATTCTCTCTCCTGCCGGCGTTGTTCCAGTGACTTGATGTGCGTGGATCTGGCCCCTCGGAGAAAAGAACAAATCTCCGGGTTTTGTATCTATGGCGTAGAGGTTTCCTTTTGGAGCATTGGTTCCAGGAATTACACCTTTAGGATAAATCTGATCTCCTAGGTACAGCGTAATCCCTTCATCAACGATGTAGAACCACTCGTCTGAATCAACGTGAATGTGCGGCGGTGTAAGGTTCCCCGGTAGACCTACAGCATCGAGTAGAATGTACTGTCCGTCGGTATCGTCAGTTGTTCTTTGAAAGGTAAGGAGTTCGCCTGCTCCAAACAATACCCGCGACGGGTTTGGATTCGGTGTTACCTCTGGATATTTAAAAGCTTCTCCAGTTGAGGGCGATGTTACCTTTGAGAAACCAATAGGTGGGGAATCAGTATGTGGGATACCAGTAATATGAGCTTCTCCTCTAGAGCTACTCATCAAAATGGAAAATACCACTCCAGTGATAGCTATAGATAAATCTTTTACAGTAGCCATAGACAAATGTACCTTGAAAGAACTCATGATAAATCTTAATATTACTAGCCCTATTACAAGACTTTTATAGGGCGGACACTTCGTATCTGCTTCGCTCTATAGCAATCCTATTTGAGTTGTGAGAATTTTTTTGTGAATAAACCGTTCCTGAGCCAAGAGCGCCAAGAAAAGATAAACAGAGAATCTCACGAATCATTTAGGAGTGCTATAATTCATCAGTAATGAGTTGTTCAGCTACAGCTAACCATTAGCAAAGCGATACTCTAAAATAGCTTTCATGTTCCTTGCTTCAAGCTGGTGACCTGGATAAAAATATGGCCAAAAATCGCCTATCCACTCGCGATCAGTGCGATTACGACTCTCGGATATATAGCTTGGAACATCAGCAACGTTACGCTCGTAATACGGATGTTTGCAGTTAGTCCACAGCATAATAGTCCCTGGTTTACGAAGCGTTGGCATTGCGTCAAGAAAACGGTAATGATATCGCATCCAAAGCTCTTGTCCCTGATCCCAGGCACAGGGAAAGTCCACCACTTTAGAGTCGGGGTATGCTTCAGCGCGGATGTAGATATAGGTATTATCACCTAAGAAATCTAAACCTTTATAAAGACCACCGCCGATGTGTTTTAACTGGCGCACGCTATATGTCCACTCTTCCATACTATAGATGTTGGCAGCGTACTCAAAAGCCATGTCTACCGGACATTGAATGTACTCGCAAACAGTACAATAAGTGCCGAATATCTCCTCTTGTGGATAACTTTGCTTGGTAACATCTTTAAGCTTTTCCATAACCCCTGGAATGTCCACATCTTCACAGACACACACATTTGGTATCTCTTTTGAATTAATTCCATTGGTAACAATGCTGTCCTTAGTCCACAGTTCTAAATTGTTGTGTAATTGCATAGTTCCTCCTGACATTATCCGAATCTAAAAAGCCAAACTATAGTGCAACAGTGAATGCCTAGGGTAGCGTTATCCCCAACGTATGACTATCGAACTGACAAAATCTCCTCCATTCGAGAAAGTTCCCAGTGCCAGCAAATCGCCAGATTGCACTTTGTTCTTCTCTATGGCATCAGCAAGGGTTACAGGTATCGAACCTTGAAAAAGATTTCCGTAACACTCGATAGTGTCATGAACGCGTGGCTCACCGATACCGATCCGCTTACGCCACTCCTCAATAAAAAAGACATTGGGTTGATGAGTAATCAGTAGCGATATATCATCAGAAGATAGACCAGCCTGATAAAGACACTTACTAACCGCTTCGGGAACAAGTCTTAGAGCATTTGAGCGTAAAGTATCTAACATCTCTTGTGAGAAATTGATAGTAATCTGTCCAGAACCGCTTTCCCAATAGTTTAAAAAGCGACCATCCACTAAGTCGGGCTGTCCAACTAAAAGCCCGTAGTGTTCTCCATAAGAACGCTCATAACTTGCTACAAAACTAGATTGACCATCCACTAATAACGTTGCTGATGCTCCGTCGCCAAGCACCGAATACCGCTTTGAATTTTGAAGTTCTGGCAGCCGGGAAATGTAGTTAGTGACAGTGACAACAGCAATTGTTTTGTACAACCCTGACTCAATGAAGGCACGGGCAGTATTTAGCATCGACAGATAGGAACTACAACCTGTGTCAATATTCAAAACTGTTGCTCGGTTTGCCCCAACCCCATATTGAATCGCCGATCCAATACCGGGGCAGAAAAAATCGTTAAATATGCAGGAATACAAGATCAGGTCAAGTTCTTCTGGCTTAGTCTCGGTTCGTTCTACCAGCTTCTTTAGAGCATAAGTCCCCAAATCGGAGGACTGATATTCTGGTGAGGCGAAGCGTCTTTGCTTGACTCCTTTGAAAAAGGGGTTTTTCTCTAATTCATCTTCGGAGCTAGATATTAGTTCAGTATTATCAACAATACGCTCCGGCATAAAACTAACAACGTCTAAAATTTGTGCGCTAGGCATTGTTTTACCTCCTTTGAATATCATTGTTAGTGCTTAATACCACAGGACTTACGTAACTGGCACATTTATCTGAAAAGTCTCACATAGAATTAATATGGCTTTAAGGTTTATAAAACAATGCTTACAAGCATTTACGGGAAATTGAAATATATGTGCCAGTTTACCTTATATTGTGACGCTTGCGTAAGTCCTATACCAATGGAATTGTCGGTGCATCTTCGCTCAGAAAAGGTGTAAACGGTGGCATTTCTTCACGCAAGAGCTTCAGCTCCAAAACTCCCGGAAGATCAGCGTGCTTCATATAGTCCTCAAGTTGATGGCGCAATTCGGCAGCAGTGGCAGCACTTCCCGCCCAAAGTCGATGGGAAGGACCAAAACCCCGAGCAATCATTGCAATATCCACTGGTGCATAACGCACGCATTCCAATCGCGACTCAAAATAGAGTTGTTGACGGATTACGCACATGCCATGCATGTTGTTATTGAACACAATAAATAGGATCGGGAGTTGCAAATCTACTGCTGTATGGATTTCTAATCCGGTCATTAAAAAGGCACCGTCACCTGCAAAAACTACTGTGTGTGTACCTTTTGGTGAGCCTAGTTGAGCACCAATTGCTCCTGCGATCGCATAACCCATCCCTCCCATACCAAGCGCGATTGTAGAACTGGAGCCGAATGGTACTTTTGTCAAGTGAAGTGCGGCGGCAGCGCAATTGCCCGCGTCGTAGAGGATATGTCCATTCTCCGGAAGGAACTTTTGCACAATGGCAATAGCCTCACTTTGTAACAGCAGTTGGCTATCAGCTATTGGCATCGGGTCGTTTGACGAGATTGGTGGGGCAGGAAACTGCTTGAATATCTTCAAATAATAGCCTTGAGGTGGCTTATGCTTGAAAGGCTTTTGCTTGAGCAATTCCAAAAGCCCTTTGAAGACCACTCCTGCATCTGCTTCCACGACCAGATCTGGAGAAATAGTACGGCTGATCTGATCAACATCTACATTCACTACCGCAATTTTCTTGTCAAGGAGTGCAGATTGGATTGGCTGTCGTGTCATGAACTTGAGATCACATCCAACAACAATCAGCAAATCTGCTTGCTCTTTCAAGTAGGCGTGAGCAGAAGGATGGCCCGCAACACCCAGCATTCCCAAATACAGAGGATCATCATTGGGAAAGTTACCACGTCCCCCTAGAGTCGTTATCACTGGCAAGTCAACACAACGAGCAAAGTTGACTACTGCTTGCGGATTGCTGCACCGTCTTACCCCATCTCCCAAAATGAGTACGGGATTATTAGCCCGATAAATCTCCTCAAAAAGAGGACGAATCATCTCTGATGTCACTTGTGGAGGACGGATAAGTGTTTTAAGTTCATCAGCCCAGATTTCTGGGCAAGGTTCGACCTCTTGCTCAAAGATGTTGCGAGGAAACAAAAGAACAGCCGGTCCGGGACGACCAGAAACAGCAGCTTTAATAGCATGAGTCAGGTGATACCAGAAGTCTTCGGATTTGGAAATCTTCGCTACATACTTGGCAACGGCACTCCAAAGCTTTATGCTATCTACTGTACGACCGATTCCGGAGGAATCTTGAAAAGCTCCTTTTCCCTCAAGCGCTGAGGGTGGCTGTCCAACTAAAGCCAGAACAGGCACTGAATCAGCATAGGACTCGGCGATACCAGCAATGAGATTCATCATTCCCCCACCAGATGTTGAGCAGCATACACCCAAACTTCGGTGAACCCTTGCTCGGCAGTCCGCCATGAAAGCTGCTCCGTCTTCGCTCTTAGCCATTACCGATTTTAGCTTTCCTTCACCTACCCGATGAATCGCATCATGCAGGTGTTCAATATTCGCGCCGCTGACACCAAATACGTAGCGCACATCTAGGGAAATGAGAACCTTTACTATTGCATCACTTATCTTCAACTTTTCATGTACATACTTACCCCCGAACCGATCAAACCTGTCGAGTGCTAATGGGCGCCCAGTAGTCGGTAAAACTGGAGTATAGATGTGTTCTGTGCTTGTCACTGTGGAATCTCCTTGTTTTCCTATACTTAGAAAGTCATTCCATATTGACCTTTACTGGGGTAGCAAACTTACACTTCTATGGGACACAACGGCAAGTTTTTCCTTGCGTAATAGTCGCTTAAGAACTTTACCAATCGGATTCTTTGGAATTGAATCGACAAAATTAATAGCATGGGGAATCTTGTAGGCTGCCATCCTTTGATAACAAAATTCAATGATTTGTTCTTCTGTCATTGCGTGACCAGCCTTTAGTACGATATTCGTCTGAACTATCTCACCTTTTACCTGATCTGGAACACCGTAAACAGCACATTCAGCAACAGCTGGATGTTGATAAATCACATTTTCTACTTCGGCAGGATACACCTTAAAGCCAGAGAGATTTATCATATCTTTGAGGCGGTCAACGATGTAGAAGTAGCCCTCTTCGTCCATCCGACCAATGTCCCCCGTATGAAACCAACCATTTTTGAGAACTTGAGCAGTTTCATCAGGGCGATTCCAATAACCAAGCATGACGTTCGGACCCTTGACAACTATCTCGCCAACTTCTCCTGGTTGTACCAACTCACCATCCAGATTGACAATCCTCATTTCCACATTTTCAATTGGACTACCAATTGAACCGAGTTTGTATTTCAAGTCGTGGTTATACGTAGAAAAGGGGGAAGTTTCAGTCAGACCATATCCTTCATGAATGACCATGCCATGCTTTGACTGCCATCTTTGAATCACCTCCATTGGCATAGTTGCCGCAGCTGTAAAGTAATAGCGCACCGAACTTAGGTCATAGTCAGATGTGTTTGTATTCAGCAGTTTAATGAAAATTGTGGGCACCCCGAAGAACATCGTGACGTGATCGCTGGCAATGGTTCTTAGGACTTGCTCCAGATTGAAACGGCGTTGCAGCACGATAGTTGCACAGGAGTGCAGCCCAGCGTTGAGAACAGCGTTTTGACCAAAGCAATGGAATAGCGGTAGGTAAAGCAGTAATCGGTCTTCAGGTTGAGCGTGATAACAATGGTTGGCAGCGTAGACGTTGGAAATCACATTACCATGCGAAAGCGTTGCTCCCTTGGGAAAGCCTGTTGTGCCTGATGTGTAGATGATGGCAGCTGGCTCATCGCGATCCATTTCAACAGCACGCGCATCAGGTGAAACACTTGAGATCAGCTGATCTAGACTGATTCCAATTCTTGCTTGACCCTCTGCAATCAAAATGTGTTTAAGTTCAGGTAATTCTGAATCAGGGACATTTTCTGTGAGAGATTCTGTTGTAATTAATACTTTAGCAGAGCAGTCATCAAGAATGAATTTGACTTCATTCTTCTTTAACATAACATTTAATGAGACTGCTATGGCACCAATTTTTAAAATGCCAAGATAAGAAATCACAAATTCTGGAATATTTGGCAGCAATAATGCCACTCTTTGTCCGCGTTTAATACCCAATCCACGCAAGCCATTGGCAAGACGGTTTGCCATTTCATCAAGTTCTTTGTACGTAAAAGATTTTCCCTCAAAAATCAGAGCCGTTTTGTTAGGAAAAAATCGACCACCGCGTTCTACATTGTGTGCAATGTTCATAACTTTTGCAGACTCACTTCAAGCTTGACAAATATCATTAACAGCTTGCACAATCCGACCGCCAGCAGCGATATCAGCCGCAATCAGCGCAATGTGTTCGTCTAAGGATTGCTCGCAATCGTTCCAAATGTATGGTCGGTTTGTCGTTGGTGGCTGTCCGACTACCTCGCGTAGTGCCACATACAACTTTGCGGTTGCGGGGGACAAACATGCACGCGCATCGTAATGACGATCCATGACATATGTCCGTAGGTCAACAGCTTGCACGCCAAACATTAAGGCGATCGCCATATATTGTTGAAAGATTTCAACTGAGTGCCGCGCTAAATTGGCAGAAGCAAAACCTTGGCTATTAATATTTTGGTTAAACTGTTCCGCGTGGGTAGGGAATTTGTCGGCTATGGAATTTCCATAAAAGATCAATAACGGCATGATGGAGTTTCCAGCTATTTGTAAACCCTTCAACCCCATGTTGACAGTACGCTCTCGGTTTCCAACTAAAGAGGGTGACAATCCGTTGTTAAATTCTGGCGCTACCAGAGAGGCTATTTGTACATCCAGGTGTTTAGCCAACAACCCAATGTAATAGCGTAGCCGATCCATTGCTACACCAACATACTGTCCCAAGAAATTGCCGCCATGATAACTCGCTTGATTTTCTACATCAATCAGTGGGTTGTCTGTGGCAGAGTTAATTTCCACCTCAATTTGTCTTTTAATCTCTTCAATGCCATCGACAATCGGACCCATGTATTGTGGCAGACAACGCAAGGAATAACGGTCTTGAATCAAATTGTCGCGATACTCGTGAGAACCATCTAACTCATCGCGTACTAAGTGTGAGCCTGCGAGCAGGTTAAGCATTTGCGCTGCTGCCCATTTTTGCCCTGTATGAGGTTTAAGCTGATGGATAAATGGGTGGAATGATTGATTGGTACCATTCAAACCTTGGATAGCTAAAGCGTGCGCACCCACCGAAAGTGCTAATAAAATTTTGGTGTTGTACACGCAGTTAGCAGCAATCCCTGTCATGACTGAAGTGCCATTCATCATCGCCAACCCTTCTTTGGGAAGGAGTTGCAATGGTTCTAAACCCAGCTTACTGAGGGCTGTTGGCGCGTCCATTTCTGTGCCCTTGAAGTCAACCTTATAAGAAGATTCAAGACCTGTTAGAGCTCCAGTGATGTAGGATAACGGCACCAAATCCCCACTCGCACCAATCGAGCCAAATTCATAAACATACGGTGTGACACCAGCATTCAAAAATGTCTCCATGCGCTGGATAAGTTCGAGGCGGATGCCAGAGGCTCCATGCAAGTGAGAGTTGATCCGCAACAGCATAGCGGCGCGCACATTAGCTAGCGGTAATCTCTGGCCTGAGCCAGATTTGAGAAACCACATCATGTTGTTTTGCAGCAGAGTCGCATCGTCGCGAGAAATCACGATATTTGCCATTCCACCAAAGCCACTTGTCACGCCATAAATTGGCGCTCCCGTTTCAACGGCGTTGTTGATGTAGTCACACGATGCCTGCACACCCCGCAACACATCATGATTATCGGTTAAGCGTACTTGAGTTCCATAACGAGCCACACTGACGACTTCGTCTATTGTCAGGTTCTGATCGCCCACAGTTACAATTTTGTCTGAATTCCCAAACAAGGGTGATGAACAACTTCTTGTTGTGTTCAAGGCTGGAGATGCTGTATTCATGTTGTGGTTTATTTGTCCTTCGGGACAGCTACTTGCACGCCCGTGATTAACTTGTTCAAACGCCTGCAGTGGAGGAAACTCTTGGAGCAAAGTTTGGCGTTGTAGTAGCGCGATGGTTTTGAGTCCAACGACCAAAGAATGTACCCAAGGGAGCTATTTCTTGCATTAATTGCTCAAATCCTTCCAGCGTTAAAGATTGAGGACCATCTGAAAGTGCCTTTGCCGGGTTGGGGTGAACTTCTATCATCAACGAATCTGCGCCAGCTGCTATAGCCGCCATTGCCATCGTGGGTACAAACTCTGAAAAACCAGTGGCGTGGCTCGGATCAATCATGGTGGGCAAGTGAGTCAGCGTACGCAATACTGGGAGCGCAGATATATCAAGGGTATTGCGGGTGTACTGTTTGTCAAAGGTACGGATTCCTCGCTCGCACAAAATCACATTGGGGTTGCCTGCTGCCAAAATGTACTCAGCTGACATCAGCCAATCTTCAATTGTGGCTGACAGTCCGCGCTTGAGGAGAACCGGCTTAAGAGTTGCCCCTACTTTCTTGAGGAGCGAGAAATTCTGCATATTGCGCGCACCAATTTGCACCACATCTGCGACAGATGCAACTTTATCGATGTCAGTTGTATCCATGACTTCTGTGATGATCCCCAGTCCGGTGACAACGCGAGCCTTAGCTAACAACTCTAAGGCACTCTCACCATGACCTTGGAAAGCGTAAGGTGAAGTGCGGGGTTTGTATGCCCCACCTCGGAGAAACTGCGCTCCTGCTGCTTTTACTGCTAGCGCTGTTTCTACGATCATCTCTTCGTTTTCTACGGAACAAGGTCCAGCGACTACAACTAAAGGATGGTTTTGTCCAAAGGTTACAGCTCCATTGGGTGTTGGTACAACGACCTCACTAGGTTCGCCATAGCGAAATTCTTTTGAAGCCCGTTTAAAAGGCTTTTTCACCCGTAGAGCCTGCTCAATAAAAGGGCTTAGGTTTTGAATTTGTCGTGGGTCAATTTCTGACGTATCACCTATTAAACCAATCACCACTTTGTGCTGACCTGCAGATTTTTCTGGAGTGATTTCCCACCGGCGGAGTTCAGAGCTGACTCGCTCAATTTCTGCTGCTGGAGTGTCGGATTTCATGATGATAATCATTGATTCACAATCCTCTTTAAATATTGCAAGTAATCGTGTTGCGTGACTGACCTAACCTCAGTTATTTCAGTTGCATCTCGTTTCATTCAACCTCTATAAGTAGTAATCAAGTCCATTTTTCTGTTTTACGCAAAATTCCTAAATAATATTTTCTTATTAATGTAGTTTCTAAAAAATCATTAACTTTTACCTCAAATTTTAGAGTATATGCCCAGCTTTTTACATGATGTTCACGTGTTTGAATTCCTGGAAACACCGTTAGTGTGTTTAGCAGAATTTGGATAGGACTTATGCAAGCGTCACAATATAATGTAAACTGGCATACATATTTCAATTTGCCGTAAATGCTTGTAAGCATTGTTTTATAAACCTTAGAGCCATATTAATTCTATGTGACACTTTTCAGATAAATAGACATATCCGCAAATGAGCATCAAAGCCTTGTACAGCAAGGGTCGAAACACAGTTTTCGGATAAGTCTAATAGACCTGTCCGCAAATAAAGCTCTCATTTCCGGATAAGTCTAATGTACTAGTTGCGTAAGTCCTGTTGGACATTGCTCCTGCTGATTGCAATGGACACGAACAGCCCTTAAGTAAGACTATAGTTAATTACATTTTCTCTAAATATTGCAATTAGTCATACTTGTTTTGACTGATAAATGTTATATATCACTCAAAACACTGACTGTACAGTTACTGTCGCTTTTCTTTACATTTTTTACAATTTTCAAAAGTAATAATTTCTCAATAGGACTTACGCAAGCGTCACAATATAAGGTCAACTGGCACATATATTTCAATTTGCCGTAAATGCTTGTAAGCATTGATTTATAAACCTTAGAGCCATATTAATTCTATGTGACAGTTTTCAGATAAATGTGCCAGTTGCGTAAGTCCTGCTCAAGTTGACTCTGCTAATTAATACCATTCACTCATTAGACAACAACCGCTGAATCATCCCCTCGCACCCTGCCCTAAGGGACTTCCAAAGAATAAAATATTCCAAGAACCTATCCCACTAATAATATTTTGTTAATCCAGATGTGGATTGTAGCAAGGTCAATGAATGAGTCAAAGTAAACTTTTTGGCGTTCCCATCTGACGACGAGACGGCGGTATTTACGTTGATACCAAGCGAAACAACGCTCCTGCTGAAATCTCGGCACAGAAATTTTGATAGGTCTCCCTTTATTTTTCTTTGTTTTCCAGACTCGTTTTGGTATTTGAGGACGAATACCGCGTTGATGAAGGGAAACACGCTGTTGTTTTGAGTCGTAACCTTTATCAGCAGCCAGCACTTTCAAGCGTTTGCGTGGTCTGCCTCGTTTCAAAGTTTTCAGTTTGACTTTGTCAAGTAGAGGTAATACTTGTTCTCTCTCGTTACCATTAGCCGGGGTTGTAGAGTTAGCTAGCGGCATTCCATTGCCTTCAGTCAGCGTGTGAATAAGAACACCTTTACCCTTGCCACCATAGGCAATTTCCTCACCTCCTCCCTTTCCAGGGGGAAAAAGAGCCATCAATAGCCCCAAAATCCCAGTTGATAAGACCTTTCTCATCAGCGATCGCTAATATACGTGCTTGTAAATATTCAAATGTTCCATTCTCACGCCATCGCTTTAACCATCGGTGGGACAAGCTTTTTGATGCCCACATATTGCCCCGTGGTAGGTCACACCATCGACACCCAGTAATCAGAATGTACAACATGCTATTTAGTACATGGCGATATGGCGCATGAGGCATTCCTTTACCACGTTTTTCTGACTCAGGAGGAAATATATCTTCAAACAACTTCCATTCCAAGTCGCTCAATCCTTCAAAACGCCCAGCCATAAAGTAATACATCCAACTCAAGCCAAAAATAGATTACCATATTTTGACATTAGTGGGATAGGCTCATGCCTTCTAGGCGATGGTCTTTGACCCGCCTTCTTGCGATCGCGAAGCGCGCCTGTGGTATCGCCTAGAATTAACTTATGGATCGGGGGTAGCCTGTTTGTCGGCGACGCCCCTTCGGGAAATATGAATGGTCGGGCACGGGAATTAAGTGGTTAATATATCCCAAAAATTAAAATAACTAGATGATGACCACCGCAGCATATTTTAATAGTTACGATGCCTAGATAACCAGTTACGATAACTGTATAACTAGTTAATCATGCAAATATAACCAGTTACGATATTTATATAACGACTTCATCATGCATATAACCAGTTATGATGTATTATCACTAGTGTCCGGGGATTTAGGCGAACGCAGTGAGCAGTCAGAGGTCGAGCATCTGTGACAGGTTAAGGAAATTGCACGTCTGTCAAGAGGAAGCAGGAAAAGGGGAGAAATCTAGCTTGGAGACTGGCTTTCGGATACTTTTAACCACACCTAGGTCTTGGTTTTCTTTTGCAGCAAAGTACTTAACAGGGTCATCCGCTTTACCTTTGTCATATGCAACGCTAAAATGATAGAGACCGCGATAAATCATTTCTAAAGAAATTTGGTCAAATGGCAGAGATAATTCGTCGGCGATCGCATCTCCCAAGTCAACTAATACCGCGTAAAATAGCCAAGTAGCCCAAACTTGTAATTTGACACCATTAATAGAACCAGTCCATAAATAAGACAATCCCAACAAGCGTTTAACAGTGTGGAAAGCTTCTTCAATCCGCCAACGGCGTCGATATAAATCAGCCACAACGTATGGTGGTAAAATAGCTGGGTCAAGAACAGAAGTAATGTAAGAATAGGTAGTTTTACCAAGTTTAATTTCTATTAAACGTAAAGTAAGAACTGGTGCGTCACCTCGACCAGTACCAAGTTTAATCAATTGGTCTTTCACAGAATAATCGTAGGTAAGAACCTTTAAGACTTTAATAGATGCTTTAGCTTTTAAACGAGTGATAAAATCAACTTCTTGATTGATAAGTTGTTGTAAAAACTGGAAATGATAAAAACCTCTATCGAGTAAAATCAGAGTTTTAGCAGTCAGTAAATTCAGCAATGCGGCTTCAAAATTAGTTTCCGATGCTGCGGGGTTAGTGTGAAACCAAACTTCAACAGGTAACCGAGTAACTAAATCAATAACTGTACATATCTTACCTGCCAATTGCCCTGTTTTCATGTCTTCCAGGCTTTCTAGCTTCCGAAACAAAGCTTCTAATGTTGAGCCATCAGCTATCCAAATCCGTTCAAACTTCGTCCGTGCAAACTTAACACTATCTGGCAATGGTCGTTGAGTACGTTGTTGCCAATTATGTTGTAATTGAGGTAATAAATCTTTAAATACCCTCTCAAACAGTTCTGCCGGAAAAACTAAAAATCTTTCTGAGAGTGATTGTTGAGTAATGCGAGTGGCACGACACCATAATAAATCTTCTCTTGCCAACAAACGAGTTAATTCTTGCACTCCAGGAACTTGTCGCCACAATAACGTTAATACTGCTGCCACCATTAACGATAAATTGAGAACTCTATCTCGTAATCCTAACTGTTTATAATATTTTTGTTGGTTAGCGAGCGCAGGAGTTAATAAGGCTTCTAATTGATTGGCGATCGCTTGATTATCTAATGTAGGCGTATTGTGTCGTTGTACGTGGTCAGGATTTCTTTTCGTCCGCTTGGGCATGGTAATCAGCCAAACTTTTCATCACTCAGTTTGACATTTTTATGCAACCAAAAAATAACAACAACGTAATCTATTCCTAACTGGTAATTGGAGTACTTTAGTGTCGTTGGGAATCTCATTAATAATGATAATCATATGAGAGATTAGGGGAGAGGCGAGCGACGCTCGCCTCTCCCCCTACTGTTTGATTATCATTCTTCTGTCCCTAGATTTCTACATTTAGACGTATTGACAAAAGCAACTGAACTTTAACCTGTCACAGATGCTCTCTACCCGACCGTTGAGAGTTCTGGTGTTTACAGTCTATAGCAGCAAACCCATGCGATACCGTTCGTAAAGTGGACGCGATACCGAAGGCGCGCTTCGCGATCGCCTGAACAAACGGTGATGATGAATCCAATAACTAACCCTAAATAAGCCCCTTTAGGCTCACAGCAAAGGCATTGTGGGTAACTAGGAGAAGCTTTGTCAAATAAACTATAGCGCCCCATTAACCGGATTTGCTGTTGGTAATATACAGTGTTAACGGCACTTAATCCTGTTCATACTTGCGTAAACAGCATAGCTGGAAGCAAGACAGGGGGCGAGTTTCAAGTCGAGCTTTTCTGCGCTAGTGTTAATAGCAGGACAAGTGTTAGCGGCAATTACTGTTGTTTGCACTTGCGTAAACGGCCTCTGTAGAATCTACGCAGAGCAAGGGTTTCACCGCTTTGGTAAGCGTTAACGCTACACCTCAGTATTAACGGGAAGTGTAAACAGGAATTGCAGATTCAAAATTGGGGGTGCATCTCGCAGGGGTGTCACCAACATTCGAGGCGACCGCCGATTTTTCCACCCTGCCGTTAATAGTTTGGGTGATGTTTACACTACTGCAAACATCAGGAATTGCAAATTCAAAATTGCCTGTCGCCGATTTCCACTTTGCTGTTGATAGTTTGGCTTGCCGCTTACACTTATGTAAACAGGAATTGCGGATTCAAAATTGGGGTGCGCGCAAATTCCCCTCAATTCCCAATCCCCGATGCCCAATTCCCACCCTCGCTTTTTTACTGCTCACTCCGTTCGCCACTGAGGCGGTCGTCGCTCCGCTCGACCTTCGCGAATTCATACGGCAAAACAAGACCGTATAATATCGTACAGTATTGCTTATCCGTGGCTATGTAGTGCTGTAGTTCCTGTAGTGCTAGGCGATCGCATGATTCATACTTTGATTCAGCAACGCCCAAATTTCTACTGGTGGCCTCAAGTTGCAGCTTAATTATGGGTAAGCATCCGGACATAATATGACTACAACTTGAAACTCTATTTCCTACTGATGGTCAACCTGCCATCTGTCCTTGGCGATTAGCATTAGTTTGCGTTATACAATTTATTGAAGGTTTGTCAGACCGACAAGCATCTGAAACGGTTCGCAGTCGCATGACAGTTAAGTTATTTCTGCCGGGATGCACTAGAACGCCTTTTGCGCCAGAGCCGCAATCCTACACCCAAACCTCCCAAAGCCAACAGACTGCCTGTAGCGTTAGGTTCGGGGACAGTTGTTACAGATCTAAAGCTAGTACTGCTCTGAAAATCCGAGAAGCCAAATATTTCAGTAACATCGGGACGAATTAATACTCCAGGTATTTCAGTACCTTCACTTATATCTGATAAAGAATTAATTAAATCCCCATCAGTGTTCTGAACGAACAGGAGCAATGTAGTATTAGGATTGCTTTGCAGCGTAACATCATACCTTAGTAAATTATTGCTTAAACCACCAATGTCGTAAACAAGTTGGCCATATGTAAGCTCCGGGAGGCCGGGAATAGGTGTGTTTTGAATAGAAGCCCGATCAATTCTCGAAGTCACCAGATTTCCAGACTGAGGAGGTATAGGGTTAAATAAAGAGCCGCCATTATCAGTAAAGTTCTCAATTGCTCCAGGATAAGAGCCCATATCATTGTTTGGATTGATATCCGAAATCGAGGTATTTAAAGCAAAACGAACTCCTGCCTGCACCTGGTTTGGTGGATTACCTATCAAGTTTGAAGTTCCGGAAAATCTAACTCTTTGAGCGTGAGCAGACTCCGATGCCAGACATGCTAGCATCGTAAGAAGTGCTGCTGAAGTTCCGGAAAATCTAATTTGAGCGTGAGCAGACTTCGGCACCAGATTTGCTAGCATCGTAAGAGATGCTGCTGCGGCTTTAGCCATCTTTAATTTAATCAGATTCATCGATTGCCTCCTATTTTCGCAGTTTGGTGTTATTTGATCGTTGCCACTAATTACAAGATGTATCTCATGCCTGTTTGACACTCCCCACAGAAGACAGCCGGGGAATTCTCAGGCTGCTCGCGCCTTTAGTAATGAGTGCTCTTACTGATCACATTAGGCGTAACTACGGAACGTTCAACTCCTAATGTTGCATCAGGAAAAGTCTGGGCAAAGGCATAATTCCTATGTGTGACGATGTCCCTACATATCACCAAAGCTGTTGAGGGCGAGCTGGCGATAGCTGTCCTACCTGCCAACGGCCGCTTAACACTTCAGCTTTCGAGAGTTGTTCACTTGATCTTTAAAGATACACCACATAAGTGAAAAAATCGGTAGAAACTTAAGACAAAATATAAACTGGAGTTTTGACTAAGGGAGTAGAGTAGTAACTGTCGGATCACTCATTTTTTGAGCCAAAAAGTAATTCCTTTGTACTATTGTTTCTGCACATTATTGAGAAAATTCGCTATTATGGACTTCCAGAAAATAAAATATACAATTAAGAAGAATGATAATCATTACGAGGGGAGGGAGAGGCTGCCGTTGGCAGCCTCTCCCTCCCCTTTTTGTAGTAAGGCACTTACAAGTAATAAAATATCCAGCCGTGTATTGAAATAATTGGTTGGGTATCGCGGATCTAGGTTTGACAGCTGGATATTTTATTTTTTGGATCTCCCTAAATTCAATGATGATGGGATTTTTGGGTAGAAACAGGTGTCAATACAAAAATATATTTAATTATTAGGGTGATTTATACCAAAATGGGGGGGCGCTTAAATATGGTAAATAATAAAAAATCAGTTTATGAACCCTTTTAAATTTAAATTTTGCAGCTTTAGTGGGAGTGTCTTATTTTGCTTGTTAGCTTCCTATCCAGCAGCGGCAGAAATTATTCCAGATACAACGCTCCCTGTGAATTCTACTGTTACTCCTCAAGGTAATATAAGACTGATTGAGGGAGGCACTCCGGCAGGGAACAATCTGTTCCATAGCTTTCAGGAGTTTTCTTTTTCTGGGGGTACTGCCTTTTTCAACAACGACATGGCAGTTAGGAATATCATCACCCGTGTGACAGGTGGATTGCCCTCTAATATAAATGGCATTATTGGAGCTAATGGAATTGCCAATCTGTTTTTTATCAATCCCAATGGCATAGTTTTTAGACCGAATGCAGCTTTGCAGATAGGGGGTTCGTTTGTGGCAAGTACAGCCAATAGCTTGAAGTTTGCTGATGGCACTGAATTTAGTGCAACGGCTCCTCAAACTTCTCCCTTATTAACGGTGAGTGTTCCTATCGGTTTGCAATTTGGCTCAAGCCCTAGCAGGATTGTTAATCAATCCCAGGCAAGTCCAAATGGAGAACTCACAGATGCTATCCCCCCTAACCCCATCGGGCTAAAAGTTCCCATCGGTAAAACCCTAGCCCTGGTAGGAGGTGATTTGACGTTAGAGGGGGGCAATTTAACGACTACAGGAGGCAGGATTGAGCTAGGTAGCGTTGCTGGAACGGGTCTAGTCAATCTGACAAAGATTGAAAAAGGCTATGCTCTCGACTATCCAGATATTCAAAACTTTGACGATATTCAAATCTCCCAAGGTGCAATTGTTTACGGAAGTGGGGAGGGGGGTGGCGATATCCAACTGCAAGGTAGGAACATCAGTATCACTGAAGGTTCCCAAGTTTTTTCTAACGCTTTAGGGGCTGCAACAGGAGGAAATATAGTAGTAAATGCCAGGAAATTAAGCGTCGAAGAAGGTGGATTGATATCAACCTATGCTCTGGGTGAAGGTCAAGCAGGAAATGTGTTAGTAAGAGCCTCAGATTCTGTAGAATTGGAGGGAACAACATCAGATGGTCAGTTTCCTAGTAGTTTGGGTTCTCAAGTTTTTGAACAAGCCACAGGCAACGGGGGTAATTTAATTATTGAAACTGGGAAACTGGTGATACGAGACGGAGCCACTATCGACGCTTCTACTTTTGGAGCAGGTTCAGCCGGGAATGTGCAAGTAAGAGCCTCCGATAGTATAGAACTAATAGGAAGAACATCAGATGGTCAGTTTGCTAGTGGGATTTCTGCTCAAGTTGCACAGGGAGCCATAGAAAATCCAGGTGATGCAGGAACTCTGACCCTTGAAACTAAACGGCTAACTGTCCAAGGTGGAGCGCAGATTTCTACAGCAGCACGGCAAAACGGAAATGGTGGAAATTTGACTATTAATGCCTCAGATTCGATTCAACTGAGTGGAACTTCACCACTTGCCACAGCCTCAGGTGACGATCTTAACCGCAGTGGAGTTTTTGTCACCGCTGCGCGAGAAGCTAGAGGTAATGTCGGAAAATTGAATCTAACCACTGGACTGCTGACTGTTGAAAATGGAGCCAGAATATCAGCGGATAATTTTGGTATAGGTCAGGAAGCAACTCAAACCTTAAATGTCAGGCAGTTGGTTGTTAGGAACGGAGGCGAGATAAGATCAGGTTCTTTTGCTGAAGGTGCCGGCGCAACTTTGAATGTAAACGCTACCGAGTCAATACAGGTTATCGGTACAGGAACCATTGATTCCACACCAGTCAAAAGTACCTTGTTCAGTCAAGCTCAAAGTGCAGGCAAAGCTGGCAACTTAAACATTACAACCCCAAGGTTAAATGTCGAAGATGGGGCAGAAGTGACTGTGAGCAATCTAGGTTCGGGTTCTGCTGGCAACTTGACCATAACAGCTAATGACGTTCGCTTGAACCGAGGAAGTCTGACTGGAGAAAATTACGCGGGAGACGGAGCAAATATCAACCTACAGAATTTAGATTTATTATTGTTGCAAAATCAAAGCCTGATTTCCGCTCAAGCTTTCAACAACGCCATCGGCGGTAACATTAATATTGATGCTGGAAACGGTTTTATTGTTGCATTTCCTGGGCAAAACAATGATATTATTGCTAATGCTTCTCAAGGTCAAGGTGGCAGAATAGAAATTACATCTCAGGGTAATTTCGGTATTGAAGAACGAAAAGCAACTCCCGAAAATACCACCAATGACATTGATGCTAGCTCTGAATTTGGCTCTAATGGTACTGTGACGAACAACACACCAAATGTCGACCCCAATCGGGGATTATTAAAACTGCCTACAGGTTTAGTAAATACTCCAGCGTTAGTTTCCTCTAGCTGTGGTGCTTTTGGTAAAGGGGGTAGCGAGTTTACTGTTACTGGACGCGGTGGCTTACCCCCCAGCCCTGATGACTTTCTCAGTAGTGATGTGGTGTGGTCAGATACTCGGTTGACGGCGTTACCTGTTTCAACTAGTTCTCGTGTTACGCCATCAGTTCGCAAAACTTCTGAGGGTGTAGCGATTGTACCTGCTACTGGGTGGGTGTTTGATAAGAAAAAAGGAGAAGTTACACTGATTGCTTCTAATGCAACTTCTTCAGGTGTAGGTTCCAATCAGGTTAAGTGTGTTGTGCCGTAAGAGGGTTTCACGCATTCGGGTAGCGTCGCACACAGAAGGCATAAAGAGATTGCCTACATCCTCAAAAATGAGTCTTTGATACACTTGGACGTTTCCAGAATTACATTGATGTATGTAGATAGCGACTAATAAGACATAGTACTGAGAAGGCGGGGGTAGATGGGGGATGGCGAATAAAAAAACCGACTACCAGGGAAAGCTATCGGGCTTAGGTGTTTGGGGATAGTGAATTATTTAGTTGCCTTGCTTGCTGTTTCAAGTTGCATTTTTTCAATTTCCATCATAAAAAACATCATTTTTTCTTCAGGAATATACTTTTGCACTATCTCAACAAAATTGCTAACAGTTTTCTTCAATTCCGATAACAATATTTTGTCTTTATTTTTAGTTTCAAATTCTTGATTTTTGCGTTTGAATTCCAGTGCTTTAAAAACCTGTTCTTCATCACCATGCTTTAAAAAATAATCAAGTATTTCCTCTTGATTTACACTATTAAGTTTTGATAGCGCTGTCTCTTTTGTTGATTTTAATCCGTATTGCAGCATGATTTGAATAGCAGATAACCTTAGGCGTGTGGGCGTATCTGGGTCATCTAAAATATTTTGTAACTCAAAAACAGCCTTTTGGGTATGTAACATTAACTCGGCGTGACTTGCCTCAAAAGCTTTGGTACAAGATTCACGTAAAAGGCTAGCAAAATCAGGGTCATTTTTCCAAAGTTCGATACAGCGCTGTGTTACACCAAGCTTGGCTGAAATCTCTTTAGTACTTCTGCCAGCGGTAAGCATTAAAATAGCGTCACGGTGATTGCTGTTTAAAAATTCCATACTTTGTTTTGATTGCGTTCGATTGTGTTCGATTTATTTCAGATAGACAAATTAACTTTAACCACTTAGCATTATTTAATACTAAATACTTGATTTTTACCAACTAATTACTTGAGATATTGTCTGTCTATGTTTTTTATTATGTTGGTTGCTTAAAGCGTGCTTCGCGTTATGGTCATCAATCATTGTTTTGTGGTCATCAACATATTTTTTAATTGGTGCGTAATTACATCCTGATACGTCCTGAATGGATCGAACGCCTATAAACCAACGTTCACTGTTAGAAGGTGCTGTGTAGTCGTTGTGTTCCATGATTGCCTTGATCGCACGCCTGATTTTTTCCTCAGCCGAGCCTGGGGTATGTTTGCCTTTGAGGTTTTCACTTGGTATTGATTCCCAGTCTTTCTCTACCGTCTTCTGTGGTTCTGGCATCAATATCGTCTTCTTTGGTTCTGCTGTTAATACTGTGCTAACGGTTGGAATAGTATTAACAGCAGTTGGCTTGGTTTGTGTTGCTAGTTGTGTCAATGCATTCTTCACTTTCGTTTCAACAATTTCATCAATCTTGGCTAACAATTCTTCGCTAATCATTTCTTCTGTTTCCTGTGTGTATAATTGGCGTTCTCTGGCTTGGAGAGTTTCTTGAGCTAGCTCCCAAAGCTTGCGAAAGGTTTCTTGCTGAGAGGTAATCTCAAATTTTTCTTGGAAAGCTTTAACCGCTTCTACATCGTTGGCGTAACCTCTAAAGACTGTTGTAATTTCACTCTTAGGCGTATCAAGTAGAGGCACGGAGGCATCTTTTTCCAGGTAATAGTCAAAATATCCAAGCGTTGTTAAGACTGCCCGTAAATCGGCTTTTTCATCCATATGTCCTAGCAATCGACTTGACCAAACCAAGTCATTCTTACCAGCAGGACAATCCCTAGCAACTGCTAAACGAGCATAGGCAGCGCGAAGTGACGAACGGCTAACGCTGTTTTTACCGTGTCGGATGTCCAGAGACTTTAGCTGAGTCTGTAATAATTTATTTTGCTTAGAACCAAAGCGATTATCTAAATATTCGTTTTCTTTAATAGCAACTTGATACTCTAAATCTTCACCTTTGTGTCGCTCTTGTAGTCTGGGAAGTTCTAGCGCTGTTACTTCTGCTTTGATTTCTTTGATGACTGTTGCCACTTCTGGCATCTTCCTTAATCGCTTCACAGACTTGATGATGAAGTCAGCAGGAAATAGCACAGCTATAGGAGTGTAATTAATAGCGGTATTGCGTCGTTTCTTAGCTTGACCTGAGAATTTAAGCCAGTGGCTAACGGGTTGATACTCTGGGAATGTTAAATCGCTTTCTTTAGCTGTTACAAAATCACCTCTCAACAACACTTCGCAAGGTCTTCTACCTGTCGCACCAATTAAGCCAAGAGCTAATTCATCAGCCTCGTCGCTGGTCAAGAGTCTCCCTAAATCTTCTAGGTAGGGTTCGGGTTCTAGAAGCGTACCGTTATCAAGTCTCTCTTCTTTTTGGTTGTTGCTCTTGATATTTAGCTGTTGATATTCCTTTGGTCTGAGTCCTGCGTACTTGAAAAACAAATGCTTTAAAACTAATTCACCATTATCTTTTTTGTAGTAATAAGCATTTTTACCTTCTACTAAAGCGATAGCTTTGATGACTTTGTTATATGCAGGACTTACGCAACTGGCACATTTATCTGAAAACTGTCACATAGAATTAATATGGCTCTAAGGTTTATAAATCAATGCTTACAAGCATTTACGGCAAATTGAAATATATGTGCCAGTTGACCTTATATTGTGACGCTTGGGTAAGTCCTAAACACAACAAAAGTGTTTAAACGAGTAGCTGGAAAAACTAACGATGGGGATAGACTTGGTTACAACCCAACAAGTGTAAAGTTAAACGGAACAGAACGGTATTTTCAATATGCTGTGTACAGACCAAATGGCGAAGTGAGAATTAATAATGCAACGACATTGTGGTGTAGAAGAGGAAAAGTAGAATACGATTTTAGAGGTTATGACGGAGGTAACATGCACGCACCAATATCAAAAAGTCTTCCCGGTTGGCATTTGCTAGCCGAATACAATGAATTAGGTGGTTATATTGTTGCTAACTCTACAGCATCAAAGAATTTTAGGACTTACGCAAGCGTCACAATATAAGGTCAACTGGCACATATATTTCAATTTGCCGTAAATGCTTGTAAGCATTGATTTATAAACCTTAGAGCCATATTAATTCTATGTGACAGTTTTCAGATAAATGTGCCAGTTGCGTAAGTCCTGAATTTGTTGAAAGCAGTGTGCGCTTACTAGAATAAAAACAAACAGTACAACAGCAGTTCTATTTCTGTATTATCGCGGTGTTTATACTCATTTTGCTGTTAATACTTAGCGTAAACGGTAATCAAAGATTCAAAATTTGGGTGCATCCCGCAGGGGTGTCCGTCAAGCGATCGCTTTCAATCCGTCATTGATAGCTAACGCGGTGAGGGTGTCACCAACAACCGAGGCGACCGCCGATTATCATATGGGGTGTTACTTTGTTGTGCAATGTGGACATGGGGTACATCGTTTCATCATTGTTTTCTATGGGTTTTGATAATCAGTTTTGCTACTAACTATAGCTAGTAACTCCACACTTTCGACTTTCAAAACATCCTCTCAGCTTTTTTATACCTAAAAGTAAATTTTAGGGATTTGAGATTCCTGGTTATGGCTGGATAAGAATAGGTACTCCACCTTTTTGAGAACCGACAACTACAATTTTAGAATTATTAGATTGAGCTAGTTTTTCTGTCGCTTCAATGGCTCGTAATTGCAGCACTTGATTAGTAAGTCCAGCAGAGATAATTTTTTGGTAATCTGCTATACCTTGAGCTTCAATACGCTTTCTTTCTGCTTCTTGACGCTCTTTCTCTAAAACAAATTTCATCTGCTGGTTTTGTTGCTCTGCTTTGAGTTTCTCTTGAATTGCAGCTTGTAGAGTATTAGGCATTTTAACGTTTCTTAAAAGAGTTTCTTCAACGATGAAACCCAAAGCAGGCATTTCTTGAGTTAGTTGTTGGTCAATTTTTTGGGCTATTTCTTGGCGTTTGGTAGAGTAAACAGAACTGGCTGGGTAGTTAGCGGTAATAGCGCGGACAGTAGAGCGGAATCTAGAAATTACTAATTCTGTCTCGTTAGTTCCAATTGTTTTATATACCGTAGCAGCCTTCTGTGGATCGAGTTTGTACTGAAGACTTACATCAAGATTTAAGCTTAATCCTTCTTGGGATGTTGCATCTACGTTTTCTTTCACATCCTTCAAACGAGTGGAAAAATTTAGCACTTTAGTAAATGGGTTTAACAGGTGAACGCCTGGACTAAGAGTATTTTCGGAAACATGACCAAACAAGTTGACGACACCAACGTTCCCTGGCGGAACAATTACAAAAAGTTTAGAAATAGAATTTAGTACTGCAATACTGCCGATTAATATAGCAAGAGAGCGGACTGCTAAACGAGACTTTTCACTAGGTATCTTGCTTGTATTGAGATAAATGATAATTGCAATCAGGCTAGTGAGAAGAGTGACTATAAAACTCATAAAAATTTTCCTCTATATTTACACTACATACTTAACTACATGATTCCCAAATGCTTTAACGAAAGTTTCGTAGCAATATAAGATAACTTCAAAAAAATTAACAAATTTCTTTTCATTAAGCGATTATTGACAAGTGTGTTTTTTCATACAAAATGTGTTTACATTTTAATCTGACTTTTGTATGAACTTTTAAAACTGATAAATAAATCAAAAGAAAGATACCTAATAGTGATTATTTAATCCAGCATTGTTTCATCAGCTAAATAAGATTTCTAGTGTTAAAAACTATGGAAAATGAGTTAGATAGCTCCAAAATTTTCTTTCAAAAACAACGCTATAATGGTAAACTTACCCTTAATAATTTAGCCTTTAACGTCTATCTACAAGAATTTGCGGCGCAAGTACGTCACATTTGCAATTTACCAGGACTTACGCAACTGGCACAATTGGTATTAGTGCATCCGTTAAAGTTTAAAATAAAGCACCTTTTGTCAATCAGTTAAAATACTCAAACTTCCTGAGATGAAAATGATAATCGTGCAGCTTCGGGGGAGCAGGTGAGCGTCGCTCACCTCTACTTG
>JAHHID010000075.1 GCA_019359015.1 Spirirestis rafaelensis WJT71-NPBG6
TGCTCCGAAGTTAGATTACTTGGGTAGGATGGATTCATAGCTCTCGTAACTCTGTCATACTTAAGTGTTTTTTCTAATGACAGGATACCGTTACTTGAGCTTTCTTACTTTTCAGACATCCTCTAATGCTTCAGAAAATGATGGTTTAGCATACTGCCAAGAAATAAATGCTACGCGGCATAACAAGCGATCCTCATCCCCTACACCAAAACTGGACAAAATGGGACAGCCTTGTATTAAAGATCCGCAACACCCCACGACTAACCAAGAAGAAGGCTGTCCCCTAACAGTCTGACTTTTTGAAGCCCTTGCGGGAGACGCTCTTGCGCGAACGATACCCACGAATAATTTCAATACCCGTAAGGCTATTTATTTTTATGGATCACTCTTAGCGATGGAAACTCAATAATTAGGATTGAAACGTTTCAATCCGGTATAGCGATCGCTAACTTAGTCATATGCGGATCGCTTGTTATGCCGCGTAGTATTTATTTGGCGGGTTTTCACAATTTTATTTTGACCGCGCTGGTGATGGACGGTGCTAGCCAGTGGTTGGTCATTAACCCAATCAATTACAACCTGATTATCTTGAAAGGATGTTCCAATGGTTCCATTGTGATGTACGCTAATCGCTTTATAGCCAAGCCAAGCACATATTTCTCCTTTAGGAGTCCGATCGCGTTTGTTTCCACCATCAACGCTTAATTCTTCAACTGTATGTTCTTGTCTTGGCAATTCAAAATTCTGACGATGCACTAATCTCTGTTGACTGCTATGAGAAACCTGTACGCCTGTAAAATATTTGATGTCTGATGCCGCATCTTCATAGACGTATCTTCGTACAATATTTTAGCGATCGCCTGAATATGTTCACAGAATGGCTTGCTTTTGTTCTGGGGTCATCGGTAGTTAAATACACTCGTCTTACTTAGACTGACTGATTTTCACCTTCTTTGCAAAAAACTGGGATGCTCCCCCTATAACCGCAAACAAGGCATTTTTGAAACCACATTCTATGCAAATAAGAGCGGTCTCAAAACCACAAAAATAGCGGCTACTGCTCTCTAAACTTGGGCGACAGTAGAACTAGAAAAGCTACGTTTGAGCAGGAATACAGCTAAGACGATGCCCAAAATAGCCAATACTGTAGTCGGATAGAAGAAGACAGTGTAACTACCGAATATGTCTCTAATTCTTCCAGCCAGCAAAGTTCCACCTAAAGCACCAGCACCATAAGCAGTGAAGACAATGCCATAGTTTTTGGCGTAGTCTGCTGATGAAAATAGGATTAAGGTAGTGGTAGGAGCGATCGCTAGCCATCCCCCAAAGGAAAAGTAAAATAGGGAAAATGCAACTAAATAGGTAGCTACCGCACCTTGACCTGCTTTCAGCATCATTAAAGAAGCAATTAATACCAATGTAAAAGACACAATTGCCCCCAACTTAGGACTAAAGCGGTCAGTAAACCAACCAAAAAACAAACGTCCCAAAGCATTAAATACGGCAAATAAGGAGACTGTACTAGCTGCTGTTGCCGCATCTAGTTTAATAATTTCTTGGGCTAATGGGCTGGAAATACCAATTGCTGCTAGTCCAGAGAAGGTGCCGATGGTGTAGCATAGCCACAAGCCGTAAAATCCTTGAGTTTGTACCATTGCACCTTGATTGTGGTTAGATACATCGCCTGAGTTTGTGGTAGTTGGATTCCATCCTGCGGGTTTCCAGTCTTGTGGCGGTGTCTTTAATACAGTGGCGATCGCTAAAATAATCGCTGTAAAAGCTACGCCTAAAATGACAAAAGTCTGCCGCACTCCATAACTATCAATCAGAGATTTGGCTAATGGTGCAGTAATTAACGGCGACAAACCAAAACCAATGACAGTTAAGCCGACAGCAACACCTTTTTTATCAGGAAACCATTTAGCAACAACCGCTAAAGGGACTCCGTAAGCTATACCCACACCTACACCTGCAATCACCCCGTAAGTAAAAGTCAGCAATTGTAAGTTGCCATTGATACTTGACAGGATATAACCTAGTCCCACAATCACACCACCAACTGCTGTCACCACACGAGAACCAAAGCGGTTGATGTAAAAACCAGTAATTGGCATCAATATCGCAAATAGCACTAGCAAAACCGTAAATGGCAATAAACTTTCTATGGCATTAATGCTCAGTAATTTTTCTAGAGGTTTTCTGAAAATACTCCAGGAATAGACAGTTCCCAGGCAGAGTAAAACGGTTGCACCAAGGGGAATAAGCAACCATCTGCCCTTTTCTGCTGGCATACCAAAAAGCTGCATATTTTGCATCTACTTTATTGGATTATTTTTCCCTTAGTATCTCACCTTTTTGGTTTTACAGATGTATTCTTACATCTTGCACCTGGAAATATGGATGTCAAAACCACAACTACGTGTAAGAGGAAAAATCTCAGAGAACTTTTAAACCTCAGACAGCAATTGGGTTTGGAGCTTTATTTTCTAACCATGAGGTGCATTTACAACACAAGGAGATGGAAACTGGGGACAACTACCATACTGTATTCAAGCCTTAGATTTTAGTATTTACCGATATATGAGAGCCACAGGCCGCGTTAATCCCTCGAAACCGTTTCTGTGTCAGGCATAGGATTTACGTCAACAAAATCTATTTTCCTGACGTAACCATCACCTATATGTCCCAACATCGATAATGATGACACCGCGCCCTTTATTTGTTCCGGTCTAACTTCCAAGTATTTCTGTAATTCCTCTAAGTTCCTATGACCTGAAATTTCCTGGATAATTCTCAATGGAATACCAGCGTTACTCATTTGAGTTAAAGCGGTTCGTCTAAAACTATGAGTGCTAACGCCTTCAAAATCAATCATCTCGCAAGTTTCACGCAATATTCGACTTGCTGATTCAGAATTAATATGTCCCCTACCATGCCTACCTGGAAATAAAAAACCATCACGGCTATTAGGCTGATACTTCACTAATAGACTCCTTAGTTCCTCTATTACTGGTACTGCCCTAGCTGACAGTTTACCCTTAGTATTGTGTCTGCGAAAGATAATCTCATCTCTAACACGCATCTTTTTATCGTAGACATCGGGAGTATTTAAAGTACATGCTTCATTTATGCGACAAGCTGTGTACAGGCAAACACCGAACAAAGCGCGGTCACGATCTGACTGGAATCCTTCATTAAAAAGCTGCTGTATCTCTGAGGAGGTGAGGATTTTAGCGCGTCCGTGCCTGTTGATTTTCATTGCCAAAACTGTAAACCTAGAATACAGCCTACATCTGATAATAGCCCCAGCGATACCCGTTTTTACCTCTAAGGATATAAGTTTATTTAATTTTGAGATATTAATGAGATATTAATGAAATATTAAATTGAAAAATTAATTCAGGTAGAAACTTATGGCAACCGAGCAAGAGCTTCGATCTCTTTTTGATCAATTAGATGGCGATCAAGACGGCAAAGTCTCCATTAATGAGATTTTTTTAAGTCCTGGCTTAAGTGCAATCATCTCATTAGAAACAAATACCAGTACTCCCGCCTGAGTTACTAGCACAGAGTAATTTAGACAAAAACGATAGTATTACCTATGAAGAGTTAAAGGAAGTAGTTAAGAAAGCAGGTAATTTAACCTAGCAGTTAAAAAACAAGGGTATCAATAGTACTCTACTGGGAAGTTTGACCGCCTCCCAGGTTTTTGATTTATCTCTGAATGCTTTAAAAATACTTCCGCCGCCTAAAACTTGATTAATAGGGTGAAGAAACCTCAGCATAACTAGAACATACTTTCTTCAGTAAGTTTATTGATGCAGGGCTATCTGCTTTGATGTATTGATAGCTAGAATCGTCCTGATTTACTAAAAACCACCCAGGTTGAGAAGAAACTTGCTTTTCAATTTCAGTCAAACGAGTTGCTCTAGTATCCTTCTTTATTTGTCCATTTCTACACCATTGTGTTTTAGCTTGTATAGGGTAGTTAGTCGCAGGTTGAATACTGTTTTTTGGTATATAAAAGTACGAAAATGAGCGAACGTAAGCATCGTGTAAAAAAGCTGAGTAGAAAGACAATCTGCCGCCATTGTTCGTCAACCCAGGTACAATTTCAGCGTTAATTGACAGAGGTAAGCTAGCTACTGAAAAAACACTGACGGCTAAACTAAAACGAAATAATTTTTTTAACATCGATAGTATTTTATATAAGCGGTTAAATTTAAACTATCGCGTACATACAAAAGTATGTGTGGCTTTATACTAAAAACACAAAAGCTTTTAAATCGGCTTATTTACCAATATCAAAAGTTATCTCTGTTTGACGGATTTTTCGATTTTTACCTTATTTGTAGGTTCTGGCTGAAAACTTTGCCCAATCAGCATTCCCACACCTAACAGCGCTATCAGTCCACCTGCAATAGCTTTCGTTGATATCACTGGACGGTGCGATCGCTCGTACCTATTCATCAAATAAATGCACTGTTGCACCTGTAAAGGATTGAGGTTGAACCACTCGCGAGACTTGGCAAGCTTGACATTTGAATTTTTAAAAACGCTGTGTAACTCAGCTTCAACATCCGCCATTCGCTCTACATAAACTGTGTAGACAATTTCAATATCACAGCAAGGTTGTGCGCTTAATAGTTGATCGAGTCTGTTTTCTGGCGATCGGGATAAACCTATTTTGTACCTTCCGATCAGCACACCTGGGATTATTCCCCCGTAGCCGATCGCTCTCATTAAGTAGATTTTTCCCGGTACATTATCATCGCGTTGCTGGTAAGACATAATAAGTTAATCACTTTTTAAATTTTTGTAATAGAGCCTAGGAGAGTTACATCGCTTCCCTAGGCTTTTTATTTATTCAGAATCTACTTGCTTATCGAGCCACCTCAATCCAGTCATGTTAATTTTTTCTGGATTGGCAATAACCGCGATTTTGCCATTAGGGATATTAATTAGTAATCGCGCTAAAATCCATTGACTGATTACCTTTGAGGCGAAACCACCACCAGTGCAATAAACTGGATAACCGCTTCTTAACTCTTGAGATACACAGTCCAGTAAGTCTCTAATGGGGGTGAATAGTGACCAATTAGTAAGGGCATCTCTAACCTCTTTATCCACATTAATATCAGCGCCCTCATTTCTTAGCGGTACATACCAGTCAAAATCCTCATTCACTGTTGAAAGCTTCAGAGCGTATTCAACCTTGCTGGATTCAAAAGCGAAACATCCTTTATCGTTCCGGGATAACGCGATACTCATATCATCAATAATTCCCTTAACTCCACCACCGCTAACAGGACGCTGTGTGATGAATACTTCATCCTTTGATACTTCACATCGGGAATAGGTGAGCGTTCCACCTCCTAAGTCTAGTAACCCAAATTCGGTAATTTTTTCCGTGTGATAAACCTCTAGTGCTGCGCCAAAAGCCTCATCTTTGAATTCAATAGTTCCGATAGTTACGATGAAATCTTCATCATCCCAAACGAAAGCAGAGATTGACTTTAGCGTCTTTTCCATGTCCTTTCGCTTCAAACTCGATAAGGTGAGAATTCGCAAGTTTAGTTTCAAGTTAGTAGGTTCAGATTTGCGTCTCTTCTTAGCTACAGCTTCTTTTAAATGTCCCCTGTAGTGTGTGATTGCTCCAAGAATCCAAATTTGTAACATGGTCAATTTCTTGTTGTCAACAGCACGTTCTAATTCACCGTTAACTCTCCGGACTGATTCGCCAACAACATAATTCTTTTTGCCCAATAAAAAGCAACCACGGTCTTTTAGGGGTACGTCATCTGAGATGATTTTGAACTCTGAAGGAAAGGTAATAAACTCACCATTCAACCTTGCCTTGATGTTTTTAGCGCCTGCGTCGATGTCTAAATTGAATACTACCGCTTTGTTATTGTGGGTCTTTTTGGCTTTTACTATTTTTGAAGGCTCAATAGTTGTGATAGTTGCGTGTTGACCGTTTGCAGATTCATTTACAGTTGTCATTGTTTTTATTCTTGATTACGTAGTTTAAGTGATACATTGACGGACTAGTGACGGACGACTGACGGGTTTTTGAGCTTGTTGGGAAAGCTAACCTTCTATTGCGACTGAACTATTAGGAGAAAAATAAGCAGTTGCTGTTAGTGAATCAAGGCTTTAAAACAAAGTTGTCAAAAATAAAGTGGAATTCAACTAACATTAATTGGAAAAACCGCTTACCCCTATTATGTGAAACCCAATTGGGAACCCAACAAAAAACCAAGACGTAATTACAAGGGTTTCAGGCTGTGATTTGGGAAGAGTTGGGGAGAGTTGGGAGCGTCCCAAGACCATTCCAAACTCGTCCAAACTGCTACAAATCCTTAATTACTGTTAGTTAATATGTCTGCTACAAAAGTTTTCTTGCACTCAAAATTGAGGCATGAGTATCTATACTTATTTGCATCCTTGACAGCAGAGTGTCTGTGAAATTTAGTTGACTGGCAGTGTGGGCAATGGATTTGTGGCAGGGATACCGCTGGTGTGGTCAACTTGATGGATGGTTCAATCTGAATAGGAGTGCTTAACGAATCCAGAAACTCATCAGCGCTAAACAGAGGTAACAGGACATAATATTGCTTCTCTCCATACTCATCAATCAAGGCAAAGCGGTACGCACCTGGTTCTACTCGGTCAAGTCCTAGCTCTGAGTTTTTGCGGTCGCAGTACTTCTGTAACAAGTCAGCTTGCTTCATAAGCTTGTCTTTGCTTTCGCTGTCGATGTGGTCTGCAAGTCTTAGATAGTCTTTAGCGTTGCCGTTGATGTGAATTGCCACGAGGTTATTCCAATCGCCTTTGGTGGTGTTGGGAATCTTGCCAGTGTTAGCACCTTGCCCTAGATAAAATACAGCTTGGCTCGTATGGTCAATCTGGGTAATGATTGAAAGCATGTTAGCCGCCATAGTTGGCTCTGGTTCGGGGTCATCCGCTGTGGGGCGTTTCTTACCGGGCGCTTGCCTTAAGGTTGAATCTACCTCATCAAATATCCAGATACCAAAAAAGCCTTGATACTTGCGCCCACACAAAGCGGTTAGTTCTGCAATACCACGAATGCTGTCTTGATGTGTCTTACCAATGCTAGGGAAACTCCAATTATCCTTGCGGCTACCAGCTTGAGGATTGAAAAGTTTGATAACTTCTAACCCTTTGACTTTTTTGTGTTGCAGTTGCTCTGATACAATCCGCTCTGTTAAAGGAGACTTACCCGCGCCACTTCCCCCGGTGATTCTAATGCGGTTCCACTTAAGAGCGTGTTTCTTCCAGGTGTCCCAAGACCGTGCTAATCGGTTGATTGCTTCATCGGACAGTTCATCGATTTGTTCTTTCTTAACTAAGGGTCTTAGCTGAACAGTAAGGACTAAAGTACAATTTTGGCGGTTGAACTCAACAGTAGGCAAAGTCCCTTTTAGAGAAGTGGTATACGCCGCTAATTGTTCGTGTAGATTGTCAGCAAGTAATTCTTTCTCAGTCAAAGCAGGATTATTTCTAATCCCATAAGTGAGAGTGTACCCAGTTAATGTTTCTGCCCAATCTAAACAATCAAGCTTGTAACCTAATTTATAGTAGTGTTCGCTGATTTGATTACCCGCCTCGACAATCTTCCCACTACCATAAAATTGCTGTGGTTTCTTTGCTTCATTTAGTTGGGTTTTTAGATTTTCTTTCTCTAACGATATTTGCTCTATTTGAGCGATTAAATCAAAGACTTGCGCTCTCATCTCTGATAATGAGTTAAGATTATCTTCCAATTGTTCGCCTAAATTATTAAGCTGGTTTTTCTGGAAAGCGTTGTATTCTCCTAGCAAGTCCTTGGCTTTAGTGATAGGCGTATGAGTCTTGCTATAATCAGCTAACGTATTGTAGGCATCTTCTAACGAGCGTCTTTCATCAATGTTTAAGAGGTTCCTAAAACGGGTCTTTAGTGCGGTCTGTTCATCGACAATGCGAGAGTAGATACCTAGAATATCAGTGACGATATCAGATAACTCGCCATCAATCTCATCTATGCTCTTGAGCAATTCACAGTGGGTATCGTAATGAAGTTGTAGCTTATCCTTGAAAGGCAGCAAATTATCATGGATAGCTTGGTAGTCTTCACTGTCGAGTTTCTTACTGATTGATTCATCTAAAGTATTAAAAAACTTGTAAATTCTCTCGTTAAGATGTTCAAATATTAAGCCTTTAAAAACGTTAATTAATTCTTGATATCGCATATCCTCACACTGCAATTTAGAATCTAATTCCTGAGTCTTAAGTGCAAAGTCAAGAGTTAGCTGGTTGAACTTTTTTTGTAAGATTTCAATAGTTTGGTTTTTTAGAACAATTTCATCACTAGCATTAAAAAAGTCTTGTTGTAGTTCATCTCGTAGCGTCTCAATCTCTTTCAAAACTTTAGACTGTTGCTCAAACTTACTATTGAGTACTTGCCATTCTTTTGTGTGGTTAGCCGCAATATCAGCCAGTTGCTCATTAGCTTTTTTGTCATTGTTTCTACTGGTAAGTTCACTACTAATTGCAACACTTGCGGAAGCAACAATGATGTTGACGGCTAGAGGTTGCTTTGACTTAACAAAGCTGAGAACACCACCAAAGCACAAAAGACTAGCCACAACAGTAAGACCGCGTGATGCAGATTTAAGTGAAATATTCATGTTTATCCTTATTAGTTAGTGTGGGGAGTTTTTAACCTCCCCTAATTTTGTTTTAGCTATCAAATAAACGCGCTTCTAATTCCTCTCGCTTGATGTCGTTGTCTCTGTGTGATCCTTCAATTTCAAGCCTCAATCTATCGTTCTTAGTACCCTGTAATTGGAACTTAAGCATCCATTCATCCTCAATCCCATGAGTAAGATTCATAGTACCTTGAGTAGCTACCCGTTGCTGATACAATAACTCTTCTGTCTGTTCTAGCTTGGATTGCTCTATCTGATATTTAGTATTGGATATTTCGTTTTTAACAACCTTGGTAGCCACCTCAATTCCTGTTGTAGCGAGGTCAACAAAATCACCAATTAATCGGCGTTTTTCAATAGCGACAAAAACGACTTTCCTACCCTGTTTAATCTTCTCAAGTCTGACTTCTAAAGCATTGTTTTGGCGCTGTATTTTGAGTTTTTCTCTGTTAGCATCAGCCGCCTTCATCTCTGGGATAGTTGCATCAGCAGCATAGGGGTCACTCCCTAGCAAGTCACTGATTTCAATCTCTTTAATGCCGTACTCAGATGCAATCTCAGAAGCTTTACTAAGGAATTCTTTGTGGTTATCAGTAACTGTGCTGCTACCACCACTGACGGCTTGCTTGACAGTTCTCGCAGCGCGTTCAACACCCTTAACGCCTTGCGCTACTGTGCGGACACCATCGACAACAGCATTAACAGCGTCAGCAGGTTTTTGGAAGCGTGCTTTAACGTTGTTCATTGCCTTTGCGTGATTCTCTTGCCCTTGTTCTTCGACTGATTTACCTTTTTCGGCTGCATATCGCTTGGAGCCTGTAAGTGAACCATTTTCTTTTTTCTTGACTGGCATGTAATAATATCCTTAGTTTCTAGCTTGACAAGTGTGGAATTATGGCAGGATAAATTGATATTTTTTCCTGCCTTTTAAGTTAAAATTCCATTTCTAAGCCTGCATCAATCAACCTTTGTATGGTTGGATCAACAGCATTCTGATTGTTTGGGATAGGTGCAAAGGCAGGCTCAAAGGTAGAAGTGTCAAAGGCATAACCTATAGGCGCTTGCGCTTGCTGTGGTACGGGCGCTGGCTTATCCCCGAATCGATACTTTAAACCACGAATATCAGTGAGCAAATAAGTCATTACAGCGGCTAAATTAGGCTCATCCATCTGTTCAGATAACTCTTGTAAAAACTTGAGATTGCGACCGCTAACGGTAATCCGTATTGATTTCATATACATCCTTCCCGACGGCTATCGCCGCGATATGTGCAGTCATTATTCTGAAAAGTTGGTAATACTTGCGTTACTGTAAGCAGAATGAGTAGAAATGCTAGAATCGGCATGATTTGATTACATTTTCGGTGATTGAATCTAGACCGGGTAAAGTTAGTCAGGCGATGCCCGGTCTTCGAGTTTTATCGACTAATTTCAGAAAATACTTGTAACAGGTTCATCAAATCTTCTGCATTCATATCAGCTTGCTGGTAAAGCTTGTCATTGATTCCTTGCCATTTTTCTGGGTAATTCTGCTGGAATGCGGTGATTTTCTCAAGGAAATTTTCGGCGTGCCTTCCGAGTTCGGACGTGGCGGAACTCTGCATTAATTCATTTCTATTCATCTTTGTTTGTGGGTTGTTCTGGTTGGCTCTCGATAATCGCGATTAGTTGGCGAATGCATAGCTGGGCAGGATTGTAGTTAATTTCAGTAGTGAAACCACGTGTCAGGTCTTCGGCACTTTATAGATGTACAGCAGCTAACCTCAAGTGTGCGATCGCATGTTTTCGATCTGTCAAGATCGAGTTTTACGCAAATTGCAAAAAACATCTTTAGCTCTTCACCACTTGGCATTTTTTGTACTGTATATGGGATATTGGAAGCATGGGTCAGCTTCGCTTCCCTGACTTCTTCAAGGTAATACCAATAGTTATGTATTTAACAGATGCGTAAATAATAGTTAGTTATCTAATAAGTATCTATCTATAAATAACACTGATGGTTATACTGCTATTAGTATGATAATGTGTAAGAATAGTGATGGAACCCAAGGTACATATAGTGTTTAGACTCAAAGAAATTAGAAATCAAAAAGAAATATCCCAGAATGAGCTAGCACGTCAGTGCGAAATGTCGGTGACCAATATTCAAAAATATGAACAACAAAAAATGAAGAGTATACCTTTTGATACTCTTGCTCTGTTCTGCCAAGTTTTAAATTGCCAACCAGGCGATCTGTTTGAAAAGAAAGAAGTGTAATTATCGTTTAATAATTCTTAACATTTCACTTTAGCTTTACACCTTAAATCGTCACAAGCCTTGCTGTTGCGATGTTTTGAGCTACCTATGAAAATTAATTTTTAAATATTTACTGAGTAATAATCGTTTTTACAGCAAATAAGCTGTTACTTGCTGCACTTTTGATCTCCCTCTATTTTGGCTAGATGGCTTAAACTTATACAGCGAATTCGTAAGACGTAATTATAAAACATAGGAAAAAATTAGAATGCTCTCAAAAACAAGCAGTACTTTCAGATTAGACAGAAGCGTAAATTCCGATCTAGAACGCCTTGCTCGACAGGAAAAAGTGACGAAGTCCGAAATTTTGCGGAACGCTTTAGAAAAATTTCTCAAAGACAATAGTAAAAAATGCTACTAGAAAAAACCGAAACCTTGCTGCAAACAAGGTTTTAAGGTGGTTTTTAAATTTCTCTTGAAACCGTATAAACGGTGATTCTTATGTCAAATCTTAACTCTTTTCTCGACAAGTGTAAACACTGTGGGAGCGCCAACCTAGAGGAAACACTTGAACTATCAGGTAATATTCATCATGCTCGCTCTACGTGCAAAGATTGTGGAAGATGGCAGAAGTGGCTTAAAAAGCCATCTTTCCCAGAGGTATCTATTTCTGTACTATTACAAAAAGCACAGATACAAAGTTGGGAAAAAAAATTCCTGAAAAGCGTGGTGCATAGCAAAAACCCAACACAAAGCGAGAGAATCGCGCTGGAAGCAATTAGCGATCGCCTAAATTCGTTGTGAAGTTTTGACTGCACACAAAATCTCAAGGAAAAGAGTGGATTGTCCGTCCACTCCCGCTACAAAAATGCAAACGCCGATCGCCTCCGTGGAAAGTTGCGATCGGCATCACGCATCACTAACCAAAATTTTAGATGCTAATTCAAGACAGTAGCGACAATTTAAACATAAATCAAAGTAATAATACAAGTGTACCACATCATTGTGTTACACCGGAAAAGGAAGGCAGATTTTTCAGAACCAAACATGAGACTGAGTTTCAAGCCTCCGCAATCCATCCCGATCTATGGGAAAATTTCATTACGCTTGAGACAAATAAAGATGTTTTAGACTATCTCTTGATTGGGGATATAGAACGCCTTAACGCGGGTCGAGTTACTAAAAAGTGGCTAGATAAGTATGCAGGATTAGAGAGCGGCTGGGTTGTAGAGACGCTTGGTAGTGATTTCGTCCAGTTTAAGCCTGATAAGCCCAGAACCTATACCGACGCGGAGGGGAAAGAGAGAGTTATTAAGTATGAGTCACCAGCAAAATACCCCACTGATATAATCCGCCTGCGTCGCCTTCCTCGCTGGATAACTGGTGAGAAATCAGTAGAGGATTTCTACAATCATCCTGAACAAGGGTGGATTTGTGAGGGCGCGAAAAAACTGGGAGGTCTGTTAAGTTTGGGCTTGCCTGCGATCGCGCTTGGAGGAATTTTTAATACTCATGTTGGGAAGGGTGGGGAGGTAATCCCAGCTTTAGTTGAATACATTCGGCACAAAAAAGTAATAAACCTAGTCTTCGATGCGCCCGACAAGCTGAGTCAGCATTCTGCCCTAGAGAATTCTTACCGCAAACTTAAGAATCTAATACGAGAAATCAACCCGACTTGCGAAGTGAGAATATGCTGCTGGGAATGGTGGAAAGGTAAAGGTGTTGATGATGCGATCGCGTCTGGGCATCTTGATAAAGCCTCGCTACTTAAATCAGCATTGCCATACTACGAAGCGTTGATACACTTGAACGGGAATCTTCCATGTCAGAAAAGAATTACTGGGAAGCGCTATCTCACATTGCAAGATATTGATAACTTTGAGGACAAATATATTGCTCTGAAAGCTGGAAAAGACAGCGGAAAAACAACCGTAACAGGGTCTTACTTGCGCTATTTAGCCGCAACAGTTCCCATTCTTAACCCGACACATAGAATCAAGCTAGGACAACAGCTAGCGCCGCGACTAGGAACCCAGTATCTAAACGGAAGGCAAAAAACGACGGATCTTAAAAATAGAGTTACGCTCTGTATTAACTCAATGAATGTTGAGAATGTAGATCCTGCTGATTATTTGGGATGCGTAATTTTCTTAGATGAAGTAGTTCAGTTGTGTGATTTTATTTTTTCAGGGACGCTTAAAAAAGCAGGCGAACTATTAAAGAATTTTCAGGTTTTATTCAGGACTTACGCAACTGGCACATTTATCTGAAAACTGTCACATAGAATTAATATGGCTCTAAGGTTTATAAATCAATGCTTACAAGCATTTACGGCAAATTGAAATATATGTGCCAGTTGACCTTATATTGTGACGCTTGCGTAAGTCCTATTATTAACCAATGCAAGCAAAATAATAATTGCAGATGCCGATCTAGACTATAAATGCCTTACTCTTCTAGATGCTTTGATGCCTGGATGTGACTTTCTGAAAAACATCAAAATCTATGAATTCGAGAAAGACATAAAAAAAATTCCCATGAAAGTATTTAAAGTCAGCAACAAAAAAGTGGGCGCGGCTGTTTATGAATCTGCATTAGCTGCTTTGTTGCGTGGCGAAAAAATTCTTGTAATGGTGGATTCTCAAAGACCGACTAGCAAGCTATCAGCAGAAACTCTTAAAAGAGCGCTGGAAAAAGCTTATAAAGAGGCTACAGGCAATGATATAAGAGGTTTAGCTCTGTATGCCAAGGCAAGCAAGAATAAAGGTCATGAAGCCTCAAGAATAGTTACCGAGGGAATTCATGTAGTATATGAGTATGATTTTGTAGTATATACGACGGTGATCGGGACGGGCGTTAGTTTGGATAAAGATAAGTTAGATGAGCATCCTTACTTTGATCGAGTAATTGCCGGGTTCAGCGGAGCTATCAGCATCAACGACATTCTACAAGGCTTACACCGTTATCGTAGAGGCGTACCGAGAGAAGTTTATCTACCAAATAAAGGAATAGCAGCGCCTCACGCCGGAAGCAGCTACAGCGCCAAACAAAACAAGTTTCAAACAGACAAAATTAAAGCCGAAATCAAAGGTATCTACCTGGCTGTAGCGGAAGAGATTCCCGAAAGTGATGGTGTTAATTTACCGCTGCTGAATTACCACTCTCAATTGAGGGCTTTTGCCAAGTACGAGTGCGATCATTATTTTGAATTATTCTGTAAACGTGCAGAGAAAGATTACGAATTAGTTGTTGATGGAGAAAGTCAAAAAATTGAAATTCCGTCGGTCTTGGGCGAGACAGTAAAAGAGGTTTTTGAGGAATATGTAGAAACTACAGTTTCTGCAAAGATTATTGATGATGAGGCACGGTACGAAGAAATAAAATCTAAGGATGTGGTACTGCAAAAAGAAGCAGAAGATTTGGAAAAAACTAACATTGCTAAAAAGTATCGGGTTGAATATGATGAAGCGCTAATAAATAAGGAATTGCTAACATTAGATTCTCAGATGGGCTATCACTCAGGAGTTGTCAATCATTACTTAGGACTTACGCAAGCGTCACAATATAAGGTCAACTGGCACATATATTTCAATTTGCCGTAAATGCTTGTAAGCATTGATTTATAAACCTTAGAGCCATATTAATTCTATGTGACAGTTTTCAGATAAATGTGCCAGTTGCGTAAGTCCTGAAAAAGTCGTTATCTACCCGTACTCATAAATGCTATTCTTGCGGAACAGTGATGCACCGTGACCATAATGCAGCTAAACAAATACTGGCGAAAGGATTGAAAGTACCGTAGGGCATACGGAATCTCAAGCTTGTGGACAGAACAACCTCTGCTTAGGTGGGGAAACTCCTCTAAGTAAGTTGACTGGTTGAAACAAGAATCTCACTGCTTCAAGCAGTGGGAGTGTCAAATCCTTATCTTCTTCATCTTGTCCATCATCTTCCCAAAAACAAACTGGGCAAATTTCGTAGCCACCACGCTCTAATAATGTCTTGTAACTACAACATGGACAATGGTAAGCCACGTCTTCTTGATTCGGCTGGACAACCGAGTGGGTCTCTAATTTATTAACATACCACTCGAACCATTTATTTCGTTTTTCTATTTCTTCCCGTTCAGCATCCATATCATTTCAGTAGTTAAAACATTGATTAGACAAGTTTTTTCTATAATGAAAGTATAAAAGGGAAATAAGCTTTGCTTTGTAAAGAAAAATTAGCGGAAGCGATCGCTTCGGAGGTGGCAAATATAATGAAAGCCACAGTATTATTAGTAACAATTCTAGCCCTTACACCTGCTACTGTTTTGGCACAGGAAAAAAAGCAACCAACTTATGATTTCACACTAACAACTGAGCAAAAACTATATTCTGAGAAATTATTACGGATACGTCTTAACCAGCAAATTCAGAAAATTAATACAGTCGTTAAGCAGGCGCTTAGAGAAACACAAGAGGTCAAGCAGTTTAGTACACCATACTTGGTTGAATTCCAAAGGAGAAATGAGGATATACAACGTCGCCGAGATTTTATACGTCCCGGCGGTATTTAAGGTGTTTAGGGAAAGATGCATTAGGTAGTTTTAAGTTTCTTAATCAATCATGCTTTATTTTTGTACCCCAGACTGAAGCCCTAACTCAGCATATTTTTTAGGGTCAATAGCTTCCCATTGTTTGAATGTAGGAATACGATTTTGCCCCCCTTGCAACTTGTAGGTATAGCAGCTAGCTTCTATTGACTGAACGTAGGCTAATTTACCTTCTACCTTTACCCAAGTTCCTTCTTTAGGAAAACCAAACTGCTTAAGCGTAGAATTCAAATCCTTAAGCTTTTCCTCAGTTTCCTGCTCGTTAAAACAAATGGCATCCTTTAAATCTGTGACTAACCTTTGCTTGCCTACCTGATTTAAGCAAGTGTAACCGTTCGGCGTTATTTGAACAATCCTAACGACTTCAGAGGATATTTCGTCATCTGCTATTACTTCGATAATATCTCCTACTTTTGACACCTTAGCTTGACTTGTTTCTACAGCTTCGACTATTTTTGACGTACAGCTAAAACTGTCAAACTCATCAAGCCCTCCGTTTTGAAAGTTTACTTTATTGCAATTGATGATACCTGCAAAAGGCTCAAAAATGTTAGCACTAGAGAATTTAATATTTTTCCAATGTGCTGTTCGACCTATTACTTTACCATTCATACGGCTTTGCTTTCTATCAACAAAGTGGTTAAATATTCGATCTTTCAGATGACTTACAAAAAGACTGTAACTAAAAGCCTTTAATCCTGAAGCATCACAAAAACTTTTGTAGTCGTCATATAGGAGCGCAGATTCTAACGTATCAGATTCATGCTCGGAAGGTGCTAGGCACATATCAATGAATTGAAGAACAGAAGAAGAATTTCGGGCTTGTTCTGCGTTTAACTCAGCCATTTGAGGTAAGAATCGGGCAGTTTCTATTAACTCGTTTCTTTTTTCGGGGTTCATTCCTAAAGCCCAATTAATTATCTCAACCCTATAGGCTTTTAGTTTGTTTTTAAGCTGTGAATCAATCTTTTTTGTGTCACGCCTTTTTAACTTGAACTGAATCGATCTTCTCATCCACCCATCACCTGCATTTTCAATTTGAAGAGGTAAAACGCTAGCTAACAACCATTTACAGTTCCAGTGTCGTGTGTAGCCTGTGGCATTATTTAGCTGCCTTCCGCTCAATGGATGGTTATCTACTAATTTGTAAAAATCACGTACCTCAGATTGAAATCCACCTAAATCTTCAAAATAACCTAGTCTAGCTTGGCTCAAATATTGATGCCTTTTCTCTGGTGATGAAACCTCTTTAAATGTTCCTAAACTGGTTACATTCTCAGGAGGTAGTAAGCTTTGTATTAAGCTTATTAATGTTCCTTTGCCGCCTCCGCTTTGTCCAATGAAATGTACGAAAAAACCATAGGGGCGCTTGGATCAAGTATCATACTGATGACTGCTCTGATTAAGTCTAAATTTTCTTCTCCTAATGTTTCAGTTAAAAAGTTTAAGACAAACTCAGGGCAAGTCTCTGATTTCTCGTAATAACCTTCTATTTTGTGTGTAAGAAAGTAATCTTTTGAATGTGGCAGTAAACATCCTATTCTTGTGTCTAACACGCCGTTATTAAAGGTTATTAGATGCTGATTATGGTCTGAAGGTAGTTCTTTTGACAAAAAACTTCTGCAAAAAGACATTGAGTTTTTCTTGTTTCTTTCACCTGCAAAGGTATACTCTGGCATTGTTTCGCCATCTGCTGTTTGTTCAATAGTATAAAGTTTTCTCAACTCCTCTGCAATCAATTTTTCTACTGTTATATCTGAAACATATTTCCAAATTAAATCTTTTTCACACCATTTGTAATAGTTATTATTAAGGACTATCCAGTCTTCATTTAGTTCAAACAAAATCCTTAATATTGTTTCCTCTGGCGTAGTTAGGACTTGATATAAATTGTTTGAAGCGTAATATTCTTTTTGCTCCTTTAGTCGATTTTTTCTTTTTAATTCTTGATTTACATCATTTTCTATTTGTTCAATAATGACATGAGGATTTATTTGCTTACTTTCTAAATCTGTTATCCAATCCGCAATATCTTGTGCCGCTGGGCATTCTTTCCAAAATTTTGTGATGTCTAGTAGTACAACATTTATCCCAGAGTTTTCAGCAGTTTTTATGATTTTATTGGCTTTAGTTTTTCCGGCAGCATCATTGTCTGGCAAGACAACTAAGGTTTGAATTCCAGATTCTTTGAGTACTTCTATCAGTAACGGTTCTGAACCTGCTCTATTAGTGATTGTGGTGATGCCTAGTTTTTCCCTTGTAACATCAACGCACTTCTCCCCTTCGACCCATAGCGTGGTAGTGTGCCCTGGTAGCTCTTCGTATCTATAAGGCTTCCAAGTTGCCTGAGGTGCGCTAATTGATGCAGCCTTACTACACCACATAACCTTTTCTCTTTTGGTGCATTCAGAATCGGTGTAAAAATCGCGCCTAATAATTTCTTGCTCTTGAGCGTAACTGTAAATAGTTTCGACGCAATTGTATTGAATAACTCCCTTTTTATTTGTGATATTACCCAAGTATTTTTTATCTGGCAGCTGTTGAGTCACGCCGTCGTAAAACTCAACCCGTACAGATTAACTTGTGGTTGCGAGTCGTTACTCTTTCAAGTCCACAGCGCAAAGAGTTAGATAAGATGCTCAAGCAAATATCAGATTTCACCTGGGAAGATTTAGATTTTAAAGTCACAGTCAAGGCTTGCGAATTTATTGATGAAGGTGAAGGCGCGGCGCTGGAAGTAGTGAAGCTTTACAATCACGAACGTTTTCACTTGCTTGACCTTGGCGGTGGAACAATTACCTTTACAACTTACGAGTGGGGAGGGGAGGAATTAAGCACAGTTGCAAAGACACCTGTTAGTGGCGGTGGAATGACTTCAATCATTAACCGCATCTTTAAGTCACTGACTAGGACTGATAGAGGCGCTATCCAAGCCGAAAATATTGATATCCAAGAGGCGTTAGAGCTATCCCAGATTGGTGAGAATAACACTTGGCACGTTCCCTTGAGAAGTAGCGGTAAAGTCAAAGATATTTCATCAGAGGTTGATGGGGCGCTCTCCGAATGGGTAAGAAATAATTACGCAATCCAAAAATTGTTTGACTCAATCTCTCAGAAGTTAGCCAAAGGTGAATATCTCTATTGTTCAGGTGGTGGGTTTGCTGTGGCTGTGATTGCTGAATGGTTGATGAAGTATTTGAGTAATGGAATTGATGGAGCGCGTATCAAAATCTTGGATAGTCCACAAGACGTTAACTTAGCAGGCTTAAAACACCTAGATATCGCAGCTTAATCAAAAGCCTAGCAAAGCGGTGTAACTTTACTAGGCTCCATCCCTCACAAACTCTACGAACGCAAAGGATTGTTAAATTATGGCATGGCAACAACGCGATGATTCAGTACCAGGAAAAATTTATCTCATGAAGGCGATCAAACTTCCCAGGCTTGTACTATTGATACCCTTGTTTTTTTTTGCAGCTAGTTAAAATTACCTGCTTTTTTAACTACTTCCTTTAACTCTTCATAGGTAATACTATCGTTTTTTTCTAAATTACTCTGTGCTAATAACTCCTGAGGAGTATTGGTATTTGTTTCTAATGAGATGATTGCACTTAAGCCAGGACTTAAAAAAATCTCATTAAGGGAGACTTTGCCGTCTTGATCGCGATCTAAGGCATCAAAAAGAGATCGAAGCTCTTGCTCGGTTGCCATAAGTTTCTACCTGAATTAATTTTTCAATCTAATATCTCAGAATATTGACTTTGACGCAAGGACAGTTAAGAAAATATTTATTAAAAAACCTAGATAGCGGTGTAACTACCCAGGTTTTCTATCCCTCACCTCTACGCAAAGGATTCTTTCATTATGGCTTACCAACAACGCGATGATAATGTACCAGGAAAAATCTATCTAATGAAAGCGGTCGGCTACGGGGGAATTATCCCAGGCGTGCTGATCGGGCGCTATAAAATCGGATTAAGTCGCAACCCTGATGCAAGACTTGAACAACTTCTAAGCGCTCAACCCTGTTGTGATATAGAAATTATCCACACTGTTTATGTAGAAGATATGGCAAAGACAGAACACGAGTTACATTCTGTTTTTAGAAACTCAAACGTCAAGCTTGCCAAGTCTCGCGAATGGTTTAACCTTAATCCGCTCCAAGTACAGCAGTGTTTATGGTTGATGCGTCGTTATGAGGCTAGGCGGTGGAGTAGTTCAGAGATTCCCGTTAAAGCAATTGTGGGTGGAAGGCTTGGTCGAGCGCTCAAACTTAATCTTCCGCATGATCTGCGGGTATACCTTTTCTAGTTCCTGTGTCAGATGTTCTGGATGATAACCCTGGTCGAGTAGGATGGTAATTTTAGGAATGTTCATTGGTTTTGACCGGAAATAGCTGATGTTTTCCCTCAACATCTCCAGCAAGCCAGCATCATCGGAAACATTGGCTTTCGTGCAGTGTGTAAAGAAGGGTAATACCAATAATCATGGTGCTTTGATTGGGGATTAGATCCCTTAGCGTACGATTTTTTACCGAAGAAAGGCAGAGGGCAGGAGGCAGAAGGCAGAAGGGAATACTGCTTCCAGCCCTCTGCCCGTGACCAAAGGGAACAAGGGTTTAAAGCCCCGCTGTCTACACGGCGCCGACAATTGGTTGGGGTCTGAATCCCCATTCAATTGTTCCTTCTGCCCTCTGCCCTCAGCATAGCTGCCTTCTTCAAAAATTCTCGCGTGACCCCTAGTTGTACTCTCCAGGAAGATCAGTTTTTCTAACAGTAATGCTGCCAACTTTCTTACCTGACATTCTCAATAATTCATCACCTGAAAATTCAAAACCAAGCTTTAGTGCTATTCGCGCAACATCATCTGCGGTTGGTGCTGCGAGCACCTCGTTTTTAAGTTCAGGTTCAGACTGCATTTTCTTTAAAAATGCTTCGATTTGCTCAAAAGCCATATTTAAAATTTGATCCTCGCTAGCTACTCGTAATATAGAACCCATTTGGGATCTAGTATACTATTAAAATAATAGTACTTTCTATCACTCATGTATTTAAGTAGTTTAACAGATGAAGAGTGGTTAATTATTGAACCATTATTACCTAAAAAGAAGCTGACTCGTCCACCTACATGGAGTAAAAGACAAATTTTAGATGGCATCTTTTATCAACTGAAAAATGGCTGTAATTGGGCTGACTTACCGAAGGATTTGCCGCCCTATTCCACAGTTTTTTGGCATTACAAGCAGTGGCGAAGTGATGGATTGATTGAGGATATCATGGAGATTTTACATCACAGAGTCCGAAAAAAAAAGGAAGAAAGCCTATGAGTGACTACCTTGATAATGATCGATTCCCAAGCAGTCAAAAATACTTGTAATGCTAGTATCGAAACCAAGGGGTTTTGTTTTTACAAGTCCACGAACGGTATAAAAAGGCATCTTGCAGTAGATATTCTTGGCTTTCCCTTTTTTACTCACTGTACTCAGGCGAATATTTCTGATGACCAAGGGCTGATTGAGATGTTGACAATTCATATCGACTTCTTTAAATTCAAACCTGTGGAACTACCTAAAACGACAATTCTTTTAGACAACGGTTATCATCCTGACTTTCTCGAAGCAGAGTTAGTCAAGATTTATCCAGAAATCATGAGTAAAATTCAATTTCAATTGTCTCCCAAGCCATCCCAGCAGGAAAAAGCCCAGAAAGGAAAGTCTGGTTTTGTACCAGTTAAAGCCAGATGGGTCATTGAAAGAAGTAATGCTTGGATGGAAGGCTGTAAAAGCTTGGTCAAAAATTTTGAAAGAACTTTGGAGAATGCGACGACTAAAATTCATCTCTGTTTTGTCAGACTTATGCTCCGAAGATTAGCTACTTCATAGATCCCAAATGGGTTCTATAGAACTTGTATAAAGGGTCAAAGCTATTTTATGACTCACATTTGGCTCTCAATTAAAATATTTCTTTATTACCTGTTCAAAAAAGATATTATATAAACTTAACTCACTAAAAACACGTTTATCTAAATTCCTTTTTTCATCCTTATCTATAGTCTTTTTCTTAGCAGCTTCTTTCTCAGCAGCTTCTTTTAGCAATGTCTCAAAACGAGCTTCGTAAGCTTCTTTTCCAAGTGTTGCTTTTATAAGTTCCTCAAGTTCATCTTGCGGATCGCTTTTCGCAAATAATTCTTCTGGAAGTGCTCTAGGATCAGCTTCGTCATCTTCTATCATTTTTATTTTCCTAAGCAAAATCTCTATACTAAATTATAGCGTTTAATTATTTTGAGAATTTTACTTCGGATAAATTACCTAAGACGACCCCTGCGGGAAGTTTTACCAATGTCAAAATCCGTCAAACAGAGATAGTGCGGAAATACGATTTATCAGAGGATGTAGCAGAATTAAAATTTAACTACACTAAGTCGATAAAGCATTAATAGTATTAAAGTGTATATACTTTTCTATGTACCAAGATATTTGGTTATCTATAGCGATAATTGTTATATTCTATACTTGAAGCTTTATATCAAAATGAGTAAAAATACTTTTAAATTTTTGTCACGTAAATTAGCGTCACGTCTTTTACTATTAATAACCATCCTTAGTATTACTATTGTTGGTATTCGTATTCTTTCTCAGTTTAATTGGAGCGGGTTCGGAGAAGATTCAAATAAATCAATAAGTACAGAAGAAATAATAAAAGATGGAAAGTTTATAACTACTAAAAGAACAACTATTGTACATGAGGAATCAGCAAAAAGCCTTTGGGATTGGTTAGAATTATCTAGTGTTTTAGCAATTCCTATTGTTTTATATTTGTTTCAAACTAACGAAGAACGACGGTCTCAAAAACGAGTTGAACTTCAAAAAAAGCAGGCTGACGAATTAGCAAAAACTGAAGTAAAGATTGAAAAAGATAAAGCTGAACAATTAGAAAAAATTGAAAAAGATAAAGCTGAATCTAATTTACGCGAAGAGGCTTTTCAAATTTATATTGACCGAATGTCAGAAATTTTAACTAACAAAACAAATCAATCTCAATTATTTTCTGATGAATATAAAGACAATCCAGTAAAAGATATAGTACGCATAAGAACAACAACTATATTACGAAGACTGGAAAAAGATAAAGAGCGTCAATATAGAATTTTACATTTTTTAGACGATGCCGAACTTTTAGGATTCTTGTTCCGTAATGCTAACCTTGGCAGTATTAACCTTAGCGGCTTAAGCCTTCCTAACATCGACTTTACTGGAGCTAATCTTAGTAAAGCTAATCTTAGTGAAGCTAATCTTAGTGATTTATACCTTTGTAGCACCAATCTTAGTGGAGCCAATCTTAGTAATACCAACTTTAATGGCGCTAATCTTAATTATGCTAATCTTAGTAATAGTAATCTTAGTAATGCTAACCTTAGTAATACTAGTCTTGATAATGCTAATTTTAGTGATGCTAATCTTAATGGTGTTAATCTTAGGACTTACGCAAGCGTCACAATATAAGGTCAACTGGCACATATATTTCAATTTGCCGTAAATGCTTGTAAGCATTGATTTATAAACCTTAGAGCCATATTAATTCTATGTGACAGTTTTCAGATAAATGTGCCAGTTGCGTAAGTCCTGAATCTTACAAATTCTACTATGTTAAATACAAAATTTATAAATACTAACTTAAATAATACAAACCTTTTAAATGCAATAACTTGGGATGAAACAGAAATGGAAAATAATTATATAATAATGTCTGGAGAAGATGAATTTGGACAACTTACTGATAACTTAATATCAAATAAAACAGATTTTTCTGGCGCAAGCCTAAATAATGCTAACCTAAGATATACTAATTTTAAAGCTGCTACTAATCTAACACGACAACAATTGGAAACAGCAAAAAACTGGGATAATGCTATATATAATAATGAATTATTTAATAAGTTGGGATTGCCAAAATCATTACAATCCATTATATTTTCTATGTCTAGAGACATGAATGATGATGTTAATGTCGAAAACCTTATTGGCTACCAAGTTGAAGTGAGAAATTACATTAATCATGAAACAAAAACCATAATTAAAGGTGAAATAACTGGTTTTTGTAGATATAATACCTACGTGAATGTAAAAACTTCAAATGGAGAACAGTTAGACAAATTGCCCCTAGATGAAGTTTACGTTTACCAGAACCAATAAACATCCTAAAGTACTTCCTACATTTCTGAAGTAAATTAATAAACTACCCCATCTGCCACCACAGCTAAGAAGGGGTATTATTTTCGTGTAAATAAAAATATCAGTAAAAAATACTTCACATACGAAATCCATCAAACATAAATAGGTTGCGAGAACCGCAGTTCTCATAAGCAAAATTACTCAACCCGTCGTGACTGGCGGGTTTTGTCATAGCCATTCCAGCGCTCAATATGTCGGGAAATATAATTTAGACGACATATCCCTTAATCCTCAATACAAAATGCTTTGAGCCATTTCAAGCCAGTTAAAATATGTCATATTTAACCGCTCACTGTTTTTTCTTCAATACAGGAGTTAAGTGTTCTGGAATTCCAGCGAGTCGAATAGCAGAACACCCAATTTGGTAAGAAAACTCAATTGATTTTCCTGCCCCCAATGCAGTGTAAAAACCAATAGCAAATTCGATTTGTGGTTCAAAATCTAGTAGCGCTTGAGAAACGTCTCGCACACGCACAGCCCACGAGACTAGCGCCAGTAAAATCTGCGCTTCGGATATCTGCACCGCTAAAATTTACACCCTCAAGGTTTTGACCTTTAAAAGAGCGCCCTCTGAGATTTTGACCGGAGAAGTCGTGGGGCATGGTAGGTATAGTCAGATGTTTGTACTTAAGCTTTGAATATGCAATTTTTCAGATTATAAACCTACTGTTGGTCATTAAATTGCACTTTGTTGACGTAAATCCTATGCCTGACACAGAAACGGTTTCGAGGGATTAACGCGGCCTGTGGGAGATATCGGTCGTTAGACGACATTTCTCTTAAGCCCAAGCGATCGCACAAAGTATAGAAGCAAATCTATACAAAAAACACTACAAACTCATCCAAGGTTTTTGTCCGCCACCGCATCAAATGGGACTCAAACAAAACTGCCGACGGAAAGCGCAACGCACCACGCAACTACAACGCTTTTACGCTTCTCAGCAATGATGTGGCGATCGCCCAAAATTTCAAAGGTCAGTTTGGGACTTTGGGCTTTCTAGGACGAATGGTGAGGATTTAAACTAAAAACTAAGGACGCTATATTTTTAAGCAATTATGATTGCACAAAACGAGGAAGGATTACAACGATGGCAGAACACTAATATCGATGTCTTGAAACATCAAAAAGCCATCTGTTTTTTAGTAGCTGGACTTTCAATAGACGATACAGCTAAAGAGTTAGGGGTATCAACTAGAACACTTGAAAGGTGGTTTAAACATCCTGAATTTAATCAAAATTTAGGTCTAGCCATTAAGCATGTTTACGTGTCTTCCTTTGCTAAAGCAGTAGGTTATGTTGACGAAAGCATGAATGTATTGATGGGAATTATCAGAGATGAGAGTACACTTACGAGACACCGCATAGATGCTATTAAACTGCTACTTGATTTCACAGCAAAAGGCTATCAGGAAACATTTAAAAACCAAACTAATACTGAGGAAAACACTGTTTCGTAAGGTATTAGAAAACAGATGCGTGTACTGAATGAAGGTTTGCTACTTAACCAAACTGCAAAAGGATATCCTAAGCAAATAGCAGAAGAAATAATAGATAAAAACTCTCGCAAAGTCTGGGCTGAGTTGTTCCCTGATACACCCTACCCCGAAGAAAATGCCCCATTGATGTCACCGGAGATGCGGGAGCGAGTAGCGGCTGAAATTGCACGAAGACGATACGAGGCAGAGCAACGGATTTTGAACCAAACTCAGAACCCTGAAACCGAGCCGGACAGCGTACCATAGAGAAAAACCTATTATCCTAACGACTAGGCAAAGCTAAAGTCTATGCAGTATTATTACCCGCACCGCTGGCGGGTTTTTTCTGTGCCTTGTCATCCTGTTACGTAACCCATAGATAATTCTCTATCATATAACCAGTTAAACAAAAAGAAGTTATATAACCAGATTGTTAACAAATTCATAACTAGTTAGATAATATATAGAAGTCAGCCAACAACGAACAAGATGAGCAACGCACTAAAAGACCGGGTACAAGAGCTTTACGAAGCGACAAAAGACTTAAAATCCTTTGAAGAATTAGCCCCACATTGCGAATCTTTCAATAACTGGATAGCCGACAGCAAGCTAAGTATTAATACTCTAGGTACTAAATTAAGCGCCGCAGGATTCTACAAGTTGTTTAACGCTTTACCCCTAGAGCAAGGCAAAAATGCTGAATCAATCCCTAAACACGATGAACACGGCAACGTTAAAAGCTACCAGCTAAAGCACTATGTCTTAACTCTGTGTGGCTTAAAGCCTCAAGATTGGGCAACCCGGAACGAAACCGACCGCGTTACAAATCGTCTAGCAGAAGGTCAGGAAGTAGACCCTGACTCCTACATTGAAGTAACAGGTAAACTATTAGAAAGTAGCGACCCACACGAATTAGCCGTTGGGTTGATTGCTGCCACAGGTCGCCGTCCCCACGAGATATTAGCTCGTGCCGTTTTTACTCCTGTACCTGACGAACCCTACAAAGTCAGTTTCAAGGGACAAGGAAAAAAGCGCGGTAAGGCAGTTGAATTCATGATTTCAACCCTATTCCCTGCTAGCCACATCATTAAACAGTTGAATAAGTTGCGTAGAGAAAGTAGCACCAAAGCTTTACTAAAAGAAGTTGCTAAAGAGTTTCCTACAGATATAACCGCTCAAAACGCAGCTATAGAAAGCCGTCGCGGTAATTCACTGCGTCGTGTTGTACAAGAATATTTTGGCGGTCGCGATACAAAAAAACCCGTACTTAGCTTTCGCGCTGAGTCAGACCAAAACGACTGTAAAGCCCTACGTGCAGCCTGTGCAGCGTTACTAAGTGAAAGAGACTGTGACGGTGGGGTAGGTTCTAAAATGCTCTTTTACGGTCGGTTTCTAGGGCATGTTGATAACTCTGTAATTCCCACTGACAAAGACTTGCAAAATATTGTCACGTCTCTCGGATACGCTGATTATTACGTCACACAAGCGGTTCCTTTTCCTCCTGCGCCTGATATTGAAAAAACGATACGAGTTGGGCTTACTCATGAAATTAGAGACACCATCAATGACCTAAAGGAAGAGTTAGAAGCTAGCACTCAAGCTGAGGTTATTGAAAAGCTTATTGATTCTCACCTTAATCGGGCTGAGGGTGTCCGCGCTCTACATGCCGAAATTGCCCAATTAAAAGCCAATAACCAACAATTACAGGAGAAACTAGCTATGTCAGAATCCAACCCTACCGCAGACATTCAAGCCATTATTGCTCCACTGGTAGCCAGAATAGAAGCGCTAGAGGCAGCCCAAGCAAATACATCTGCAACCAAACCTCAACCCACGCAACCAAAAGAAGAAATCAACTGGGAAAATGTTAGCAATACTGACTTATGGACAAATCTAGACGGCACAAGCAACCGAGCCAAAGGAAGCGCAGAAGAAAAAATCAGGCGCTCTTTTGAGGCGATTACCACTTACAACGACACTATCGCCACAGGAGATAACGACCGAATTGCAATTACTAACTTAGGACTCAGAGCTTTATCAGGTGTGAATGGTTTAGTAGTTGGCGAATGGATAAAAGCCCACACAGACGAAATAATTAGCCACCATGCCAAATATGAAATGTTGAACCCAAAAGACCCGAACAAAGTTGAAACCTACTTTAACAAATCACTTGGAAATGACAAAATTAACAAAATTCTTGAATTGATAAACAAAGAACTACTTGATGGGGTTGCTTTGAAAAAATCAAGCTGAATCTACAAATTTCAAACAACGTCGATTAGACAAACGCCAAGCCAAACGCATCTTAATTAGTCTTGACAAAAAGCTTAAGACCGTGCATTAACGGTAGAACAAGAATTTATTGGGGGAATTGGTTTTTCAGGGGTTAAGCGATCGCTAACAAACTTGTCAATAAGCGGGCATCAACGCGATTATTTTGAACTTTATTGACATTTAAAGGCTCTTGTTGACAAGAATCGTTTGCCCTGTATATACTTTAGGACTAGCCCTTTCAAGGTGAACGTTTGTACTATGAAATAAATAATGTTTTTCACCCAATTTTGGTATTTTGGCGATTGCGATCGCTTAATTTCCAGTCCAAAAATTTGGAGTTTAATCCATAATTTCTTTCTTCAATTGCAGCCGATGCTTGAAATGCGGTAAAAAATTGGATAGTACATATGCTCACCTTGAAAGGGCTAATACTTTAGGACTTACGCACTGTACAAATTAGCCATAATATGGGTTACGGTTTTTGGTCGTTTCAGGCGCTTCGCATAACCCCGATTTATTCCCATATTTGCGATCGCTGAGTGCTAAACACGGCTGAAATACCCAAATTGCGTGTAGTACTTATGTACGATGCGTAAGTCCTATACTTATAAAATGGTAAAATTTTTACTTCCTACCTTTAGGGATAATTGTTTATGAAAGAATTTAAGTCCTGCACAACAGCAAGAACTTGAGCAAATGCAAGTAGAACGGTTAAGACAGTCAATAGAACAAGGGTATGTAATACAGAATATGAAAAATTGCATGAATGGTCTTGGTTATAATTGTGGACGCAGCCTGTTCGATCCATAAGTAGTATTTGTCAATGCGTAAGTCCAGATTTCTTCTTTATCTAAGCAAACTACAAAATATTACAGATTTTCTAAAAATGTAGTATATTACTGAGAAGGAAGTTATATCAATAAGTTTCTACAACTGACATTTGAAACGGCAGTTGTCTTGTTCGTTTCGGACACCCCCGACGCACTCCGCTATCATCGAAGTTTTTCCGAAGTTGTCATAATTTCCTACAAGATCGGTTTTTGGTCGTGACCCGACAGGGATTTTTGGGCGTTGCAGAATAAAAATATGAATGAGAGCGATCGCTAAAAATAACCCTTGACGTTATGAGTCTTTGAGGGAACGAAACAGGTCTGCCCTATTAAGGGATCTGTTAAACTAGACTGCCCCCTCACCAGAGCGACTTAGCTTAACAAATTACTTATTAGCAATCTTTAAATTCTAAAAGTCGCATTATTTGGGAACTTAAAGTAATAGAAAAGTTACTATATATCTATAAAACTAGAAACTTACGTATTTATACCCATTTTTATAAATTTGTTGTGAAACGCATAGTAGAATTTCCTCTTGAAAGTGGCGAATCCATTCTTGTTGAAGTAGACGAAGCAGCACAGACCGACGATCGCATCGGTTTGCGAGACCAACTGGTTGATAAAGCTACACAAACTTTCGAGTCAGCCCTAGAAACCGTCAAGCCGATAGCTAATGCGATTATTACCAAAATAGGCAGCATCAAACAACCGGCAGATGAAGTGGAAGTCAAGTTTGGCATCAAGATTAGCGCTCAACTTGGGGCGGTTGTAGCTTCTGGCAATAGTGAAGTCAACTATGAAATCACCCTGAAGTGGAAAAGAGACTCACAAAATGGCAGCACCCCTTGAGTCATCTATTGTCAGGATTTACTCCAACGGTGGCAGAGTAATTGGTGCTGGTTTCTTAGTTTCCCAAAACTATATCCTCACCTGCGCCCATGTGGTAGCTGATGCCTTGGGACTTCCTAGAACAACACCTCAAATGCCAGATGCAGAAATCACCTTGGATTTTCCGTTAGTTGCACCCAAACAACTGCTCAAAGCTAAGGTTGTTTTCTGGCTACCTGTAAATCCTAGTGTAAAATTAGAAGATATTGCCGGATTAGAGTTAGTACTTTCTCCCCCAAATCAGGCTCTAATGGCACCATTAATTACATCTGATGAATGGGCGGGACATCCTTTCCGAGTATTTGGTTTTCCCGCAGGACAACCAGATGGTGTTTGGGCTACCGGCGTTTTACGCGGACACACGGGTAAAAGTTGGGTGCAACTAGAGGATGAGAAACAAACAGGTTATGGATTAAAGCCCGGTTTCAGTGGTGCGCCAATATGGGATGGTGAGCTTCAGGGTGTAGTAGGAATAGCAGTAGCGGCAGACATCAACCAACCAAATGCTAAAGTTGGGTTTATGATTCCCACACGGGTGCTGGTGATAGCATGGCCTATATTGAGTAAGCAAACTATTGCTTCGTGTCCATATCGTGGTCTATTTGCTTTTCGGGAAGAAGACGCACGATTTTTCTTTGGGCGCGAGATTTTCACCCAGAAACTTGTAGATACAGTACAAAAACAATCATTCATAACAGTAATTGGGGCTTCTGGTAGTGGTAAGTCTAGTGTAGTGTTTGCGGGTTTGATTCCTAATTTACGCCAACAAAGCAATTGGCTAATTGAGTCCTTTCGCCCAAAAACTCATCCTATAGATGAACTTGCATCAGTAATTGTGCGCCTACGTGAACCAGAGAAGGGAAAGACGGAACAGGATATTGAGGCGGGAAAGTTAGCTTGTAGGTTGCGATCGCAACAAGTAGCAGCACATACTGTTTTATCCCGAATTTTGTCAGAGAACGATAATAAGCGGCTGTTACTGGTAGTCGATCAATTTGAGGAACTTTACGCTTCTTGCTCAGATATTCAAGAGCGCCAATTATTTTTAAATCAACTATTAGAAGCGGCTAAACTGGTAGAGAATTTTACCCTTTTGCTGACCTTGCGGGCTGACTTTTTGGGATATGCGCTTTTAGATTATCGCTTTGCCAATGCTTTGCAGAATGCTGATTTAAAACTTGCGCCGATGAACCAGCAAGAATTGCAGCAGGCGATCGCTCTACCTGCAAACAAGCAAGGGGTAAGGTTAGAAGAGGGTCTTGCAGAGCGAATTCTCAAAGCAGTAGTAAATTCACCAGGGAATTTACCATTACTAGAATTTACTTTGACACAACTATGGGCAGAACAGGAAAATCGCCAAATGACTCATGCTGCTTATGAAGCAATTGGCGGTGTAGAAAAATCTTTGGCGAACCATGCAGAAGCCGAGTTTGCCAAGCTGAAGCCAAAGGAACAACAACAAGCGCAGCAAATATTTGTCCAGCTAGTGCGTCCTGGCGAAGGGACAGAAGACACACGCCGACTAGCTACTAGAAATGAGGTAGGAGATAACTGGGATTTGGTTAAGCGCCTAGCTGATGCGCGGCTAGTGGTAACTGGACTTAATGACACTGCTGGTAAAGAAAAAGAAACAGTAGAGATTGTCCATGAAACCTTGATTCGGGAATGGGGACAACTGCATAGATGGATGGAGAGCGATCGCTCTTTCCGTACTTGGCAAGAATTATTGCGAACCAGAATGCGTCAGTGGGAAAATGCCGGACAAGATGAAGGGCCATTGCTGCGAGGTGTCCCCTTAGCAGAAGCGGAAAATTGGCTCCACCAGCGCCAAGATGAATTGAGCCAAGCAGAGCAAGATTTTATCCAGCAGAGTTTAGCATTGCGCGATCGCGATCGTCAGCAAAAAGAACGCCGTCGCAAGCTTACTCTATTTGGGCTGACAGGTGGTTTACTAGTAGTCTCAATGCTGGCTGCGATCGCTTTTTGGCTACGATGGACAGCCCAAGTTGAAGCCTCTGGAGTCACTGCTTTAAGAAATTTTGAGTCTGGTGCTGGAGAAATAGAAGCTTTAGTATCAGCAATGGAAGCTGGACAAGAAGTTAAAAAGATGGCTTTTTGGAATAGCAATTGTTTGCATGACTGTCCAGCCACAAGTCCTCTGCTAGCTTTGCAGAAGATTCTCGATAATATTCATCAAACAAATCAAATCAATACTTACCAAAGAGGTGTAAATAGTATCCGTTTTATTCAAAATAAAACGAGTAAACAAAACGAAGAGTTAATTGTTGCTGGTGGAGAAGATGGAACGGTCAAGTGGTGGGATTATCAGAACAAGAAATTGAAAACGTTGAAAAATTCAAAACTGGATAAGAACAGTATCAAAAGTATCGATTTTAACGAAAATCAAACAATATTAGCGACATCTGCAAGTAATGGTTGGGTAAAACTGTGGGATGTCTCAAAGATGTGGAATTTTTTATCACCAGATCAGAATTGGTCTCCACCTTGGATAACATCTATACATCATCAATGTCAAATAATAGAATACGACTTAGCAAAAGAGGATGATAAATGTAGTGTTAACAATGTTCGTTTTCTTCCCAAGATAAATCTGTTGGCAACAACTGGAGATGATGGCTACGTCAGACTGTGGACTCTCGAAGGGAAAATTGTTAAAACAATACTTGCTCACAGAGGTAGTATCAAAAGCCTTAATTCCAACCCTTATAATAACCAACAATTTGCCACGGCTGGAGAGGATGGACTAGCAAAGCTTTGGGATATTAATCAGACAGAACCGATAGCAATATTTAAAGGTCATCAATGCAATGTCAAAGACACTAAAAAATGTAGTGTTAACAGCGTCTGGTTTCACCCCAAAGAAAAGCAACTTGTGACAGCTGGAGATGATGGTACCGTCAGGCTGTGGGATTTTTCAGGAAAAGAACTGGCAGAAAAAAAATTTGAGGCTCACCATGAAGGTGTGGAGGCAGTTCGTATTAGCAAAGATGGGCTGATTGCTACATCAGCTAGCAATGGAAAAGTCTGGCTGCGGAAGGATTTCAATAGAAGACTGGAAGCACAATTTAAGGGTCATCAAGGCAGTGTTGTCAGCACTCGCTTTAATACGAAAGGCGATACTCTTGCCACTGCGGGAAAAGATGATGGTACGGTGAGATTCTGGGCAGTTCCAGGAAAATCATTAATCAAACCCAAAAATCCTTTAATCAAACTAGAGGAGCATGAAAAAGCTGTTGGTAGTGTTCGTTTTAGCCCAGATAGCAAGTTAATGATTACAGCTTCAGATGATGACTATATTAGGCTTTGGAACCTCGAAGGTAAGCTGGTAAGAAAATTCAAAGCCGAGCAAGGCGGTGTCAATACTGTACGTTTTAGCCCAGACAAAGCTAAAAACCTAATTGCTACAGGTGGAAAAGATGGCACAATAAAGCTCTGGACACGCACCGGAAAACCGTTAAAGCCTTTGAAACCTTTCGAGGGGCATTCTCAAGCAGTACGAACTATCAATTTTAACAATCAAGGGGATAGGCTTGTTACTGCTGGAGATGATGGCATAGCGAAAGTGTGGGATCTCAAAGGAAACAAGTTGCAAGAATTTAAACAACAAGGCAAGGTTGAAACTACCAGATTTAGTCCAGATGGCAAGCTGCTAGCTACAGTTGGAGAAAATGGGACGGCATTGCTGTGGGATATTAATGGCAAGCTGTTTAAAAAATTGACAGGGCATAAGGGCTATGTTAACACTGTCAGTTTTAGCCCTAACGAGAATAAATCGGCTACATCTGGAGATGATGGTACTGTCAGGCTGTGGGATTTTTCAGGAAAGCAATTAAAAGAATTTAAGACTTATGAAGGCAGAGTCACACACATAAATTTCAGCCCAGATGGTAAACTACTGGCTACATCTTCAGCAAACTACACAACTAGGTTGTGGAATTTATCAGGGCAACAAGTAGCAGAATTTACAGGTCATCAAGGCTTTGTGAGAAGTGCGGGTTTTAGCCCGGATGGTAAACTGCTAGCTATAGCCACTGAAGACAATACGGTAATTGTGTGGCGTATGCGGGGGTTAGATGAACTGTTGCATGAAGGATGCGATCGACTCAAAGATTACCTTGTAACTAATCCCGAAGAAGAGAAAAAACTTAATGTATGTCGTTGAATGAGATTTAATCGGTATTATGGCAAGATTGTTGTAAAATCCCATACTCATCCGTCTCATCCTCTTTTAAAAGAGCAACGAGCCGCTTCAATGTCACCGTAATATCGCTGCTAAAGGGTTGCGCTGACTGGAGTTTAGACTAAAAGCGATAGAAGGGAACGCTCATAACAGAAATATTTAAACAAACACACATATAAACAAAACTTCAAATTTGAGAAAATATCTAATTTAAGTACATTATGTACCATTAACGACATTATTTATTTTTCTTATTGAGAATAATTCTTGTACAAGCTTGCGTAAAAAACCAGAAAGTCTCCGTTTTTTACGCAGATTGAAACCCATAACCATGCGGGTTGTAGCTCGAATTGACGTGAGAATCTGTATATAGGGGATAGAGTCCCCACGTCACAAGCGCAAAACCACCCATGCGTATACTTAGGGTCAAATGTGATTTAAAGAGAAACTCAAAGCAGAGCAACAAAACCAGCAGATGAAATTTGTTTTAGACAGAACTTACGCATTGACAAATTAGACAATAAGTGCCATATGGAAAAGAAGAAAAAATATGCGATCGCTAATCACTCTTGGACTGGAAAGACGGATAATTTACGTCCAGAGCGTATTTAGGGTTCA
>JAHHID010000076.1 GCA_019359015.1 Spirirestis rafaelensis WJT71-NPBG6
GGTATCAACGTAAATACCGCCGTTTAGCTGTTCGTTGGGAGCGCAGGAAAATATATTTTGACGCATTTATTGACCTTGGCACTGTCCATATTTGGGTTCAAAGAATTTTATTAGTGGGATAGGTTCATGTGTTTAAGCAGAACTAGTCACACTGCCATCTTCCATATAGATAATGCGGTCAGCAATATCAAGAATGCGGTTATCGTGAGTAACCAGCAAAATTGTGCAACCTTGTTCTTTTGCTAACTTTTGCATCAATTCCACGACATCGCGCCCAGATTTTTTGTCTAAAGCAGCAGTGGGTTCATCCGCCAAAACGATTTTCGGTTGACTCACTAACGCCCTTGCTATAGCTATCCGTTGTTTTTGTCCGCCTGATAAGTCATTAGGATAGTAATTAAGGCGGTGTCCTAATCCTACCTGCTCCAGCATTTCGGTTGAGCGGGAGAGCATTTCTTTTTGGGAAATACCCTGATGCAGTTCCAAGCCCATCATGACGTTCTGCAGCGCCGTTAAACTGCCATGCAAATTGTGTGCTTGGAAAATATAACCGTTGCAGCGCCGTATCAGTGTCAGGGAAGCCGGATTAGCTTTGCAGAGCTCTCTTCCCAGTACCTTCAAACTTCCCGATTCGGCAGAACGCAAACCTCCCACTAAAGTCAGCAATGTAGTTTTGCCCGAACCGGAAGGACCAGTCATTATGACTATTTCCCCAGCATTGATTTCCAGATTAATATCAAATAAAGCTTGTTTGCGAAGTTGACCTTTACCAAAGAAGTGATCAAGATGGTGGATAGAGATAGCAGGTTTACTATTCATAATCATGTTGATATAAATACACTAAATGCTGAGAACGGCTCCTAATAACAGTGATTTATTCTTTGTCCTTAGTGTTTTGCAGTCAAAAATGATAAATGACTAGGACGTATAGTTAAAAAGCACACTTGTTGAATATAATAAACGCTTAGAACATATCAGCAGGGTCAGCAGCTTGGACTTTACGGGTAGCTATAGCGCCAGAAATTATACACATTAGCATGGTTAATACCTGCACTTGAATCGCTCGTGCCAAGGTCATGTATAACGGTAAATTCGTCGCATTTGTTGTTATAGCATACAGCCCAAAAGAAACGGCAAATCCAGGTATAAAACCCAAAACAGCCATAATGATTGCCTGTTCAAAAACCACGCCTAATAAGTAGATATTGCGATACCCCATTGCTTTGAAAGTAGCGTATTCTTTCATGTGGGTATTCACATCAGTGGAAAGGACTTGATAAACGATAATTACACCCACCATAAATCCCATCGCAACACCCAAGCTAAAAATAAAGCCAATAGCAGTATTTTTTTGCCAGTAGTCTTTCTCTAATTCAATGAATTCCTCGCGGGTGAGAACTTTGATATCATCACCTAAGTGAGATTTCAAAGTATTTGCTATTTGTTGTGTGTCATAACCTGGTTTTAGCTGCACCAAACCCAAGCTGATACTACCTGGTTGTCGTTGGGGAAACAGTCGCAAAAAGTTTTGATCGCTAGTCATTAGGCTACCATCAGCAATGAAGGAAGCACCTACTTTAAATAAGCCGCGAATAGTAATTGTTCGCCGTTCGATTTCGGTAGTGACAGGTTTACCTTGATCAATTTGAGCGATAGCTTCTTGATAATCCCCTCTAGCAGCACGGTCAAACAAAACAGTATCTGGTAATTTAATCGCTTGTAATTGGCTATTAACCTCTGGTAAGTTAAAAGTTGGCTTGTCAGGATTGAACCCTATAACTAGTACATTTGTCTTTTTGTGTGTCTGAGGGTTTTTCCAATCGAGAAAGTTAATATGCATTCCTTCCGCCGACTTCACCCCTGGTACATCCATTGCTTGGTAAAGTCGCCGCCGAGAAAATGTGGACATATTTGCTAGGTTACGTGCTTGGGGGCTGATTAAAAAAATCTCAGCTTGTATGCTGCTGTGCAACCTAGTGTTACTATCATACAGGGCTGTCTGAAATCCTAGCTGCATAAACATGAGTACGTCAGCAAAGGCAATCCCTGACAATGCTACTAAAAAACGACTTTTTTCTCGGCTTAGTTGCAGCCATCCCAAAGGGGTTCGTCGCAGTCGCTGAATAAATCCAATCATAGTTCAATCACCGCCTGTACTTGCAAATTAGTAAAATTAGCAGCTTTTTGACTAGATGCTTCATCCAGCTGCACGTGGACTTCCACCACTCTGGCGTCAATATTGCTAGAGGGGTCACTGTTGATCACATTCTGCTTTTGCACCTGTAAGCCAATCCAATCTACCTTTCCCAGCAATTCGCTCTTAAGGGAATTGCTGGCTACCTTCACCTGTTGCCCCGGATGCACTTTGTTAATATCACTTTGGTATACTTCTACAACTGCGGACATTTGGTCGGTTTGACCTAAATCGACAATTCCCTCGTTCCCGACAGTTTCTCCCGCTCGTGTATTAATCTTCAAAACTTGCCCTGCTTTGGGAGCGCGGATATATGCCTGATCCAGTTGTGCTTTAATTCGCTCAACAGTAGCTTGAGCGCTGTCTACCTCTGCTTGTGCTGCTGCTACATCTGTTGGACGTACTTCAGCAACTTGGTTGAGTGTAGCTTTTGCTTCGTTAATCTGCTGTTGCAAGGTGGCTACAGTTTTCTGTCGGTTAGCTTTTGCTTCGTTAATCTGCTGTTGCAAGGTGGCTACAGTTCTTGCTTGATTAGCTTGGCTTTCGATTAACTGCAAATTAGAAGTTTCTGCACTGAGGCGTTTGCGATCAACTTCCTGACTAGAAATGGCTCCTTCATTATATAAAATCTCGTAGCGTTGAACCTCGGCTTGGGCGTTGCGCTTTTCAGCTGCTACGCGAGCAACCGTTGCTTTTAAACTCTGTTGTTGACCTTGTAGTTCAGCTTCGAGACGATTAATCGTGGCTTGTTGAGTTCCTAAATTTCCCTCTAGCTCCGCTTGCAGACGTCTCACCGCAGCCTGTTGCGCTCTAATTTCTCCCTGTTTTGCTCCGGCTTTTACCTGTCCTAAATGAGCTTGAGCGACTTCAACTTTTTTTTGCGCCTCTTTTAAACTGCCTTTTAAGCGATCGCTACTGTCGATAATTGCAATTATCTGCCCTGCTTTTACCTTCTGTCCCTCCTTCACCAAAAGTTCCTCAACCCGGCTCCCTTCAGGAGTGGAAGTTGCTGAGACTTTTATTACCTTTCCCTTTGGCTCCAGTCTTCCTAATGCTGTTACTGTTTTTATTTCTGATAAACTGGTTGCTACAGATTTTACTTTCTGCTCCTGGCGAGTTTCTAAACTCAGTAAACTGTAAGCATTGACTCCTAATAATGTCAAAGCTGTGATGAGAGCTATAAAAACAGATGTCCGCTGAATAGACCAAGAGGGGAATGAAAGATTTAACTTAGATTTTTGTTGCATAACACCCTTTAGAAACTTTAGAAACAATCAAAATCAAATTTTGAAGTCACTGAAAAACCACATAGCAAAAGCATCTCAAATACCAAAATTTTCTCTTTAACGTTGCAACTGCCTTAGAGTCGCTATGCCCACTTAAAAAGGGGGGTTGGGGGGATCGTACGTTTCAATAAGAGCGGAGAAATGGTATTATAGTGACAAAAAAGTTAATTTTGTCATTGTCTTAAATTGCCCAACGGAACACTGCCGCCCCCCAACTCAGACCTGCACCAAAACCTGAGGCAGCTATTAAATGACCAGGCTGAATATGACCGAGACGCACCCATTCATCAAGGGCTAGCGGAATAGAAGCGGCAGAAGTATTACCGTAGTTTTCCAGGTTGGAAATCACTTTTTTTGGGGGTATGGCTAAACGAAGAGCTACAGCATCAAGGATTCGCTTGTTAGCTTGGTGTAGTAGCAGCCAATCAAGTTCCGAAGCACTGACTCCAGAACGGTACAAAGCCTTGTCAATCACCTCTGGTACTGATCGCACTGCAAACTTATATACCTCTTGGCCATTCATTGCGATCGGCATGAAATCTTGCTGACCGATGCTTACGTCGTTTGTGAGTGTACGCGGCTGCGTCCGAGAAGCGATATTCAGGTGGTGATGATCGCTACCATCGCTCCGCAATTCAAAACCTAAAAGCCGATCTTCCCAGTGGGCTTGGATAACAACAGCTCCCGCACCATCTCCAAACAGCACGCAGCTACGTCTATCTGACCAGTCTACCCAATGAGATAGAACGTCTGCACCAATCAGCAAAATATTGCGATAGGTGCCAGTGCGGATAAACTGGGCAGCAGTGACTAAGCCAAACACAAACCCCGAACAAGCAGCAGTTAAATCAAATGCTACTGCCCACTTTGCACCTAATTGGTGCTGAATTTGGGTGGCAGAGCCAAATCTGTCATTAGCTGTAGAAGTGGCTAACAGAATCAAATCTAAGTCGGTAGCAGCCAAAGAGGCAGATGAGAGTGCTTGTTTCCCAGCTTGCACCGCCAGCGAGGTCAGGCTCTCTGCCGGACTTAACAGCCTGCGAGCGCTAATCCCAGTACGGCTTTTAATCCACTCATCAGAGGTTTCTACCACCTCAGCAAGGTCATCGTTAGTTAAAACCGTGTCTGGAACTGCTGAACCAGTACCAGTCAAGGCAACACCTGCAAAAGTTCCTGCCATCATGACACATCCATTTTTATTTAATAATGGCTATTTGATAATGGCAACGCTTTGTGCCTGCCGAACAATCTTGGTTGTTTGTTGGAATTGAGGTAATTTTGGTGCTTGCTCCAAATTTTCTTGAGGCGCGTTCTCTTTCTCTTTATGGAGGGCAATTGCCTTTACAGTGATAATGAACTGGGATTCACGTTTAATCACTGTAGGAATAGAAAAACCAATATTTTTCATTTCCAAAATATTGGTAAGTTGTAAACGAGACGTTATTGATTTTGATTTTGATTTGTCCTGCTCGGCTGATTTTAAGGTGGGGGAATCTTGAATACTATTGTATAGATAATTAACCTCAACAGCAGTTTCTTTAAATTTGAAAATTTCACTCTCTAAACTATCCGCTATGGCATTGATTCTATTCGCTTGTGTTTCTAGATTTTCAATACTCGTGCTTAACTGATACTGTAAGGCTTCTTGCTTTTTCTGCCGAAGTTCTAACAATGCTTGTTCAACCTTTGCTACTTCATGTTGTAGCTCGCTTAAGGCAGACATAACATTTTGAGGAATTGATAGATTTGTGTTGTGAGACATAATTGTTCAGTTTTGCTTGAGTGTTGAATTTTGATTGGTGCAAAATTTTAGCCTGATCTGATGCAATAACCACTACTTCAGCTAATTAAATTCAATGAAAAACACTTATGTTGTCTGTCTAACTAATAGGAACAGCAAGACATTTTTAAAGCTGGAATAGTGCGGTATGTTTGAGAAAACTAATTAAAAGTTTGTGCAGAGTCAAAGTTATAGATTAGGCTGTAAATTTTTTGAAAGCCAAAGTGACATTGTGACCGCCGAAGCCTAAAGAATTAGACAGGGCAACGTCCACTCGTTGATGCCGGCTTTTATGGGGAACATAGTCCAAGTCACAGTCTGGATCTGGCTGCTCCAAATTGATGGTTGGTGGAATTTGGTCTGCAAACACTGCCATAACTGTTGCCACAGCTTCGATGCCTCCTGCACCGCCCAACAAATGTCCAGTCATCGATTTAGTGGAACTAACGGGTGTCTGGAAGGCATTATTTCCGAGAGCTTTCTTAATAGCTAAAGTTTCATTCACATCGTTGGCAGGAGTGCTAGTGCCGTGAGCGTTGATATAGCTTACCTGATTGGGAAACAAGCCAGCGTCTTTGAGAGCCAGTTCCATAGCTCTAGCCGCTCCCTCACCGCCAGGAGATGGAGCAGTCATGTGATACGCATCACAAGTCAATCCATAGCCAACGATTTCTGCATAGATATTAGCCCCACGGCTTAGAGCGTGCTCTAGCTCTTCTAGTAAAAGAATGCCGGCACCTTCCCCCATCACAAACCCATCTCTTTTGCTGTCAAAAGGACGAGAAGCATAAGTTGGTTCTTGGTTGCGAGTTGATAAAGCTTTAGCAGCTGCAAACCCAGCTACACATAAAGGCGTAATTGCTGCTTCTGTACCACCGCAAAGCATTGCTTGAGCATAACCGTGTTGAATTAAACGAAAAGCTTCTCCTATAGCATTAGAACCGGCAGCGCAAGCGGTAACTGTACAAGAGTTAGGTCCTTTGGCACCTGTATGAATTGCTGTTAATGCAGCTGCCATATTTGCAATTATCATCGGAATATAAAAAGGACTACAGCGGTCAGGACCCCTTGTCAGCAATACTTCCTGTTGTTCTTCGATTACTTTGACACCACCAATACCACTGCCGATTATCACTCCGACTTGGGTAGCATTTTGGTCATTAATTGCAAATTTTGCATTGTCAAGCACTTGTTTGCTAGCAGAAATTGCAAATTGGGCAAAGCGATCCATCCGCTTTGCGTCCTTACGCTCCATATAATTACAGGGGTCAAAACCCTTGACTTCTGCCGCTATTTTACAAGTATGGTGAGAGGCATCAAACAAGGTAATGGGTGTAATACCGCTATGTCCGTTAAGGAGAGCGTTCCAGTATTCCATCACGTTATTTCCTAAGGGTGTAATAGCTCCTAAACCTGTAATTACTACCCGCTTTCGTTTCAAATTGGTCATAAGTAAAATTCAAATAACAGCTTATTTTTTTTGACATAATTAGCCTTTTTATGAAATTTAACTTCCTATGTTTTTTGCTCTTTTCAACTAGAAAATAAGTTGATTTTAATATTTACATACATACTTACTTCTAGATTGTGTTTTTAAGTTTGTTACTATCCTGTTTTAACCAAATAAGAAAGTTTTTGTTTGCCCTATTTTAGGAAGTAGAAGCATGAACCTATAATTATTATTCAGCTTGAAAAATAGAAATTACGCAAAAAAATACAAAATTTCCAATTTAATTTTTTAAATTTGTGAAATATCTGAAGCGATATGGCTTTTGCCAGGGTGAAATGGCACGCTTGTTAGCGGGACTTTGTAAAAAATGAGGATTAAAATTACCTTAATCGTCTAACTGGCAAGGGTTTTACATCGATTTACTGCCTTTGTTTGTCAGAACAGCGTTTGAGACATTTTACCGCTGTTGATGTATTTCCCTTGCCTGAAAAGGCTTTCAGGTACTTTTTATGCCAGAAAGTTTTAAAGTCCGATTAGGCTAAAAGTTTGATACTGCCTCCCGTCAAACCTGGAGGCAGAGCCTCCCAGAAGAGCATTACAAGATAATTGTATGAAAAGCGCGATTTTTTTGGCAATTGCACGCCACACCGATTCGGGTCTTTAGAGATTAGAGAAACTGGATTAACTCTTCAGCGATCACATTCAACAGTGGAATTCGGGCGTCTCGCAAAAAGAAGTGATCGCCGTTCAGCATTTGAAGGGTAAAGGTTTCAGAGGTTTGATGCCGCCAGAATATAATGTCATCTTGACTCACATGATGATCCTGCAATCCACCAAATGCAGAAATAGGCAAGTTCAGTGCTGCTTCATCTATGTAGGCATAAGTTTCGCAAATTGTCATATCTGCTCGCATGATGGGCAAAAAAAGTTGCAACATTTCGGTATTTTGGATCAAAATGTTTGGTACGCCATTGTATCTGCGCTGTAATTCCGCCAAAAAGGAGTGTTGGGGCAATTGATGGATGGGATCTAAATCCGGTATTTGGGGCGCAGGGCGACTAGAAACAAATAAGTGAACTGGTGTGGGATCTCCTTGTCTGCGAAGTTGACGGGCTAATTCAAAGCTAATCAAGGCACCCATACTATGACCAAAGAATGCAAAGGGTATGTTTAAATATGGGCGGAGAACTGATGCTAATGTCTCAACAAGGGGTAACAGTCTGTTAAATGGTGCTTCTTGCAGCCTATTCTCCCTACCGGGAAGCTGAATTGGACAAACCTCGATATCTGCTGGCAAATAATTTGACCATGTATGATACATTGAGGCTCCACCTCCTGCATAGGGAAAGCAAAACAAGCGCAGGCGAGGGTGAAGATTTTTCTTAGGGCAAGTTATCCAAGAGGAAATCATGGATCTAGTTCTCATTTACGCTTACGGAAATTTTTACGTTTTAATGCAATACGCAACAGTAATATTGTGTAAAGCGGAATGCACAAACTGAACAGATTGCGATTTCCCAAAGTTTCCATCATTATAGAAGACAATATTGGGCCACTAGCACAGCCAAGGCTATAAATGGTGGTAAATAAGGCTGTTCCAGCAGCTAATTCTTGTTTAGGAAGTTGCTCTCCTACTAAAGCCAAACAAAGGGGATAAAGTGGACCAATGCTAGCTCCAGCCATGAAGGAAAATAACAGAATGAATTCATATTGATTGACTAAAACAAGTCCCAGGCAAGATAACAAACCAATCAACAAATTGATTGAAAGAATTTTGACTTTTCCCGAACGATCTGCTAGATAGGTAACGGGAAGTGTGCCGATTATGCTGCCAACTACAAAGAGGGAAAAGGTGTTTCCCATTTGTTCTAAACTGTAGTTTTGGCGTAATAGGAATAATGGATACAGGGAAATTAAGGCAGCCTCGGCAAAACCGTAGCAAAATACTCCATGAAGCGAAAATTTCAGCTTTTTAGCAGTTTTTGTTAAGAAATGAGCAGATGGTAGAGAAATAGCAAATTTCTTGGGTAACCAATACCAAACTACAGGTAAGGCGCTGAGAATCGCTGCTCCCCCGACAATAAATGCGAGTTGAGGAGAAATTACGTAAATACGAGGACCAATTATTGGACCAATACCAAATCCAACGCCAAGGGCTAGAGAATATATTCCGCTAACACTTGTTCGGTTGCTTTCATGAGAAAAGTTATTTAGTGCTGTTTGTCCGGCAATTAAAAGACAACAAACACCAACACCCATAACTATGCGAATGATAAACCATAAGGGTAGTTGTGTTGTTAGGGGAAACAGGCTAGCGCTAAAACCAGTTAGCAACAAGCCAAATATCATGATGCGGCGAATACCGTTTCGTCGCAAACTTTTCTCTACAAATGGAGTTACCAGGGCGATGGTCAGAAAATATATTGTAGAATTCGCGCCTATCCATACGCCGTCAATTTGCTGTTGTTCCATGAAGGTGGAAATCAGCGGATTAAAAAATCCTAATGATACTCCTGTTAGGAAAGAGATGATGTATAACGCTATCAACTTAGTGTCAAATAGAGAAGTTGATTTTTTCGATTTAATAATTTGTTCCATTGTTTTATGCCGTGATGAGTTCGCAACTAAGCTATTAGTATAGGCAATCAAAGAAAAGCGAAATTATATCATGTCCGTTTAATTAAAATTAATCAAAATTTTCTAAGTCCTTGTAGAGATATAGCACTGCTATGTATCTACATCATATGTAATTTATCGGACATGATATTAGATAATTAACCGCAGAGCCACGGAGGAAGCAGAGGAAGAGGAAGAGAAAGATTTTAAAACTTGGTTTACCTAGTAAAGGGTAAAAAATATGAAGTAAAAAAGTTTATGTCTTTCCCTTTTCCTCTTTCCCAGTCTTGAGCCGACAATTTTGGATTGCCAGACTACTAGAATTAAAGACATTCTATTTGCTAGATATTTTCAAGCATTCACCTGTGATGCCATCTGATAGAGGTGAAGTCAAAAATGAAACGACTTCAGCAACCTGTTCAACTGGAATAAATCCTTGGAATGCTTTGAAGTTGGTATCGGTCTTGACGAAGGTAGGACACACAGCATTAACTTGAATGTTTTGCTGTTTGAGTTCTTCTGCTAAAGATTTTGTAAGACCAACGATCGCATGTTTTGCAGCAGCATAGGCGCTAAACAAGGGAGAGCCTGTCAAGGAAGTATCTGAGCCTAAATTGATTATTTTTCCTTTTCCGCGTTGATTTAAGTAGGAAATAACGCTTTGGCAGCAATTATAGGTGCCAACTATGTTTGCATCGATTATCTGCCGCCACTGTAACATGTCTAAGTTAGTCAGTTCTGTAAAATCACTAACACCTGCACTGTTTACTAGAATATCAATGCCGCCAAACTGGCTAACTACCTTTTTCACCATCGTCTCAACTTGAGTTAAGTCGCTGATATCTCCTGTAATCGCTAAGACTTCTAAACCTAATTTGCAAATTTGTGCGGCAGTTTCTTCGATTTCTGCAAAATTTCGCACTACGACTGCAACGTTAGCTCCTTGCTGGGCTAAATTTAAGGCAATTGCTTTACCCATTGCTCCGTTGCCATCAGTAATAATAGCTACCTTACCATTTAAGGGTAGGTTAGTTGATCGTAACTGATGCTGGGTAAAGTTGGCTTGTTGTGGGTTGGAAACTTCTGCCAACATGTCTTGCATGAGTTCTAAGTAGCGATCGCCTAATTTGCGAACTGTTTCAGGTTGATGGAAATTTTGCGAATATTCAATTTCCAAATGGAATTTACCATCAACAATCGAAAAGAAAAACTCTAGTAGTGTTGTGCGTTTTTGATCGGGAGGGGACAGCCGACGATCCCTGTCTGACTCGATAAACTCAAATAAGTTGGAAGCGGGAAGACTGCGATTGCCGAGATAATTTGCTCTTACTGGAGTGAGTTTGCGATCTGGATAAATGCTATCGGGCAGTTGGTCGGATATCCAATCATAAGTGATGCCGTTCATCGGAAGCTCATCAAAGCATTTGACAATTTGTTTGACATTTTGCTTCCACTGTGGATTTTCACTTAACCTAATCCCAACAGGGAAATTGACAGCAAAATTACCAACACTTTCTAGAAATGTATGGTTGTTGCCGACATTCCTACCGTGGCTGCGATGGCTAAGTACGACTTTAGAATTTCCGCTCCATTCCGCCATTAATTTATACAGTGGAGCAAGCAAGATTGGATACAAATTGCATTCGTAGTACTGTTTGGCTTGGCGCAGTAGAGTATTGCTATCGTTTGTAGATAGGGTAAAGCGATCGCTTGCGGTGGAAGCTTCTAAATTTGCTCCTGTTTCACGATCTAACGGTATTTTAAAGGCAGGTTCACCAGCAGGAAATTGTGACTTCCAATAATCAACATGACTTGCTAAAGCTCCCTGTTTTTCTTCTTCTAAAAGCAAACGGATGTAGTCTGCATAAGATTTATAAGGTCTGTCTTTGAGGCTGTGATTTTGTTTGCCTAAAACCTGGCTGTAAATTGACCAAAATTCTTGGAAAATCACATTATTACTGAGCAAATCGCCGATGATATGGTGTCCGACGATAGTGATGTCGTAGCAGGAGTCATGAACCTTGACAACAAATACCTTTAATAAAGGAAACTTGTCAATTCGCAGTTGTTGAGCCATTTGCTGCGTCAGTCTGTAAATTTCGCGATCGCGTTCTTCAGGTTCTAAATGGCTACCTTCATAAAATTCTGCGCTCAACTGTTTTTCTTTTTGAATCAATTGTTGCCACCATTGCCCATCTTTTTGCACAAACACGGTACGCAGGGCATAATGGCGTTCTACCAACAAGTTAAGAGTTTGGTTGAAAGCATCTTGATCTAAAGGTTGCTGGTAACGAAAACGGGTGTAGCCACTCCACTGATAGGTGGGGGCAAAATATTCAATTAACCACCGTTGGGCGGGTCCCAAGGGCAAATATTCATCAGAAACGCTGCGTGGCTTGTCTGGTGTAGAAGAACCCTCATTGAAAATAGCTTGAAGAGCTTTGCGATCGAGTTTGCCGTTGTGGTTTTTAGGCAGGCTGGGTAACCATTCCAGACGGTGGGGAATCATGTAATGAGGTAATCTTTGTTGCAGATATTCTTTAATATCTTTATTTGACTGATTGGCAAATTCTTGCAGGACTTGTGTGGAAATTGCAATAGCTTGACCGCCAGCTAAAAAGGCAACTAATCTTTTTTCGCCGTTACCATAATCTACAGCCAAAACTCCAGCCTCGTTAACTGCTGGGTGGCTCATAAGGACATTCTCTATTTCTCCCAACTCTACACGGAAACCGCGTATTTTAACTTGGTGGTCAATGCGACCGTGGTATTCAATACTGCCATCTGGTGATTGCGTTGCTAAGTCTCCAGTTCGGTATAAATATTCTCCGGGAATCTCTGTAAAGGGATTGGGGCGAAATGCATTTGATGTTTTTTCTAGGTCTTTCAAATAACCTTTCGCTAGTTGTACGCCTCCAATCCATAATTCTCCCATTTCTCCCAGTGCAACTGGATGCATTTGTTCATCCAAAATCGTCAGATAAACATTGTCAATCGCCTTGCCAATTGGAATCGAATTTTCTTGGGGACGCTGATGAATAATATGTGCGGTTACGTCTATAGATGCCTCTGTGGGACCGTAGAGATTAGCTAGTCCAACGCTCATACCATATTTATCTATCCAGCGTTGAATGAAAGGTACGGGTAAAGCCTCGCCGCTAAAAATTAACCAACGCAAGTCAGGAAAAGTCCAAGAATCTGCTTCCAAAGCAGCAATAAATTCCCCGAATAAAGATGGAACGAAATGCAAAATATTAATTTGGGTGTCTTTCATCCACTGTGCCAAACGCCAGGGATTTTTCACTGTTTCTGTTTCCACCGGGCAAACAGTAGCCCCTACCATCAAGGGCCAGAATAATTCCCATACTGATATATCAAAACAGCAAGAAGTTTTTTGTGCAACTCGCTCTCCAGGTTGCAATTGAAAGGCTTTTTGCATCCACTGCAAACGGTTCATGTAGCCCTGATGATTTAACATCACCCCTTTGGGTTTACCTGTAGAGCCAGAAGTGTACAGGACTGTCATTAAATCATCTGGAATATTAACGCAATTGGGTTCTAATTGGGACCAACTCGACCAAATGTTTTTGCTGACTTGTTCCCATGCTTTGCCGCCTTCCCAAAGTTCTGCTTCATCTAAGAACATCAAAGTTTGTAACGGCAACTGTTCTGTTAGACATTCTGTTAATTTGTCAGTTAACTGATGTTCTGTGACTAAAATCTTGATTTCTGCATGTTCTAGGATGTATCGAATTCGTTCTCTAGGGTAGGAAGGATCTAAAGGAACGTAAGCGCCTCCAGCTTTGAGGATACCCAAAATGCCTGCTAACATTAAAGGATTGCGCCCCATCATAATACCCACTAGAGAATTTGCCCCTACGCCCTGAGAGCGTAAATAGTTAGCAATCTGGTTGGAAACTTGGTGCAATTCTTTGTAGGTGAGTTGGGTTTCTCCATGTAATACAGCTACTGCATTTGGCGTACGTCTGGCTTGTTCGATAATTTGCAGGTAAGGAATTTCTGGAAGCTTTTTCTCTTGAATTTTAACTTGAACTACTGGTTGATTTTGACTGATTGAAGGCGATTGTCCTCCCTCAAGTACAGAAGCAATTTCTCGCAGACTTCGACAAGACAGTAAAGCGTGACGATTCATCTTGCCAAATCGCTGTTCTAATCGGGTAACTATGCGGACAAGTTCTAAAGAGTCCATTCCCAAATCTGCTTCCAAATCTTTATCCAGATCAGATGAAGTGATTGGGTAGTGGCAGATTTCCTCTGCTATTTGTCTGAGTGCAATTTCGATTGAAGCATCTATTTGGGGTTTAGCGATCGCTTGTTTTGTCTGCTTGGCTGATTTAGAGTAAGAGGTTAATTCTTTGATTTGAGCAATATATTCCCTCATTAAACTTTCAATCAACGATTCACTAAAGCAGTTATCATCATAACTTGCGAAAAAGTACAAGCGATCATCAAAAATTTCTTGCAAAAGATCCAACGTACCAATCGCGTTAATTCCACCTGCACGATAATCAGTTAACTCTACTGAAGCGTACCGAGTTTTGAGATGAGTTTGTCCGGTGTAGGGGAAAAACAGATTGGATTTTAAGCTAGACCGAAACATGGAAATGCTGTGTTCTGGAAGTTTGCCATGTTCTAGCTTGATTGCATCCCGGAACACTCTTGCCATTTGCTGGCTTTGAACGCGATCGTAACCGTTGGCTAAACCATTTTGAATTTCTTGATGAACCCGATGAACAAGAATTTCCCAATCTTCGTGAGGTTGCGGGCGAGTAAAACTCAACCCTAAATTCTGAGCAAAACTGCTAACAACATTTGAGGCGTCGATACCGGGATAAACTCTACCACTGGTAGGAACTTGAATAATTAAAGATTGAGAAGACTGCTCTAAATTGGCAACTGCCTTTAAGAAAGCGGCTAGTAAAAGGGAATTGACTGGTAATCGCCAATCGCGGGTTTGAGCAATCAGTTTTTTTGTAATATCGCGTTCTAAAGAATATCGGATATTGTGGAATTTGGGGCGAAGATGGGTGCTAAAGTTTTTATTTTCTGGATTCCATAAATAAGAATCTTTTCCTTGACGGCTGATATAATCTGCTAGAGCTTTTTCCTCTTCATCAGCCTTCCAAGAGTTCATTTTTTCCACTAATTCTTGATATTCTTTTACAGAAGTTGGTGGCGGTAGTTCGGGTTCTTGACCGCAGATTCGTGCGCCATAAATCTCCATAAATTCGCGCAGAATCAATTGATTCCCCAAACCGTCAGAAACTATATGTTCATTAGCAAAAAATAATTGGTATACTGAATCTTCCAAGCGAAATACAAAAAACTTATGTAAAGGAAACTCAATTAACTGCCACTCAAAATTCAGCCACCGTTGGAACTCCTCTTCCAAAAGTTTTTCTTGTTTATCTTTGCTAAAATGCCGAATATCCACAACCGGAATTTCCGGGAGTTTGGGATTCTCTAAAACAGTGAGTTGGTAATCTTTAAAGCTAGTAGCATCTGCTGAAATCGAAAAACGTACTCTTAACATCGGATGCCGTGCTATGAGTTCTTTCCAGCTTTGCTGTGCAACATTAACATCAAATGCTCCCTGCCAGCGCAAGGTGTAACACAAGCTGTTAGAATTGACTACCCAGTGACTCATCAGATGTAGATACTGACTGTGAAGAATTTCTATATCTTCTTTTTTTTCTTCTGGCTGAAAAGTTATAGCGTTTAATTCTAAAATTTGAGAATCGCAGTTTTTTATTGTTGCTATTTCCTCAAAGTCTTGCCAATCTTTAACAATGTCGATAGCATCTCTTAATATTTGAATTTGCATCAATTTTTGTACTGGGAACTGAAGACTAAAAGTATCCCTTTTTGCTTCTGGAACGAGTTGGATCATTCCATTAAAAAACTCTAACATTTTGATGGAGTCCAAGCCTAGTTCGCTCTCTAGGTACATATCTGGCTCCAATTGGTCTGGTTCATGACCGGTGATGCTTGTGACTAAAGAAAAAACTCTTTGTTCTAATGTTGTCCTTTCCATCATGTCCCTTATACAAAAATAGTGTCAGTACTACAAGTTCATGCAAAATGCAAATTATTCAGAATTGCAGAATTGCTCTACTCTGTGCCTGCAATATCCGTGCATCTTGAAAATGCACGGTCTAATGGTTGTAGTATTTTAGAAGTTCAATTGATTCATGCGTCTTATATAGATATCAACTCTGGCTAAAGAATTTACGCAAGAATCAGTAGTTTATTGTGTAAATTTTAGATGAAGATGAAAGCGATCGCCTTATAAAACTCACTTGGGAAGAGAGATTAGGGATAAGCACTGTTTATCCCTTAAACAGAGAATATTCTTAAATGCTTGCAAATAAAGGCTTTACCCAATAATAAATGTTTCAGGTGTGTGAGAAATTAAAGTCCAAATCCTTAACAGTATTTGGGTTTCAAATTTTGTCTAAAATTTTTCTCACTAAAGTGACACCAGAGGGATAATATCATATCCGTCCAATTTGCCATAGTAAAAACACCCCGCCGCCAACCCCTCTACTACGGGGTGGAGGGTTTGGCGGTGGGGTTCCTCCGAGGGATTATTGATAATTAATTGAGCGGATTTAAGGCATTATCGTCGGTCTGGTATGCAGCAACACTTGCTTAAGAGGCAAACTTTGTAAATTCGTTTAACAAAGCTGTATGAACTGACTGACGCTTTTCTTGTGGAAGTGGAGGTAATTTAACCACTCTCAAAAGTCCGGAACCACTAGTTGAGGGCTGATTTTCCTCTTTGTCCTGAGGAAGAGGTGCTTTGTAGGTTCCATAGTCGAATGGATAAGTCGGTAGTGGAACTCGACGCAAACCTTTAGGAAGTAAAGGTAGGCTGTTCAACCTGACTCCTGTTACATACAATTTGCCAATAGCCTCCAGCAAACCGGATACAGGTGCTTGCTGTTTGTTTGCAGATATCCAAATTTGGGGTTCGTCGGCAATTTCCAATTGTTCTCTCATTGACAAAGAACCGCCAAGATGTAAATACACTCCAGGTGCAGCAATCTCTTTGCAGGCAGATGCATTTAAATTAGTTGATGCTTGCACAAGTGCTGCCAATTGTAAAGTAGTTACTTGGGCGGAAGACCTCAAAATTCCTTGAGGAGTTACTAATGGGCATTTCCAAGCGGGTGAAACAATCTCCGATCTGGTTGAGATATCGCCAGAAATATTGCCGTGTTCTAGCTGTGCTAACAAATTGAACGCTTGTTCTAAAGTCAATAGTCCGCGCAGACAAGCCGCCACTAAGATACCTGTGCCTTCTGCCAGCAAATTGCTGGGTTGAAGCTGCACGGACATTAATAAGCGTCCTAAAGCATACTGGGCTGCAAAAGCACGTGCCTTTTCTGTTAGCTTGGCTGGAATTGTTGTATTGTTAAGCCTCGCGCATTCGTTGTAAGCAGTTTGAAAATCTGGGAAATGTTCTCCTAAAACCTTTACGTCATCGAGGCTTAACCGACTGCTACCATCCATTACCAATTGAATTGGTGTTGACCGTTGCGGGTTGGCTTTGCCAATGCAAACATCTTGACTCATTTCCCCTAACATGATATTTCCTAAGGCATCAAGCATCTGTTGGCGATCGCCAACGAGTAAAGCTGCTTTGTAAGGTAGATCGCGCTGGGCATTGTTCATTGTAAAGCAAACTTGAGCGGCATCATGTTCGGGATGCTTGATTAAATGGTTGTGCAGAAGTTGTGCAACTTCTTTAAGTGCTGTTTGGGTGCGTCCAGTCAGGAATAACATATTGGAAGTTGAGTTATGGTCTTTAAATTTAAAAGTTGATGCCACTGGAGATTGTTCTAAAATCACGTGACAATTGGTTCCTCCAAATCCAAATCCGTTAACGCCAGCCCGCAAAAGTTTGCCGTTTCCAGACCAGTCAACGCCTTGACTGCCAGCGACATAGAAGGGTGTGGCGGCAAAATTGATATGTGGGTTCGGGTCTTCGTAGCCAAAAGTTCCGGGAATTCTACCATGCTGCATGGCAAGGGCGACTTTGATCAAGCTGACAATGCCTGAGGCTGAAAGCATGTGACCGATAGAAGACTTAACAGAACTAATGGCACAAAATTCTCGGCGGTCAGTAAAGCTGCGGAAAGCTTGTGTCATCCCCTCTATTTCTACAGGGTCGCCTAATAAAGTCCCCGTCCCATGTGTTTCAATATAGGAGATATCTTCAGGGTTTATGCCAGAGTTGATGTAGGCTTTGCGGATTGCTTCTGCTTGTCCCCGTGGGTTGGGGGCGGTAATACCTTGAGAGTGACCGTCATTATTAACTGCGGAACCTTTGATGACAGCATAAATAAAATCTCCATCTTCTATTGCCTGCTGTAAAGGTTTGAGAATGACTGCACCTGCACCTTCTCCCAAAACCATACCGTTAGCACGACGGTCAAAGGGGTAACAATCTCCAGTTGGCGAAAGCGCTTGCACGCGAGACAGTAAAGTAAAGGGGGTAGAACTCAAATTCAAATTCACTCCGCCAACTATTACCATGCGGCTTTGACCGGAACGCAAACTCTCACAGCCAAGATGCAATGCCACAAGAGAAGAGGAACAAGCTGTACCGACTGTTAAACTTGGTCCGGTAAGATTTAAACAGTGACTGACTCTAGCAGCAATTCCATTTAACTCGTTGCCAGCCGCTGTTTCTGGTAAAATTTCGCTCGGCTGTAGTACTTCTATTAGAGTTTTCTGTAAGTGTTTGCGTGCTTCCCAAGATAAGCTATTATACCAAGAACTTTCTTGTAAACGTTCACGCAAGACTTCGTATTGCTGGGAATTGAGGAAGTGTTCTGCATAGTTATTCTGTCCGCAACCAACGAACACACCGATCTCCTCTGGTCGATATCTTCCGCCATAACCAGCTTGCTGTAAAGCTTGCCATGCAATTTCTAGAAACAACCGCTGTTGTGGGTCCATCGCGCTTGCTTCCCGTGGGGAAACACCGAAGAACATCGTATCAAAATCGAAAGGACGCTCTATAAATCCGCCACGGTTGCAGTATGTTGTATGGGGATTTGTCCCATTCTCTTGATAGTAGTCATCAATCGACCAACGGTCTTTTGGTACTTCCTGAATGGCACATTTTCCTTCAACAAGCAAGTTCCAGTACTCTTCTAAATTGTTTGCTCCTGGGACTTTGCACGCCATACCAATGATGGCGATATCCTGTTGTTTAACATCAATTTGCTTGGTGTCTGATTTTTTAGTATCTTCAGAATTTGCTTGGGGGAAATTAATTTGCTTGATGTCTGGTTTTTTAGTATCTTCAAAATTTGGTTGGGGGACATTAATTTGCTTGATGTCTGGTTTTTTAGTATCTTCAAAATTTGGTTTGGCGACATCAACGCTAGTTGCGGGTGTTTGTGGCTCAATTGTTATCGAGTCTCCATACTTACGCTCTAAGTAATCTGCCAGGTCATCTGGTGTTTGATATTCAAACAATAAAGTCGGAAATAACTCATCTTTAACAACTTCACTTAGTTGTTTGATAGCTTCGATAACACCAATAGAATCCATTCCCAGCTCTTGGAAAGTTTTGTGTCCTTCTAACTGTTCCTGGGAAACTGATAGATATTGACATAAGATTTCCCGGATTAAAAACCGCAAACTTTGAGATTGAGACTGGTTAGTAAAAATATCCTCCACAAGATTTTTTTCTGGAACAGAAGAAGGTGTTTGTACTTGTGCTGTTGTTTCAGCAATCAAGTCAATAATGTGAACTACAGAGGGAGTATCTGAGGATACAGCCGTGAGAAACGCATTAACAGCTTGCTCTGGTTCTAAAGGATTCAAACCTTTGGATTTAGCAATTAAACTTGCTGACTCACCGAGAATTGCGCCCATACCGCGATCGCGCCACAGCGAATAGTTGATTGCTAGTGATTTTCCTGTAGTGTTGCGTTGGCTACGATACACCGCATAACTATCAAGGAAAGTGTTGGCAACTGCATAATCTCCTATACCTGCACCCCATTTTGCTTTAGAAGCGGCGACGGATGATAGTACAATAAAGAATTTCAGCGGTTCGTTTTGTGTCACAGCATCCAGGATAATAGTCCCCTGAACTTTTGGCGCGAGAACTTTAGCAAATGTTTCGGGTTCCTCGGTCTTCAGCATGAATGTAGTACCGCTAACCCCTGCTGCGTGGATAACTGCGTCTAGTTTGCCGAAGCGTGCTTTAATATTGCTTACTAGGCGCTGCATACCCTCTACATCGTTAACATCCACAGTTTGATACATAACTGTAGCACCTAGTCGCTCTAATTCCGCGATCGCCTGGATGCGTTGTTTAGTCGCAGAATCAGCAACATTACCCCATTGTTCTTTTGGTGGAAGTGGATGACGCCCGGTTAGCACTAAGTTAATGGGTGCTTGACTAGCCAAAGACAGGGCAATTTCTGTACCCACAGCGCTAGTACCGCCAGTAATCAAACAAGTTTCTCCAGATTTTAGCAGTCGAAGGTTATTTGGACATGAGGAGAGACTTATTTTTTCCAAGGTACGGACAAGCCGTTGTCCGTTGCGTAAAGCAACAATACCTTCAGCACAAGGTTTTGCTTTTAATTGTTGGAATATAATATTAGCTAATTTTTCTGGGGCGGAAATTTCTGAGGTAACATCCACCACTTGCGTTTCAATGGTAGGATTTTCTTCATCCAGTACTTGAGCCAATGTGGCAGCCATAGATTGATGTAAGCCACAAATAGCTTCACCTGGGCGGGTTGCATAAGCATTTTGGGTGACTAAAAACAGGCGAATGGGATGATGCGGGTAAACCTTTAACAGTGCTTGGGATAAAAATAGTACGCTGTAAACGCCCTCATGCAGGTTTTGGTCTTCCACTAAGGGGGCGCTGTTTTTATTTGAGTCGGACTCCTTAAGAGCAACTGAACTGTAATTCCAAAGATGAATAACGGCAGTTACTTTTAAACCATCTTCTTGAACTGCTTTCAGTACTTTTTCGTAGTCGTCTGGATTTGCATAATCAATTGTGAAATTTCGCTCGCTGCTTTTCTGGAACTTAAGATCGGGAGTAACAAAATATACGGTATGTTTTTCAGCCGCAAACATTCCCATTAAAGTTTTACCCAGATTTTGGCGATCGCTCAAAATCAAAATTGCACCTGGGGGTATTTCTTGTAGTGTGACAAGTTGTTCTGGATGCCATTGCCATTGATAAAACCATTCGGGGGAACAAGCTGCCAATGCTTCAACTTGCTGTTTTTCCTCAATCACAACCTGTTCAAAAAGGTCATTTGTTGCCACTGTCTCAACCGGAGTCCAAAAACTCTCCTGCTGGAATGGATAAGTCGGTAGCGACATTCGCCGCCGTACATAGTCTCGGTCAAACCCCGACCAGTTGATTTCTACGCCGCGAACGTATAATGTCCTTAAACATTCCAGCGACTGCTGCCAGTCCGGCTGCCCTTTTTTGAGAGAAGATAGCCAAACTGCTGTACCTTCCGGTAAACATCGCCGCCCCATCCCTGCAAGTATCGGTGATGGTCCCAATTCCACAAAAATTTCGTAGCCTTGCTGGTGAAGTGTTTCTATGCCTTGATAAAATCTGACTGCCCCTCGCAAATGACGACGCCAATAGTTTGGTGAAGTGATATCCTCTGGTGCGATTAATTCCCCAGTCAAGTTGGAAATTAGCGGTATGCAGGGAGACGCATATTTAACCAATTCAGCAGTTTGCTCGAATTCGTCGAGAATCGGCTCCATTAAAGGTGAGTGAAAAGCGTGGGAGACATTTAGTTGTGTAGTTTTGACCCCCTCAGATACCATATAACGCAGCACCGCCTGTACTGCCTCCCCAGCACCAGAAATAACGATGTTTTCAGGACCGTTGATTGCCGCGATCGCTATTTTTTCTGCATAAGGTGATATTGCCGCAAGTACGCGCTCTTCGGTAGTAAATACTACTGCCATTTCACCGCCAGCAGGCAAACTTTGCATTAACCTGGCTCGCTGGGCAACGAGCTTCAGTGCATCTTCCAAGGAAAATACACCAGCTATACAGGCAGCTACGTATTCTCCCAAACTGTGACCCATAACTACCTGGGGTTCTACGCCCCACGACCGCCACATTTGTGCCAAAGCATACTCTAAAGCAAATAAAGCGGGTTGAGTGTAAGCTGTTTGATTGAGCGGCGAAGTTGTTTCTGATTCGGGATAAATTACCTGAAGCAGTGGCTGTTCGAGGTAAGGGCGCAGCAATTGGTCGCAACGATCCAAAGCTTGACGGAAGGTAGGCTGGGTGTCGTAAAGTTGGCGTGCCATGCCTGGATACTGCGAGCCTTGACCGGTGAATAAGAAAGCTATCTTCGGCTTTTTGCGGCTTTGCACTTGTCCTTGGGTGACTGCTGCACTTGACTTTCTCCCAGCAAAAGCATACAGATGCTGGCGCAATATCTCAGTAGATTCCGCTGCTACTGCCAAACGGTGGGCAAAATGCGATCGCCCGGTATTAGCAGTAAAGCAAATATCTGCAAGTGACAGATTGGGATTATTTGCCAAAAAAGCTCCATAACGGACTGCTAAGGCGACTAATGCGTTTTCAGTTTTAGCTGATAAAGTTAAAAGGTGCAAAGGGCGATCAATATAGTTAGCGACAGTAGAGACTGGAAGTGCTTCTTGCAATATGATATGTGCATTAGTTCCGCCCAAACCAAAGGAACTCACCCCAGCTAATGCCAAACCCGATTTCGCAGACCAAGAACCCAAAGTATGCTGAACGCGCAAAGGCAAATTGTCAAAAGGAATATGAGGATTTGATTCTTGGAAATGTAAACTTGGTGGAATTTCTTGGTGTTTGAGTGCTAGCGCCACTTTGATCACTGCCGCAATCCCAGCTGCCCCCTCCAAGTGTCCGATGTTAGTTTTAACCGAACCGATCGCGCAAGGATTTGCAGCAGGACGACCGATACTCATTACAGCTCCCAAAGCTTTAGCCTCTATTGGATCGCCCAACAATGTTCCAGTACCGTGAGTTTCGACATACTGAACTTGACTCGGACAAACCCCAGCCTTTTGGTAAACTTCCCGCAGTAAAGCTTCCTGTGCCCGCTGGCTGGGAGCGGTAACCCCATTTGTCAACCCATCCTGGTTAACTGCATTGCCTCGAATAATCGCATACACTGGATCGCCATCAGCAAGGGCTTGGGAAAGCAGCTTGAGAACCACAACACCAACACCTTCGCCACGCACTATGCCATCAGCTCGACCATCAAAACTTTTGCAACGACCATCAGCGGCTAAAAGTCCAGCTTTTGTGTAAAAAATACTCGCTCCTGGCTCTAGAATGATATTGACACCGCCAGCTAACGCCATACTAGACTCACCAGAGTATAAACTTTGACAAGCTAGGTGGACTGCAACCAGTGATGAAGAGCAGCCAGTGTCAACCGCCAGACTCGGACCTTGAAAATTAAATCTGTAGGATAGGCGATTGGCTGTCATAAAAAAGCCATTACCAGACCCCGTATAGGCATCAATGCCAGATGGGTTTCTCGTCTGCATCTGTGCGTAATCGTTCCACATGACGCCAATAAACACGCCAGTGCGGGAGCCTGATAGACGTTCCGGTGCTATTCCCGCGTCCTCCAAAGCCTCCCAAGCTGTCTCTAGCAGCAACCGTTGCTGGGGGTCCATCGCAGCAGCTTCCCGCTTGGGAGTACCAAAAAAGTGAGCATCAAACTGGTCTATCTGTTCCAAAAAACCACCCCAACGGGCACTCATTTTACCCGGTTCTTTCGGGTTTGGGTGGTAAAAAGAACGAAGATGCGATCGCTCCGGTGGTACTTCGGAAATTGCATCTACGCCATTTCGCAACAGGTTCCAGAAAGCATCTTTATCTTTAGCTTTGGGAAAACGGCAACTAACACCGATAATTGCTACAGGCTCCACCATTTTTATATTGTTCCTTCTTTAATGTTGACCGGAGATTCTTATACCAAAAATAGTGCTGAGTGCTGGGTAATATCATGTCCTTTGTCAATACAAGTCAATTGCCTTGGCGTAGCCTTCCCGTAGGGTACGAAGTGAAGCAATTCGCAAGGGAATTGGAGATTGCTTAGTTCCACTTTGTTGCACTTGCAATGACAAATTATAAGCAATCAAGCGGACATGATATAACGAGTGCCTCGTGGTGAAAGTAATAATTACACTCAGCACTCAGAACCTAAAACTTTTGAATGCTATTACTTTGCTACAGCAGCAGCGAACTGATTTTCCAAATTTTCTGCCAGTAATTCGATAGTTGGGTAGTCCCATGCTAAGGTCGCAGGTAGCTTAATGTTCAGCCAACTTTCTAAGTCACCCGAAAGGCTGACAGCTGTCATCGAATTTAGACCATAGCGAGCAAAGGGTTCCTGGGTGTCTATTTCATCAGGGTCTAATTCCAGTTCTTGAGAAAGCTTAGAAATCAACCAAGCTTGAATATCTTCTGCGCTCAATGTGTTCGGTGTCATAATTGCTTGCTCCTAAGAATAAGTATTGTCGAAAAAAGTGTTTCTCTGTCAAATATGGGAAGTGAACTAATACCAATTTGGAAAAATAATTGCTACAGATGGACTTGGGAAACTACTTGCTCACAAGGCTTTGGTAATCCAAAATCCTTGGCTCCAAAATGGTATAAGCGATCAATCAGGGATGCGATGACATGTGCAAAGCCACATGCAGACATATATCAACTGCATATAACGTGCAATATTTTGCTTATCTAGATGAAAATTTAGGAATTTTCTATCTCAATAAAAGAGATTTTTGAGTTTGGAAATGTGCGATTATCTATTATAAATATCTAACTACACTTTTTGTTGAGCAAGGTTTAACTAGATATTTAATCTGTAGTAAAATTGTGTCTTTCTTAACAATTATACTACCATCAAACAAACTCATAATTCCATTGTCTATCGCAATCTTGAAAAAACTTTCCACCAGTAATTTTCGGCTAACTTGCCATTTAGATTAGGGTTGGGGTTAGCTTTAATTCATTTTGAGGCACGCGAGTTTTGCTTGCTTTATGCTGTTTAGACCACTGTCCTACACTTTCTAGAGTGCCAGTCAAAAATCCTTTTCGGCAGGCATGACGTTGAATTTTGCCACTAGAAGTCTTCGGTATATTCCCAGTCTTAAGCAAAACGACTGCATAAACCTGTAACTCATGCTGTTCCGATACTGCTTGACGAATGTTTCCAATGACCTCATCAACATTTAATTTGCGGATATATTGCCGCTCTACCTCTTGAGCTATTACCAATTGTTCCTGACCATTAACTTCAATTGCAAACGCTGCACTACATCCCAACCTAAGTGCCGGATGGCTCTTTTCTACTGTCAATTCAATATCTTGGGGATAATGGTTGCGACCTCCAATAATAATCAAATCTTTCAGGCGACCGGTTACAAATAGTTCTCCATTTTTCATGAAGCCCAAATCGCCAGTCCGCAGGAAAGGACCTGGACTTCGTCCCGCTTGTGCGCCATCGCGCCCCGCTTCGCTAACGCTAACGTGGGTATCTGCTAAGTAAGCCTGGAACGTGTTCTGTGTTTCTATGGGGCGCTGCCAATACCCTTGAGCGACATTAGCACCAGACACCCAAATTTCACCGACTTCATCAGGTTGGCAACGTTTTAAGGTTTCGGGATGAGCAATGATAATTTTTTGCTCTAGCAAAGTTTGACCGCAGCCAACTAAAGTTTGAACTGCTTCATTTTCCTCACAAGCTGGCTCTAACACCTGGTTTTGTTCTAATGCATCTGCTTTGACAGTTGTTAACACTGGCAAAGCGGTCTTGAGTCCACCAGAAACAATAAGAGTCGTTTCAGCCATACCATAGCAGGTATAGAAAGCACTTGTGCGAAAACCACATGACTCAAAAGCAGCAGCAAATCGCTCCATTGTCTCAGCACGGACAGGTTCAGCGCCATTAAAAGCGACATCCCAGCTACTGAGGTCAAGTTCCGCTCGCTGTTCCGGAGTGATTTTGCGAGCGCACAAATCATATGCAAAATTTGGTCCGCCGCTGGTCGTAGCTTTATAGCGAGAAATTGCTTGGAGCCAGCGAACGGGGCGCTGTAAAAAAGCCACTGGAGACATCAGGATGCAAGGGATACCCAAGTACAGTGGCTGCAACATATTTCCGATTAAACCCATGTCATGAAACAGCGGTAGCCAACCAACAAAGATAGTTTTTTCCGAATGCTGCATTGCATGCTGAATCATTTTTTGGTTGTACAGCACATTCTCATGACTGACTATGACTCCTTTCGGTTTACCTGTAGAACCTGAGGTATACTGGAGAAACGCTAACGTGTCGCCGCTTACGAATGGTTTTTGCCATACTTGCGTTAAGTTGATAGAAATTTCATCAGTGGCTACCCAACGTAAAACTGCTAGTTCTGGAGACTGGGAAATTTGTTGAGATGCATTAGATAGAACAGATGCTGTGGTAAGTACAACACTTGCTTGTGCATCCTCTACGATCGCTTCTAAGCGTAACAAAGAGTGGTTTTGACGGGGAGGATAAGCTGGGACAGCAACAACTCCAGCATAAAGACACCCAAAAAATGCAGTAATGAATTCCAGCCCTTGTGGATAAAGCAACAATGCTCGTTCCCCAGTTGCTGTTGAACTTTGAAGTATGGTAGCAATGGCGCGAGCTTGTTCTTCTAACTCTCTATAAGTCAAACTAACCTCTTCGGTTTCTCCATCAACTAAAAAGGTATAAGCTATTTGATTAGGTTGGTTTAGCGCTCTGTAACTAAGAAGGTCTATTAAGCTGGAAAAGCTAGGAAACTCATTGCAACATTCGATCATAATTATTGTTCCTTGTAGATAAAGCAGCGATACTGCTTCTGTTGTGCGTGCAACAGGTTTGGTTTTTCTTGTGTAAGGACACAGTAGGCTACAAAATCAGATCGTTGCATTCCGGATTAAATTCTTTAGATACTGTAAATGGAAAATTTGACCTTAATTTATATACAGCCATATTCTCAGGAATTATGCAGGTGTCACAATTAAATGACCATTTGTAGTGAGGATTCCACAATTGCTGATTTTGGTCGGCGGTGCCCAACGCCAGATGCCTGACCGTCGGGAACTATGCACGGCAGTTCCTCCTGAGGGAAACCCCCTTGGGTGCGGACTGCCGACGCTCCTACGTCGAAAGACCCTGCCAAGAGCGCTACCGCTTCCGCAGAGCGGACGAGGGGCGCGTTTGCGGAGCATCCCTTCGGGAACGCGCTTCGCTACCGCTACGCTAACACCAACGCAGTGGCTCCCGTACGTAGTTAAATTTTGTGCCAGAGAAGTAAGTCCTAATTCCTTTGGATGCTAGTACCGCTAGCCTTCGGCTTTTGCGAAGGAGTACACGGAAGTCAAAAGGTAAAAGGAAAAAGACTGATTTCTCAAGCTTTTACGCTGTTTGGTAATAGTAGCTTTATTTCCACGCCCTACATACTAGTTCTCGACGACATCCAAGAGCGATCGCTTTTCTTTGAACTATGAATTTAACACAATAAGCGTGATCGCTCTTGGCTCTGTTTTCAAACTATTCGTTATGCACCCCAGTCCCGGAAGATCCACTTTTAACTGATTTCTTGCACGCCGAACTCAAGAACGCCTAGAGAAACCGGGTTTTTTAAGGATAAATCTCTGTTTTGAGGTTCAGTTTGCTGCAAAAACAAAGGTGATGATAATCGTGCAATCAAAGTGAGTTTTAACAAAAATTAAAAATTTGTCAGCTAAATGCGGAGCAGCTTAACGCTTCATCATTACTTAAATAAAATTACTAACTACCAATGTTAATATACTGAGATAGTTAATCAAGCTTAGTTAAAACATTTACTATGCGTACTCAAATAGTTCCAGTTATTATAGGGTTGACAAGTGCTGTGACTATGTGTAGTTGGTCAGCTGCTCGCGCTGCAACCTTCGACTTTAACCAATTAAAAAACATATCATCTCGACCAATTGACTCTGACAACAGACTACAATTATTTGGCAATCCAGCCGACAAACAGGGATATACAGCTTTTTTCAACCTAGATCCCTCCGCTCTAGACTCCGGTCATGCAGATATTAGCCTAAATGCGTCTGGTAACGGCGCTCCTTATTATGTGACTGGTCGGCAAGGAAGTCCAGAAGTTCCTGCAAGCGGCGCTACCAGAACATCTACTGTAGCTGATATAGTCGGCTTTCCAAGCTTAAGCAATTACCTGACAAATAACAGCATTCCTTTAAGTAGTATCGGCTTTAGTTTTAGTCGAAAAAGCGATCGCGACTTCACCAAAACGTGGAATTTGGGCAATGACCGTCTTGGTGAAGATTGGTTTGCTAGTCCTGATTCTCCCATTGAAGAAAGGATTTATAAAGCTAATCCAGATGATGTTGAAACGTTCCTCTCTTTTGGGACAACTAAAATACTAAGCTTTGGGTATTCTAATATTTACTCAGTTCTCAATTACGGTCCGACGACCGCACTAGCTGATGATATTGACAGTGCTTTTACCGATCCACTGACAGCAACAAAGGTGGCTGGACTAGATCCACTGGCAGAAGGATTGGCTAACGCTTTATTACAAGATGTTAATGCTGCTGGTGGTAGAGTGCAGCTAGTTATCCAGGATAACGATGTTCAATTGCCTACTTTTACTACTGGCAACGGGTTCGGTGTCCTAAATTTCCAATTAGTAGGTTCCCTTCGAGCGGTACGTCCTGCAACAGTACCTGAACCTCATTCAGCACTGGGATTGTTAGTTTTTGGCACTTTGGGAGGAGTTTTTTATTTGAAGAAACGCAAGCTAAACATGAAGCAGCGTTGAACTAGGTTGGGTCGTCACAGTTGTATTGCAAAAAGTTTTTCAGGGGCATAAAAACCCATTTGCGGGATTTTGTTTATGCAGCAACTTTAAATAATCACGCATACCCCAATAAGAGCGAAAGTTAGATTGACATTACCTCTCCCGTTTATTGATTAGCTTTACTTATGAAATGACCCAGAGCAAATTTCCAAAAAGCTGTATTCAAAAATACAGCTTTTCGGCAAAAGCCAGCTAAATCGGGCAGCAGCCCCAAAGCGATCGGATTCATTTTTCGGTCTAGTGATTGTACAAAAGGGGCTTATGCTTCGGGCTATCCTATCACAAATCCAAACCAGAGTCCGAACGCTTTGGTTGTTGTGGCTTCTGGTAACTTTGCTGTCGGGGTTGTTGCTTCTGTTGCGCTTTTATCTGCTTAGGATGAACTTGTTCGTTTAACTCCTCTTGGTAATCCAAAAATATCTGCACATCATCTTGTGTCAAATTCTTCCCTCTAGCTGGTTTGCTTGGATCAAGTGGAATTAAGGCTAATTCTTCACCACTTGTACGTTTTAGCTGAAAAATATCATTTTCCAGAACCAGCTCATGCTTAGAACTTCTATACCGCTTGTGCTGACCCCGCAGATGCCAAAAGTTACGGACAATTGGTGCAATTGTTTCAGCATACTGCTGTTGCAGTTTTTCCGATTGGGGAGTGGTTGACTGTTGCTGTACTTTTAGTTCTTTAGCACTAATAGTTGACTTCTCTGGTACGGTTGGTTCTACTTTTTGATGAGAAGTTGGTTCTGATTCAACAGCAGTATCTGGTGTAGTTGAACTGCTGGAGTTGAGTATTTCTTGCATCTTACGAAAGGCTAGGAAAAAACCACCTTCTTGTTCTACTAATCGTTGAAATAATGGTTCTTGTTGTAGTTTAGTTAACCAGTCAGCACTATAATTCGGGATTGATTCCGTACTTATTTCTTCAGTTTCTCTTCTATCTTCTGCAACCGAATCTCGATACTGTTGCTGCGATTGTTCATCCGGTTTAGGACTTGGGGTGGTAGAATCTGTATCAGCATCCAAGCTGTTGCTCCTGATATTACTCCCATCATTGCTAGCAACCCCGCTAGCCCTCTGTAGGTGAATATTTGCTCTTGAAGCATTATCTTGAACGGGTACTTTTTCGGCAACAACTTCTCTAGTTTCTGAATTGCTGCGTTGGTTTTTTCTATTTCCTTTAGTTGGTTTAACTGGGAGGCTTGATTCCCCAATATTTGATTGCTGGTTGCTAATTGTTTCTCTAGATTCTGAATCGTTTCTGTCAGGTTGGTTATTAATTGGTTCGGAGTCGATAATTGATTCGATAATGCTTGCATTTCCTGTGATAAATTGGCTATCTCCGATTTTATCAATACTTGTTGATTCTCTACCGACTGAACTTTCTCCACCCACTGTGTTAAGGATTGCGGCAATTGGTTCAATACTTGCAGTAATTCGTTTAATGCTTGCTGCGTCTGTAAGTCGTTTTCTTCTTCGCTTATTTGTTGCTCCCACTGTGGCTTGTTGTTGTCCTGATTCTCCATATACTACACCTAAATATTTTTGCAATCCTGGGAACGAATAACCCTTACCTATTTGATATCCAGCTATTTTTATCCCATTCATCTCATAGGCAATACCCAATATATTGTCCTGTTTATCCAACTTGGGATGGACGATTATATTCTTCTCTTTTAGTCGGCTAACTAGTTGAGTAAAGGTTGGTTTATCTACTGCGGCTTCATCAATTGCGTCTGCTATTAGTTGAACTAGAGGTGGTTTACCTGATGTATGTTTTAACTGTTTAATAGTTGGTGGTTTCCTAATCGTAGGAGTAACACTTGCTTCTATTCCTATTTCTTGGAGCTTTTGGACAACTTTTTCACTACTGCAAGGTGTTGGCTCTAAACCAAATTCCTTTTCTAATTTGCGTGCTGCAACTTCGGCTTTCCTATAGTCCCACGAATCTGGAACAACAGTAGCATCCATCTTGATGCGACTGGCAATAATATGTATGTGTTCGTGTTCTCTATCAGTATGTCTGCCCATTACATACTGACTAAAGTGCAACCCCTCACCCAAATATCCCATTTCTTCTAGAAAGCGTTGACCGACAGTGCTATATTGCAAATCATCTAAATGTTCGTGATATTCACCATTAGCATGTTCGCTACTACGATGGGGAATAGATAATATTATATGGGCGCAAGCATTCTTAAATTCTGGGTTGGAGCGTTTTGCAAGTGAGAATTCTCGTGCTAGTTCGTTTGGTGTAGCACTATTCATGTTAGTGCCAATAATCGATGCACCCTCTTTCCCAAGTACATACTTGAGAGTGGGGAGAAAGTTACCGTGTTTAAAGATTTTGGGAATCAAGGTTTATCTGGCTCAACAAAACTATAATTCGATTTTATAAAGCATCAGTTTCATCATCCACATCTATACTTAACAACTGCTGCGTAGTTGTCCACATATCCGAGTGCAGTTGTTCAAGTTGCTCTACAATATTGCCAATATCGTTATTGGATGATGCTACTGTTAAACAAAGTTTAAGTTGGCTGGCAATCAATTTTAGTTGTGCTAGTTGGTTGTAAAATTGCCACTGTTCTTTTAATAAGGGGGTGGTGATTTTTCGTCTTAATCCTGCACGACGCAGATATTCAGATATCGACAGTTTGCTGCTAAAAGCATATTGTTTAATTTTTTCGCTTTCAAGTTGCGAAAAACTAACTGGATGACGAATGGTTCTTCTACTTGTACTAGTTTTGTCGGTTGTAGATAAAGCTTTCTTTTTCTTCTTCTGACTATCCGTTTGCATAGCGAGTTGTGGTTACAACCAACCACCGTAGCTAGCTAATAATAATAATGTCCACCTTAGAATTGCGGAATTATGGATGCACCAAACATTCCTTGCATGTGAGGTCAGACAGCCACCAACAACAGAGGATGGTCGAAGTCTTGCGCCATACGTGGGTGACGCTGAAACGAATGGGTGTTACTGTGCAACTGCGCGGGTTACTGCTAACACTTATGGCTGGTACGTCGAGTGCGATCGCTCATAATGCGGGGCATCGTCCGTCGCGCTGCGACCGTCGAAGAACGCCATACGTGGGTAATGCTGGCACATGGCGTGATACTGAGCTATGCGCGGGTTGCTGCTGACACGGCTGTGCTACGTCTCCCGTGCGATCGCACTTGTGCGGGCGCGGGAGCGCCATCGCATTGCTGTGCGCGGCTCGCTCCGGAGAGCGATCGCTCTCCCTTTAACGGGTAACATTCCTTTTCGATTGGGGCTTTTTGGTATGCACTTAACCTGACTTATCTGTAGGAGAAGACAGCCACCAACAATCCAGCAATACAACAGGTGTCGGCAATCGAAGAATGCTCTTGTGGGTGATGGGTTGCACAGTATCACGGTGTGCTACGTCGAGTGCTTAAGCTCTCCCTTAAGTGAAGTAATATTCCCCTTCGATTGGGGCTTTTTGGTATACACCAAACATTCCTTGCATCCCGGAGAGAGTACCACCATTCGTGACAGGCGTTGTTGCACAGGGGTTAACGGCGCTAACGTCCATCGACTGGTTGGGTTATCTTGCACTAATGAGTAAACTGTACCACCATTCGTGACAGGCATTGTTGCACAGGGGTTAACGCTGCTAACGCAGAAAAACGTTGATTAACTGGTTGGGTTATCTTCCACTGATGGGTAAACTGTACTGCTCCAAATCGATTCGACTGTGGGTTTTATCCAAGTTTGTCAGGAGTAGCGTTAACAACGTTAACATTTTACGTTTATTTACTTTTTGCGCTCTGGTAATAGTGTGGGTATGAGTTTCCATTTGAAGAGATTGTGGGTTTTGTCGAAGTAAACATAGTGATGGAATTACACCCCTTGCTGTTGGATTTTACTGCTACAAAATTCAGGCGTTACCACCGTTAACATTGCGATATTCGTCAAGAAAAGCGATTAGCTTTTAGCTATTAGCTAACTGCTAACTGCTAATTGCTTTTTGGTCATTTATCTCGCTTGTGTTTCTTGTTTCTTTACCGTTATTAGGAGTATTGCCGTTAAGCTCTCGAATAGTTGTATTAACATTGTTCTCCAGAGGTAGCCATCGTGAACGTCTTTTGTTAGGGTCTTTTTTGTACCACCCGGTTTTCTCTTTTACGACTTCATGGAATGGTATGCCTTTTTCTTTCGCTTCCTTATCAAGTGCGTGGTACGAAAGCTGGTATTTCTCTAGTAATTCGGTTTGGGTGATTCCCCCATACCGTTCACCATCAGAAATCGTCTCCCGAAATTTTTCAACTATTTTTATTTCGGGTTTGATATCACCAAGCGCTTGTAATATTGCTTGCAGAATATCTTCTAACTTGTCGAGGCGTTGGTTTAATGGTGCAATATCAAAATTCTGATTATTTTGTGCTAATTTATTTTCGATTGTGGTAATTCGGTCAACAATAGTCACCTGGCTTTTATTGAGATAATCTCCAATAGCCTCGTTAATAACATCACTTTTTGTTTTTCCACTCGATGAGACATATGCATCTAGTTCTGCCAACCATGTAGACGGTATTCTTGCACCAATATTTGACTTTGGTGATGCTGAATTGCTCATTGCTTATTAAATAAATAGTCGTAATTAGTATTCGATATGATTGAAGTGCGAGCAATATCACAGATAATTACTCGTCGATTAGGCAACGATATGCAATAAACGCACTAATTAATATCGGTTTTATCCAGCAATGACTGTTGGTTTGTTTGCGGTTGTTGTGCCTCCAGGACGTTTGAGTTACCGTTTTGCATGGGTTGATTGCTGCTACCGTTTGCTTGGAGTTGAGAATTATTGTGGGAAGTTTTAGCATACTTCTGGGATTTATCACCCGACGTTGAAGTTTTAGCAGCATTTGTCCCGTTCTGCTTGGGGGATTTATTTTTTGTAACAGTGGTAGCTGTACTGTTATTATTTATTGCTGGTGGGTTGGATTGATTTGTTGGTGTCGGTGATTGGGGAGTTGCACTCTCAGAAGCTTGGTTTGCTGCTGGTGCGGGTGGTTGAATAGTTTCAGTTTCGGTTGCTTCATTCGTGAAGAGTGCTTGCGTGTTGTCAGATTTATTTGAGTTATAATTGGCAGTGGCTTGGTTATTTTTCGCTTGCTTATTGTTACTTGCTTTGCGATTGATACCTGGGTTTGATTGGGTTGATGCGGGATTATTAGTTGCCGTACTGGAGTTTTTTGCTCGTGCTTTCAAGAGATAGGATTTAATTGTTGTGGGTTGCACGTTAACTCCTTCTGATTTAAGAATTGCTGCAACTTCTTGTAATGTATAATCCACTGCCAGCATTTTATCGATTTGGGTGGAGAGCGCTTGGATAAATTGCTGTAGTGTTAGGTTCTTTGGTTGCTTTGCTTTTGCTTCAAGGATGGCGCTAACTTTTTTGAGTTTGTTTTTTGAATCGGATATTAATTGTGCGCTGCGTGCCATAGTTATATAAATAGTTAAAATATTTTTCTATACTATTCAAATCGCTCATCGACTGCCCAACGTGGAATTACTAAATTTGAGGAAAAAGCAGTCTCGTTAGATGTCGGTGAAGATAACTATAAGTATCAGGCTTTTCGAGATTTTAACAGGCTTACTATTAGTCTCAGTTAGGCTGATTAGTTAGAGTCGATGGTGGGTATTATCCCACGCACCTCTCTGTTAGAACCGTGCGTGCCACTTTCATGGCACACGGCTCCCGATATTCTTAGGGTTATACCCTTTGCTTCATGTGAATATAATCGTGA
>JAHHID010000077.1 GCA_019359015.1 Spirirestis rafaelensis WJT71-NPBG6
TCCCTCTAGCTGTGAAACATCACAGTTACCCGTGATGCTCCTTTGGGATTGGAACAGGTTTTGGACACTAACCTGGAGGAAAATTTTACTTTCCTCACTCAAAACGTGCGACATCGAATCGCACCAACCGTCATTATTTATAGCAACCATAATGCTGGCGCTAATTGTGCCTTTTGGTTGCTAAAAGTATTCGGGCATAACGATGTACGAGTCATGAATGGTGGTCGCAAAAAATGGCTTGCTGAAAAACGCCCTCTTTCTACTGAAATCCCCACAATCACGCCAACAATATATACAGTCAAGAATTTAGATACAAGTATCCGAGCGCTGAAAGAGCAGGTGCAAGCAGCAATTAACACAGATTCAGTTTTAGCGGATGTACGTACACCCCAAGAGTATTGCGGGGAATTATTTATGATGAAGCCACCAGAAAAAACTGAGCGTGCCGGTCATATAAAGAGTGCAGTTCACGTTTTTTATGAATCAGCTTTGAACGAAGATGATACTTTCAAATCAGCCGAAGAACTGTATGCTTTATACAACAGTAAAGGCATCACTCCTAATAAGGAAGTGATAACCTACTGTGCAGTTGGGGCACGCTCCTCGCATACTTGGTTTGTCTTAAAGTATTTGCTGGGCTATGAGAATGTACGCAATTACGACGGTTCTTGGAATGAGTGGAGCAGATTACCCGACACACCAGTTGAGACTTAAAACCCCTATAGGGGAAAAGAATCATATAAAAGTCTTATGCGTGCATCTTTATAACTTCTTCTCCCTTTACCCTTTTTTCCTTTCTCCTTTCCCCCTCCTGTCTGGCAATTGGCGCTAGTTGTACCGCACAAGCTTTTAATTCTGGTTGCAGTGAGTCGGGACAAGATTCTGGATGGGTGAGAGCGTTTGCTTCTGAATTTTCTGCCCACAGCGCACCCCAATGCATGGGGACAAAGACTGTACCGGGTGCGATCGCTTTTGTAATTTTTGCCGGAAATTTGGATTTTCCCCGACGCGATCGCACTTCCACCCACTCGGAATCTGTAATATTCAACTGCGCTGCATCACGAGGATGAATCTCAATAAAGGGTTCGGGATGCATCGAACGAATTTTTTCAATCCGACCGGTGCGCGTTTGAGTGTGCCAATGTCCGTAAAGTCGCCCAGTTGTCAAGACAAAGGGATAATCCGGATCTGGTGGTTCTGCTAGTCCTCGCGAATGATATGCGCCAAATCGAGCGCGTCCATCAGGAGTGTGAAAGCGCAAATCGGTGTACAGTCTTTTGGAGTTAGGAGTTGTAGAGACGCGATTAATGAGCCAGCGCGTTGCGGAGGTTCCCTCCGTTGTAGCGTCTGGCGTCGCGTCTGTATTTTCTTCAAAACCGAGAACTCCTGTATCAGAATCGATATATATAGGCTCAGGTTTATTTTCTGGGTGGGGCCATTGAGTCGCGCCTTCCGCTTGTAATTGCTCGTGACTGATACCTGTCATGTCGCAAGGACGGTTGCAAGTCAGTTTGACAAACTCAGTATATACCTCAGCCGAGTTTGTAAAAGAAAATTCTCTCTCAAAACCTAAGCGCCGACCAACTTCGGCAAAAATTTCCCAATCTGCTTTCGCTTCCCCAAGCGGTGCGCGGAATGCTTTAGATAACGTGACTACTCGTTCGGAGTTTGTCATCACGCCAGTTTTTTCACCCCATTGGGCTGCGGGTAAGAGGACGTGAGCGTAAGCAGCGGTTTCTGTTGGATAATAGGCATCTTGATAGATTGTAAAAGGCGATCGCCACAATGCTTTCTTTGTCCGCTCTAAATCCGGCATACTCACAGCCGGATTAGTCGCCGCAATCCACAGTAAACCGACATTACCATTTTCTAACTCGGTAATCATATCCCACACCGACAAACCGGGATTTGGGGAAATTTGCCCTGGCTTCAATCCCCAAAATTCCTCAACTTCTTGGCGGTGCTGGGCATTTTTCACCGTGCGATAACCGGGTAACAGATGTGATAAACCTCCGGCTTCTCGTCCTCCCATTGCGTTTGGCTGACCGGTCAAGGAAAAAGGTCCTGCTCCAGGCTTACCAATTTGTCCGGTCATTAAGTGCAAATTAATGATGGTTCTGACTTTAGCTGTACCTTCCGATGATTGATTGACACCCATTGACCACATCGACAGCACCCGCTGTGATTGACCCCAGTAGCGAGCTGCTGTTTCTAAATCTTCAACGCTGATACCGCAGCGATGAGCTACTACGTCTGGGGAATAATGGCGAATCACCTCAGCGTATGCAGGAAAGTTGCTGGTACAGTCCTCGATGAACGCGGGATCAATGTAATTCCAGCGCATCAATAAGTGAGCGATACCGTTCATCAAGTCGATATCTGTACCGGGACGAATCGCTAAATGTAAATCTGCGGCTTCTGCGGTTGGTGTGCGTCGGGGATCGACGACAATCATTTTGACTTTGCGATTTTTTTTGTGGTACTTCTCCAATCGGTTGAAAATGATTGGGTGACATTCAGCCGTATTCGTGCCTATTAAAAAGGCACAGTCGGTTAATTCTAAGTCATCGTAACAGCACGGGGGACCATCTGCGCCGAAGCTTTGAATATAGCCAGCTACAGCGCTAGACATGCATAAGCGAGAGTTGGCATCAAAGTTGTTTGTACCCAAACACCCTTTCATCAGTTTCTGAGCGATGTAATAGTCCTCAGTTTGAAACTGACCGGAGCCGTACATACATAAAGCTTCTACTCCTTGGGTAAAGCGCACAGTTTGAATGCGCTTGGTGATGAGATCAAAAGCTTCATCCCAAGTTGCGCGGCGAAATTCCTGTTCTAAGGAATCTCGTACCATTGGGTAACGTAATCTATTTTTATCTAAAGATTCGGCGATGGTTGCGCCTTTGACACACACCATACCTTGGCTCGATGGGTGCGCTTTGTCGCCCCGCACCCGCCAAATAGGAGTTCCTTGGCTATCTCGATTAGTCGCTTTGCCATGTTGCGCTGGAGGCGAAACTTCTAGTCCACAGCCGACACCACAGTAAGGACAGACGGTTTTGGTAATTTCAGTCATGGCGTTTGCACTCTCATTCACCAATTGTCTAAATGTTGAACAATAAGGTTTGTAGAGACATAATTAAAAGGAAATAACTGTGTTTACAAACCTTTGAGATAAAATTCGCATCCGAGAAAATATGATGGTTTCTGTTAAGAAAATTTCTCAAATTAACTTGGAAAACTTTCGGAAGTTTTCTCGATAGTATTTTTACTCATTGAATATCAATTAAAACAAATAAAATGTATTTAATGATACTTTTTATTCATTAACTTGTCGTTTTTTTATTATGCACTTTTGACAATTTAATAACTAAATCTTTGAGAAAAATACAAGTTTAACCACAGATAAACACAGATACACACAGATTTATTTTCTGTGTGTATCTCAGGTGAGATTTGTAGAAGTTTATTAGTAGTAATTTAAAACCTACTAACTACTAACTAAATCTTATTCTTCCAGTAAAATGGAAGATTTTGGGGTTGCAGTTTCTAATGATTCACCTTCGTAAGCGCCAGCGAAAGAGCCTTTGGGTTCTTTGAGGAAGAAGGCACACATAAAGGCGCAGATTAAAGCAGCTATACCCATTGTGCTAAACAGAGTTGCTGCATCAGTTAAGCTGAAAATCGTCAGATAAACCACACCGCCGAAATTACCGTAAGCGCCGACATTACCAGCAATTTGACCTGTAGCTTCTTTCTTAATTAAAGGTACGATACCGTAGGTTGCACCGCAGCCAGCTTGAGCAAAGTAAGCGGCTAATATTGTCACAGCGATCGCTACCGGAATGGGCCAGTTTTTGTTAATAAAATGTGCCATCAAATAACTGACACCAATACCAACGCTGATAATTGTCATTGTCCATTTCCGAGAGCGAAATTTATCAGAAATTAAGCCACCGCTAGGACGAGAAATTAAGTTTATGAAAGGATAGATAGAGGCAATCATCGCCGCTACCACATGTTCTAAACCAAAGGTTTTTTCAAAAAACGCTGGCAGCATGGAAACGGCAGCAAGTTCAGAACCAAAGTTAGTTATGTAAGTGAATTCGAGTAAAGCTACTTGACCAAATTGATAGCGTTCGGAAGGAGCATAAGTTTTTTTACCAGTTAACAGTTCTCGGTTGACTTTATAAGCTTGGTAGCTTTGGTAAGCAAATAATCCTGCTAACGCAACCCAAGCCAAATACATTTGGCTTTGATTTAAAAAGTGAATGTTTTTTTGTTCCAAGCGCCAAGCTAATAAACCTAAAGCGAAAATCAAACCAAAATTTGAGACAATCATCGCCCAGAAGCTTTTGACACTGGTTACTTCCAAAGAACCATTTTTCTTAGGACGTTTGTAAGTTTTGCCAGCCGGCGTATCTTGAACGGTGTTGAAATAAATTACACCATAAATTGCGGCAATAATACCTGTAAGAGCGATCGCCAAACGCCAGTTAGAAGCGCCACCACTCATAAAGCTAGCTACAACTGCAATCAACGGCAGGGCAAACTCAGCGCCGAAAGCACCAAAGTTACCCCAACCGCCATAAATGCCTTGGGCAATTCCCATATCTTTCGGGGGGAACCATTCCGCCACCATGCGGATACCCACGACAAACCCAGATCCGACAATTCCCATCAACAAGCGACTAATAACCAATTGGTTAAAGTTTTGCGACAACGCCGTAGCCAAACAGGGAACCACTGCAAAAATCAGCAGTATTGAGTAAGTTTTTCTCGGACCAAAACGATCCAAAAGCATCCCAATGATAATCCGCGCCGGAATTGTCAGCGCCAAGTTGCAGATGCCCAAAGTTTTAATTTGTTCGGGGGCTAATTGTAATTGCTTACCTATAGTTGTTGCAAAGGGAGCAAAGTTAAACCAACAAACAAAGGTGAGAAAGAAGGCAAACCAAGTCTGATGTAAGATGCGGTATCGACCGGTAAATGAAAGTAATCCTTTGAGCATCATTAAAAAACCTTTAGTAAAAGTCCGAGAAATTGCATAAAAAAGCTGGAGGCAATCGTGAAATTGCCCTGAACAAAGTTAGGAGTCAGGAGGAGCGGAGTCAGGAGGAGCGGAGTTAGGGGTAAATTTTTGATTCTGTCTCCTGTCTTTTGCCTCCTGTCTCCCGTCTTCTGAATTCCAGTTTTAGACTATGACCGCTTCTCGCAAGCGTGCGCCGAAGTTTTCTATTAGCAGTTGGCGTAATACTGGCTGTAAGTCTTCGCAGGGTATGCCTTTAGTGACACAAGTTCCCAAATGTGCCTCTTTACCAACTTTGCCGCCCATATAAATGTCAACTCCTTCTACAGGTTTGCCATTTTTACGTGCTTTGGTTCCCATTAAGCCGATGTCTGCAACTTGCGGCTGTCCGCAGGAGTTAGGGCAACCTGTCCAGTGAATTCGCACATTTTGAGTGAATGTTAACTCGCTTTCCAATTCTTTAATCATCGCTAGGGCGCGGTTTTTGGTTTCGATAAGGGCAAAGTTGCAAAATTGTGCGCCTGTACAAGAAACTAGCGATCGCGTTAACGTACCAGGCTCAATTTTAAATCTTTCTAACAACGGCTCTGTTAAAAATGTTGCTAACCTGGAATCAGCAATATTAGGGATAATCACGTTTTGTTCAACCGTCATGCGGATTTCACTGCTGCCGTAAACTTCCGCTAAACGTGCGATTTGAAACATGTCATCGGCAAAGAAGCGACCGACAGGAACATTAAACCCTACGTAGTTTAATCCGGGTTGCTTTTGTTTGTATACGCCAATGTGGTCGCGTTTTTCCCAGTCGATTTCGTCTTTTGCCGCTGCGCTGATTAATGGCTTACCCAAACGGTTTTCTACTTCTGAGCGGAATTTGTCTAAACCCCATTCATCAATTAGCCACATTAAGCGCGATTTTTGGCGATTGGCGCGTAAACCGCGATCGCGAAAAACTTCCAAAATCGCTCTACATACAGCGACTACATCCTCTGGAGCTACCCAAGCATTTAAGGGAATCGCCGCATCACAACGTTTGGCAGAGAAAAAGCCACCAACCAAAACGTTAAATCCGAATTGGCGTTGAGAACCTTCTTGTCCCTCTTTAAATGCAGGCACGAAAGCCAAATCGTTAATTTCCGCGTGAACTGAATTGTCCCGTCCAGCGGTGATGGCTATGTTAAACTTGCGCGGCAGGTTGCTAAATTCTGAGTTCCCAACGCCATTGTTGGTAATCATGTCTTGAATTTGCTGTACCAACTCTCGCGTGTCAAACAACTCCGAAGCATCCAACCCAGCTACGGGATCGCCTGTGATGTTGCGAACGTTGTCCATTCCTGACTGCACGCTTGTTAAGCCAACAGCCTCAAATTTATTAAAGATATCTGGTAAATCTTCAATGCGGATGCCCCGCAATTGGATATTCTGTCTGGTAGTGATGTCAGCGTAGCCGTCTTCCCCGTACCGCTGCACTACTTCGGCTAACACACGCATTTGATGAGAAGTAAGAATACCGCTAGGCATCCGCAACCGCATCATAAACTTGCCGGGAGTGACTGGGCGAAAGAACACACCCAGCCACTTTAGCCGATGGTCGCGGTCGGTTTCGTCCATTGCTTCCCAGCCCAAGGAGGCAAATTTTTCGATTTCTGCTTTAACCGCGAGTCCATCTTTTTCTGCCTTTAATTTCTCGAACTTGTTTAAGCTGGGTGTGGTGGTAGTTGCTGTGTCTGTCATGAGTTGACTTCCGTTGCTTTATTGCTAGTTCGCGCTTAAATATCTGGATGTAGTTTTATCGGTTTGTCGATCTACGATTTTTAAGTTGGCGGAAGGTATATCTATTTAGAGTAAATTTTTGAGTTTTACGACATTGCAAATTAGTCAAAGCTCTTTTGTTACTAAGCTTGTAACGATTTGCTTACTTTTAAGGTTAAGCTTCTATGAATGTTAAAATCGTATAAATAGCTACTAAATTTTGCTAAAATTGACGAAAATGTATCGTTATGATGCATTTTCTGCATCGGCAGTAGAGAAACCATTATGAGAAAGTTCGCTACCTATTCACCTAAAAGCCTTTTACAAACTTATTAAGTGAAGGAAAATTAATTTACGGTGGGTTTGTAGGTTGGATTGATTCTGATGCTCTAAAGGGGGCTATAAGCAAAATTAGAGAAGAACTAACATAATTTCCTAGATTGAGGGAAATTCAGTTTTGGTGAAATAGTTAGTGGATAGTGGATAGTGGTTAGTAGAACAACTAACAACTAACAACTAATAACCAATTAATTGTGAATAACATCAACCAGCTTTTGGTGCAAGCGCAGGCAGCACATGATGCAGCTGATTGGTCACTAGTCTTGCAATGCGTCCAACAGTTGATTCTGGGAGAGGACTTTACACACCCAGATATAGTGAAAAATCAAGAATATTTGCAGGAATTAGCACTATCAATTCTAGAAATGGGGGATTTTCAGCAACGCTGGGAAATTGCCAAACTGTTTGTCCGTTTGGGAAATGTTGCTATAACCCCGTTGATTGACATCCTAGAAGATGAAGATGCAGAGGAAGAATTGCGCTGGTATGCAGTGCGAATTTTGGGCGATTTAAAAAATCCAATTGTCATTCCACCTTTGGTAGAATTTCTTAAAAATAGTAACGATGAAGAACTTAAGGCGATCGCCGCCGGCGCATTAGGACAAATTGGACAAAGTGCGATTACTGCTTTATCAGAACTTTTGGCATCAGAAAATACACGACTTTTAGCAGTGCGATCGCTTTCTTACATTCGGCAACCTGAAATCATTGCACCTCTATTAAGTGTGGTGCAAGATCCGCTAGTTGAAATACGCGCTATAGCCATTGAAGCTCTCAGCAGCTTTCACGATCCACGTATTCCACCGATTCTTTTAAAGGCTTTAACTGATGTTGCAGGGGCAGTCAGAAGAGAAGCTGTGCTTGGTTTGGGTGTTCGCTCTGGCTTACACTCAAGTTTAGATTTAGTGGCGAAACTGCAACCCAAACTTTATGATTGTAATCTAGAAGTTGCTGAAGCAGCGGCGGTTGCACTCTCGCGGATGGGTAGTGATGAGGCTGCCGAAAACTTATTTCAAGCGCTAATATCACCCCACACACCGATAAAATTACAACTAGAAATTGTCCGCGCTCTGGGTTGGGTAAAGACATTATCTGGTTTGGAATATCTCCAAGAAGCATTTAATCAGCTTTCATCACAGACTCTGTGGTTAGAAATTGTCACAGTTTTAGGACGAGTCAGCAATTCAACATTAAGTGCTGCATCGGCAGGAATTTTGCTTTCAATACTGCGATCGCAACATCCAGCAGTTGAGATTGTTTCAATTAAAAGTGCGATCGCTTTATCTTTGGGACAATTAGGCAACATTGACGCAATGGAGCCGTTGATTTCTCTACTAGCAGAGAATAATGAAGTCGTCAGACTGCACATCGTCGCTGCCCTAAAAAATCTCGCAGCAGAAACCGCTTATCAACAATTGCAACAATTATTAAATAGTGCCACACTTACACCAGATTTACGAAAAGGTATTACCGCAGCTTTGGCGGAATGGTAATACGTAGTAAGCACTTTAGTGCTTATTTTAAACACTTCAGTGCTTACTACCCTAGCCACATTTATTATCAACATGCCAAAATGTGGACGCGAAACTAATACATCGGTATTTAGTGTGTTTAAATTTTTTACTAAACTTGATTACCTGCTAAAAGAAACTTTCCTCGGTTTGCTGCGGGGAGGTTGGATGAATTGGGCGGCGATAAGTACCGTCACGGTGTTACTATTTTTATTCGGGTTGAGTCTGCAAAGCTCTTGGCAATTAGAAAAGCTTCTCAACCAATTTGGTAGCCAATTAGAAGTATCAGTTTACCTCGATGCGGGTGCGCGCTTTGATGCGATCGCTCCAATAGTTGAGAAATTACCTGAAGTCGCAGCAATACAAACAATCACCAAAGAGCAAGCTTGGAATAAGCTAGTTAAGGAACTAGGAATTTCTGATATTGAAGGTGCTACCCAGCAATTAGGCGATAATCCCTTAGTTGATGAGATTAAGGTAAAGGCGCGTAACTCGCAAGTTGTCCCCACTTTAGCAACGCAACTTGCTAAAATACCTCAAGTTAATGCAGTGCAATATGTAGATGAAGCTGTACAACGCATCGCTCAGTTACATCAAGGGTTAAATTGGATTACTTTAACAGTTACTATTATCTTGACTTCAACGGCGATCGCTGTCACTAGCACGACAATTCGCTTAATTGTTTTGGCTCGACGTCGAGAAATTGAAATCATGCAACTTGTGGGTGCAACTTCGACTTGGATTTACCTACCGTTTATTTTACAAGGAATTGCTTTTGGTTTAGTTGGCGGTGCGATCGCTTGGAGTTTCATTTCTCTAATTCAGCAGTTTGTTAGTAGTTCGCTTACTAATCAACCTGAGTTTATCCAATTTATTACCAACGGTTTGCAACTCACTAGCGCACAAACTTTATTATTTCCTTTGATTCTCCTCAGTTTTGGTGCCACAGTCGGATTACTCGGAAGCTTATTTGCAGTGCGTCGATTTGCTAGATAATGGGGTATTGGGCACTGGGCACTGGTCATTGGGCATTGGGCACTGGGCATGGAAAGAATTTATGATACAAACATCCACTCGCTTATAGCGTCTTTAATAACTTTTTATTCAATTCCCAATGCCCTAATCTAAAATCCAAAATCTAAAATTGCTATGCGATCGCAATGGGAACGTTTGCTGCAAAATCTCGGTGTCTGGAAAGGTTCATTTAGCCGTTTTTCTCCCCAAGGTGAATTGGTGAATGATACTCCTTCGGTTGTCTCTTTGGAAGGATTGAACAATAACCAAACTATTCGTCAAACTATCCGTCTGCGGGAAGATGAAAAAGTTTTAGAATATAGTTCTGTAGGACGAAGTGTTCTATTTTTTGAAAATGGCGAATTTTCGCAAGGTTCGATTCAGCTAGCACCATATTCTGAGTTTGGTGCCGAATTTGGATTTATTCGAAAAAATCACCGCTTACGCTTGGTGCAGATATTTGATAAAAATGGTGATTTAGACCAATTTACTTTAATTCGCGAACATTTGGCAGGAACTGAACCATCACAACGTCCACCTTTAACAATAGATGACTTGTTGGGAGAATGGCACGGCGAAGGTGTAACAATATATCCTGATTGGCGATCGCCTAATACTTTTTCTTCTACTTTACAATTACGACTTGATGCTGGGCGATTAATTCAAAGTTTAACCTTTGGCGATGTCTCACGACAAGCCGCTACGCGTCTACGCACAATTACCTCAACTGCGACAATTAAAGGCTCTATAATTCACTTTGACCAAGATCCGCAAAAACAGGTGCAAGTATTACTCTTACCTGATGGTGCTTCTGCTAATTGTCCAGTTAAAATGCAATTACGTCAAAGCTTTATCTTAGAAGCCGGTTGGTTAATCGAACCTAACTTACGCCAGCGAATGATTCGCAGTTACAGCGATAAAGGCGAATGGGTTAGCTTCACCTTAGTAACAGAAAGGCGAGTTTAAGAGCTATATATTATACTCATACTCAAAAGAAAAGCGCTGAAGCGCTTACTACGTTCTTAAATCTTAATTTTCGACAACGGATTAAACAAGCTGTAAAATTCATCCTCTTTAAATGTCTCATCCCAATTTGTGGGTAGACGAAAAGGATTAGGATTTTCCCGTGTGGGTATCCGCATGAAGATGTACTCACACTTAACTTTATCTAACTTAGTTTCCGAAGTAATCAGCCAATCTTTGATATAAGCACCTGTAAGAGTCGCACCTCTCAAATCGGTTTTGTCTAATTGCGTTTCTACCAGGTTTGCTCTAGAAAAATCTGCATCTTGCAAATTAGATGCACTTAGATTCGCTCCTATTAAGCTAGCATCTTTGATGTTCGCGGCACGCAAATTTATATTTTGCAAATTCCAGCCATTCAGATTTTTGTTTTGTAAGTCTTTCGTAACCAACAATTCTCGTAATTGCAGATCATCAAGATAAGTTGCTCCCACAGCCGCAAGATGCAACTTTTTCGCTTGATACCAGCAGGTACGTGTCAAAATAGCTGTGATGAAGTTTGTGTTTTTTAATCTGGCTTCGGTAAAGTCCGCATCTGTTAAATCGCAGCCTTGAAAGCTAGTTCCATATTTTGCTACTAAAGCGATCGCTAAATTCCGAGTTAACCTTTGCTTTTCATCTCCAAATAAAGCATGACAACTGGCGTAAGCGCCCAGTAATACTACTGTTATTGCGACTAGTAACGCTACACCACCAGCCGGAAAATTCACCATTGCTGCTGCCACAGCCACAGCCCCGGCTATTGCCCCCGCTACTGACACTGTTACTGTTACTGCTAGCAATCCAGCAATAATTCCGGCAAATGCGGCAGATCCAATTATGATTACTGCCCCTGCTGCCACAATTACTACTGAAACCGATGCGGTCACAATTACTGCTACTATTGTTGCTAATTCCATTGCGCTTGTAACTGCTACTCCTGCCCAAGCTACTGCTATTATACCTGCCCAGGCAATCGCCGCCAAACCTGCCCATGTTATCATCATTACCAAAAACCCGCAGGCTGCTGACAATCCTCGGCGGATAATGGTTATAAAAAACGCTGACAATACCATTAAGCTAATTACGACAACATAAATATTTTCGCGGTGATTGTTAACCAGAAGAAATCCTAATAGCGAACCACCCACAGCCGATAAAAGCCCGGATATTGCCGATAGTAGTAATGCAAATATTACCAAAGCGATCGCCCAACGGCGTTGTAAACCTGCTTTCGCATCCCTAAAATTTGCACCCGTGAGAATCGCACCAGTAAAATCTGTACCGCGAATATCTGAATTAGAGAAATCTGCGCCTGTTAAGTCTTGCCCTTTAAAGGATTTGCCTCTGAGCTTCGCACGGCGATAGTTTTGAGCCATGTTCAATTTGAACAGAGTGGGACACTTTTTGCTACAGGTTGTAGGATATCAGTTTTTGGTGAGTTTATTTCTGTTATGTATTTAAATGTTCAAATCTAGCTTTACAAGGAGTTGGCGAAAGGTATTTGGTTGCATATCCGCTAGCTGGCTGGCGTACCTTATCGTTCTGTAGAATAACAAATAGCAGTGTAGAACTTACCTCTCCTAAAGAAACCTTAAATGGTACAGACCCCTGCTAAACGCCTTACTCTAACTGAATTCTTGGATCTGCCAGAGACAGAACCAGCCAGTGAGTACATTGATGGGCGTATCATCCAAAAACCCATGCCGCAAGGAGAACACAGCGCAATTCAGACTGAGTTAGCACCTGCAATTAATTTGGTCGTAAAGCCCAAACAGATTGCGCGGGCTTTTTGTGAGCTTCGCTGTACTTTTGGCGGACGCTCAATTGTGCCTGACATTTCTGTGTTTATGTGGGACAGAATTCCACGCAAAGAAAATGGTGGGGTTGCTAACGTCTTCTCAATTGCCCCAGATTGGACAATTGAAATTTTATCTCCTGATCAAAGTCAAACTAAAGTTACTAAGAATATTCTGCATTGCCTTAAGTATGGAACTCAGATGGGATGGCTGATTGATCCTGAAGAACAATCTGTGTTTGTCTACTTGCCAGATCAACCAACCACTTTTTACGAAGAACTAGGAACACAGTTACCAGTGCCAGAATTTGCTAAGGATTTCAGCCTAACAGTAGAAGGTTTATTTAGCTGGTTGCTAGAGTGACCAAACAAAGGATGAAGGATAGATGTTGGGTTTTCTAGCGTCAACCTAACCTAGAAGATCAGCGATCGCACTTTTGTAATACAACCAGGAAGTGCAGGAACTTCTCCCCAGAAGCCTCCTTCCTTTGCTGGATGAATGACTACTTTGATTTCCATGTGCTTATCAAATTGTTACCCAGCCTATACTAGGAACTATATCTGCTTGTTCTCAAGTTGGGCAAAGTTTTTATAATTGTTGTAACATCTTTAGCATTTTTTCTGCTGAAATATGGGCGAGGCAAAACGTAGAAAGCAACAAGACCCGAACTATGGTGAATCTCTAATTTTCTGTGATTATGACAAAATTATTGAGAGTAAGAACTTAGAAGGTGTCTTCGTTTCTGACGCTCCTAATACAGGTAAGGGCTTTCTTTGCTCTGCTGTATTAAAAGATAAGAAATGTGATATCAAATGTATAGCTCCTCCTAAACTGGAAATTGACTCACGTTATCCTCGAAGGGTGTTTGTTGTAACTAGTGATGGCAATGCTCATCACATTGCTAGTGCAGTTGAGGGTAAACCTGTCATTAGAGTTTTGAAGGTAATCATTGAGACTTCCCCCATCAAAAGTGAAGATGGAGTGCCTTTAATGCCTATAATCCCAGTTTCTGAGTTTACAGCAATGCTGCGACGATATAAGGAATTTCTTTAATAAGAATGTATAAATGTTATTTTTTATAAAAAATAACATTTACGTTGCAAAGCTTGGTTGAGTAAAGTTTGATATTCATCATCATCAACTCGATAAGCGCCAAACCTTTCCAAATGGGGATTCATCATTTGGGCATCAAACAGGACAAATTTAGAAAGCTGCAATCTTTCTACCAACTTCACCATCGCCACCTTAGAACCTTCAGGAATGCGGTAAAACATCGACTCGCCAATAAAAGCGCCGCCGATCGCAATTCCTAAAATTCCTCCAGCCAGTTCATCACCTTGCCAAGTTTCAAAACTATATGCCCAACCAGCTTGGTAGAGTTCCCAATAAATTTCTTCTAATTCTGGTGAAATCCAAGTTGTATCGCGGTTAGCGCACCCAGATACCACAGCCTTAAAATCACGGTTAATCGCCACAGAAAAACGCTCTTGATTGATAACACGCCGCAAAGACTTGGGGTAGCGGAATCGCTCATCCAAAGGAATTAAAGTGCGATCGCGACTGCCATACCACTCCAAGCCATTGCTGTCATCAGCCATGAGAAAATAGCCTTGAGCATAGCCTTGAATAATAGCAGCGATATCATATTGCATACGTTAAGCGCAAAATAAAAAAAGCCATCCTCCACGTATCACTCTGCGTTTAAGATAAAAAAAATGACTGAACCCATTCGCTCAATCACCCTGCCACCGTCAAAAAATCCCCAACAAGAGGGAGAATGGTTGCGAGAAAACCTGTTGCGGTGGCTAGATACAGAGTTTATCCCCGAAGCCGTAAATCAAATTATCGCCCAACGTGCAGGACAGATTTTTGTCCGCCAACGCATGGAAGGAGAAAATGACCTGGGTTCTCTGGTAATTGCCATTGTCACAGAGATGCAGGCATTTGATTTTTCCAAAAGTTTTTATGGAGAGTTTGCGATCGCCAACGCCGTCAGCGATCTACTCTTAGAAAGTCTCGGAATTGATAAGTGTTGTGGGGAATAGGATTTGGTCAGTAGTTAGTAGTTAGTGGTTGGTAGTTACTGGTTAATGGTTAGTAATTAGTGGTAAACAATTATCAATTATCAACCAACAACTATCAACCAACAACTATCAACTATCAACTAACAACTGACTACCAACTAGACTTAACCACACCAGGTAAAAGACCTTCGTGTGCCCATTCGCGCATCACATTCCGAGACAGCCCGAAATCGCGGTAAACACCTCTAGAACGACCAGTTACCCAACAACGGTTGTGCTGACGGGTAGGAGCGCTATTGCGGGGTAGCTGTTGAATTTTCCGGTGAACTTCTAGCTTATCAAGCGGAGATTCAGTATTTCGGAACTCTTCCAGCAATGCTTCCCGCTTTTCCGCATACTTTTCAGCTATTCTGACGCGCTTTTTCTCGCGCTCAATCATGCTCTTTTTTGCCATATACTTTTTACTTATTTAAAGACAGCATTTTCTATTCTATCGGATGGTATTGAGAAATGGGGCATTTTTTAAGAGGGGAAAAGGGCATCGGGTATGAGGTATTCAGCATGGGGCATTGGTAATAATTCTTTTCCTTTCCTGTTTCCTGTTTCCTGTTTCCTGTTTCCCCTTTCCCCTTTACCCTTCCTTGCTAGCAGAAGGGCATAATTCAGCCAATTGACAAGCAACGCAGGCGGGCGATCGCGCTTTACAAATAGCTCGACCATGATAAATTAGTCTAATTGACCAATTTTCCCAATCTGGTTGCGGCAATAACTCTATCAAATCTAGCTCAATGCGGATCGGGTCTGTATGTTTAGTTAAGCCCAAACGCTCGCTGAGTCGCTTGACATGAGTATCTACCGTCACCCCAGCATTAATGCCATACGCATGAGCTAGCACTACATTAGCCGTTTTCCGTGCCACACCTGGAAGCTGTAAAAGCTGTTCCATCTGGTTGGGCACTTGCGAGTTAAACTGTGTGACAATCATCCGACAAGCAGCTTGGATATTCTTCGCCTTATTGCGATAAAACCCAGTTGAACGCACCAAGTTTTCTAACTCTGTCAAATCGGCGATCGCCAAACTAGCTGCATCGGGAAATCTTTCAAATAAAGCTGGTGTTACTTTATTTACTCGCTCATCTGTACATTGAGCGGAGAGGATTGTTGCCACTAACAACTGCACAGGCGTTGAGTAGTTCAAAGAGCAAGTCGCATCAGGATATAAAAGCTTCAGGCGTAGAAGAATTTCTCGCGCCCGTTGCTTTTTAGATAACCTTTTGCGGGTAGTGCTTACTGGAATAATTTTTGTACCCACTCCAACTGCGTAGTTTCTTTAACTATCAGAAAAAGCCCTAAACCTAAAAATAGCACCAAACCAGTTTGCATCACACCTTCTTGAATGCGAGACGGCAGAGGTTTACCGCGCACACCTTCAATCAGCAAGAAAGCTAGTTGTCCTCCATCCAAAGCCGGAAGAGGCAAAATATTGATAATAGCCAGGTTAATGCTGATAATTGCCGCAAAAGAGAGCAAATTTGTACTGTCATTAGCAGCCAACTTTGCACCTACTTTGACAATATTAATCGGTCCCGAAACTTGTCCGGCAGTTTGTTGAAAGTTAGTAATCAACTGCCCAAAACCGCTGAGTATATTCACAACTAACTGTTGAAATCTTTTAGCAGCAATGCTAAAAATTTCTAACGGGTTGCTGGGACGACGATAAACCTGTGTAACATTTGCACCAAGTTGAATACCAATCAAACCTTTGCCATCAGGTCCTTTTTCCGGCGTTAATTTTAGGGTACGTTGTTGATTTTCGTGCTGAATTGTCAGTTCAATTGGCTGATTTGGATGATTTTGAATTTCTTGTCTGAGTAAAGTGCTGGAATTTTCCGAAGCCGGGAGTTCTTTACCGCCGACAGCAACAATAATGTCTCTTTCCCTAATTCCCGCTTGGTAGGCGATGGATTGTTCATTAACAGGCTGTACAAGTACACCTGGCTGGTAATTGATTTTCTCCGGAATACCAACGATACCGAACTGAAGAACTAGTACTAAATAAGCAAATATTAAATTTGCTATCACTCCCGCACTGATGACAATCGCCCGATCTAAAATTGGACGGTTACGCAGCAGATTCGGGTCATTCGGCGGAATATCACTATCCGGGTCATCATCGGGAAAACCAACAAAGCCACCCAAAGGAAAAGCGCGGAGAGCATATTCAGTTTGTGAACCTTGGTACTTGAAAATAGTTGGACCAAAACCTAAAGAAAAACGGTTGGCGTAAATACCTTGAGACCGTGCTGCGATAAAATGTCCCAGCTCGTGTACCAAGATCAGAACAGCCAAGACTGCGATCGCTGCTAAAACTGGCATAGAGAAAATTAGTGAACCTATTGAGCTATATATACCTTTATTTTAAAATGTGTCAAAGTTTAGCACTTGTCAAAAGAGGTATATTTCTCGCTTTCTGGGTAGGTAATTGGGCAATGGGCACGCTCGGATGAGGCATTGGGCATGAAAAAAATCATATCTATCCGCGCATCACTATTTAAAGCTTCTTTAATTCCCATTGCCCCCAATCGAGGGTGCCCCATTCCCAACAATCACAACACGTCTCTGGCGATATAACGTTGCAGTACTTGTGGTATACGCACCGTCCCATCAGGTTGTTGATAATTCTCCAAAATAGCCGCCATTGTGCGTCCCACAGCCAAACCAGAACCGTTTAAGGTATGCACGAACTGAGTTCCCTTCTTACCAGCCTCTTTGAAGCGAATATCACCCCGTCGCGCTTGGAAGTCGATAAAATTGGAACAGCTAGAAATTTCTCGATACTTCCCTGATGAAGGCAGCCAAACTTCTAAATCATAAGTTTTGCAAGAAGAAAATCCCAAATCGCCAGTGCATAACTCCATAACTCGATAAGGCAACTCTAAAGCTTGTAAAATCGCTTCCGCATTTGCCACCAATTTTTCTAGTTCCTCAAAAGAAGTGCTGGGATGAACAAATTTCACCAACTCAATTTTGTTGAATTGATGCAGGCGAATCAATCCCCGCATATCTCGTCCATAGCTACCAGCCTCTCGCCGAAAACACGGAGTATAAGCACAGTGGTATACAGGTAAATCTTCAGCCGCGAGAATTTCACCACGGTAAAGATTAGTTACAGGAACTTCAGCCGTAGGAATTAGCCACAAATCATCATCAGCGCATTTAAAGCTTTCTTCGGCGAACTTAGGTAACTGACCTGTAGCCGTCATCGACTCAGTATTAACTAAAATCGGTGGACTAATTTCTATATAACCAGCTTGAGTTTGGCGATCGAGCATAAACTGAATCAATGCCCTTTCCAACGCTGCACCAGCCCCTATGAGCGTCACAAAGCGGCTTTGAGCAACTTTCACAGCTCGCTCAACATTCAGAATACCTAACTTTTCGCCAATTTCCCAATGAGGGAGAATATTCGGGTTCTGAGGAATATAATCATCACCCCAACGGCGTACTTCTACATTTTCTTCCTCATTCTTACCAATGCGTGTAGAGTCGCTTGGTAAGTTAGGAAGCGCAAGTACCAGTTCTTCAATTTTGGCTTTTAAGTCTTTTTCCTGGGGTTCCAGTGGACTCAATTGCTCTTTAATGAATTTACCCTCATCCCGCAACGCGAGAATTTCTGCTCCTTTCGGGTCAGAACCAGCTTTAATTTTTTTTGGGATTAAACCTGCAATTTCATTACTACGTGCTTGGAGTTGATTTCGCTTTCCCTCCAATTCCCGTTGTTGCTGATCCAACTCCAAAATAGGCTGAATGTCATACTTATTTCCGCGACTATTCAACCGTTCCTGAACTAATTGGGGATTTTCCCGTATTTGCTTAATATCCAGCACAGATTTTCTCAGTCTCTAGCCTATAATCTTCCAGTCCAACAGATCAGCATATACTGATTTTGGCTTGCTATGACCGGAAAAGCAAATAGAACTTATACAGTTGTAACGAAAAACAAGTGAAGGGGGACAAGGTAACAAGGTGACAAGGGAACAAGGCGACAATGAGAATAATTCTTTCCCCCTGCTCCCCCTGCCTCCCCCACTCCCCCACTCCCCCACTCCCCCACTCCTCATTGCGGTTTAGTAACGCGATTAAGTAGCCAAATCGTCCCAGCCAACCCGATAAAGTGAGCAACAAGGGTTTGCGTGTTTGCCTGTACAACAACAATATCTAGGGCACTAATAATTTGAGAAGGATTAATTTGTAAAAGTCCTGAACCTTGTTGCGGTAAAGTTAATGCCTTCGCCAACAAAGCGCCAACGATCGCTTCTGCGCCCACTAGCGCTAGTATCAATCCAACTAAATTGACTATTAACCCCGTTCGTAAGAGTACCATCGTCTCTGCCTTCCGGGGACGATTGTTAGGATTGGTGGATTGCAATTGTCTGGCGATTCTGGTATAACGAAAAGCCCAAAATATAGAGGCTGCTAAATTAATTACCGCAGCTACTGCAAAAAATATACCTAAACCAGTTCCCACAGCCGTTTGATTAGCATTCGTGTTGCGAATCAAGCTGGCAAACACCAAAATTCCGCTAGCAATTACCCCCAATACTAACTGCGCCCAAAAGCTAATCCATCCTGTAAGACGAAATGTTTGGGCTATTTCCGAAAGGGGTGAGGAAGAAGATTGCGATCTGGGCTTTTCTGACATAGCGATCACCAACGTGCGCTTACGCTTGCTAAATTTACTATCACACTTACCAGAAAGGATAAGAGTATCTCAAGTACACAAGTCAGTACTTAATCTCATCTGTGCTGTTGTCAACAGCTTCTTTCAGCTTTAAACCACTATTTCACATAGCTTAATTCTTTCGGATTGACACTGGGATAATCACCGTAAAAAAAGTGTTTATTAAGTTTTAAAAAAAAAACGCATTTTGCATTTAAAATTGCTTAGACGGCATCTTATGCTTAAGCAGTTCTAACGATCTCGGCATCACTTGACACAAGGATGGCGGTATATTCGTTATCCCATTGCTCCTCATCACACCGCAAGCTCGCTTGGGTAGAGGTGTAATTTTTTGCGCCTCTAAAAGTAGCATACCCGTCCTACGTTTAACCGCAGGAACTGCTGTAATGTTTGCGCTTTGGCAATAAAGCCTTATTAGCGTTAAATATTTACTAATCAGGAGGGTAGCACTATATACTAACCATAGAAATTACAGGTTCAACAACTATAAGGCATTTTTTAGCCATTCACTAACCATGAAACTTGAGGATATATATCAATTCTTTGAGAATCCTCCGCCAACTTACCTCTGTCAGGAACTAGCAGTTTGTTACATTTTGCATATTTTGCTAGAAAGTGAATCCTACGGTACTGAGTTGATCCAGAAATTGGAAAACGAATATCCTACCTATAGGCTTTCGGACACTGTACTTTACAGTGCGATTAAATTTCTGGAAGACCAAAAGGCAATCACTGGGTATTGGAAGAAACTCGAAGGACGCGGACGCCCCCGGCGGATGTACCAAGTTTCCCCAGAATGGCTTTCTTTAGCGCAGGATTTAGCTCGGTTGTGGCAAGAATACATACAGCGGAGGACAAATTAACGAATAATTAATAATGAATAAGTCTCCTCCACTAAAAAACTAACAATTTCCTATGGATACTACTATTCTGCCATCCACGTTGCTGTTAACTGTGTTGTTATCGGTCGGGTTGTTTTTCTTTATCCGTGCCTCGACCAAAGACCGGATAGAAAAAGCGCAACTAGTGTCCACTCTCGACGAAGATACTTTAATGCCTAAAATAAAGGAGTATTTTCGATCGCGGTCTTACCGAGTGGCAGCGGTAGACTCTCAACAAAACCAAGTTACGTTTGAAGGGTTTGTTAGACCCAGCTGGTTTTTGGCTTTGTTTTTAACTTTTTTAGCAGCGGCGGGTATTACTTCTCTATCGTTAGTGTTGTCGCTGCTTTTTCCTAGCCTGAGTAAGGTGTTTGTAGGAATGGTACTGCTGTCGCCCTTGAGTGGTATTTATTATTGGAAAAAAGCCGGAAGACTTGAGAAGGTATTGCTCAAAGTAGAAGCAACTGAAAGCCAAAAAGACTTCCCAAGTAAAATAACTGTAATTGCCCATCGAGATGAACTCAGCGAGTTCCAGAGGGAATTACAGCTACAAATTTCCGAATAATCATTGTTTGAGCATGTTTCATGACTCAGATCTAGGCTGGTGACGAAAAAAACACTTTACCTGGGGAAAAAAATATTAAATTTCACTCGTAATGCCGTTGAAAGTTTCTTTTTGCCAAAGCAATAAACTTTCCGGAGGAAACATAACTCACTTTGTTATTACTTTTACGCGCTACTTGTGTGGTGCGTAAAATTATATTTGTTTCCAGAGGGGCTTTCCGCTTGAACAAATACTTGCTTTATCAAATTCGCGCTATAGGCGATCGCTTTATTCCCACTCCTTTTAAGTACAAAATAATACAAACAACCAACCCTGGCAAACAAGCGCAGTTTGATAGGGGTTGATTGTTTGATAATCTAGACTAGCTTGACTGGCAAATCAGCTGCAAACTTAAAAAAAATTGAAATTTTTAAATAACTGAACAATTTTGCCAGTTAATAATTGTCACAAGCCCCACTCAATCTGTAAGACAACTATTGATTTTTCAACGGCTAGCCAGAGCCATTTCTTGACCTGAAGGATTTTCTAATACCCTCAAGCTAGGAAACAGAAAATGGTTCTCTTCTACGTATTGAGCACCAAACAGCCCCTTTTCTGCCCAGAAATAACGGTCTGTGGTGTGTTCATTCCGCTTTACGAGTAGCAAGGCGGGCGGCAATATACCTTCAGCTTGAATGAATTTTCTCGCTGCTGTCACAGGCTTCTCTTCGCCGCTTTCGATGCTATATTGAGGCACATGCTCTAGGATACGTCGCCCTTCTTGGCGACGACGACTCTTCCGTTTGCGTCTCCTTGCCAACCTATTTTCCTCCTCTTTCAAGCTACACAGATTGTAGTGATAGCTACAAAATCCGTCGCTATTATATAAGTTCTAGTAAAAAAAATCAATAGTTTCTTAAGTTTTAATACAAAAAAAGTAATACTTGTGAATGTAAAGAAATTAAAAGGAACGAAGTATATAATCCCAAAGAGCAAAGCATTAGTTGCAAGTTTTAGTTAAGCTTTATTAAATGAATGAGGGAAAAACTAAGCTATGTTACTTAATCATCCCTCATATTCTGTAATTTTAAGCAAGATGTGAAAAATGTTAATGTCTGCCAGTTCTGAGTTTGTTACTCTGTGCCAAGAGCAAATCGCACTGTTAACCCAAGGACTGGGAGCAACTCTGAGTGTTGTATATTTGACACAAGAATTGGCAGAGGCGACGACAGGTGAAGCAAAACTAATTCCGATAGTGGTTTACCCGGATACGGCAGTAGTTCGGTTCATAGATGACAGTGCCGAGGCGACAGCACGCAAGTCTTTTATAGTGAGAAATGCTATAGCATTACCGAAGCTGAAGCAAAAGTTATTGCCACCATCAGCATCCCAAACGCCAAATGAGGCGCAACCGCCTTTACAAGAAGAATATGTATTAAATGGCAATCAAATTGTTTTACCTCTAATCCACGAAGGTGTAATGATGGGATTGTTGGTCACAGCCAGAGAAGACAGAGGATGGGATGAAAAAGAGCGCAGTGAAATTCAAAGAATAGCCCAAACTCTGGCGATCGCAATCATTTTAGATCAGCGTCGAGCCTGGTTAGAGCACTCGTTGAATCAACAACAAATTATCCAAGAAAAACAACGGGATTTACTGGATAACTTATTGCATCAATTTCGCAACCCGCTTACAGCTTTGCGGACTTTTGGCAAACTACTTCTCAAGCGACTGCGATCAGGCGATCCTAACCGGGAAGTAGCCGCGAGTATAGTTCGAGAAAGCGATCGCCTCCAAGAATTACTGCAACAGTTCGATAAAGTCATTGATTTAACAGCAGCAGATTTAGCACCGTTCAAACTTCCAGATAAAGAAGTATTTGTAGAAGCAACTGTGCAAAACGAGCCAAAACCAGCGCTCTTATTACCCGGAAGCGAAGAAAAAGAAGCTGACTGCGCTTTAGTCGATATCTTAAATCCATTATTAGCGTCAGCCAAAGCGATCGCCCAAGAAAGAAAACTGCAATTAATTTCGGAAATTCCAGTAAATTTACCTTTAGTTCGCGCTAATTTCAAAACATTACGAGAAGTATTAAGTAATGTTATCGACAACGCATTGAAATACACTTTTGCTGGAGGTAAGATTTTAATTCAAGCAGGGCAAGAAAAACCTCATTTTTGCGGAATTGCTATCAGTGATAATGGTCCTGGGATTCCCCAACAAGATTTAGAACATCTCGGAGAACGACATTATCGAGGTGTACAAGCCAAAACAGAAATTCCTGGTTCTGGATTAGGGCTAGCGATCGCTAAACAATTAATAGAACAAATGCAGGGCGAAATTGAAGTTTTCAGCCCTGCAATTAACTCAGTTATTAAATCACCCGATGCGCCGGGAACCACTTTTATAATTTGGTTGCCGATTGTTGAGAGTTAGGAGTTAGTTGATACTTGTTGCTTGAAGTGTTGGAGCGTTGTTCTATTGTTCTACTACCCACTACCCACTAACTACTATCCACTAACTACTAACTATTTCAGTGAAACTTGGAAGTCTTGATTGATTGTCATTTGTAAATCAGTGTCTGGGTCGATTGCGATTAAGTCAACGCTCTTTTTACCAAAGAATAGACCAACCAACGCGCCGATACCAGCGCCACCCAAGACTTCTTCTGCACGGATAGCGCGATCGCCTGTGACAGCAGAGACGGCAGCAGCGGCACCTGCGCCTAATACAGTATTCTTAATAATTGCCGAACTACTAGTGCCCTTTTTAACTGTTTCAGTTTTGCTAATTACTTCAGAAGTAGCGTTGATTTGATACTCTTGACCTGAAGGCAAAACTAATTTCTGAGCAACAAATTGAGAACCACCTTTAACTGGTTTAAGTTGACCGACAACCTGACTACCAGCGGGAATTACAATAGTTCCTTCTTGTGTTACCACATTTTGCGCCACTGTGAGTGTCAAAGGTGCTGTTTCTTCCTTAGTGACCAGAATTTTTTCTGCTTTGTCGTACTTGATAGGAATAGCTGTTCCTTGAGGGATTTTTACAGCTACAGGTGTGGGAGTAGTTGATTGAGTCGCGACAATGTAAGGCGAGTTAATTGCGGAAACTTGATTGGTGCTAACCAACGCTTGATAGATAAAAGCCGCTACCTGTGCTCGTGTCGCAGTTTGCGTAGGATTGAGGAAGTTAACATTAGGATAGTTGACGACAATTCGCTTTTCAGTCGCTGCGGCGATAGGATTGCGGGCATAGCCAGCGATATTAGAAGAGTCGTTGTAATATTGCAGAGTGCTTTCAGCGTTACTGCTAGCAGAATATTCTAGACCGTTGGCGAGGGAAACTAAAACCTGTTGGCGAGGAATAGCTTGGTTAGGCTCGAAGCGATTGCCGGGATATCCTGATAAGAAACCAGTGCTATAAGCTTCTTGAATGGCGCTGTATGCCCAGTAATTGCTAGCTACATCGTTAAATCGAGTTGCTTCCCGTTTTGGCGCTTTTTGGAAAGCTTTGCGGATCATCGCGGCGAATTGAGCGCGGGTTACTGGTTCTTCTGGGCGAAATGTACCATCAGGAAAGCCAGCGATGACGCCTCGTTCTGATAATTTTTGAATAAACTCTCCTGCCCAATAGTTAGAGTTAACATCAGAAAAAGTTGTTTGAGCAAATGATGGTGCAGGTGCAATGAAGGGTGCTATAGCACCTGCTGTTACGCTCAAACTCATCAGTGCAGCTGTTCCAGATTTGCAGCGATTTAAACTAAACATTGAATCCTTTCTCCCCACAATACTCTTTTCTTCTGTTAATTAAAGACAATCTGTCAGATAAATAGTTCCAAGCTATTTCTGGCTTTTGTCAATAGTTTTAGTTGGCTATAACAGTCAAAATCTTGCTATTTTTTAGCCAAGTTTCGGGCTATTTGCACCTAGTTAGATCAAGTTTATTTAATTGCTTTTTTAAAAAATTGCCTTTAAGCATGACAAACTACTCACTGATGAGCAGTCTGAGCAATGACATAAGTATTTAAATAATCCTTGATATTCAGTAAGACGTGCCGTTAAAAAAATAGTTGCGGAAAAATTTATTTTTTTTTACTGTTTATTAATCTGGATTCAATCTCCACCCAAACGTTGTAAAAACCAATCCAATCTAGCTTTGGCAACAATTCGGTTTTGAGTAGGATAAGTATCGTTCTAAAATATAATGTCACCTAACTGACTGCCGACATCCCTCAATCTACTGCAAAGTAACAGTAAGGGTGCGTGATAAAAGCGGGAGGGAAAAGATACATCTAGTTGCAGCTTTGTGGCTAGCTAAGTTCTTCCGGGAGATGGACAACACAAGAGAGTCGCTGATAGCTTGGACAGTGGCAGAGGGTGGATGAAAATCGACATCCATACATTTCTCAGGCAACATCTCCAGTGGATAATCTAGCTAATCACATTTTGCACAAAAAAAATTGATATTATTTAATTACTCACTATAAAACCCATAACTTTTGATTTAGCGATAAAAGTCAATAAAAAGAAGGTAATCTTATCGCGCATATTTTGAGTATGGCTGGGTTTATACGGTTAGGTGTAAGAGATTACTATATTAAATTTGTCACTGAAAAAGTTAGGCGATCGCACACACATGTTAGAGTGGCGATCGCCTATAAACGATTATTAAATTCACGACTTAACTAAACTTAAGCCTAGTAATTGCTGCGGGATACTACCAAGTTAGAACGCAAAGTCACATTTAAATCTTGTTCTGGCTTGAGAACGAAGACATTAGTTTCCTTTTTCCGCAACAGCACACTTGCAGCAGCACCAGCTGCCGCACCACCAATCGGTTCTAAGGCTTGAATTCTGCGATCGCCTGTAATTAGTGAAATCGCACTTGCAGCACCTGCACCGATCGCTGCATCTGTTAAAATTCTACCTGTATCAGCTCCTTTGCTGATTTTTTCAGTTCTGGTAATTACCGGAGAAGAAGCATTTATATACTGACGCTGACCAGAAGCAAAAACTAACTCTTGAGCAACGAATTGAACAGCTTGCTTACCATTTCTAGTTACTGGTTGCAACTGTCCGACAACTTGAGTTCCCGCAGGAACTAATACATTTCTGGCGCTATCAATAATGTTGGTTGCAACTGTCAGTGTTAAGGGGACAGTTTCCCCAGGAGTAACAACAACTTTGTCTTTGTCGTAAGCTACAGGAAATGTCACTCCGGTAGGAATAGAAACTGATCTAGATTGACCATAAATGCGTTGTGCGCTAGCAGGTGTGGATACAAACATGGGGGCAATAGCACCTGTGCTAATTGCCATTGACATGAGTGCAGCCGTTGCATATTTCCAGCGGTTAGGGCGAGTCATAAGAGGGTTTCCGTTTGTTTTTATCATGTGTTTAATGACGTCGATTTACTGAGATTGTTTCTAAAACTTTTTAAACCTCTCTATAGGCATATTCCGAAAGTAAAAGAGTTTATCTGACGGTAATTTTAAGTTTATTGTTCCTTGACACATTTATACTGCTGATAAGGCTAAAGAAATCAACGGTCAGACTCATTAATGACGCAATGTTACCGAAATTGTTCCACAGTCTTTTTTACTGTTCATGCCCACATATGTATGCCATTGAATAGAAGCGAATCGGCTTACTGCGAACTCTTACTTATATTGTAGACAAATTTGCAATCTTATGCATAAATAGTTTCTTTTTACTTTAGATTCTCCCCTTAAACTTCTCTTGGCGTAAGTTTTGTCATACTGAAATTCAGCAACACCAAATTTATAGTAAGTACAGATATTGTCTTGATACCTCGGTCAAGCTTAAACGAAAGCGATCGCAATTAGTTAAAGCAAAATATGCCTTAGCGACTAGAAGTCGTGGCTATACAAACAAAACCCACCCCGACTTACTTAGTTTTTCAGATTATCCAGAAAAAGCGATCGCCTACTATATAAACTGTGATGGCAAATATAATTCCTGCCTATCCCCCCGATTTTTATTCATCAGTGATGATCAGCAAAAGTATTGGAGGAGGCATCCGACTGTAGGGGAAAGTTCTTTCTACTATCGGCTTTATTTATCCCCTGGCTTTGTTAAGTACGCAACTGAATACCAAAGCCAGCGACGGGTTAATTTTTCTTTGGAGATAATAAAATTCTTTTGTCTAACAACAAAAATACGACGATCCTATTGTTAATTTTTGTAAAATTAAAGTCTTCAATACTAGAAACATGATTTCAAGATAGCTAAACTAACTTCAGTGCATCTGTACTGTTATTTATTAAAAGTAGATGTGGCGCTATAGCCTCGATGATCCCAGTACAACTAATCCTCAAAAACTTTCTCAGTTACCGTGATGCAACTTTAGATTTTCGGGGTTTGCATACGGCTTGTATTTGTGGTTCCAATGGCGCTGGCAAATCTTCGCTTCTCGAAGCTATCACCTGGGCAATTTGGGGTCAAAGCCGCGCGGGTGTAGAAGATGATGTGATCCATTCTGGCGCTAAAGAAGTTAGGGTTGATTTCACTTTTCAAAGCAACCAGCAAATTTATCGAGTTATTCGCACCCGCCCTCGCGGTGGAACTGGCGTTTTAGAATTTCAAGTGGAAACACCTTCTGGGTTTCGCGCACTTACCGGCAAAGGGGTAAGGGTGACTCAGGATTTGATTTTAGAACACATCAAGCTCGATTATGATACTTTTATTAACTCCGCCTACCTACGTCAAGGTCGTGCAGACGAGTTCATGCTCAAGCGTCCAAACGAACGCAAAGAAATTTTAGCAGAGTTATTGAAACTTAATCAATACGATGAATTGGAAGAACGAGCGAAAGAATCGTCCCGTCAGTTCAAAGCTAAGGTAGAAGAATTAGAGCGCTCTTTGGAGTCGAGCAAAACTCAACTGCAACAACGTGAAGCAACGCAGGCACAACAAGCAGAATTAGAAGTTGAACTTAATCAACTACAACAAATACAAGCTTTTGATAATATTCAAATCCAAAGTTTGCAAGTTGTCCAGCATCAGCGCCAAAACTGGACTGAACAACTGAGCTTTGTCAGGCAACAATATCAAAATCTTAGCTCTGACTGCGATCGCCTCCAACAAGAACAATCAGTAATTAATAGTCAGCTATCAGATTTACAAGCTATCTTAAGTCAAGAAAGCCAGATAAATGCCGGTTACGCCCAATATCAAACGCTGCAATCTCAAGAAGAATCTTTAAGCGCCAAATTTGAAGAATACACGCGCGCTCAACAACAGCGTCAACAACTGCACGCTCAACTGACGAAACAAATTAACGAAATCGAACGCCAACTACAACATGCGATCGCTCAATTAGATGTTTTGCAGCAACAAGAGCGAGAAATCCAGCAGACTCTCACCAAGAAAGAAGAAGTTGAAGCCGCTTTAGCACAACTTACCACAGCGCGTAACCGAGTTGCTCATTTAGATCAACTACAAATGCAAGTGTCTCCCTTATTGCAACAGCGAGCGACTTTGCAAAGCCAGTTAGATCGTGTTGGTGCTGGTTTGGTAGCGCGACTAGAACAACTGCAAGCCACAGAAAATCAACTGCAACGCGCTTTTGGACGCCAACCGCAACTGCACGCAGCGGTAATGGATGTAGGAACGCAAATTGAGGAATTAGAGAAAAAGCGAGTTTACCTGCAACGAGTGCAGGAAAAAGGACAGGAAAGGCGTCACTTTATCGAACGCTTGCAAGCGCAGCAACGTGAATATGAAAGGCTTTTGGGCGAACTGGATCAAAAATTGCAAATGCTGCAAAATCCTAATGCTCTTTGCCCGTTGTGCGAACGTCCTTTAGATGAACATCACTGGAATCGAGTAGCAGATAAAACAAAAGCAGAGTACAAGGATACGGAAGACCAGTTGTGGGTATTTCGAGAGCAAATGGCATTTTCAGATAGAGAAATTCAGGTACTCAGGCAGGAATACCGGGAAATATCCCAAAAATTGGCGAGTTATGATGCATTGCGCGAACAAAGAGGACAATTAGTAGCAAAACTTCAGTCTACTAGTGATGCAGAAGCACAACTACAACAAATTGCTGCTGAAAAACAGCATTTAGAGCGATCGCTTGAACTTGGTGATTACGCTCCTGAAAAACAACTTGAATTACAGCAACTAAATGAATATCTCCAACAACTAAATTACAACGAACAAGACCACGCTCTCGCCCGTAGTGAAGTTGAACGCTGGCGGTGGGCAGAAATTAAACTCCAGCAGATTAAAGACGCAACTAAGCGAAGTTCGCAAATCGCAGCACGAAAACCACAAATTGAAGCGCAAATTGCCGAATTACAAGTTAAAATTCAGCAAGAACAAATCAATTCTGAATGTGCTAAACAAATCGCTGCCCTTGAGCGCCAGATTGCCGAAATAAATTACAGTTCCGAGCAGCATAACAACATACGCATAAGTGTACGCAAAGCCCAATCTTGGCAGTTGCGCTATCAACAACTGTTGTCCGCTCAACAGCAATATCCGCAACTCAAAGTGAGATTGAAAGAAGTAGAAGCCTCCAGAGATGCGAGAATAACTGAAAGGCAAACAATTGAGCGCCAACTCGAAAGCATCGTTGCCCAACTTGAACAAACAGCAAATCCAACTGCTCAAATTGAAACGCTACAGCAACAAATTGCGGCTCGTAGGCGAGAACTCGACGAAAAAATCGGGCAATTAGGGCGTTTAGAACAAGTTGCTCACCATTTGGAAATGCTGCAAACTGAGTTTTTGCAACAGCAGCAAGAGCTCCAAGAAGCAAAGCGACAACAGCGCGTGTATCAGGAATTAACGCAAGCTTTTGGTAAAAATGGCATCCAAGCACTGATGATTGAAAATGTCTTGCCTCAACTGGAAGCCGAGACAAATCAATTACTTTCGCGATTGAGTGCAAATCAATTGCATGTGCAATTTGTTACGCAGAAAGCAGGAAGAAGTAGTAAAGCGAAGAAAAATGCCAAGTTGATAGACACTTTGGATATTTTAATTGCTGATGCCAGAGGAACGCGAGCTTATGAAACCTACTCTGGTGGAGAAGCGTTTAGAATTAACTTTGCGATTCGTTTAGCTTTGGCGAAACTATTAGCGCAAAGAGCGGGGGCAGCATTGCAATTGTTGATTATAGATGAAGGCTTTGGTACACAGGATGCCGAAGGATGCGATCGCCTAATTGCCGCGATTAATGCGATCGCTTGCGATTTCGCCTGCATTCTCACCGTCACCCATATGCCTCACCTGAAAGAAGCCTTCCAAGCCCGGATTGAAGTCAATAAAACTCAGCAAGGTTCGCAACTGCATTTGTCGATGTAATCAACACCTGTTTTTATCCCCTTTGTTATCAGCAGGCGATCGCTTATAAGGTCATACACTAACAGAGTTACGAGTCGTCTCGTTCCTATGCTCTGCAAATTGGTGACAACTTAAGAAAAAGGTAAGGTTGCGGACGACCTTATTGCTTATCTTATATCATGTCCGGCTAATTAGTTATAATTCCCACATAATAGCAAAAACCGGGAAACCCTCTTTACCCCTGCAAGAGTGCAAGAGTGCAAGAGTGCGGACAACCATGATAAGTCTTTAACCGGACACGATATTACTTCTCCCAAAAATCGAGATTTGGGAGTTGTTAAATATCAACCCAAATCTCGATAGCGAGACACTTTGGACTTATCTCCACACCCCACTTGACATTTTGGCGATCGCTTTAAGTTGTCACCAATGGTCAGAGACTGGGAATGAGCGCTCTTAAGGTCTGCCTCGTCAATGAAGAGAAGATTGAGGCAGAGCCTCTATAAGTGCATTCCCAGGCTAGAACCTGGGAACGAAACATATAAAGTCGTTAGCGGAAAAGGTATAAAAAATAAAAAATAATATTTTCTTCCCCTTTCCCCTTTCCCCCTCTTTTTCATCTCACCCCTCCAGGAGACCCCCACCAAAGCTCTACTCAGCTTGGTGGTGGGAGGAATGGAGGGTTAATTGTCACAATTAACAAATTTCTTAGAATGCATACGAGTAACCATCCTTTTTGTGAATATGTTTACAATACTTGTACGAAATTCCTTGAACTAATCCATCCTTTGTTGAAATGTTGAAACTACCTGTTGCACGAGTGGCAATTCTCCCAACATATTGACCGATTTTCTTGCCTGTAGTGACTGTCGCTTTAAATTAAACTCAACGAGGCTGTCACCAACCCCGTTGGTCTTCAAAACCGTGCATGAGACTTTCACCTCACACGGCTCCTCAATGGTTTGGTGCTTGTCATGCATACCTCATTACCCATTTATCCTCAACTCTTACGAGTTTTCTGGTGGGCTTAGGCTCGGCACTATTACAACCGGATTTTGTGCCAAGACTACCATCATTAGCAGTCTTTGTGTCATGGCAATGTCTATGTAAAAGTTGAAGATTTTTGTAATCATCCTTTCCACCTTTTGATTTTGGGATAATATGGTCAACTTCCATCACGTCGTTTTCACGGAAAAACATTTTACAATGAGCGCATTTCCCTTTTTGCTTTTTCAGGAGTTTTGAAGTCCTAATTGGCATTTCTGGGTTATTACCCATTCTTGAACTCCAGTAAACCAGATTCCCATCGTATGGTGACGATTCGCCTTTAACTTTCACATGACGCACTATTGGTGTGTCTTTGTGTGATAGTAACCGCAGAGAGGTTTTTCCTTCTTGCCTCGTTGCGAATACCCAATTGTTATCCCCGATGGTATGCCAGTATTTATCTATCATCCACTTAATATTTTTGTGTGGATGTCGGCGTTTTACCCAAGCAATTAGCTTTTGGTACATGAGGTGATCTAGATTCGAGTAAGTATCCTTGCTTACTACAGTTGCATAGTATTTTGCCCATCCCCTGATAATGGGGTTCAAGTGTCTTATTAGTCCCGCTTGCGGGGCTGACTTATGGGATTCTATGACCTTAGCGATTTTATCGTAGTGTACCTTTTGCTTTTCTTTACTTGGGGTGATGATGGTCTTGAAACCTAGTAATTTTCCGTTGGTATTTTTCCCTGTACGGTATTTTCCCGCAGGGAATTGGCGTATATTGAAACCAAGGAATTTGATTCCTGGTTTTTCACCCTTATATTCTGTGAGGGTGTGAGCCAATCTTGTTTTGCTAGGCTTTAATTCCAACCCAATGCCTTTTAACCATTCCGAGATTATTTCCCGGCATCTTTGGACAACGGTTATGTCTTCGTGGAGAATTACAAAGTCATCGGCGTATCGAATAAGGCTAACTCTATCGCGTCTACGTGATTTAGAAAGACCTTCTACAGGTAACGACGATTCAGGCGTGTCTTCAAGCCGAGGCTTTACTCATGGGTACTTTGCTTGATGGATTACCAACTTAGGCTGTTAGTAGAGCCACCTTTCATCCCCGCTTTACGGATTGATGACTAGTCGCTACCGTAGGGGAAGTGCTTTCAGCCTTGCACCTAGGCGGTAGGATTTTCACCTACAAGGTCATTCAGTTGTCTGGCTAATGAAACCAGCTAATCGTCCCTAAGCATTTCTGCTTATTTAGATTAAACGAATCGCACCCATGTCGCCAGTTTGAAAACCAAAGTGAAATTTAGTTCTTGAACAATGACGATTTGGAAATCCAAACTTGTCAGTTCTGCATGATTGACGTGTACCGTGACCATTAGCAATAATCAACAAAGGCTTAACACCTTTAATATTTAAAAGTGGCGTTGATTTCCCAACACAAGCTGCATCAACCCAATGGGTTTTTTGTAAGTTCTGTTGACTGCGATTAAACTTTGTTAATCCACCAGAACCAGTTTCTACAGGCAACTTAGTTGCTTTCAAAACTTCAAATAATGCAAATCTAGTTGCGTTAACTGCTGCTGCATCTGCCAAAGGTCGTTTAGCTTCTTTAAGAATTTTCTCTAATTTAGATAAGTCTTTTTTCAGAAAATATTTAATATCTTTAGTTCCTTTTCTGCTGTTGCACTTCTGGCAACTTAACGTAAGATTGGTGATTGAGTTGGAACCTCCTTTAGCTCTTGGGTGAATATGCTCTACTTGCAATGGAACATCTTTGATTCCGCAGTAAGCGCATTGCCTATTCCACTTTTCTAATAGATATTCTCTAGTTTCGTAACCAGTGAGCGTACCTTGTTGATACTCTTTACCTTGTATATCAGGATTACGCATTAACTGCATATCAAAGCGTACTAGCTCCTGACTTATTGCTGCGATTGGTGCAAATTTACGTAGCTTGTTAACCCAAGTTTTGATATTTTCAATTCGACTCTGCAAACTTGGTGCTAGCCATCCTTCTCGTCTAGTTCTGTTTAAGAAACGTGGTTGACGATATCTGGTTTTTCTACTCCTTCTACTTCTACGCAATTGTCTTCTAGAAGTTAAACCATCTCGAATAACAAATCCTCTGTGCTTTAATTCAGCAGCAAATATTACCTCACCATTGGCATCGTTAACCAATACAATCCCTGTATGCTTTGCACCAGGATCTATCTTTAATCTGAGTGCTGATACTGGCGCTTCAAGACGCGATTCCTTAAGAATAATCGTGAATGGAAAACGTCTAAAAACTGCTGCTTTTTGATTCCGCAATAGTTGTCTAGTAGATATTAATTGACGATTGCCGGATAATTTTTCAGGGATTGGCCATCACAAAGCCGGAAAAGGGGGGGCAATGGAACGACCAAGGTATATCGTGCGGCTCAGTACAGAAGAACGGGCAGAATTGGAAAGCATCGTCAAAAAGGGGAAAGGGAGCGCACACAAGATTCGTAACGCACAAAT
>JAHHID010000078.1 GCA_019359015.1 Spirirestis rafaelensis WJT71-NPBG6
AAACTGGTATGAACTCCAAAGAAATTTATCTCTTCAGGTAGCTCGTGACTTCATTCTGGAACATCTTAAACAAAAGGTTGGCTTGAATGCACATAGTCAACTTCCTGTCAATGCGTAAGTCCTGAAATATCCTGAATGCTCAATCTATGCTTAAATTTTAAACATATTAAGTACTGGCTTTGCCCTAATCTATTTATTGCAGTTAAATCTTTCCAGATAATTTTGTATTCAGGATTACTAACAAACTTCATATCGGTTATATTCCTTGACTGGAAACAAATATCTCTCTTGATAGAAGATTAAATAAATAATTAGCCCTATTCTAAGATAAAAGCGATGTAAATGCTATTAAGGTAAATAGCCTTAGTAGTTTCTAAGCAGGCAATAAAATAACAAAAGCTTCCTTGTTCAGATAATTATTAATGCCATTTGGCTTGAAATAAATTAAGCTCAAAGGTAATTTTTGGCAATTATATTATCTGATAAAGAGCATTTGTGGACAAGTCAATTTCCTACAAACACAAAATTGAGATAACCTATGTCGGGCGAACAGACTCAAATAAAGAATAACGGTATCAGTAATGGTAAGTCGCTAAATAAGCTATCGACACTAACTGAACCGCAATCATCAGGTGCATCGAAATTGCAGAAGTTATCTTTATCCAACAAAAGCTTTAAAGAAGCTTCTATAGATACGCCTGATATAGTTTGTTTTTCTCATTTGCGTTGGAATTTCGTTTATCAAAGACCGCAGCATCTTCTAGTTCGTTGCGCTCAAGGACGGCGGGTTTTCTTTATTGAAGAGCCGATGTTTAGCACCGAACCGTTGGGACGCTTGGAAGTAAGCCAAGATAAGAATGGGGTAGTGGTTGTTGTTCCACACCTACCATCCGGTTTGAGTGAAGACAATATCAACGCGGATTTAAAAGTGTTGATTGATGGCTTGTTTGCACAGCATAACATCCGCAAGTACATGTTTTGGTACTACACGCCGATGGCGATCGCTTTTACAAGCCACTTGCAGCCAGAAGCAGTACTCTACGATTGCATGGATGAATTATCTGCATTCAAAGGTGCGTCATCCGCTTTAAAGAACTACGAAGCCGAACTTTTCCGCCGTGCAGACTTGGTGTTTACAGGTGGACAAAGCCTTTATGAAAGCAAGGTGAACCAGCACCCGCATGTCTATGCGTTTCCAAGTAGTGTGGATGTACCACATTTTGCCCAGGCGAGAAATCTGAAAGAAGAACCAGCAGATCAAGCTAATATTCCTCACCCGCGTCTTGGGTTCTTTGGCGTGATTGACGAACGGATGGATATTGATCTGCTGGCAGGAATTGCTGATACGCGTCCTGACTGGCATTTGGTGATAATTGGTCCAGTTGTGAAAATCGACCCAGCACTTCTGCCCCAACGCGAGAATATCCATTATCTCGGTGGTAAAGATTATAAAGAATTACCTGCATATTTGGCGGGGTGGGATTTGGCGATGCTAACTTTTGCGCGGAACGAATCAACGCGCTTTATTAGTCCAACTAAAACCCCAGAGTATCTTGCCGCAGGTAAGCCTGTAGTGTCTACTTCGATTCGAGATGTGGTGCGTCCCTACGGAGACTTGAAGCTGGTGCGAATTGCAGACACGGCTTCGGAGTTCGTCACCGCAGCAGAACAGGCTATGCAAGAAGACACCGCAGCATCAGGCTGGCTGAGTCGGGTAGATGCATTTTTAGAGCAGATTTCGTGGGATAGAACTTGGGGATCGATGATGCAACTTATAGATTCGGCGATCGCTGCCCGTCAAGATAGCACAGTTGCAAATATCCCCCAAGCGCCAAGCATCATTACCAGAGATTTTGTCTTCGATTACTTGATTGTCGGTGCGGGTTTTTCTGGAAGCGTCATCGCTGAACGCTTGGCAACTCAGTCTGGCAAAAAAGTGCTAGTTGTTGACAAACGCAACCACATCGGCGGCAACGCCTACGACCATTATGATGATCATGGTGTCCTCGTACACAGATATGGTCCCCACATTTTTCACACCAACTCCCGCGAAGTGTTTGAATACCTTTCGCAGTTTACACAGTGGCGTAGCTATGAACATCGCGTTCTTGCCAGCGTAGACGGACAGCTTGTTCCCATTCCCATCAACCTCGACACCATCAACAAACTTTATGGAATGAACCTCAATTCATTTCAGGTGGAGGATTTTTACAAGTCGCTTGCCCAACCAAGAGAATACATTCGCACTAGTGAAGATGTGGTGGTGAGCAAAGTTGGTCAGGAACTGTATGAAAAGTTCTTCCGGGGCTACACTCGCAAACAATGGGGACTCGACCCTTCGGAACTGGATAAATCAGTAATAGCCCGGATTCCCACCCGTAGTAATCGCGACGACCGATATTTTACTGATACTTATCAAGCAATGCCGCTGCATGGCTTTACTCGCATGTTCGAGAATATGTTAAATCACCCGAACATTAAGGTAATGCTGAATACCGATTACCGGGAAATCCAAAAAGCGATACCTTGCCGGGAAATGGTTTACAGCGGTCCTGTTGACGAGTATTTTGATTATCGCTTTGGCAAACTGCCTTATCGATCGCTTGATTTTAAGCACGAGACGCACAACAAAGAAATGTTTCAGTCAGCACCAGTCATCAACTACCCGAATGAACAGCTGTATACTCGCGTTACAGAGTTTAAGTATTTGACTGGACAGGAACACTCTAAAACTAGCATAGTTTACGAGTTTCCCAAGGCTGAAGGAGATCCGTATTACCCTGTGCCACGTCCTGAAAATCAGGAAGTTTACAAGCAATACAAGGCGCTGGCTGATGAAACTGCTGGTGTGTATTTTGTCGGACGCTTGGCAACGTATAAGTATTACAACATGGATCAATGTGTTGCTCAGGCTCTTTCTATTTACAAACAAATCCCAGTTAGGGCTTGAGAATGAATTCTTTGTGTTCTTTGTGGTTCACTAATTTAATGAACCACGAAGACACCAAGAGCGCGTTCGCGCAGCGTGCGCCTTAGCGCATAGAAAGAGAAAAAAAACAGAATATCAGCTTGAATTGTGAATTATGGCTTCTGTCTTAAACTCAACACTTAACACTCATAAGTCAAAACTTCCCTTAGAAGTGTGGGCAGGTGTGGAGTGTACGGTTAATCGTGTACGTGAGGAGTATTTCGACCAGTTAGAACGCAACGGTCATGCAATGCGCTTGGATGACCTTGATTTATTCGCCGAACTGGGGATAAAGGCGATCCGCTACCCGGTGTTGTGGGAGCGAACCGCGCCCAATGGGTTGGAGAATGCTGACTGGTCTTGGGCGGATGAGCGACTGGGGCGATTGCGCTCGCTGGGTATCAATCCAATTGTGGGATTAGTACATCATGGTAGTGGTCCGCGTCACACAAGTTTGGTAGACCCAGAATTTCCAGAAAAATTAGCTTTGTACGCTGGTGCTGTAGCAGAACGCTATCCTTGGGTGACGCATTACACACCTGTAAACGAACCATTGACAACGGCGCGATTTAGCGGGATGTATGGACACTGGTATCCTCACGGGCGTGATGACTTAACTTTTGCTCGTGCTTTGTTGGGTCAGTGTCGTGCGATCGCTCTTTCGATGAAGGCAATCCGGGAAGTCAACCCGAATGCCCAACTAGTGCAAACTGACGATTTGGGCAAGGTTTACAGTACGCCGAAGCTGGCGTATCAGGCAGAGTTAGAGAATGAACGTCGCTGGTTGACCTTTGATTTACTGTGCGGTCGCCTCAATTCTACACATCCAATGTGGGGTTATTTACGCAAGTGCGGCATTAGTGAAGCTCAATTGGAGTGGTTTTTGCAAAATCCCTGTCCACCGGACATCATGGGGATTAACCACTACCTGACAAGCGATCGCTTTCTGGATGAACGCAAAGAACGCTATCCGGCTTGCTCGCATGGGGGCAATGGGCAGGATGAATACGCAGATATAGAAGCAGTAAGGGTTTGTGCTGACGGTGCAGGCGGTCCGCGCACCTTGCTACTAGAAGCATGGGAACGCTACAAACTGCCGATTGCTGTTACTGAAGCTCACCTCAACTGTACCCGTGAGGAGCAGCTGCGCTGGCTTTATGAGATTTGGAATGCAGCTCTCTCATTACGAGATCAAGGTGTAGATGTCCGTGCTGTCACTGCTTGGTCGCTGCTGGGCACCTACGATTGGACTAGCTTAGTAACTCGCTGGGTCGGCGATTACGAATCAGGCGTGTTTGATTTGCGGTCTCCACGTCCCAGACCGACAGCGATCGCTTCTATGATCCGTGATTTAGCCGCTGGGCGCAAAATTGATCATCCAGTACTTGATACACCCGGATGGTGGCATCGGCAACAGCGCTTATTATACCCTGCGGTCAGTTGCGGAGTGGGAGAAGTAGGCAGAGTAGCAAAAGACACAAGAATTCCATCATCTCCTTCTGCACCCCTTGTCATCGTCGGTGCGACAGGAACTTTAGGCAAGGCTTTTGCGCGGCTGTGCGAACTGCGGGGTATTACATATCAGTTGCTATCACGCCAAGAAATCGACATCGCCAATCCTGCCTCTGTGGATGCGGTGCTATCAGAGTTGAAACCGTGGGCAGTTGTCAACGCTGCGGGATATGTGCGGGTAGACGATGCAGAACGAGAACCAGATATTTGTATCAGGGTAAACGCTGAGGGTGCAGCAAATTTAGCTACTGCTTGCGCTCGTCATAACGTGGCGCTGCTAACTTTCTCATCAGATTTAGTATTTGATGGTACGGTGTCCAACCCTTATATGGAAAGTGATACTGTCGCTCCCCTGAATGTGTATGGGTGTAGCAAAGCTTTGGCTGAAAAGCTGGTATTGAAGGTTAATCCCTCATCGCTAGTGATTCGCACCAGTGCCTTTTTTGGACCTTGGGATGATTACAACTTCGTCACAATCGCCCTGCGACAATTATCTGCTGGGAATACTTTCGTCGCCGCAGAAGATGGCATTGTTTCACCTACCTATGTGCCGGATCTTGTCCATGCTAGCCTTGATTTATTGATTGACCGCGAGTGTGGCTTATGGCATTTGGCAAACAAGAGCGCTATAACTTGGGCAGACTTGGCACGGCTAGCAGCGAAAAAAGCAGGCTTTAATCCTAGTAATATTATTGCCCTGCCAACGCAAGAACTTGGTTTCAGCGCTAAACGCCCAAATTACAGCGTTCTTGGTAGCAATAGGGGTGAGTTAATGTCATCTCTTGACAGTGCGATGTCTCGCTATTTTGATGAGTGTCAACGATTTTAGATTTTTGTTGTTTGTTAGTAGTTAGTTGACCTTCCTACTAACCGCTAACTACTAACCATTTCTTAGTTATGACAACCATATTAGTAACAGGTGGAGCCGGATATATTGGTTCTCATGCAGTATTAGCCTTGAAGCAAGCAGGTTATGAGGTAATTGTGCTTGATAATCTGTCGAATGGGCATCGAGAACTTGTAGAAGAGGTTTTGCAAGTTAAGTTGATTGTTGGTGATATGAGCGATCGCGCTCTTTTGGATAACATATTTACAACCCACAATATCACTGCGGTAATGCATTTTGCTGCTTACATCGCCGTGGGTGAATCTGTCACTGACCCAGCCAAATATTACCACAACAACGTTACAGGTACGCTGACGCTTTTAGAAGCAATGCTTGCTGCTTCTATTAACAAGTTTATCTTTTCTTCTACTTGCGCTCTTTATGGTGTACCGAAGTTTGTGCCGATTACCGAAGACCATCCGCAAGACCCTATCAGTCCTTATGCAACTAGCAAGTGGATGGTAGAGCGAATATTATCTGATTTCGATACAGCTTATAATCTTAAATCCGTCCGTTTTCGCTACTTTAACGCCGCAGGTGCTGACCCAAATGGTAGCCTAGGCGAAGACCACGAACCAGAAAGTCACATTATACCATTGGTACTACAAGCGGCTTTAGGTAAGCGCGAATCTATTTCGATTTTCGGCACTGATTACCCTACCCCAGATGGTACTTGTATTCGTGATTATATTCACGTAACTGACTTAGCACAAGCTCATGTTTTGGGTTTAGAATATTTGTTGAAAGAGGGAGACAGTGAAGTATTTAATCTTGGGAATGGTAGCGGATTTTCTGTCCGAGAAGTGATAGAAACTGCTCTTCAAATAACAGGAAAAGAAATCAAAATTGTCGAGTGCGATCGCCGACCAGGCGACCCCCCTATTTTAGTTGGCAGCAGCGACAAAGCAACTAAAATTTTAGGTTGGCATCCGCAGTATCCAAACGTAGAGGAAATTATCTCCCACGCTTGGCAGTGGCATCAAAAACGGCATGGATAAATTAAATATAGGGCGGGTGTTCACAACCACATCTTACAATAAATGTTGTAGTGCAATGAGCATTCTCCCTTTCTCGCTTCTGATTTATGCAACGCCATTTGCTTCACATTATTAAAAAGGGTTTTTATAATTTAGTCAATCGGTTTAATAAATCTTAATATTATTTAATTAATCAATTGTATTCAAGTTCACATTTGCGCTTAATAACGAAACCTTCTTTAAGAGAGAGTAGTTCATAATTTATCACTCTCGTTAGTTAGAGGGAAAATAATGATTAGCTTTTTACCATAAGCATATAAAGCTAAATTTTGTGCAGTGAAAATTTACGTTCACGAGCAAAATTAGCTTATGTCAGGTTTAATTAACCATAAAGACGCTAAAAAATCACGAATAATTACTCAATTGGTCGTCAAATTAGGCTAGTTATCCCAAAAATTAGCACGCTTCAAGAAGTTCAGCCTTAGTATCAACTTTGCCAAATTGTTATTGGAGAATAGAACATGACTAACACTATGAATGGCAATCAACTTACTGGCACTGCTGATGAGCATTACGACTTAATCAGCGTCCTCTACCATGCTTTGGAGGGTGCTGAAACTTATGAAATTTACTCTCAAGATGCAGAAGAACAGGGAGACACCGAACTTATCGAATTTTTCCGCGAAATTCAACAGCAAGAATGCCGCAAAGCCGAACGCGCCAAACAATTGTTAGCACATCGTCTAGTTTCAAGCGATCGCAGTTAACCAGAGACATCGCAATGACAAAATCAGCCTGCTATTCGCACTCAACTACCGTTATTGCAGCTAGAGAATCATCATGGCAGATGCAACAACCACGCAATTAGCAGATGTAATCAAAAGAGCGGCACAGCCAATCACAGGTGCTGCTTCTGATTACGATGAGTTACTGAATTTAATTGGTGATGCTCGCTTTGTCCTTATTGGTGAGGCATCGCACGGTACTCATGAATTTTATGAACAACGGGCGGAAATTACCAAACGCCTGATTCAAGAAAAAGGCTTTACAGCGGTAGCTGTCGAGGCAGACTGGCCCGATGCTTATCGTGTTAATCGTTACGTGCGCGGAGTTAACGACGACCCGACACCAAATGAAGCATTGGCGGGTTTCCAGGGCTTCCCCAGTTGGATGTGGCGCAATACCGATGTGGTGAATTTTATCGGTTGGTTGCGACAATATAACGATTCCCTATCATCGCAGGCAATCAAAACAGGCTTTTATGGGCTTGACCTTTACAGTATGTATGCCTCCATCCAGGAAGTGTTGACATATCTGGATAAAGTTGACCCAGAAGCCGCACAACGCGCCCGTCACCGCTACTCCTGCTTAGAACATTTTGAGGAGGATAGTCAAGCCTATGGATATGCTGCCGCTTATGGTTTGAGCCAATCCTGCGAGGAAGAAGCTGTCAATCAGTTGCGGGAGTTGCAACGGCGAACGTCAGAGTACGCGGAACAAGATGGGCAATTAGCAGCAGATGAGTTTTTCTATGCCGAACAAAACGCCCGCTTGGTGAAGAATGCTGAGGAATACTATCGGGCGATGTTCCACGGGCAGGTGTTGTCGTGGAACCTGCGCGATCGCCATATGGCAGAAACTCTCGACCACCTTGTTGCCCACCTTGACAAACTCCAAAGCCCTACGAAGGTTGTGGTGTGGGCGCATAACTCTCATTTAGGCTATGTTCGCGCCACAGATATGGGAGTAGCAGGGGAACTAAATTTGGGGCAAATGGTGCGCGATAAGTATCCTGATGATACCGTCCTGGTAGGTTTTACCACTTACACGGGGACAGTTACGGCGGCTTCCCGTTGGGGTGGACTGGCAGAACTAAAACTTGTGCGTCCGGCTTTGCCAGAAAGTTACGAAGCTTTGTTCAATAATACAGGCTTGCCTGGGTTTTTCCTGAACTTGCGGCAAGAAAATCACGCTGTGACAAAACTAGAAAAACCTAGATTAGAACGAGCCATTGGCGTTATTTACCGACCGCAAAGCGAACGCACAAGCCATTATTTTTATGCGCGACTCCCCGACCAGTTTGACGCTGTGATTCACATTAATGACACTAAAGGCGTTGAACCTCTTGACCGCACTCCGCAGGTTGAGACAGTCGAACCTCCAGAGACATTTCCTTCTGCTCTCTAATCCGAACTACGGCACTTTCTGGAAACTGTAAACAGCAATAGCAATTTATGACAACAATTAAACCGTTTTCAAGTCGCCCAAGCGAGGAATTTATTTAGGCGATCGCAAAGATTGCAGACTAGAACACCCGCGTCAAATATCTCAGCTACGGTGATGCCTATAAATTTGAAACTTGATAATTAAAAAATGGGAAATTTAAATGCAGTTTCAAATTATTTGTCTTCCTTTTAAAACAATAATAAAATTTATGTTGCCTTCATATGTTAACCTTTGATAGAAGCTGGCATAAGCTTTTGATTAAGTTGAATAATTTCTTTGAATATAGCTACTTTACTTCTAGGTTAATTAGCAAGTTATTTTGCTTATCTCGCTTGGTAGATTAAGCCAAGATGAAAAAAAGGTAAGTTTAAAATCAATAGACTCAATAAATTTAAACTGTTAGTAATATGCAAAATATTTACGGAAATACTCAAGGGATAAAATCGAGTCAAATCAAGTTATTACAGCGGCTTTACGACGAACGACAACCGGGAGATAGATTCATTACGCAGGAATTTGCCCAAGCCTTAGGTGAAATCAGTACAGAAATCCATCATCCGATTTGTTGTTATATTAATCGGCGCGGGCAAGTTATCAGAATTGCTGTAGGAACGCCAAGCCAAACCCAAATTCCACCTGAAGAATTACCGCGACACAGTGCAGAACGGTTGAGCGGAATTCATTGTGTTGCGACTCAATTTAAATCAGATCCACCTGATGAAGCAGCATTAATTGCAATGGCACGCCAGCGCTTAGATGCTCTTGTAGTGTTAATCTTGGCTGGGAGTGAAGGTGGAAGACACAAAAAAGCAGCCACTAGCAATGTTAAAGAAGCTTTCTTAGCTAACCTTGTCCCCAATGCTGAAAAGCCTTGGGAGATTTCTCCTCCCCTAAGTTTAGATGACTTAACAGAGCAAGACTTTGACGACTTAGTTGGTGAATGGGAAAAGGAGATTTCTGACTCTGGCGATCGCATGTCATATCAAGACATTGTATCTGACCAGGATAAAGTGCTGCTGGTGGGATTGAAGACAGATGATATTTCTCAACAACGGTTTGAAGATGGACTGCAAGAACTAGTTCGTTTGGTAGAAACTGCTGGCGGAATCGTATCAGACACAGTGGAACAAAAGCGAAGTCGTCCCCATCCCCAAACTGTTGTCGGTAAGGGAAAAATTGAAGAAATCGCTTTTCAAGCTCAAAAGGTGGGAGCTAATTTAATTGTCTTTGACCGAGATATTTCTGCCTCACAAGCTCGCAATTTGGAAAATGAGATTGGGCTGCGAGTTATAGATAGAACCGAGGTAATTTTAGATATTTTCGCTCAACGCGCTCAATCCCAAGCGGGTAAATTGCAAGTTGAATTAGCCCAACTTGAATATATGCTGCCACGGTTGCGCGGTCAAGGTCGGGAAATGTCCAGATTAGGTGCTGGAATTGGTACCAGAGGACCTGGTGAAACTAAATTAGAAACAGAAAGACGAGTAATTCAACGGCGAATTGCTCAGTTACAGCAAGAAGTAAACCAACTACAAGCTCATCGCGATCGCATTAGACAACAGCGACAAAAGCAAGAAGTTCCTGTTGTCGCATTAGTCGGTTACACCAATGCTGGTAAATCCACTTTGCTGAATGTGTTAACTCATGCGGAGGTTTATACAGCAGACCAACTATTTGCCACCCTTGACCCGACAACGCGCAAGCTGGTAATTACAAATCCCGAAACTCAAGAACGCAGAACTATTCTGCTGACAGATACTGTCGGCTTTATTCACGAACTTCCACCAGCGCTAATAGATGCTTTTCGCGCCACCCTGGAAGAAGTAATTGAGGCAAATGTGTTGCTTCATCTGGTGGATTTGTCCCATCCAGCTTGGGAAAGTCATATCGCAAGTGTAGAGGAAATACTCGCAGAAATGCCTGCTATCCCAGGAAACAGTTTGATTGTCTTTAACAAAATTGACTCTGTAGATAGCGAAACTTTGGCGAAAGCGCAACAAGAATATCCTGAAGCGGTATTTATTTCCGCAACTAAGCGCTTGGGTTTAGAGACTTTAAAAGGGCGATCGCTGCAACTAATTGACGAAAGCGTTGCCACGCCAGAACTACAGAACGCAGTTACACAAAGCTAAAAGCTGTGGATTGTGTCTAAAATCAAGATATGATGACAAGACGCTACAACCCTCAACAAATACAATCGTTCACCCAATCGGTACTGAACGACGGCTTCTGCGTGTTGCCCAATCACTTTTCCGAAGCAACACTCAAAGCTTGGCACTCTGCTTTCATCCCAAAGCTAACTGAACATATCGCCCGCGAAGGAGAGCTGCGTAATCGAGGTACAGCCCGCTATTATGTAACTTTGCCTTTCGCCGCTCCATTTGCTGATACCAGTATCTATGAAGATGAAGATATCCTAGATATTGTGGAACGCTTGGTAGCGCCTGATTTTGTGATGTGCCAGTTGGCGACAGATACGCCTTTGCTGCATTCTGACTATCAAGACATACATCGCGATACTTTGCCACTCTTCCCGGAAACTGGTATGGAAACACCCCCGTATCAGCTAGCAGTCAACTTCCCACTGGTAGATGTCACCTTGGAAAACGGACCGATGGAGATTGCGCGGGGTACGCACATGATGCCTAAAGAAGAAGCATTGCGCCGTATAGAGTCGGGTGAAATTAAGTTGGAACCCGTAACTATGCAACTAGGAGACGTAATGATTCGCGATGTGCGTGGTCTTCACCGTGGCACACCTAACTACACAGACATCCCGCGTCCAATGGTCGTAATTGGCTATAGCCGTCGCTGGCTGTATCGTCCTGAGGTGTCTATCCAGATACCGCGTGCTGCTATGACCACACTATCCGAACGAGGGCGTCACTTATTACGCTTTAATCCGATTGTGGAATCACTTGACGAAGTTGCCGGAACTGAGGTTTATCAGTCGTTCGCTTACTAGTAGTTCAAGTTCACCACATTCGTAGAGACGCGAAATTTGAAGCACGTGCCCTCACGTCTCTACACATTGCCTTTAACAAAGTTGATCGCTATTTAAGCGATCAACTTTGCGAGAGCAAAAGTACCCTGAAGCCCTGTTTATTTCAATAATTCAACGCTTGGGTTTAGAGACTTTACTAATTGACGAAGTTGTTCAGGCAATTTCTGTCAGACAAAATTCAAAATCAAAAAAGGAAACTCTATGACATTAGGTATTATTGTTCACGGCGGAGCAAAAACCATCTCCGAAGACAAAGTTGCAGCTAATAATGCAGGCTGCACAGCAGCAGCAGAGGCTGGTTGGGCAGTGCTGACAAATGGGGGTACTGCCGCAGAAGCAGTTGAGGCAGCTATCCGCGTTCTTGAAGCTGACCAGACCTTTAACGCCAGTCTTGGCGCGACTCTTAACACCGAGGGAGAGGTAGAGCTAGACGCGGCGATAATGGAAGGATCTTCCTTAGGTTGGGGAGCGATCGCAGCAGTTCAGGGCATACGTCATCCAATCTCGGTGGCACGGAAAATTATGGATGAAAAACCCAGGATGTTAGTGGCGCGGGGTGCAGAACGCTTTGCCGCCGACAACGGAGCCGAGATGTGTAAAAAAGAAGACTTAATCGCGGATGAGCAGCGGGAGCAGTGGAAGGAGGATCAGGAAGTTCTGGATCGCCCCAACACAGTTGGTTGTGTGGCTTTGGATGCTAACGGCATCTTAGCTGCTGGCACCTCAACTGGCGGCACTACGAATCAGCAAGCCGGTCGCGTCGGCGATACTGCTCTTGTCGGCTGTGGCTTGTACGCTGACAATAAACTCGGCGCTTGCTCAACCACAGGTGATGGTGAGTCGATTATCCCGGTGGTTTTGGCTAAAACTGCGATTGATTTTCTAGATGGAGACAGACACCCAGACGAGGCAGCACAGAAGGCGATCGAGACTTTGAAATCTAAGGTTGCAGGAGAAGCTGGGTGTATTCTCTTAGACCGTCAGGGACGAATTGGTTGGGCGTATAATTCATCACATATGGCTTGCGCTTACATAACCACGGGACAAGACAAGGTGGCTGTGTTTACCAAAAAAGAAGCTCCTGCTTTGTCTCATTAAATGTCATGGGTTACAGATCCCCGACTTCTTTAAGAAGTCGGGGATCTGAATACCCGCGATCCCTCATAACTAATGAGACAGACCACTAGGCTTACTGAAATTAGTGCGGAATTTTTCGCCTATCGTTTCTGCTTGCAGATAGAGGAATCAAAATTCCGCAACTAATACCTTAGGTGATTGGGTCTTGAAAACAGTTTAATTAAAACTAGATATGAACTTAAAATACGACTTTCAGTACTTTCAAGGAAGTTATTTATCTAATCTGTTTGCTCAAGACATTACAGATGCACGTTATGCGTTCATCCCAAATTACCCTGCGACTGGCAGTTGGGCAGCTTACCCCAATAGTAAAAAATACTTTATTCAAGACGGTAGTAGTGAAGCGACGAAAACCTCCTTCGATAAGATTTGCCAGAAGGAACCTTGGAAAAATCTGGCTGTGTTAGGCGACACCCTTCCAGGAATTGTGATTATTTCACCGCCAAAGTTACTAATTAACTACTGGCAGGAGCATTTGGGCTTCAGCGACTCCAATATGGAGATGATGGATTGCTCTACTTATCTAGATGACCTTAGTCATAACTCCCAGTTTGACAACCTCATCACTTTATTTCCCTTTGATAATCTGCAACCAGAAAAACACGCCGTTAATCCAGATACCCACTACCGCTTGCTGAGTAAAGTAACCCTAGCCGACTTAGGAGTGCAATGTCCGAAATACTCAAGCTACAATTTGCACACCCAGAGTCTTGAAGATATTGAGTTACCACAATTCCCATACTTAATCAAAACCTCCCACGGACTTTCAGGGGAAGGCACTTATATTATTAAAAGCACCAGCGATCTGAACTACTGCCTTGAAGAAATCAGAAAATATCTTGATATCAAGTTGCTCGATACGATTATTGTCTCAGAGTTCGTCAAAAATGAGGTGCAGAACTATTGCGTGCAATTCTATGTCAACAAAGCAGGAGACATAACACTCATCGGCACCACGAGTCAACTCGTCACCCCAGAGGGCAACTATTTAGGGGGACTGATTCACTACCGCGAAACTGACATGAGCAAGTTCTACGAGATGATTGCTGCTATTGGTCAGTATGCTCATAAAGTCGGTTATTTCGGCTTCATTGGCTTCGACGTGTTGGAAGACCAAGACGGGCAATTTTATGTAATTGATGTTAATTTTCGAGTCAATGGTTCGACTCCGCTGTGCTTGCAGCGCCATACCCTACTGTCCCTTGGAAAGGAGGTGGCTAAATATTCCACTGACTATCGCATGGATGGGACGTTGGACTCGATTTTAGTAACTTTGAAAGCAGAATTGGATCGCAAAGATTTTATCATTTTATCAGCTTTAGAGAAAGTCAAATACGGAAAAATCTACACCGAAATTTACGGGATTGTGACTGGACAGACAATCAAGGAAATGCAGCACATCGAGCAAAACTTACAAAATAAACAATTGCAGGCGATCGCTTAAACATCACGACTGTTGATATCTAACGTTATAAAGCTTGATTACTTCTAGAAATAGGGTTTGTTTACCTAAATTATAAGGTAATCTATTTGTCATACAAAATTATAGAATTTAGGAACGAAAATGAAAAGAAATAATTTAGAATACTACGATTTGAATGCAGAGAAATGGTGGAAGGAAGGCGAAACTTTATATCTGTCTAACCACCTTAACAACTCAAGATTCGAGTTTTTTGCAAGTTTTGTGCCAGATTGGAAAGGAATTAAAGTTTTAGATATTGGCTGTGGAGGAGGATTGGCTTGTGAATCCGTAGCCAAGCTAAACGCTTATGTATCAGGGATAGATTTATCCTTGAATTCCATTAATATCGCCCAAGAACATGCGAAAAAAAATAATTTACAAATTGATTATCGTTGGGGAGTAGCCGAAAATCTTCCTTACCAAGAAAACAGCTTTGATGTTGTTTTATGTTTTGACGTTTTAGAGCATGTTGACGATTGGAAAAAAGTTATTTCCGAAGCTTATAGGGTTTTAAAAAAAGATGGATTATTTTTGTTTGACACAATTAATAGAAATTTGAAATCTAAAGTTATAATGATTTGGCTTTTAGAAGATACCCTCAAGCATATACCCCCTGGACTTCACGATTGGAATAAGTTTATTAAACCCCAGGAAATGATTGATGCCATGAAAAATACTGGCTTTGCAGATCTTGTAATTAAAGGATTTGATTTGACAGGTGGTACTAACTTTAAAACGCTAAGAGATCTTGTACTTAAGGATTTCAATAATCAAAACAAAGGTAATAAAGGTGACTTATTTGAAATCAAAATTAATGATGATACTTCTGTCTGCTACATTGGCAAAGCTGTTAAGCTAGTTGATAATAATTAACTTGTTTGTAGATTTTTAGCGAATTTTATACATTCACAAAGCTGATTTTAGTTTATCTAAGTGAGTGTAAATAAATAAACGTAACCATGTCCGAAGCGAATGGAGCAAAGCGAAATGTTCGCCTAGGTCTCGTTCGCAATCGCACACAAAACTTTTTTCCACGCACTTAAACTAACAAATGAGAGATTATGTATTAGCATTTTCTCTATTTAATGTATTATCGCTCACATTCAATTTTAACAATATACACTTCATTTTATAGATGTATATTTTGTAAAAATCATATATTTATAAAGGTGTATGTTAATTTTTGATTCGTTTAAACACCTTTAATAAGGAGAAAAAATATGAAATTTCAAATAGAATGTAGTACAGAGAAATCAAGACAAGAATGTTTAATTTGTCAGCAAAATTTTAAAATTAATGAAGCCAGATTAATTGTATGTAATGACGAAGGTGATGGCTATGGAGATATTTGCCATCAATGTATAGCGAAGGGTGGTAATTGGATTCAATTTCAACTCCAAGAATTAAGCAATAAGGTACTAGCCACAAAAATAGAGGTAGGAGTATAAAAAATGGTATCAACTGTTGATGACACCAAGCGTCTTTTAATTGCAACAAAATTGGCAGATATGAAAGAATTACAAAATCTGCTGATTAACAATGAGCAGCAATTAATTCAAGATTGCACTGATGATGATATTTGCGCTCGCCTACAGCATATGCTTGAAGATGATCGGAAAAATATAGGCGTTATCGATACTGTAATTGTTCAATACGGTGTTAAGGGTGAGCCTAAAGAAACAACCCAAAAAATGATTTCGCAAGTTCAGAAACTAATGGAAGGTTCTGAGCTAACTTTGTTTGAGAAAGTACAAGAGCATGAATTGCTCAAGCATAAGCAAACTATGGCTGGACTGCTAATCCACAAAGCTGCCCAAGTTGTTGGTGCTGATATTGAAGCTGCCATAACTCCTTTAAATACAGTTAACTTTGAAAACCGCGCTCATCAAGAGCAACTTAAAGGAATTCTAGAGATTCTGGGTGTGCGTGAACTGACAGGAAAAGAGCCAAAACAAGGACTCTGGGGAAGGGTTCAAGATGCTGTTGCAGCCTTAACTGGTGTGGTGGGTAGCGTAGTAACACGCACCGATGACGAGATGAGCATCCGTCAGCTTCTCCTGATGGATCATAGTAAGGTTGATATTCTGTTTATGGAAATTTTCAATGCTAACGAGCCTGAAAAAATCCAAGAGTATTTTGGGCAACTCTACAAAGATATCAAAGCTCATGGTACAGCCGAAGAACAAGTTGTTTACCCAGCAGTTCGTCCGTATTATGAACACACACAAGAAATATACGCTCAAACCGACGAAGTGATGGAAATGTTAGATGAAATTAAGCCTCTCAACTTTTCTTCACCTGAGTTCAAAGCAAAAATTGAGCAGCTAAGAATTGCGGTGCGAACTCACATTAATCAAGAAGAAAACGATATATTCCCCAAACTCCGCGACAACTTTAGCCATGAGCAGCAAAAGCAAATAGCTACCGAATTTAAAACAGCTAAAAGCAAGCTGCAAGAGCAAATGACTGCTTCCTAAAAGTGCAGCAAGCTATTCAAAGCTAAAGAAAACTTAGCTAAACATTAACCTTACCAGTTTTGAAGTAAAACGTTCTAGTAAAGAGGACTCAAAGCGCGTGCAATTATGAATAATCAAACGACGTGGAAGTATATATTTCAACTCAAAGCTGTGATTAATTGGGTTGAATCTGTGTTTTTGCTGTTATCCGACCAATGGATTCGCGGGTTGCTTGGTGAGAAACCCTTGGTCAATTCTGAATATTCACACCTGTTTCTCGCGTTGGTCTTCGTTATCGGAATTGGCTATTGGTGGGTTGGTCAGGACATCGAGCGCAATCACGGCATCGTCAAACTTGGAATTATCGCGCAATCTTCGGTTTTCAGTGTGCTAGCTTATCACACCTTCGCAAACAAGCTTCACCCATTTTATTTAATTCCAGGTGTCATTGACCTCACCTTTGCGATTATCTTTATTCTGTTTTTAAACTCCTACGCTCGCACTAAACCGGCTTTGGAGTGATTTTTTAAAGTCTATTTTCATTTTTGTTGTGAACGAAGTTCATGGAGTAAGCTTGCACTCATTCAAGACAGATGAAAATCAAACCACAGATAAACACAGATGAATTATCTGCGTTCATCTGTGGTTATTACTTATAATTACATACTTTTGCAGGTGTTCTATTTTTACCCAGAAATAACTCAGGCATGACTCCAATCGTTTTTGGCTAAATATTTAAGTTAAGACTTAGCCTCGCGCTCTTTTTTCAGGGAATGGCAGTTACTTTTTGTGTGTTACTTAATAGCGAGAGAAATCATCATGGCAGAAAAAAATGGTCCTTGGACAATACAAGAAACAAACCAGAAATACCAGGATTCGTTTATCAATGTTCGTGAAGACCATGTTCTGCGACCTGACGGTAAACCTGGGAAATATGCCACCGTCAAAATGAAACCAGCCGTTGCTATTTTACCGATAGATAGCGATCGCAACGTGTATCTAGTTCGGCAATTTCGCTATGCTCTTGGTAAAGAAAGTATCGAAGTAGTATGCGGTGCAGTTGAGGAGGATGAACCTAACATTGAGGCAGCAAAACGTGAAATTGAAGAAGAAGTTGGCATCAAAGCATCGGAATTAATTGATTTAGGTCTGGTTAATTTAGATACATCGATTGTTAATTGTCCCTTGCAGATGTTTCTGGCAAAGCAGTTGACTTTCACAGAAGCACATCGAGAAGGAACGGAAACGATACAAACAGTTAAAGTGACTTTCGATTCTGCTCTACAAATGGTGATGGATAACACAATCACACACGCACCAAGCTGTGTGCTGATTCTCAAAGCACGTCACGGATATATCAATGACTAATGCTAAACGTCAATATAAAACAAGGAATTGCATACACTTGGGGGTCTACACCTGAAGAGAGGCTGATGTCCTTCCCATGCGATCGCTACATAGAAAATAGTGACGAAGCGTATTTCCGAGCCATAAATGTGAAAGCACCAACTGAGATTTTATTTCGATGGCTATGTCAACTTAAAGTTGGATCTTACAGTTATGACTGGATTGACCGCCTCGAAAGAATATTTTTTCCGGTTAAAGATTCAATATCAGACCCTCCAAGTCCAAAAAAACTGCTTACAGGTGTAGAAAATTTAGCGCCTGGTCAAAGAGTTATGGGTGTTTTTAAACTTGTTGAGTTTGAAAAAAATCGACATTTAACAATAGTAATGGATGACGAACGAGCCATTACAATGTTTGGTAACATTGCAGCCACTTATGTCATTTTGCCGATATCAGAAAACACTTGTCGCCTGATTCTCAAAGGGCATATTCGCTATCCCAGAAATATCTTTTGGTCATGGATACGCCCTTTTTTGCCTTGGGGAGACTTATTGATGATGCGTCAGCAGTTTTTGAGGCTAAAAAGTCTTGCCGAATGCCAAGCTAACTGTAGCGCTGAGGTGAAGATTTAGAAGATGAAAAGGTACAAAATAGCCTTCCAAATCATACTTGCGATCGGGATGGTAGTCGTTGGTGCTTTGCACTTTACCCACCCAGGTGGATTTGAGAAGATTGTGCCGGACTTTCTTCCCCACCATCTGACATTTGTTTACACTAGCGGGTTTTTGGAAGTTTTGGGTGGAGTAGGATTATTAATTCCTGGTGTAAGCCGTTATGCTGCATGGCTTCTCGTTGTACTTTATATTGCTGTTTTTCCTGCTAATCTTTATCAGGCAGTTAATAACATCGAGGTCATAGCATTACCACACGATCCACCCCTGATTTGGTTAAGGTTGCCTTTTCAGGCTCTGTTAGTCGCTTGGGCTTGGTGGTTTACAAGAAAATAGTCTAACTGAGACAACTAAATGGGTAAGCTGCAAATTGGTACTAGTGGTTGGGTTTATAAGCATTGGATGGACATTTTCTATCCACCACATTTGCCTAGCGACCAGCAACTATCATTTTATGCCCAACACTTTTCGACTGTAGAAATTAACTTTTCTTTTTATCGTCTACCAGAGCGGTCTGTGTTTGAAAATTGGCGAGAGCAAACACCATCTAAGTTTCTTTTTGCCGTCAAAGGTAGCCGCTATCTCACTCATATGAAGAAGTTAAAAGACCCGATAGAACCGCTATCTCGTCTGATGGAACGTGCATCTGGATTAGAAGAAAAGCTTGGTCCTATTTTATTTCAGTTTCCTCATACTTGGCACATTAATATTGAGCGTCTTCAGCCCTTTTTGGAATTACTGCAAACCTACCCACAACAACAATTTACACTTGAATTTCGTCATCAAAGCTGGCTAATTCCAGAAGTTTACAAACTACTGGAACGTGCAGGTGTAGCTCTTTGTTTGCCTGTTAGCCCAACAGTTCCCCTTGATGTCTGTTTGACTACCCCTTGGACTTATATCCGTATGCACAGTGGGCAATGGAACGTTGGCTACAGCGATGAAGAGTTAGCTACTTGGGCTGAACGTATCCGTTCTTTCATTGCACAGGGGTTTGATGTCTACGTCTACTTTAACAATGACCCTGATGGTCATGCTATTCGGGATGCCCAAAAACTGTACATTTTGCTAGAGTCTAGCTGAGATGAGAGTAGCTTTGTTGTATTTATGAATACAACATTATTTTACACAAAACTATCTCCTAAGTAGTAAGTAAGATTAGGTATGATAATGAATCTCTAAATTACAATTGATAAGCAATATTTAATACATTGCTATCTTTTGTAACGAGGAATTATGTTCAATATTGGTGATTACGTAGTAAATCAAAACACTGAGTCCTTGGGAAAAGTAATTGGTTACGGACATAGAATAATTGGTAACGTTTATACAACAACAATAAAAGTTCTAGTAGCTGAGGCTGAAAATTCTCACAAAAGAGGTTTTGTGGTAGAAGACTTGATTTCAGCATGGGCATTATTGGCTAATCACTAATCGCTTTTTCTGATGTTGGCTTATGGCTGTTCGTCAAAATCCAATTGTGGAAAATTTTTTTGCATCTATTTTGTAGTTTGTCATCGAGTAAGACCGCTCGTAGTTGCGATGCCTGCGCGTGCATCGCAACTACGAACCAACTTAGATGTAGATTACCGTTAATTCAACTGCTGGAAAGAAGCGATCGCACATGCAGCCAACTTCGGGTCAAACCTGTGTAGTTGCAAGAAACGCCAGCGATCGCACTCTTAGATGTCAAATATTATGCCATACACTAGCACCTGCCACCTTAGCTGGTATAACAAAGCCATAGTAAGCGGTGGCGATCGCTGTTAGAGCGTTAAACCAAACATTATTACCGAACAGCGGCATTAAGCCGAAACTTGTCTGAGTATAAGGCAGCAAAGAAGTTGCTGTTGATGAATGTGTTCGCCAGCGATAAACACTCTTATGGCATTGGATGGAAGAGAAGATCTGGGAAAAAGTAGTTAAACACAGCCCAAGTACTAAAAGCAACTGAGACCGAAACAACAGCAAGAACTGGTGCGAGTGAAAGATATTTTTTCAAATAGCTTACTTGTTCGTTTGGCTTCTGTTTCTGCATAAATTTATTTCCTTTTACAAGTTAATAACTCAAAGCAAATTCGTGTGTAAAAACAATGTTCGTACACAACTACTTGATAAAATAGCTGTTTTCGCTTTTAGGTTGAAAACCTTAAAAATCAGTAGTTGAACTTGGTCTGATAAGAAACAAAGATAATTATTACTAATTTATTTTTACTCTAACTTCAGAAATAGTTACTATTAATTAAAATCGTAATTTACTATACCTAACAATATTTAAATCAACATCATAAATGTATTTATATTATTGTATTTAGAAATACAGATTACTTTTACATAAAACCACCTTTGAATAATTCTTCAGGTTGATGGAATAAGTAGTAATTTTTTGGATAATGAAAATTTACAAGATAGAAAAACATAACAAACTACAAAAATAGAGAATTATGTCCCTTTCACAAAAAACACCTGACTATGTAAATTCTCACGACACAAGTGAAATGGAGTCTACGACTCAGTTAAAAAGAGATAGTTTAAGTACAATTAAAGAATTGCCCGACCCCCGACTAATCGGCTTTAGCATTTTTAGTTTGGCAATTTTCTTATTTGTTACTGCCATTTACTACGGAATTATTAATCCCTAGCTGGTTAACCTGAGATTATTTGGCGTTGAGATAGCAATTATTAACATTCGGCTCATCAATGTCACAATATATTTAATGTCCACTTACCAACAGCCACCTCAAAATACAGAAAATCGCCTCCTTGCCAGCTTTCCGAGTGAGGAGCTAAGAGCATTGCATCCTCATCTGGAGCAAGTCTCACTCTCACATGGACAAATTATTATCTCGCCTGATGAGCCTATCGAATTTATCTATTTCCTTCTTAACTCATTGCTCTCTTTAGTGACCCTGATGGAGGACGGCTCAACGGTCGAATCCGGCTGTATCGGGCGTGAGGGGATGGCAGGTGTGTCAATTGTTTTGGATGCGAAGACGACACCGATGCAGTCGGTCGCACAAATCCCCGGTCAAGCCGTGCGTATCAAAGCAGAGATCATCAAAGAGGCGTTCGACAGAAGCAGCACGCTGCAAAAGGTTCTCCACCGTTACATACATACACTCATTGTTGTGGGTTCACAAAGCACTGCCTGCAACCGTCTTCATAATAACAGAACTTATATCCTAAAGAGTGAAACTAACATATTACTTCAGTCCGAGTCCAAATATTCTTAAAGAATGAGGCTTTAATTTTCGAGACTATAGATAATATATGAAATACCATTTATAAGCTGTCAAACTTAGACAGTTACCGTTATGTTTACTATTGATGAGCCTGTAATAAATCAAACAACTGGACAGCTAGGAAAAGTCATTGGTTACGGACACGAAATAATCAATAATGTATATACCGTAACGCTGATGGTTTTAGTAGCTCAATCTGCCAATGCAAATAAAGTACTTGTGGTAGAAGATGCAATTTCTGCATGGGATCATTGGTCGATAGCTTAGATTTGCATTTGTTTATCAATCCCAAATTGACACATTCAATATTTTGGAATTAAAGGGTTTAAAATCCTTTACTTAACAGGGATTTTTTGTTTCAAACGCGATTAGAGTCACGTTTGAAATAGGTTTATTGTTTTTGAATTTTGCCAAACTTTTGAGCGGAGGTTGCCTCCGCTCAAACTTTCCAATATAAAATTTTAATTTTGAATTGAAGCAAAGAAACTTTGTTTATCAGCCATAACTTTGCATTAGATGTAAACGTTAAAAAATAACATTTTTAACTTTAAAATATAGTGGAAAGGTGAGATAGCTTTTGTAAGAACCTAAATTGCTGCTGAAAAAATCGCCCTTAATCAAATTAGTTGATTCTATAGTTTTAATTTTCATGTTTTATTAAGATTGATTAATTCATATCAAGAGGCATTATGTTAGAGAGTGAAAGTAAAGGGCAGTTGGTAATTATTGGCGGAGCTGAGGATAAGGACGGTGATTCTCAAATTCTGTGGGAGTTTGTTCGACGTGCTGGAGATACAAAGGCAAAAATTGCGATTATGACAGCTGCGACAGAACTACCAAAAGAGGTGGGAGAGAATTATATTAAAGTATTTGAGCGACTGGGAGCGGAGGAAGTTCGCATTGTTGATACGGAAACCCGTGATGATGCATTTTCATCGACAGCATTAGAAGCGATCGCCAATGCAACTGGAATATTTTTTACTGGGGGAAACCAAGCTCGCATCACCAGTGTCCTCAAAGAGACTGAACTTGAGGCAGCAATTCATAAACGATTCTCTGAAGGCATAGTTGTGGCAGGAACAAGTGCGGGAGCTGCTGTATTCTGTGACAAAATGATTTTGTCAGGTGACTCAAGGACAAACCCTAGAATTGAAATTGCGGAAATTGGTTTTGGTCTTGGTTTTTTGCCTGGGGTGGTGATCGATCAGCATTTTTCACAGCGCGGACGCTTGGGACGCTTAATTTCAGCTTTGCTACAAGAAAATGCGGTCTTAGGATTTGGCATAGATGAGAATACCGCTATGGTTGTTAGCGATCGCCAAATTGAAGTCATTGGCGAAGGTTCGGTCACAATTGTCGATAATTCAGAGACTACATATAACAATATCGACGAAATCTTGAAGGATGAGCCATTGGCAATTTGCGGAGCCAAACTTCATATTTTGCCACATGGCTACAAATTTGACCTAAAAAACCGCCAGCCTAGTACTGAAAGTGTCCATTAAATAATTATTTAATGTACAGCTGCCAACCAAATAATTGAAATACAAGTTGAAACGAGTGCTGCGATCGTACATAGGGTTAAATATGTATATTAGCTTTAGCAAAAATCCAAGGACGATTAATCTGTCAACACCAGTGTAAAGACAAGAAAAAGTCAAAGGTTATTTAATTTGGCAACGCGGACATTAATTTGTCAACGCGGTCAAATAATTAGTTACTGTACATCTGTTAACAGTGACAAATAATTTGTTAATGTACAACAGGACAAATGGAGAATAGGGGATTCGAACCCCTGATCTCTGCGGTGCGATCGCAGCACTCTACCAACTGAGCTAATTCCCCAGATTGCTAACTGTCTTTTTGCCTTAAGCTATAAGCGATTAGCCATCAGCTATTATAGCATTCGGCTGCAAAGATTGTTGACACAACGACTGCGAAAAGACTTCTTCCACCCGTTCTAGTTCCAAATCAGTTAAATAATCTACAGTCCAGTTGCAGCAACGTTGCAGCATGTGAAATGGGTAAGTATTTGCTACACCTAACACTTGCATTCCTGCACCTTTTGCCGCTTGTACCCCTGCTAGGGTATCTTGTATCACCAGACACTCACAAGCTTGAAGATTTAAATCAGTATATTCCTGATTCAGGCGTTCGACTGCCAATAAATAACCATCGGGTTCTGGTTTACTAGTGGTGATGTCATCAGCCGCTACTATAACTTTAAAATATTCGGCGAGTTTAGCGCGTTCGAGTACCAGGCAAATTTCTTTGCGGATAGCATCACTGACTAACCCTAATTTCAGATTGCGCGATCGCACCTGAAATATTAAGTCATCTAAACCCGGATACAAAGGGAGTTTTTCTAGCTTATCTAGTTCGAGCGCATAACTTTCTGCTTTGCGGTTTAGCAACACAGTTAAGTCATCTTCACTCTTGACTCTACCACGACTTGCCAACAACTCACGCAAAATTGCGCGATCGCTGCGTCCCAAACAAACTTGTTGATACTCACCCTTTTTCAAGGTGAGATTTTCCTCAATCAGAATTTGCTTAATCAGTTCTTCGTGAATTGACTCGTCATTAATGATAACGCCATTAAAATCAAATAAAACTGCCTTTAAAGTCATGCCTTTGTGCCAAACACTGGAGATCCAAAGTCCTCCAAATCATTATTATCTATTGTGGTATATATCGATGTCGGCGCGTACTGCCCTTCCCATATTTGTAGCCAAAATATTCTAACTGTGGCTAGAAAGTTGACCAGCCAGCGTCGGTGCTTTCCAAGGGCGGTACTCCCAGCTGCGATCGCTTTAAAATAGAGATAAAGAGTGTTTCCATGTTTATAAATTGGAGGGAAGTGTGACCACTAAGGTACACTGGCAGCAAAGAGTCGGTAATCAAAGAGACTGGATTTGGCGGGGTTGGCAAATCCGCTACACGTATATTCGCCCTACCAAAAACAACCACTCAGATACACCTTTAATTTTACTGCATGGATTTGGCGCTTCAATTGGTCATTGGCGACACAATTTAGAAGTATTAGGCGATCGCCATACAGTGTATGCTCTAGATATGCTTGGTTTTGGCGCTTCCGAAAAAGCACCTGTAAATTACAGCGTGGAACTTTGGGCAGAACAAGTTTACGACTTTTGGACAGCATTTATCCGCAAACCAGTAGTATTAATTGGTAATTCCAATGGGTCGCTGATTTGTTTAGCGATCGCTGCCGCTCATCCGGAAATGGTGCAAGGAATCGTTATGATGAGTTTACCCGATCCATCATTAGAGCAAGAAGCGATCCCGGCTTTCCTCAGACCGGTAGTCATGACAATCAAGAAGCTTGTCGCTTCCCCCTTAATCCTCAAACCGATATTTCATTTTGTACGTCAACCCGGTATTTTGCGCCGTTGGGCGAGTATAGCTTATGCTAACCCAGAAGCGATCACCGATGAACTTGTAGAAATTTTAGCAGGTCCGCCTCAAGACCGGGGTTCTGCGCGTGCTTTTAGTGCTTTATTTAAAGCAGCGATCGGTGTTAACTTTAGTCCTAATGTCAAGACAGTATTACCAAGCTTAACAATTCCTATGCTGTTAATTTGGGGACAAAAAGACCGATTTGTTCCCCCACTACTTGCCAATCGATTTACTCAGTACAACGATAAATTGCAACTGCTAAACCTAGAAGATGTAGGTCATTGTCCCCATGACGAATGTCCAGAACGAGTCAACCAAGCTATTTTAGATTGGATTGAAACATGTAGTCAAAGGCGCAATACTCTGTAAAGGTATCCCTACACGGACAAAGCCTGCGAACGCAGGCTTAAAAACTCATAGCCTGCGCTCCGGAAGGCTTTGTATGTGTAGCCCCACCCTTCCAGGGTGAGGGCATTTCTGGAAAATTGGGACGGTCTCTAAAGTCCTCACTACGAGTTCTCAACCAATTGTCACTTGAGTAGTATCAACATTTGTAGCGCCACTAACCGATTGCGCTACAGAAACCATTTTGTTTAAAATATTTTGGCTGGGAACTTTGCCTTTTAACACTACAGTTCCGCTAGTTTGAGCTACCCACAGTGTATCAACATCGTCCAGTTGGGCATCTTGATCAAACGCCAATGCAACCCGTTTTGCCAAACCGCTCTGATCGTACTCTCCATTCAACCCTACACGCTCTGGGGGAATTGATTGAGTAGCAGCAGGAGCAGCAGTAGTAGCAGCTTGTGGTACTGGCTGCGGCTGAGGATTTACTTGTGCATTTTGGGGTTTTTCCATCCCAAAAAGTCTTTTTAACCAACCCATAAACGCTTTTCTCCTATTAAAAATTCATTACAACATAAGTTTAAAAGGGGTCATTAAAAGCCTGCATCTACCTATGAAAATAGAATAATGTCCTTTGAGGTATGATTTCCGCACAACTTCCAAAAAAAATTGCAAAAAATACATCTGCTTGGTTTATAATGAAAGGTTAGACTAAAAATTTAGTAGTTACGTATAACGCAGATAGCAGATGATGTCTGCGTTACAAAAATGTCGCCTTAGCCAAAACAACCGCGAAGATGAAACACACTCTTTCTGTTCTTGTAGAAGATGAAGCGGGAGTTCTTTCCCGAATTTCTGGTTTATTTGCCCGTCGCGGTTTTAATATTGAAAGCCTTGCCGTTGGTCCAGCCGAGCAGGGAGGAGTCTCGCGGATTACAATGGTTGTACCTGGTGACGATCGCGTAATCGAGCAACTCACTAAGCAATTATACAAGTTAGTGAATGTCCTCAAGGTGCAAGACATTACCGAAACTCCTTGTGTAGAGCGAGAATTGATGTTGTTAAAGGTAAATGCCACTAGCAGCAACCGTGGAGAAATTATCGAATTGTCTCAGATTTTCCGTTCGCGAGTCGTAGATGTGGCAGAAGATTCCCTGACCTTGGAAGTTGTGGGCGATCCAGGTAAAATAGTAGCGATCGTGCAGGTGTTGCAAAAATTTGGTTTAAGGGAAATAGCCAGAACAGGCAAAATTGCTTTAATTCGTGAGTCAGGTGTCAATACCGAATTGCTCAAGTCTTTGGAAGCAAAACTTTAGTCAAGTAAAAATCAAAAATTACTTTTGATATTAGGCAGTATTTATGGGACAAAATATTACCTGAAGTGCTGCCTGATAATTATTACTAAGAAATCAATTTATCAGACTTAAATGCGTTAGACTGTGAATTTTTGATTAATCAGGTGTGATTTCCGTATTTTGCGATCGCCTAAATCAAAACCTTGCCCTTATTATCTACGGAAAATGAACAAAATTTTGACTGAATGGTTAATGGTCAATTTTCGGCAAATAATAATAGCGATCGCGCTTATTGGTCTACTTGCAGTTCACATAACTTACTCACCGCTTGGATTCCCTTTCATGACTGCGATGAGTTGATCTGCTCCTTATTATCAGCATTCAGAAATTGGCTATAATTATCGCCTTAGTAACGTTTTAGCTGGTATTGGTCGCGCTCAGTTGCGTGTTTTAAGCGATCGCGTGGCAGCTAGACGACGCAACTATGAGATTTACGCTTCTGGTTTAAGTCATCTTCCCGGAATAGAATTCATGCCAGAAGCTGCATTTGGACGCGCTACCCGCTGGCTTACTTGCTTAACAATCGACCCGGTTGCTTTTGGTGCAGATCGAGAACAAATCCGCCTAGCACTAGCCGAACAACACATTGAAACTCGTCCTGTGTGGAAACCTTTGCATTTACAGCCTGTATTTGCTAATTGTGAATGTATTGGCGGTACAGTTGCAGAAGATTTATTTGCACGTGGTCTTTGCTTGCCTTCTGGCTCTAATTTGACAAACGAAGATTTAGAGCGAGTAATTAACGCGATTTCTGCCGTTTACTATAGCGATCGCATAACTAAAACTCCCGTTTTCACAACTTAGTAATAATTATACTTTACCAAGCACTTTTCATCTTTTAGCAGTTAGCAATATTCAATAATTACATTCATATACCAATAAAAAAGAAATTATTTTAGAGAATATCAACAAACTGAGGAATACTACCCATAAGAAAGTGAGCCAGCGCGGTCTTGGGGGTTTCCCCCATGAGCGACTGGCGTTAGCGAAGCGGTAGCGAGTCTTCGAGCGTCACCCGAAGGGTGATAATATAAAGAAATTGGCGAAAATACAATAAGCGGCAAAAACTATGAAGCTGCCATTAGCTTCTTCATCTCAAGCTCGGCAAATTAAAGAGCAATTTGCTAACCCTGACGCTTACCTAGATTACGAATTAGGTAAAGCAGTGCAAGAGCTACCCCCGCTTTATACAAGATTGGTAGGGGTAACTTTAAGTTTGGCAGTATTTGGCGCGATCGCCTGGGCTGGTTTGAATAAAGTAGATGATGTAGCTGAGGCTCATGGTAAGTTGATTCCTGGTGAAGAAGTGCAGCCAGTGCGATCGCCTAGTAGTGGCAAAATTAAACGTATCAATCCAACTAAGGTCAAAGAAGGTCAGCAGGTACAACAGGGTGAGCTTCTAATAGCACTTGACTCAGAATCATCCCAACTTGATATTGAAAGGTTGAACAATCAACTTCAATTGATTAATCAAGAATATCAGTATATTAATGCAACAGATAAGGGTCAAAAGGCACGCATTGCTCAGGAGAAATTTGAACGCGATCGTCTGGTAAATGGTTTTGCAGAAGCCAAAAGCGAAGCAGATAGGCTGTGTCCTCTCGTCGGTGGTATCCCTTACCTAACGTGTGAGCGTGCTAAACATAAAGTAAAAGACTTAAAGTCAAGTATTCAAAAGCAAGATGAAAAAATAAAGCAAATTCAGGCAGATTATCAAACTGAAATTATTAATAAACAAAACCAGCTGCGTCAACAATGGCAGGAAAAGAAAAGACAACTAGAGCAAGCTAAAAATCAGCGACAAAATCAAATTATTACAGCACCAATTGCTGGCACAGTTTATAACGTTAAAGTCAATCAAAGTCAGGGGACAGTGCAACAAGGTGAGGAGTTATTGTCAATTTTGCCAGAAGGAAAAGAACCTTTGCTAGAAGTTGATTTGCCAAATCAATATAAGGCGTTTGTTCATGAAAAAATGAAGGCAAAGGTTAAAATAGACTCTTTAAATTATCAAGAATTTGGCATCATTGATGGCGAGGTGGTTAGCATTAGCCCCAATGCAGTTATTAACGATAAAAATTCGGGCAAAGCGGTTTATCCGACCAGAATTAAACTCGATCCAGTCATGCTCAAAAAGCGCGGTTTAGATAAGCAGTTAACTGCTGGGATGACTGCGGAAGGCGATATTGTCATGCGACGAAAGTCGGTTTTAAGCTTGTTGCTTGAGCCGATGACGCGGAAATTTGATGATGTCTTTTCTAGGAAGTAGCGAAATATGAGTGAGCTTAGAGAAATACGAGCTAAATATGACGATACTAACATAACAGTTTACCAAGCATATTCTCCTGCGATAACAGAGGAAGCGGTCAAATTAGGAACATTTGTTCCACCATTTAAACTAAGTCGTATGACCTGGATAAAGCCTTCGTTTCTTTGGATGATGTACCGTTCTGATTGGGGTAGAAAGAAGGGACAGGAGCGGATTTTAGCTATGGAAATCTCTCGCGAAGGTTTTGAATGGGCATTAGCTCATTCTTGCCTAAGTCAGTATGAACCAGAAATTTATGAATCTCAAGAAGAATGGAAACAAAGAAAAAAAGAATCACCTGTGCGAATACAGTGGGACCCAGAACGCACAATTAAATTAGAAAAGCTGGATAATCGAACAATCCAAATTGGACTTTCAGGAGAAGCGGTTTATCGTTACGTCAATCATTGGATTAAAGTAATAACGGACATTACAGACATATCCAGAGAGATTGAGAGGCTGGTTTGTGCAGGTAATTTATTTGCTGCACAATCGATGTTACCACGGGAGGTCTGTTATCCACTTTCCGATCATCTGAAGAAGTTAATTGGTGCATCGTGAAATTACCTCTACAACCGCTACATTCCACAACTTACTGTTCCTCAAGGCTAGTTGCTCCTGCGGCTCTAAACAACCAATCAAGAGAGCCTGAAGCAAAGGGCAATTCCTCAACTTCAACTTTAACCTTTATCTTTTTAGGAGATTCGATGGTTGCATCCCACCAAAACCATGTGCGTTCGTCAGGCTGAAACCAGTATACCCAATTATCAACAGACCATTGTTTTTCCTTGCTGGCTCGAACCTGTTCTTTCCAAGAAAGTTTCTGCCACCATTTCAACCATTGTTCCTCTTCTTCTAGGGTTTCCTTCGAGGATGCTGCAACAAACCATTTAGGTAGTAGTGAATACCAATCATCATCTAATGGCCAGTTGTCGGGGTCTTGGTTAAGCACTGTTTCCAGAACTTCTCTACATTTTTGCAGCACGACCTCCGCATTACCTGGACAGGATGCCACGAATTGAACAATACCAATTCCTTTTGGTTTCTCATCCGCTTCTGGTCCGGCACATAGGTGTCGGATTTCATCTGTTCTATCGACTACCATAACTTTCTGCCGAGTTGTTGAGATTTGTTGTGTCCTAAAACTAAATTAAACAAAGGGCGTTGCAGAGAAAGCGGGATGAAATTGATAATTATTGTGAGATGAGCGACACGAGCCGTCTTTTGTATTGTCCTTTGTATTTAGCGAGCGGGCAAGTGGGCGACCGACAAGAATCATCCTTTGATTGTGCAACGCTAAACAAAGAGTTATGCCTACCTCGAGAACCATTTCCCAATTTTTTCTCCTACGGCAGAGCCGCCAAGACCTCCGGCTATGCCACCGACTATGCCTCCAGCAACTGTCCCAACTCCAGGAATAACTGAGCCAATAGCAGCACCAGCAGCAGCGCCTGTAGCTGCACCACCCCATCCTCCGGCAACACTACCTGTTGTTACTGCTGTATTGCGCCCAAAACGCCCACCATCGGCGCGAAGAGCATCACCCAAACGAATGGTGTCTGTTAGTAGGGCAACTGGTCTGGCTACTTTACCGACAGTTGAGAGCGTTTGCACCGCACCGCTAGGAAGCCGAAGTCTTAGCGGCATCGATTCTACTTTTCCGCTACCTTGAATGATGTTACTTCTGAGTGTTTGAATTTGCGGTTTTCTAAGACCAAACTGATCGGGAGCTTTAGTAACATCAACCCTAAAGGGTCTGTCTGGAAAGCTTTTTTTTGCTAAACTCTCATCTACCGCAGAAGTACGTATTTCGTTCAAAAAATTTCGTGGAACTTTGAAAGACTTGATTCTAGCATCAGGCAAACGTTGCTCCACTTTGCGAGCTAAGTAATCTTCTGCTCTGGCTCGCTGACCAAAATTTAAAAATAGAGAGTTGTTGCCTTGAATAGCAACTTGACCACCTGGTTTAATTGATACTCTCGCATTAGGCGTTCCTTCTACCCGATAGACGGTAGTTCTGCCACGTACAAAATCATTCGTTCTTCTCAGGACTTACGCATTGACAGGAAGTTGACTATGTGCATTCAAGCCAACCTTTTGTTTAAGATGTTCCAGAATGAAGTCACGAGCTACCTGAAGAGATAAATTTCTTTGGAGTTCATACCAGTTTTC
>JAHHID010000079.1 GCA_019359015.1 Spirirestis rafaelensis WJT71-NPBG6
TCAAAACTCAAATTCTTGAATTTATCGACTATTTTAATAAAACAATGGCTAAACCTTTTAAGTGGACATATAAGGGTAAAGTGTTGGCTATCTGATACTTGGCTTATTTCCGCCGTACTGTACTAGCCGTGAATGAGCTGCGCTTTACCAGAAGTATTAAATATTTTTTTCCCTTTCCCCTTTCCCCTTTCCCCTTTTTCAAGATAGCTCGTTGTTAATATTAAAGATTTGTTAAAGCAGTTTGTAGACGACTCAGCGTGCGGAGGTTTTCCTCAGGGGTTCCTACTGTAATTCGCAATGCTCCATTAATGTGTCGCACAAGAGTGCCAGCAGTTCTAAGTTTTTGAGTAATATTTATTAAATAATCCTCTTCTTGATTCAAAGCATTTGGTTTTAGTCGCACGTAAACAAAGTTAGCAGCGCTTTCAGCAACTTGTAATATCGGGTATTGAGATAAAGCTTCGATAAGTTTGGCTCGTTCCTGAAGCGTTTGGGGAATTGACTTCAATAACAGTTGGCGGTTTTGCAGAGCAATTAATGCCGCAGCGATAGAGACACTAGGAAGATTGTAAGGTAAGCGTACTTTTTCTAAAATGGTGATTAACTGCTGTTGAGCGAGGCAATAGCCAACGCGATGAGCAGCCAAGCGAAAAGCTTTAGAAAATGTCCGCATTATCATCCAGTTGGGGTGCTGTGGTAATTCGCAAGCTAAGGTATTCTGGCTGAATTCAAAGTAAGCTTCATCAATTACTACTAAAATACGATCGCTTAAACTTCTTAACCATGCCAATTCTGCCGCAGTTAAAGCATTGGCAGTGGGGGAATTAGGATGAACTACGAAAATCACCCGAATCGGTGGATTTTGGGTTTGTTCTATAGCTTTATCAGCCGCTTTTAAGTCAATTTCAAAATTCGCTTCATTTCTACCCACCGTCACAACGGGAATGCCCAAAGTTTGTGCCAAAATCCCGTACATCGAGAAAGTGGGATTAGCAACTAAAACCGAACCTTCTCCCCCGACACAACTGGCAATTAAGATTGAGCGAATTAGTTCATCTGAACCATTGCCAACAGAAATGTTGGCAGCAGTGAAAAAAGATGGCTCGACATTAGCTGATTCATTGACATATTCAGCGATCGCATTCTTAAGTGTCTCATGTCCACCATCAGGATAACGGTTCGTCTCAATTATCTGCTGATACTCCCAAGCAAGCTTTTCTTTTAACTCAGGTGGCAAATCATAAGGGCTTTCATTTGTATCCAGCCGATCCAATTGGGATGGAACTGGTTCTGCCGTATTACTACCCGGATGGGGTTTGTAAGCGCTAAATTTAGCTAAATCTGAGCGGATAAATGGCAGCATAGTTAGTTAGGAGTCAGGAGTCAGGAGGCACGGAGTCAGGAGGCACGGAGTCAGGAGTCAGGAGGCACGGAGTTTGGAGTTTGGAGTTTGGAGTCATGAGTCAATGGTGCAAGAACTTTGGACTCTTGACTTTGGACTTTAGACTTTGGACTCTTGATTAAGAAAATTGGTTATGTGAGAACCTAATATTTTACAGCTTCATGGCAATTGACAAAACAATCGAATTGCTTGCCAAATTTCTGATGTGACATTGCCTAAAGCGTGATCGCTGTTCAGTTCAATTAATTCTACCCAAGGATGCAATCGCGCAAAGTCGCGACTTGCTTGAATTGGGATAACTTCATCGTGTTTTCCATGCAAAATCAAGGTAGGGATGGGACGTTGCAGTTGTTCTTCTTGATATTGGGCGGCATCTATAATGAAATCGTAATGAAGGGGTAGATCTCGCTTTTCGCTATGGTGATAAACTTCTAGATATTTTTCTTGTTGCCAACGCTGCAATTTATCTCCTAACTTTGGCAACCAATGAGATAAAAATCCAAAAGCTGGTGCTAACAGAACCAGGCGCCGCACTTGCGAATATTCTTGTCCTAAGTGGGCTGCTGTTAAACCACCCAAACTCGAACCTATCAAAGTTACTGGCTCCGCATCCAGAGGAAATTCAGCACCAACTTGTTTTAACTGCCGCGTAATTGTGAGATGGGAAAAATCGCCCAAATTCAAATCGGGAATTTTTAACTTTGTGTGAATTTGGGCAAAGCGATCGCTTATATCTCGCGCTTTGGCAGAATTTGGACTAGATGCGAAACCGTGAAGGTAGATGTACTGCAAGTAAAAGAATGGGGAGTGGGGGAGTGGGGGAGTGGGGAGTGGAGGAGTGGGGGAGTGGGGGAGTGGGGGACAAGGAATAATGACTGTTGACTTTTTGACTCTTAACTCCAGACTCCAGACTCCAGACTCCAGACCCCAGACTCCTGACTCCCAAGTTTTGGCTCCCAATTCTAATTACCGCATGGTGACAAATTCTTCTGCGGATGACGGATGGATACCGACGGTGGCATCAAAATCTTTTTTGGTTGCCCCCATTTTGACGGCGATCGCTACACCTTGAATTATCTCACCTGCGCTTTCTCCGACCATGTGAGCGCCTAGTACTTTGTCGGTGTTGCCATCGACTACCAACTTCATCATGGTTTTTTCTTGAGCGCCCGTTAAACTATGAAACAATGGACGGAAGCGAGTACGAAATACTCTGACTGCATCACCGTATTTTTCCTGTGCTTCGGCTTCAGTTAAGCCGACTGTAGCGGCTTCTGGATTGGAAAATATGGCTGTAGGAACAGTGTCATGGCTGAATAAACGACGATTGCCGCCAAATTCACTATCGGCAAAAGCGCGACCTTCACCAATTGCGACTGGAGTTAAATTGATTCTGTCAGTGACATCACCGACGGCAAAGATATTCGGTTGGGAAGTTTGACTAAATTCATTGACAGCGATCGCCATCATATTGCTGTATCCGGGTCCTTCGATGTTACCTTCGACAAGATCGACTCCGGCATTTTCTAAACCTAATCCATCTACATTCGGCATCCGACCGGTTGCGACTAAAAACACATCGGCAATTATCGGTTCTTGGTCTGCTTGTGATAAAGTCAGCTTTATTCCTTCCGGCATTTTCTCAACTGTTTCGATCACATTATTCTTGATCAGTTTAATGCCGTGATTCGTCATCCCCTCTTCAATTCCGCTGCGGATATCATCATCAAAACCTTTCAAAATTTTGTCGCCTCTGGTAATCTGTGTCACTTCGGAACCCAGACCACGCATGATGCAAGCAAATTCTGTGCCGATGTAACCCGCGCCAATAATGACGATGTGCTTCGGTTGCTGTTTGAGGTGAAAGATTTCGTTGGAAGTAATGCCATATTCCATACCAGGTAAATCTGGTTTTACCGGACGCCCACCAACGGCGATTAAAATTCTCTCTGCTGTAACTTTGCGTCCATCAACTTCTACGGTGTGAGGATCTACTAAACTAGCACGAGCGGGAATGAGATCGACACCGGCTCTTTCTAAAAAATTGATATGCAGTTGCGATAGTCGGCGGACTTCTTTATCTATAGAAGTAATGAAATGTTCCCAATCTAACTCGGCTTCACCGACTTTCCAGCCATAACCTGCGGCATCATGAAATAATGCCGGAAAGTGAGAGCCGTAAACCATGAGTTTTTTGGGAACACAGCCGCGAATCACACAAGTACCGCCGACTAAATCATTTTCAGCGATCGCCACTTTGGCGCCGTAGCTAGCTGCTCGCTTAGAAGCCGCTAAACCACCAGAACCAGCACCAATGACAAACAAGTCGTAATCATACGTCATAAGAGTTATGTTCCCTGCAAATAAGACAACTTTGCTAATTGTTTCTCTATAACTATTGAAACAAAATTCATCTGTTGCTGTCGGCTGAGATTTCCGTCCCTAAATTTATGGCGCTAAGGCGATCGCTTTTGTTAAGAGGTTATATAAATTTTTTGTAACACGCCAATCACACATATTGTAGAGACGTTCCGCCGGAACGTCTCTACGACGGTTAAGGTGTTTTTATTAGTGTTTTTTCAGGGGACACGATATGAAACGAGAAATTTCATGCTTTTTGGGTAGAACCACGGTTGCAGATTTTAGCGATCGCTATTCTACCCAACTACTGAACTCTAGAAAAACTTAAAAGAAAAACACAACCCCAGTCCCCAATCCCTAATCCCTAGTCCCTAGTAAAGAGTTCCCAGTTCAATCGAATGTCAAAAACTCTTCTGCTGTCGTGGGATGAATGCCAATTGTGTCATCCAAATCTTGTTTGGTGATACCCTTGCGAATGGCAACCGTGAGACTTTGAATAATATCAGCTGCGTGTTCACCCACCATATGAGCGCCTAAAACTCGTTCAGACTCACCTTCAACTACTAATTTAATTGTTGCTTGCTCATCTTGTTGAGTAAGTTGATAAAAAAGCGGTTGGAATTTGGTGCGGTAGCATTTTACAGATTTGCCAAATTTTTCCTGCGCTTTTGCCTCTGACATGCCGACACTTGCGGCTTCTGGACGGGCAAAAACGGCGGAAGGCACAAAATCATAACTTGGTTTTTGCGGCTTTTTGCCAAAAACTGAATTAACAAAATCATTAGCTTCAGTTATCGCAATTGATTTTGTAGGGCAAAATCAGCAGCGTAGACAATGAATTTTTTGGGAGTGCAGCCTCGATTTACACACGTACCGCCAAGGGCTTCTTCTTCGGCGATGGCGACCCGGACACCTAACGCGGCTGCTTTTTTGGCTGCTGCTAGTCCCCCAGGACCAGCACCAATTACAAAGAGGTCATAATCAAATGTCATGGCTTGCTCTGATTTCTGCTTGACAACTTAACGCATTTTGTAACAACGAGAGCGAAAATCTCGATTGCTAGGCATCAACTTGAAGCTTGACTTGTGTAAGCCAAAGCTGGCAACTTCCGGCTGATATATTTTGGCGCTTAAGTATGCCTTCCTCTGGGTAGGTTGAGGAATTAGGCTGGAATTGGGGGAGTGGGGGAGTGGAGGAGTGGGGGAGTGGAGGAGTGGAGGAGTGGGGGACAAGGGGACAAGGAGACAAAAAGACAAAAAGACAAGGGGGAATTTCTTCCCCTGCTTCCCCTGCTCCCCCTGCTCCCCCTGCCTCCCCTGCCTCCCTCTTTTCTCACTTGCTCATCAGGGATTAAGTAAAAATTGCATTTCTTCTGCATCGCGTGTCATTCCTAGATGCTCAAAACCATCCATTGCTTTAGTGGCGAATTTGCGAGTTTCTTCTGCACTTCCCCATGTATTTTCCCAATAAGCGCGAGAGCGCTCATAACGAGCCAGACGCCGTTTATTTTTGTGGCTTTGAGCTACAGCCAAGCCTTGAATTAATAGTTGTTGAGCTCCGAGGCGATCGCCTTCTACTATGGCTATATCAGCCAGCCAATTTTGAGCCGAGTTAATTACCCGATGCCACTTTATTTGTTCTGCACTTTGCATCGCTTGTTCAAAAAGCGCTTTAGCTTCCGGATATTTACCTTCGTGATACAAGATTTCGGCGCGGTGGTAGAGAACCGGGATAAAATAACGGATGTGCGAGCGATCGTCTAAATGTGCTTGATGCACCAAGTCTTCTTCTATATTTAACCAGTGACGGGCATGTTCATAATTTTTATATCTGATTTGCAGCCTGACGATACTTTCAGCTAAATCAGCTTGAACGCACAAGTCTGCATGGTGGCGTAAAACCCACGTTTGCTGCAAAATTTCGTCTGCTTCAAAGAGACTTTGGTCTGAACACTCTCGAATTAGCAGCCAACTTTTGCGGATAGTGATTTTGACAAAAGATGACCATTCACAACGTCGTTTTGATTCTTCTATCAGCCATTGCAACCAATCTAGACGCTCATCCCAATCAGCGTAGAGATTTGCATAATGATTTAACAGAAGCCATAAATCCCTAACTTGTTCATAATGACCTTGGTCTTTACACCAATAAAGTAGTGCCCGCAAATTTCCATGTTCTTCCTCTAGCTTGTTGTAATGTATCCACTTTTCCCAATCTTCTCCGGCGTAAGTGTGTGCAAAATCCAGATACCATTTCACCCAGCGTATTCGTGCTTCTTTCTCAAAATTTGGGTAAGCAGCTAATTGTGCTAAAGCATACTCGCGAGTGAGAGAAAGCATCTCATATCGCCCAGTTTTTTGATTTTGAGTTATTAGAGACAGTTGCTGCAAACGTCCTAAGCCATCATTGACACAATCAGGTGCTGCTGTCAGTCCAGCAACTTCAGCCACAGCACTTTGCACAGGAGAGTCAGGAAAAATTGCCAGTGACATTAACAACTGATGGGGTGGCTGTCCTTTGATTCCTAGCACTGATTGCTCAAAGCAGAAACGAGCCACATCCCCTGTAGCTAAAGCTAACTGTGCCAACACTGACTGTAGAGAGTAGCCACTAGAAACTTGACCTAGAGCATAAACAATCGCAAGGGGAATTCCACCAGTGCGCTTATAGAGGTCTTGAGAATCTTGCTCGTTGAGAGTTATACTTTTTTCTTCAGCTTGTTGCCCAATCAATTGCAAACCATCATCTAAGGGCAAGTTTCGCAGACTAATCGGCAGCAAAGCAATTCGTTCGCGGGTAGTAATTACAACTTTGACGCAAACAGGCAGATTGTAGAGAAACTCTATGACCTCATCTCGATCATCGATAGTTTCCATATTGTCTACAATTAAAAGCGATCGCTGTTTCGATAGACTGCGACGCACGCGGTCAAATTGCTCATTGGGGGGAGACTGAATAATTGTTGGCTCGTCTAAAGTGTTAGCAATTTCCCGAAAAATACCGCGCAGGTTACGCTGTCCCTGCTGTCGCTGGAAAATTTTATTCGGAACTAGTTCCTGTTGTTTAGCTGAAGTAAAAATAATCGCCTCAAATGTCGCTGCGTCAGAAAGATTTTCACAACTAGCTTGTAAGCATCGGCGAGCAGCTTCTAACACCAGTGCTGTTTTCCCTACGCCACCAATACCATGCACCGTAATCATATGAGCAGCATGATTCAGAGAAAGACGTTCCAGTAGCGTTTCCATCTCTTCCTCACGACCAATAAATTGTGTGTAGGTAGGTGCTGGCAGATTACTGGGGATGGGACGGTGATTCGCAACACATGCAGCGCAACCTCTGCGATATCCATGTCTCTCCAAAACGTAGACAAGGTTGCTGGATTTAACGCTGTAGCTTGGCTCTGCGGTCAAAGTTTCAATATCTCGGTAGATATTACTAAGACCCGCTCTCACAACAGCGTTATCCTTGTGTAAATCTTTGCTTATCTTCTTGATTCCATATCCACACAATAACCCAAGTAATAAGTCTTTCCGGGTATTTTGTCTGTAACGTTTTTGAGTTCTAGCCTCCAAATCAGTCAGTAGCCGATCTATCTCCCAGTCCTTCAAAACTCTGCGATTCCAACTTTTAGGTAGATTCCAACCCTCTGACTGACCTGACATAAATATCACCCTCTCAGTCCGTCATAAATCTGGTATTAGCAACATTTTAACGAACAAAATCTTCACAAAGCGCTAACAATTTTTTAACTCTGTGAATTATGTGCCTGAAATTAACTCAGTAAGCTAATTTCTAAGTACTTTATTTTTGGTGGCAAACAAGATGCAGATATAACGCGCGCCCTACGTAGAGAAATATTGCCTGATTATTCTTTTCAGAGATTACTACAAGGAGAACTCAATGAATAGAGCATTTAGATCGCTAACTCTCTTACTAGGGCTGAAACAACCTAAGCCTTATTTCCCCGAAGAAAAACAAATTTGTGTATTCAATAAACGTCCCATCCTTTACCGAGGTTTTACACCAAACTCTGTCCAGGAATCAATCAATGAACTTCAAGCGCATTTGCAAGCTCAGGGAATTCTTGCAAACATTAGTGGTAAATTTGACTTAGAAACAGAAGAAGCTGTAATAGAATTTCAGAAAAAAAATAATCTGCAAGTGGATGGGATAGTCGGACCACTGAGTTGGGCTTGCCTTTTTTATCCAAAGCTTTACCGCGTTTAATTAAGTATTTGTGATTGTTATGTTGTTCTGTGTCGTTGACAATTTAGGTGTCCTCAAGAATGTTGGGTGGGACCAATACGGTTCGGTTAGGAAAGTTATCTGTTGAGGCAAGCAGGGGGTGCGCTTGGGTTGCAGGGGAAGCACGGGGAGAGAAAAAAGGCTTATCCGAACCGTATTGAGGGTGGGGCTATAGAAACAAAGCCCACCTAACCTACGGCAACGCCAACAGTGAACGCGGGCTTTAAAAATTTTCTATACAGCAGAATTCAAAAGTCAGAATCCAGAATTCAGAAGTAAAACAGGCTTTATGCCTGGGTTTGAGACTTAGGATTTGTACTTCACCAACTATTGGCAGGCGATCGCACTTCTACGCAGTCGCTACAGTAGACTTCTTGCAGAAGTAGGGGAAAGGGGAAAGGGTATGAAAAAACATGCATTTATAGAATGAGTCTTGAGGTCTAGTGTAGAAAAAGTTGAGGCTTTGAAAGTTAGTTGTGCCAGTAATAAATTAGGCGAAGGTTTTTACACGATGTCCGAAATTATAACTAATCAGGCGGACATGATATTACATCTCCTCTAATTCCTTTCCCTTCGTCTCCTTCACCAATAACAGCACAAAAAAGATAGAAATCGCCGACGCAATTGTATACAAACCGTAGGCTGAACCTAAACCAAAGTACTTGAGCAAAGGCGGAAATGTCGTAGAAACTATAAAGTTAGCAATCCATTGCACCCCAGCAGCCAGGGATAATGCAGCAGCGCGAATCTTGTTATTAAATATTTCTCCCAATAGCACCCAGACAATCGGTCCCCAGGAAAAGCCAAAGCAGACAACATACAGATTCGCCGCTACTAATGCAAGGATTCCCGGTACACCAGATAAAGTGGGATTTCCCGTAGCCGGATTAATCGTAGCGTTACCGAAAACAAGCGCCAAAGTTCCCAAAGTTACCGTCATGCCGATTGAACCAATGATTAGTAGCGGCTTACGGCCAAATTTATCAACATAGGCGATCGCTATCAACGTAGTCACAATATTGACAATTCCGGTAATCACTGTAATTAATAGTGAATTCTTTTCTGAAAATCCAACTGCCTGCCACAAAACACTGCTGTAATAAAAAATAACGTTGATACCTACGAACTGTTGCAAAATAGACAGCCCCATACCAATCCAGACTATGGGCAACAGTCCACCACTGCGACTTAGCAAATCTGAGAATTTCGGCTTGCGTTCCGTCAACACAGTTTGGCGAATTTCTTCAACTTTCGCTTCGACGTTACCACCCAAAACTTTTTCTAAGACATTTGCTGCTTCCTGATACCGTTTTTGTGCAATCAAATATCGCGGCGATTCGGGAATCATCAACGCCGAAACGCCGTAAAGAATTGCACTCGGAATTTCTGTCCAGAACATCCAACGCCAAGCCGGAATTCCAAACCAAAAGTTTGCTTCTGCCGATCCACCTGCACCCACTGCAATTCCATAGTCGCCAATTAGGGCAATGAAAATTCCAACTACGATCGCCAGTTGTTGTAGTGATCCAAGTCTACCTCTAAGTCGCGCCGGTGCGACTTCTGCAATATAGGCAGGCGCAATCACACTTGCCATTCCAACCGCAATTCCACCCAAAGCCCGCCAGAAGATAAAGTCCCAAATGCCAAACGCAATTCCAGAACCGATCGCACTGAGGGTAAAGAAAATTGAGGCGATTATCATCGTTCTAGGACGACCTTGCCGATCTGCGATCGCTCCTGCTACAAATGCTCCCAACGCTGACCCTATTAATGCACAGGATACTGCAAAACCTGTCATTACACTATTGGCATTAAACGCTTTTGATAAAGCTGATACAGTTCCATTAATCACAGCGGTATCAAAACCAAACAAAAAACCACCCAGCGCCGCAGCACCCGCAATCAAAATCAGAAAGGAAACATTTTCCTCTTTCCTAAAAGCTGGTTCTCTTAACGTCATTTTCTATTTCCAAACTCTAGTTTTTATATGACTTTATTAACTTTTTTAGTAGAACGAAAATTTAATTTCTTTGAGTATTAGATGCACTATTTGCTTTTATTCTCTGCCTTTTTAAAAGCATTATAGGCATTTTTCTGAAAACATTTCTCTCAGATTATTCCCTAGTAAATAACCTGAAATTGCCTGCTAATATAGCAATTATTATCTCATCTTTACTGGGAAAAGAAGATTTAGGCTTTAGCAAAAAATTAGCCAAAACCTGATTGCATATTAACGAATTGTATTAGTTCTTATGCCACTACTTTAAAAGTAAGTGCGTGCAAAGTGCCTATTTTCAAATTAACTTCATTTCAGAACAAGCTACGTCTAACTAAATAGGTAGAAGGAGAAAATCCTAAGATATAAATATAAGAAAAGTATTGGGCGAATAGAATTCGCTACTACACAAGCGAAGTCCACCTTTGTGGACTAATACAAAATCAAGGGTTTTTAACCCACGGAGGTGGGTTTTATCTGTATAGCCAAGCCAGTGCGTTGGTAAGGCAGCGCGCAGAAAGGGAGTTCCCACGCCAGGTGCTTCAAGTCGGGCATTGCCCGCCCAACGCACTGGCTCCCCATGAGCGACTGCCGCAAGGCTCCGCCGACTTGAAGCACCTGGCGCGCGACTTCTAGTCGCCAGGGCTTTTCAAACATCCTCTTAGAGAGCGCATTCTCCAAACCCGATTAAAATCGCCTGACTGCAAAAGCCGTGCATTTACTGAACTTTTTTATCAGTCTTTCTCTTTAGGATCAATTTTAGTAAACATAAATCGGCTTCAGGCGACAAGAGAAAATCAATGCAGGAATTATTACCAAGGCTTTTCGCATTGAGTTCATTTATTCGACATGGGCATTGTTACCTCTGGAAACCTGGGTTACTGTGGCTGCACATTATTTCCAATTCTTTAATTGCCGTTGCCTATTACTCTATCTCCATCGCGCTCATCCACTTTGTTCAAAAGCAAGAAAATTTCCCTTATCTCAAAGTACTTCTGTTATTTAGCGCTTTTATCATTGCCTCTGGCACGATTCACATTATGGATGTGTGGACGCTCTGGCATCCGACTTACTGGTTATCTGGTTTATTAAAAGCCTTGACTGCTTTAATATCTGTGTATACAGCGATCGCCTTAATACCAATTATTTCCCAAACACTAGCATTGCCTTCTCCCGAACAATTAGAGGCAACTAACTACCAATTATTAACCGAAGTCGTTGAGCGTCGTCGTATCGAGAAAGAACTTCGCTCGTCCCAAAAGATGTTCCAACTAGTGATGGACAACATACCCCAATTCATCTTTTGGAAGGATAAAAATTCAGTTTATTTAGGTTGTAATCGTAGCTTCGCACGCGCAGCTAGCCTAGACAATCCCCAAGAAATTGTCGGCAAGACAGACTACGACTTGCCGTGGAAGGCAGAAAAAAGCGACTACCTGCGCGAGTGTGATGCCCGGGTTATGGCGACAGATACGCCAGAGTATCACATTATTGAACCTTCACAAGAGCCAGACGGCAAACAACGCTGGAAAGACACCAACAAAATTCCACTTCATGATGTCAAAGGAAATGTTGTCGGTATCCTTGGCATGGTAGAAGACATTACAGAACGCAAAGAGGCAGAAGGCATTCTCCAACGGGTGAATGAAGAGTTAGAAATTCGCGTCTGTGAACGAACAGCAGCGTTAAGCCAGTTGAATCAACAACTTGCAACAGAGATTGCCGAACGTCAACGTGCTGAGATCGCACTGCGAAAAAGTGAAAAGCGTTACCGATTGCTGATTGAGGCTACTTCCCAAATTATTTGGGATACCTCAGTAGATGGGGAATTTGTCAGTGAACAATTGAGTTGGAGCGCGTTCACTGGGCAGACCACCTCAGAGCTTAAAGGGTGGGGATGGCTCAACGCGATCCACCCTGAAGATCAACTTCAGACAGCGCAAACATGGTCACAAGCGATCGCCAATGGCACCTTCTACCAAGCCGAACATCGTCTGCGACGTTACGATGGTGAGTACAGGGAGATGAGCGTTCGTGCCATACCCGTGCTGGAAAACGACAACAGTATCCGAGAATGGTTGGGTGTCCATACGGATATCACCGAAAACAAACGGGCAGAAAAAGCATTGCTGAGTAGTTTCGCCACTAATCGCGCTCTTTTGAACGCAATGCCCGATTTAATGTTTCGCCTCAGCCAAGATGGCGTCTTGGTCAATTACAAGGCTCCAAAAGATACTCAAATGTTGTTCTCCGAGCGAGAAATTATCGGGAAAAACATCGCTGAGATTCTCCCCAAAGATGTCGCAGAAGGACTTTTTGAGTGTGTTGAACAAGCCTTACAAACAGGTGAAGTTCAAGTTTATGAGTTTCAGTTGCCTAAATTGAGCGACACAATTTATTGGGAAGCTCGGTTAGTGGTTAGTGAGTTAAATGAAGTCATAGCAATTATCCGCAACATCACCGAGCGCCAAAGGATTTTGAAAGCCTTAGAGGAGAGGGAAGCGCAATATCGTTTAATTGTGGAAACCACAGCTGAGGGAGTTTTGCTTCTCGACAGCGAGGGAAAAACAACCTTTGCCAACAACCAGATGGCTAAAATGCTCGGCTACACTCTAAATAATATGTTTGGTTTATCCCTATTTACCTTCATTCATGAAGAAAACCAAGCCCAGGCTGCTGCCAATATTGAACTTTGTCGCCAAGGTCTCCAGAAACAACATGATTTCAAATTTCGTCGCCAAGATGGCACCGACTTGTGGGCAATTGTCTCTACAAGTTCGATGTTCGACTCTGCGAATCAATACGTCGGAGCATTGGCTATGCTTACTGACATCACCCAGCGCAAGTTAGCCGAGGAAGCGCTACAGCAAAGTGAAGAAAAATTCCGCACGATTGTTGAAAACGCCAACGACATCATTTATTTGCTTAAACCGAACGGTATCTTCTATTATGTTTCGCCCAACTGGACTGAGATTTTAGGGCATAACGTAGAAGAAGTTCAAGGAAAATCATTTGAGTCCTTTTTGCATCCAGATGACCTACTTGCTTGTGTAAATTTTTTAGAAATTGTGCTGACAACAGGTCACAAGCAAGCCGGAGTTGAATACCAAATCAAACACAAGGATGGCAGTTGGAAGTGGCATACATCAAACGTATCGGTTTTGAAAGACTCGAAAAACGAGTTGTTGTACTTCGTTGGGATTTGTCGTGACATCACTGACCGTAAGCGGCAAGAAGAAGAACTCCGCTTTTGGCAAAGTATGACCCAGGAAATATTTGCTTCTGAAGATTTTATTTCGGCATTAAAAGTTGCTCTCCAGAAGGTGTGCGAAGCTACGGGGTGGAATTTTGGAGAAGCTTGGATTCCCCGACGCGATTGCAGCGCTCTTGAATGTAGCCCCGCCTGGTATAGCAATAGCGACAGGCTAGAGCCATTTAGGAGGTTTAGCGAAAAATTTGTCTTTGAGCCGGGGATTGGGCTGCCAGGGCGCGTCTGGTTATCGAAACAGCCAGAATGGCAACGAGATGTCTCGGTTATGTCAGACAAAACTTACTTACGCGCGCACATAGCATTAGAAAGTGGACTAAAAGCTGCACTTGGAATTCCGATCATCGCTGATAATAACGTCTTGGCTGTGCTTGTCTTTTATATGTTTGAAGCCAAAGATCAAGATCAACGGTTAATTGAATTGATTTCAGCTTCAACCGAGTTAGGTTTAATTTTGCGACGTAAGCAAGCTGAAGAAGAAGTTAGCAAAGCTTTGGAACAGGAAAGAGAATTATCGGAACTCAAATCCCGCTTCATTTCCATGACCTCTCACGAGTTTCGTACTCCGCTGACGACAATTCTCTCTTCTGCCGAATTACTCGAAGATTACGGTGATGACTGGAGTAAAAACAAAAAAGTTGAACATTTGCAACGCATTCAAAACTCAGTTGACCGAATGACCCAGCTTTTAAATGATGTGTTGTTGCTGGGTAAAGTGGAAGCGGGAAAATTAGAGTGTCAGCCTTCTCCAATGAATTTAAACAAATTCTGTAGCGATTTGATTGAAGAACTACAACTGGGAGATGGCAAAAAGCACACTATCACGTTTGTTAAAAACAGGACTTACGCAACTGGCACATTTATCTGAAAACTGTCACATAGAATTAATATGGCTCTAAGGTTTATAAATCAATGCTTACAAGCATTTACGGCAAATTGAAATATATGTGCCAGTTGACCTTATATTGTGACGCTTGCGTAAGTCCTAAAAAAGGGTGAATGGACTACGGCTTACATGGATGAAAAGTTGTTGCGCCAAATTCTATCAAATTTACTCTCGAATGCAATTAAGTATTCACCTGTAGGCAGCACTGTCCAAATGACAGCATGTTGCGAAAAGGGAGAGGTGATTTTTAAAATTAAAGACTCTGGGATTGGGATTCCATCAGAAGACCTACAACGACTGTTTGACACCTTCCACCGAGCTAAAAATGTGGGTACGATTCCCGGAACCGGGTTAGGTATGGCAATTGTCAAAAAGTCTGTGGACTTGCACGGGGGTCAAATCACAGTCAACACTGAAGTTGGGGTGGGTACTGTATTTACCGTTACGCTGCCATTGAACCAGTAGCTGAAGAAAATTAATGAAAAAGATTTTGATCATAGAAGACGAGGAAACCGTCAGAGCGAATATTTTAGAATTGTTGACGGCTAGGAATTTTAATGCGATCGCCGCTGAGAATGGAAGCATCGGTGTGCAAATGGCGCTCTCCTTTCTCCCCGATTTGATTATTTGCGATGTGATGATGCCCGAACTCGATGGTTATGGCGTAATTAAGGCGTTGCTTCAAAATTCTCTCACCGCTACAATTCCTTTCATTTTTCTTACCGCTAAAGCTGATAAAAGCGATTTGCGTGCAGGGATGTCTTTGGGAGCTGATGATTATCTAACTAAGCCATTTCGATCAAGGGAATTGCTACAGGCGATCGCCATTAGACTCGAAAAACAAACAGCTATAGAGAAAAAACAAGCACAAAAGCTTGATGAATTACGTAATAATATTACCCTATCGCTACCTCACGAGTTACGAACTCCTCTCAATGGTATTATCGGTCTTTCGGAGTTGATGATTGTCGAACACGATTCGCTATCACCCGCTGAGAGCTTGGAAATGTTAGAAGACATTCGTACTTCGGCAAGACGCTTGCATCGGCTGATCCAAAATTTTTTACTATATGCCGAATTGGAACTTGTGGCAACTGATACTGAGCGAATTAAGTTGTTTAGAGGTCATCAAACAAACTCAGTTAAGACAATCATTGCCGACCAAGCAATTCTGCAAGCTCGCACCGCCAACCGAGAAGCCGATCTGCACTTAGAACTTATTGATGCTGGTGTTCAAATTTCCACAAGCCATTTGAGCAAGCTGGTTGAAGAACTGCTAAATAACGCCTTCAAATTTTCAAATGCTGGTACATCTGTGACGGTCAGGAGCGTGCTAAAAAACAATTACTTCATTTTATCTGTTAGCGACAAGGGACGGGGCATGAATGCCCAACAAGTTACCAACCTCGGAGCTTACCAACAATTTGAGCGCAAACTTCACGAACAGCAAGGAAGTGGTTTAGGATTGACCATTGCTATACGGCTAGCTGAATTATGTGGCGGAAAATTACTGATCGAGAGTATCCCCGATCAACAAACAACTGTGCAGGTTACGCTACCTCGCTCAATATGAACGTTGGTGCCACTGGCGGCATTATACTACTTTGCCTAAAAGAGAAGTTTGTAGTCTACCACTGACATAGCTGATACTTTACAGTCATAGGGTAGATGCATTTGTTGATAGTTGGCTAAACAAAAGTTAGGTATTTCTTTTGATTAGCCTTGACCGTTAACCATCAAGCTAGCCTAGATGGTCTAGTAGAAGTCTGACTAACTAACCGACTTTAGGCGACGACGGCAGCGACGTAATAGAGCAAGGACACCACCAGCGACCAAAGAGCCAAGGGCAAGACTAGGCTCAGGGACAGGCTTAGGGGCAGCTGTCAGACCTACGAGTCTTGTATTGCCGTTGCCGATGCTACCTACTAGCGTAGCGGCACCCGTGCCCAAGTTGATGTTGTATAAATTTGAACCGGATGCCGAGGTTGGAGTCAATGCGGCGATCGCACTATTTACCCCATTTTGTGTGAAGATGTCGAACCCTCCTCTTGAGTCAATGTCGATACCGAGGGAGCCTACCCGATTCAAAGTGCCATCATTAGGCGGGTTCTGTATAAACAATGCGTCGCTGATGTAGTCAATATCATACAGCATGGTTCCGGTGGTCGGGTCATTATCCGCATTGGTATAGGCAGCAGCAGTGATGTTGGGGTCTCCTGGGTTTAGTGCCCCATCAACCGTGACCATACCAGTATCCACATTGATGCGGAAGTTTTGGTTATTGCCACCAACAACGCGTAGGCGATCGGGTACTGGGTTGAAGTCCACTCCGGAAACAAACCCTCCGGTGAAAGCAGCGCTGAGGCTACTTACTAAAGAAGCAGCACCAGTAAACTGGTTAATGGTGTAGATTTTGTTGGTATTCGTCACACCGTAGATCAGATCGTCAGCTGGACGACGGTCAATGCCCAACAAAGAACCATCGACCCCAGTAACTGAAACATTGGTAGTACTGTTCGGATTGCTAGAGTCAAAGAGAACTAGATCGTTGGTGTCAGTTAGACCAACTAGACGAAAAGCAGCCGCTGGTTTGGCGTTGCTCAACAGATCAAAGATTGTTACAGTAGCCATTGCAAAGATGACTGTACTGAGCGCATTGAGTTTCATTGTCAAGCCCTTAATTGGTAACTTTTATTATTTCCGCAAGCAAAATTCTCACAACTAGGCACACGTAAGTTGCTTACGCAATTTTGACTTATTTATTGTAAACAAGTCGGCAATTTCACTTGAAAATAAATAATACATTAAGTTATGTAGTAAATTTAAGTATAGAGATATACCTTCATCAAATCTTTAAGTGAAGAAAACTTTTAGGGCAATTTCCTAAATACAGACTCGATGAATACAAGTATAAATAAAGTCTTTATTCGTACAAATTATTTTGGTGCGCCAGTAATATCAAGTTTCAATAATCACTTATAATTCCCATAGCCTTTACCGAGGTGGGGTAATCCTGCCGGAATGTTAAGTATTCAAGGGGACTTAATATAAAAAGCGATCGCCTTTTAGCAGACGCAGGTGGGCTTCGTTCGTATAGCCGAGCCACTGCGCTATATGCGGGTAGCCGTGCATGTGGCGTGGGACTTCGAGTCGTCCAGGCTTTTAAACAATGCTTTAATTTTAATAATGGCGGGTGCGGGAATTGAACCCGCTCATCCCCAAAATGGTGGAGATTTAACCAACGATAACCCTAAGTTCTTCGTCCTGTGAAGGTAAGTTGTGAACCAGGAAAACCCGCCATGATGAAGGTAAAAGGAAAAAGTTTTTTACTTTTTACCTTTTGTGTTAAAGTTCACCCGTAGCTAACATCTGAATAATCCGAGGTATTCCCGGATCGAATCCGCCTAAATCCCAGGAGAGCGGATCTTTCGGATCTACCAAGGTAATCTGGTAAGGTGTCAGGGTGACATACACAGCTTTGACATTGGGATTCACCTTTTGCCGATATTTAGCAAGTGCTTGACTGGGATGCTTGTAACCAGCCCATGATTCTGAGTCTGTCCAAAAGCAAATTACATCTGCTTTAAACTTATTGTTAATCATCCAGTCATACGCCACAGATGCATCTGTTCCACCAAAGTTTTGATTGCTAGCTTTGCGAACAGCGGATCTAAAACTATCTTTGGCAGTAATACTCAAGTCGCGAAAGTCGGTTGCAAAGCCGCGAATCATATAGTTTTTCTCTGCTTTTGCTGTCACCAAAGCCATTGTTGTGGCAATTTCACAGCAAGTCAGTCCCATATCCGCAACTAAGCTACCCATTGAACCAGAAACGTCTACAGCGTGCATGAAGACTTTGTTTGTGGGTTCCACTACTTCAAAAGACAATTCAACCGCTTTTTCTAAGATGTCCACAATCTGAGAAACTGGGTTCCATGTCTTCTGGCTGCGTCCTAATTTTCCGCCAGATTGATAAGTTTTCAATGCTTTCAAAACATCAATCGGATGGATGCGTCCTTTACGCAGATGTTCTTGGTTGTTGAGAACTGCTTCCACGCGCTGCAAATTTTCGGGTTCATCGGTTCGCAAAACACCCAGTTGTGTTAGTGAACCCAGGTTACGCAACATTGCACCAATTGGCATTTCACACAAAAGTAACTGCCAAGCAGCTTTATCTAGAAAATCATTGATCGTGTACTTTTTCACTAACGAGTTTTTTAACATATTCCTCTAACAATTTTTGAACTGTTGTATTGGAATCTATGCAATGATGCTGAAGTTTTTTGGTGGTTTCCTCATCTAAGCGAAAAATAATTTGTTTGCGCTTGTTCATATCGCCTTCTTAGTGATAGCATGATATCATGCTATCGTATTTGTAAATCTAAGTGGCATCTCCCTCTAAAAAAGGCGCAAAACGTCTATCTGACCGTACTTTTGAGAAGCTTGGGCTACATAAATCTTCTGCACAAAGAAAATTAGTAAAAATGCTTTTATTTGAATATGTCAAAAAGACAGGTGACAATATTTGCTGGCAATGTGGAGAAGAAATTACTGAATTTGATGAATTCAGCATTGAACATAAACAACCGTGGTCTTGTGCTGAAGGCCCGAATAAAGCTTATTTTCAACTTGATAACGTTACTTTCAGTCACCTATCTTGCAATATTCAAAAAATTAGAAACAGTCCCCATCAAAGAAAACTGACAGCCTTTGACATAGATATTGCTAAAGATCGCTTAGTCAGAAATCTATCTGGATTTCGTTATGTTAGGCTTTATAAGCACAAAGGCATTGTTAAATACATGGCTCGTGTTCCACATTGGGAACATGGCAAAAGAATCAAAGATTACTTCGGAAAAGCAAGAGAAAATCCTCATGATGCAGCCTATGACGCTGATAACATTATGATTGAATTATATGGAAAAAAAGCGATAACCAATCAAAAATTAGGTTTAATTCCTCCTAAAAATTAACTAAGATGATACTCTTTCTGGTTTTCGCTGTTTAATCTAGCAACTGATACATCTAAGGCACTCTTAACCATTTCGTGGGTTAAGCGTCCTTGAGTAATGGCTTCATGAGTTTTAGTTGGATTCCGCTTTAACCATTCATACCACCAAATCTGCGCGATCGCCTGCGAAGGAATTTCCCCTGGCAAATCTTCCCAACCTTTGACTACCCACTCAAATAATTGCTGATGATCTTCTGTAGGTGCCTTGACATGAAACAACCTTAATGCATCGCGATTAGTGAAGCCTTGACGCTGTTGATATTTCAAAAGTTGATAAGCCAAACCTTTGACATCTTCACGAGATAGCCAATTTTTACCAGCTTCGCGCACCACCTTACCAAATCCGCGCAGAGATTTGGTGTAACTCAACCATTCGTAAAAGTGGCTACCGGTGCGGACAACTTGAGGAAAGATTTCCATAAAAGCTTTTTTAGCTTCTGGTGCTTGCCCCATCGACAGCAGCACTAATGCAAGGATAGGCGCACTGTTGTTGATGGCGCGTCCATCGCTAGCATACAGGATTTCTTCGGCAACGCGGCTGGGATTTTCGGCAACAGCTTGCTTTAAAACCGTGACAAAATCCTTTGTTAATTCCTGTTTTCCTGCATAATAAGTGCTTTGTGCGGTGCCAATTAGCAAACAACGCCGCAGCATCTTCCAAATACCCGCTTTAAACATGAATCCACCACTACGTCCCTGGATCATCTCTGCTTCCCGTCCAGGGATAGGCTGATTCTGTGGTGTACTTGTCTTATTTTTAGTAAAGAACTTATAATTCATGACTTCATCTCCCAGCCCTTGCAGGCAAAATGAAAGGTGGCGGAGCAGGATTTGAACCTGCGACATCCGGCTTAAAATGCGATAACCCTCGTTCTTCGGCTCTTTCAAGCAAGTTGCGAAAAAGGATGTTTTCGGCGCTCTATCCACTGAGCTACCCGCCACATGAAAATTGAAAATAAAGAATTAAAAATTAAAAATTTATTAGGAATTTTACATTTTTAATTCTTTATTGTTATGGCGTGGAGAGCAGGACTCGAACCTGTACGATAACCCTGAATTCGTCGTCCTTTTCAGGCAAAAAAAGGAAATCAAGGACTAGGGGAAAATTCCCCTTTCATTGCTCTACCAAACTGAGCTACCCCCACATGAAAATTGAAAATGTTTTCATTAACAATGAAGCAAAATACTTCATTCTTAATTGGTTTGCCGTGCGGAACTCGAATCCGCGCCTTCCGGTATCCCAGACGCTCTACCATCTAAGCTAACAGCAACGATAACCCTCAATTCGTCGTCCTTTTCAGGCAAGTTATGAACAAGGATTTTGAACTGCCATCTATAGCGGAGCCGGATTTTCACCTGCATTTCCTCTTATTTGAATCAAGGGTGTTTAAGTTATCTGCGATAACCCTCGATCAAATCGTCCCTTGCGGGTAAGGCTAAAGCTCTGGTAATTGAGCTATCCGCTATGAACATCAGCTTGTAATACTTAATGTAGTATTTAAACTACAAGTTGTCAAGGAGTTGGGAAATTAATTTTTGAGTTCGTCAGTCTGGTAAGATTTACGAAGCAGGATTGAGAAGTCAGCTATGCAAAGCTGTGCATGACTATTGGTTTAAAGCCTCGTCATAAGAGTGAGCGATCGCCTAATATAAAAAATTTTTCATCTAAGAGGTACTCCATCTCTTTACAGGTGGAGTACCTCTAACTCCTGACTTCTGACTCCGCTCGTTTACTCCTTTGCTCCTCCCCTACAGACGTTCCGCAGTAGAGCGTCTCTACCGCTTATCCGTGCCTCCTAACTCCTGACTCCTAACTCCTGACTTCTGACTTTTAACTTCTAACTCCTGACTTCTGACTTTTTTTATTCTTGTCCGCTTCTTTCTGCGCTGCCTCACTGTATTCTCGATACAACTGAGTGCGAATCTGAGCTTCTTTATACCGACTATGATTTGATGGTACTTTGCTCATTAAATCAGAGGCTCTTTGCCACCTAGCAGCTATATCCAACCATTGAATTGATGTCTGAGCATTTTTCCCCGTTGTGGAAGCTTGATTGGCAATTCTCACCGCTGCTGCAAACAAATCTTCATCTTGGGTAGAATCACTCGGTATAGCCAACAGAGGTGGTATTTCTGGTTCTTCGTCAATATTTGCTGGCTCGGAAGATTTTACCGCTGGTGCTAAAGATTTAATCACTTGTTGTGGCATTGAATTCCATCTACCACCTAACCAACCATAAGCACTCCAACCAAGGACAAATAAAAATAACCATAAACCCACTGTATCCAGCATCCGTCCAACGGTAGATTTTTGGAGCTTAATTTTGTTAATAACTACTAAAGAACTAGAATATTGAGACTTGGGTAAATTTGGCTTTGCTAGTTCGATTTTACGTTCTTGGAAATCTTGAATTACTTGCTGTAAGATACCTGGTTGAGTTAGTGTAATTTCTTCTGACCAAAGTAAATTATTTTCCGGAGCGCGGGTAATTTCCTCTAACCATAACAATTGCTGTTCTTGAACAATTCGACTGTTGATGTTAACTCTGCGAATGTTACGCGGTGCGATTGATTCCAGAATTTGCTGGATTTGCTTGACTAGAGTTGATTGTTCAAGTTTATCGACTGTACGAGCCTCACAAAGAAGTTGTAAGACACCATCAGCAAAAATGGCTCTGGTTCTGACACCAGAGTTGGCTAATTTTTCGTTCAATACTTGAATAATCGCAGCAACGCTACCTAGGTGAGCTTGCCAAGCGATATCATTTATCCGGTCTGTCATTTGAAGTTTAACGATAGCTTTTTAACCTGAATTTTTAATAAAGTAATAAATTTATGATATTGAGGCTGATGTTTTATACACCGATCGCCATTTTATCGATTGTATGAGTAAAAATATCACCTTGCCAAACGAAATTGTTATTCATTGAGACTCATGTTCGATTTGAGTCAGTGTAGTATATTGTCAAACAATTGTCAGCGATCGCCTTATACAGACTCTTGTCTTCAGTTTGCAGCTAAAGGCGTTTCACAGATGAAGAATGCGAAAAAATACTCAAGTAAATTTTTGCTATAAGTTGTAGAAGAAGTGCATTAATCAAAGAGCGGGAATTGCAGCAATTAGTTTTGGTAACTGCTGATAATCCGGGCTTTAACAAACAAGCGCGAATAAATCTATGCAATTTCAGCTATTGGTAAGAAATCGGCGTAAAATTGCCTTTGCACAAAAATTATTGTGCAGTTTGTCCTTAGTTTTCGGTTTGGGTGTGGGGATGCCCTCAACTTCAGCCGCTCAAAGAGTTATTATCCGCTTAGGTCCATTTGAGCAGTCGGTAGCGATCGCCGATTTAGAAAAATACGCCAAAACTGGTAAAGTACCAGAAAAGCTGGAAATTTTATCCTCAGTGCTCTCACCGGAAGTACAAAATTTGCTTACAAGACGCTTGCAAGTAGATCCGGCTTTAGCCGACAAATTCATTGCTGATTTAGTGCGAACCCCAGAAGGTCAACGATTAATTGCATCCTTGGGCGTAGCAATTCCGGGTAGTACAGTCGAAAGCTTGCAAGGAACACTTAACTTAGCACTGCGACAATTCAACGGTTTAAGCGCACTTGGTTTTTTGCGGGCTTACCCACAATCTGATGTTACCGTAGATGCAACTCAAGCGATCGGTCTTGCAGTTGAATTTAGCGCTAATCGTTTGCAAAGTCAAGCTTTGGGAGTCTTGCTAGCACGAGAATTAGCTGTTGACAATAATATACCGTTTCGGGCAACTTTCGATCCGGCAGCAAGAGGTAAAGAAACAGTTGAACAGCAAACCCTAACTTTTACCGACAGACAACGAAATAGAATTATTCCTGTAGATATATATTCAAGTCGAAGTGAAGCGCAAACACCCTTAGTTGTAATTTCGCACGGTTTTGGCGCAAACCGCAAATTTTCGGAATATTTGGCGCGTCATTTCGCATCTCACGGCATCACGGTTGCGGCAATTGAACATCCTGGCAGTAACCTCACCTCTGTTAATAATGCTTCCGCATCTGGTAATTTAGCAGATTTGATGCCAGCATCAGAATTTATTGACCGTCCAAAGGATGTTACATTTTTATTGAATGAACTGGTGAAACTAAATTCTCAACCAGGACAGCTTCAAGGAAAGCTCAATACCGAGAAAGTGACTGTTATAGGTCATTCTTTGGGAGGTTATACAGCTTTGGCTTTAGTGGGCGGAGAATTAGACTTAAAAGATTTACGGCAATATTGCAAAGATTCTCTCAGTTTTGGTCAATCTCCCGGTGATTGGTTGCAGTGTACAGCGGCACCTTTGGGAGATCAGATTAGACAGTTAAAAGATGAAAGGGTAAAAAGTGCGATCGCACTCAATCCTCTAGTGGGTAAACTATTTGGCAAAAAGGGCTTAAGTAAAATTACCAACCCCGTTTTAATCTTAAGCGGCACTGAAGACTCCCTGACCCCAGCGATAAACCATCAAATCCAACCTTTTACTCAACTGCGGGGTACCAAGTATCTGTTAACTGTGATCGGTGGTACTCACTTGAGTATTAGCGACCCAGCGTATGTAGGAACCGCAGCCACCACCATCGTCAAAGAACGGCGTGGTGTAGAAACCGAACCTTTACGCCAACTAACTCGTGGTGTCAGTTTAGCTTTTATCAAACAACTTACACCAGAAGCGAGAAATTACCAACCCTTTCTGACATCAGCTTACGCCCAATCTCTTTCTACACCTCAACTCCCATTGCGTCTAGTTTCCGAGTTACCAGCAAATGTTAAACCGTGGCTAGAGTTTGTGGTTAAGTAATTGGGCAATGGGCAATTGGAGAGGGGGAAAGGGTAAGAAAAAAGAAATATTTCTCCCCCTGCTTCCCCTACTCCCTTGTCCTCCTTGTCCCCCTGTCCCCTTGTCCCCATTCCTAAAAAATACTTGCCAGCGCGACACTCAAGTGCTTTAATAGCCATTGCCCTGCGTTATCGTGTCTTGCCATCGCCTGTTGCTTGTGATAATAAGATTACACATTCAACACATTAGACTTAAAGGTAGGACAAGCTAGTGCCGTGTCCTTTAGATTAAATTTCAATTCTGCCAAAAGCTGAATAGGAGCATATATGGAGCCGATTGTTGCTATAGTCTTAGTGCTTATAGGCTATGCGTTAGGGTCTGCAAAACTGATTAATGAAGGCAATGAAGCCTTAGTCGAGCGTTTAGGGCGGTATCATCGCAAACTTAAGCCAGGTCTGAACTTCATCGTTCCCTTGGTCGATAGTATTGTGATGGAAGATACTACACGAGAACAGATTTTAGACATTAAGCCTCAGAAAGTGATCACCAAAGATAACGTTTATCTAGAAGTTGATGGCGTTGTCAACTGGAAGATCATGAGTATGGAGAAAAGCTTTTACAAAATCGATGATATCCAAATATCGCTAGCAAACCTGGTGATGGTTGAACTCCGTGCCAACATTGCCGATAGAACTTTAACGGAAACCATTTCCTCTAGAAATGAGATGAACCAATCGCTGTTGCAGATTTTGAACCAGGTAAGCGGAGAATGGGGAGTTCAGATTCTTCGGGTAGATATTCAGAGCATTACACCACCTGAAAGCGTGCAGAGGTCAATGGCAGAGCAGCAAGCTGCTCAAATCAGAAAACAAGCAGCTATTACCGCAGCTGAAGGAGAGCAGCAAGCTGCAATTAAGAGAGCAGAAGCAACTAAAGAGTCAATTCGGATACTTTCTGATGCGATAACATCCAAGCCAGAAACTAGAGAAATCCTCAGGTACTTGGTGGCTCAAGAAAACGTCGAAGCTAGCCACAGACTCGGTGCCAGTACCAATGCTAAAGTTGTCTTTCTCAATCAAGGAATATCAGAGGGAGCATTTGAGCAGATGATTGGTGATACTGTAAGTACTGAAGCTAATGGCAATACCTCTGAGAATGGTTCTGTCTAATTTCAAGTCAAAAGTCTCTCTGAGATTGATTTAATCACGATGTGGAGAGTGTCGCATAAGTGCATCCGCAACTAGCGATACATCGCGCATTTCTTTGACATCGTGAACTCGGAGGATATCAGCTCCATTAAAGATAGCAGCAGAACAAGCCGCTGCGGTTCCCCAAACTCGTGCTTTTGCATCTGGTTGATTTAAAATGCGACCAATGAAACTTTTACGGGATGGTCCTACTAGGATTGGGCAGTTAAGTGCTGCGAGCGATCGCAAGCGGCGAAATATTTCTAAATTTTGCTCGTAGTTCTTGGCAAAGCCAATACCAGGATCGATAATTATTTTCTCAAAGCCAATACCCGCATCTGTTGCAGCTGCAATTTGCCTTTCTAAAAAAGTATAAATCTCCCCCATCAAATCTTGATAATCTGTGAGTTGATTCATATTCTCTGGGTTTCCCCGGATATGCATTAGTATAATTGGCACATTTAATTTAGCAACTGTTGACAACATTTCTAAGTCAAACGTGCCCCCAGAGATATCATTGACTATATCCGCCCCAGCTTCAATGGATGCTTTTGCTACAATTGCCCGTGTAGTATCTACAGAAATCGGTACGTCCATTTCTTTTCTGACTACTTGCAACACCGACAGCACCCGCTCAAGTTCTTCTGCAACAGAGATTTGCACCGCTCCGGGTCGAGTCGATTGACCACCGATATCGATAATATCAGCACCAGCGGCTACTAGTGTTTTTGCTTGTGTCAAAGCCGCAGCAATGCTGTTAAAATCGCCACCATCACTAAAGCTATCAGGCGTCACATTTAAAACGCCCATGAGATAAGTCCGCTGCCCCCAATCGAAACAGCGTCCCCGAATTATCAAATTGCTTGGCATAAACTGAAGGTCTAAGCGTTTTTTCTTTTACCTTTTTCGTTTTTTGAGACAGAACCTCACCGAAAGCATTCCCAGTCCGAGACTGGGAACGAGATGGTAGGACATGGGATTATTGATAGTTAACAATTCGGGCGAAACCCGCAGCTTCTAAACTCGCTCCTCCCACTAAAGCGCCATCAATTTCCGGTTGAGCCATAATTTCGTCAATATTATTCGGCTTGACTGAACCGCCATATTGAATTGGAACATTGGGATTAGTCAATTGGCTGCGAATTAAACCAATTACGCGATTAGCTTCTTTTGTTTCGCAAGTGTCACCAGTGCCGATCGCCCAAATCGGTTCGTAAGCAATCACCAAATTAGTTTGGTCAACATCCACCAAGTCTTTTTCTAACTGAGTGCTAATCAGAGATTCGGTTTCTCCTGCATCTCGTTGTTCCTTAGTTTCACCTACACATAAAATTGGGGTAAGACCGTACTTTTGAGCAGCTTTGAGACGCAGGTTAACCGTAGTATCCGTTTCCCCAAAGTATTGTCGGCGTTCGCTATGACCGACAATTACATAACGCACACCAATTTCTGTCAGCATGGGACCAGAAATTTCACCGGTGTATGCTCCACTTTCTTCCCAGTGGACATTTTGCGCTCCTAGCTGTACAAGACTTCCATGCAGATTCATGGACAAAGCGCTTAAGTCAGTGAAGGGTACACATAAAACCACTTCTCGCTCTTGGGGTGTTTCTTGTAAGGTGGGCAGAAATCCTTGTAAAAACTCTTGGGATTCTGCCTGAGTTTTGAACATTTTCCAGTTGCCGGCAATAACTATTTTTCGCACAGGTAATTTCGTCAAGAACAATAACGCTACTCTAGATGCATTTTTCAATGTACTACTTTATGGCACAGGTGTTTAAATAGCATATGAGGCAGGTTTGTATACAAGGCTGTATTTTGGGTGGTGCCATAACCCAATGCAGCGTGTACGCTTTTAAAATCAATAAACGAAGCGCACAGACGCAGAGAATACAGAGAAATAACAGTTTGAGAGAGTTTTTGGGTGAGTTCTGTTAAGGATACACTCCAGGTGGACTGAGAATTTGCCGTTGCGATGCAGTCAGGTCTGGGTAATCATCAGAATTATACAAATACTTTGCCCAAGCTGATGGATGGGGACAATATTTGTAAAAAACTGTTCGGCGCTCATTTTTTCCTTTCCAAGGAAGCGTACCGTGAGTTAAAGCCTCAGTAAATATAATGGCGCTTCCTGCCTTGACTGTAACGGCTTGTACGCAGGGATTAGTAAATTTTAAATCAAGCCATTCCTGCGGGAAGGGTAGATTACTTTTATGGCTACCAGGAACGCATCCCATACCACCGATTCCCGGATGCACGTCATTTAGTTCGTAAGCAACGGCAGTTAAGCCATTGTACATTCTGCCATCTTTAAATTGGTAATATTGGCAAGGATCATAGGGAGTTGCACCCCCATGTAGGTGAGAGCCAATCGGACCAATACCTTGACGGATGATGTGAACGTAGTCATGATCTAGGCGAAATTTCTCTCCTAACAAATTAGATAGGTAGGGAGTGATTCGCGGATGATCGAGCAAATTTCTAAAAGGTTTACCCCAAGATAGTAAACTATCAAAGCGCAGAAATTTTGCCATGTTATCTTGAAGTGCAATTTGCCGATCTAGCAGTGACTGAAGAGCGGCGATTTCCTCAGTATTGAGTACATTCTCAATTACTAAGAAGCCTTGTAGATCAAATAGATAGCGTTCAAATTCGGTCATGAAACTTATTGCTTGATTTAATTATTCAACTTTTGATTTATATGACTTCAAGATTAAGATGCATGTTAATGAGAAGGATAAAATTTAAGTAGATGCAAATAGCTCTGAAATGGCTGGCTGAAAAAACTAATCAGTTAGTACTTTTTTTATTGGTTGGGGGACTGCTGTTTCGCTCCTTCCTTGCTTTTTCGGTTTACCCTACCTTTGATGAAGCTTACTACTATCTTTACAGTCTGCATCTGGACTGGAGCTATTTCGATCATCCATTTCTGGTTGCGCTCACAACTGGTTTTGGTCCCTGGTTGACTGGTGGAGTTGTATCCCAATTCACAATTCGTATGGGAGCGCTAATTTGCTACACAGGCAGTTTGGTGCTATTGTATCTGACTAGCAAGAAACTATTCTCTGCAAAGGCTGCCAAGCTGACTTTGGCGATCGCTACCATAAGTCCAATTTTTCAAGTTAGCTTTGGCATCCTCAGTCTACCCGACAGTCCACTGATGTTTTTTTGGTCAGCCAGTTTATATTGTGCGGCTAATGAATTTTTTCGACAGCCTGGGAATCAATCGCACAGCCACCTGAAGGATGAATTTTGCTCATCTAATTTATACGTCCCTAGTTACCGTTTAGCAATTCTTGGTATTTTGGTAGGACTAGCCTGTGATAGCAAATATCACGGTTTTGTTTTGGGAGTGGGGCTAATTGGTTTTTGTTTAACGAGTCCACGTCATCGCTGTGTTGTGCGATCGCCTTGGGCATGGTTAGGGTTTAGCTTGTTTATCATCACCATCTCCCCAATTGTGTTTTGGAATATCCAGCATGATTGGGTGTCTTTTCGTTTTCAGTCAGAGCGAGCAGTGCCAAAAAGCGGCTACAATCTGCTGAGTGTACTATCTGTCTTTTTTCTTGGGATAGCCTATTTATTTCCCTCCATAGGATTTCCGCTTTGGTGGGTGAGTTTGCGATCAACAGTAGCTCGAACAAATGAACTTTTTTATCAGAAAAGAAAAGATTTAGACGCTTCGGTTCTATTGATTTTATGGGTGTCCCTACCGATAATTTTCGGGTTTACGTTCATCGGAGGATATCGGCAAATTTTGCCGGCTTGGACGATGCCAGGATTTTGGGGGACAACTTTACTATTAGGGCAACAGGCAGTTATCTGGCAGGATAAATCCAGACGTTCTGTGCGTCGATGGCTGTTAGGTTCGGGAATTGCGGTTAGCAGCATGTTACTTATTGTCCTGCTGCAAATAACTACAGGAATCATGCAAAAGCCTAGTCAATACGCTTTAATGGGAGGATTTTTGTCTCCCAAGGACGACCCCTCTACAGAACTAATTGATATTGGGCAACTGCGACGCGGTTTTGCTGAATCTCCTGTCCTCAGTGCAGCGCTACACAACTCTAGCTTTATATTCACCAATCGCTATTATCTAGGTGGACCGATCGCGATGTCCCTTAAACCTTTAGCTGACACACCGATTACTTGCTTTGATATTGGCAAGGATCTACGTGGCTTTGCTTTTTGGTCAAAACCTGGACAATGGTTGGGAAAAGATGCGCTGTACATCACTACTGCCCCCTTTAATCTCAGAAAAGACTTAATGGCTAGCTATCGAAGTTACTTTAGCAGTCTGAGTGAAATCGAAACGATACCGATTCGACGAGGTGGGGTGGTTATTAATGTCGTTTATGTCTATCAAGCTAAGACACTCCTAAAGCCCTATCCTCGGTCTTACGGGATTTGACGGGCTGTGTTGCAAAAATCGGCGTTGCTGAATCACAGTATGAATCCGGATGTAGAGACGCGATATATCGCGTCTCTACAAGGGTTTTGACATCACGCACAATCATTTTCATACATGAAATCAGCAACGCCCAAAAATTTGCCCAAATAACTCAGGTTAACAGAGATAGCTAGAAACCAATACGCTTGGGTTAAGAAATTTATCCGTTGAGGCAGGCAGGGGGAGCGCTTGGGTTGCACTTGGGTTGCAGGGGGGGAGAAAAAAGCTTATCTGAACCGTATTGAGCTAGAAACCAAATTTAGATATATGCGATCGCCACATCTCAAGGCGCGATCGCCTAAATCCACAATATCCCAAATAGCGATCGCTAATCACAAAATCTCTATGCGCGAGCGCCAAAAAGCGATGAAAAGAGCATTTTTCCCTAATCAGTTAAGATAATCTTCATCAATCTTCTTTCCTTTTACCCTTTTGCTTGGAATTATGACGCAGGATGAGTTATTGGTACTGATAGATCGCGCTGTGGCTGAGGGTTGGCAAGAGTTAGACTTGTCGGGGCAAGAGTTGACTGAGTTACCTAGAGAAATTGGTAAGTTGAAGCAGCTTGAGTCTTTGATTTTGGGAAAGAAGGTTGAAGGTTATGAAGAAGTAGGAGACCGCATTCTCGAAAAGGTTTCGGGCAACAATTTAAAAACCCTTCCTCTCGAACTATTGGGTTTGCCTAATTTGCGTAAGTTGGATATTAGTGGCAATCCTTTAGAGAGCATTCCCGATGTGGTAACGCAAATACTACATTTAGAGGAACTTATCTTAATTCGAGTAGAGCTAACTGAAATACCTGATGCGATCGCTAATTTAACCAATTTGACGCAGCTTGACCTCAGTGGCAACCAAATAACCGAGATTCCAGAGGCGCTCGCTAATTTAACCAATCTGAGGGAGCTTCACCTCAGTCGCAACCAAATAACCGAGATTCCAGAGGCGCTCGCTAATTTAACCAATCTGAGGGAGCTTCACCTCAGTCACAACAAAATAACCGAGATTCCAGAGGCGATCGCTAATTTAACCAATCTGACGCAGCTTGTCCTCTATAACAACCAAATAACCGAGATTCCAGAGGCGCTCGCTAATTTAACCAATCTGAGGGAGCTTCACCTCAGTCGCAACCAAATAACCGAGATTCCAGAGGCGCTCGCTAATTTAACCAATCTGAGGGAGCTTCACCTCAGTCACAACAAAATAACCGAGATTCCAGAGGCGATCGCTAATTTAACCAATCTGACGTAGCTTGTCCTCTATAACAACCAAATAACCGAGATTCCAGAGGCGATCGCTAATTTAACCAATCTGACGCAGCTTGTCCTCTATAACAACCAAATAACCGAGATTCCAGAGGCGATCGCTAATTTAACCAATCTGACGCAGCTTGTCCTCTATAACAACCAAATAACCGAGATTCCAGAGGCGATCGCTAAATTAACCAATCTGACGCAGTTTGACCTCAGTGGCAACCAAATAACCGAGATTCCAGAGGCGATCGCTAAATTAACCAATCTGACGCAGCTTGACCTCTATAACAACAAAATAACCGAGATTCCAGAGGCGATCGCTAATTTAACCAATCTGACGCAGCTTGACCTCAGTCGCAACAAAATAACCGAGATTCCAGAGGCGATCGCTAAATTAACCAATCTGACGCAGTTTGACCTCAGTGGCAACCAAATAACCGAGATTCCAGAGGCGATCGCTAAATTAACCAATCTGACGCAGCTTGACCTCTATAACAACAAAATAACCGAGATTCCAGAGGCGATCGCTAATTTAACCAATCTGACGCAGCTTG
>JAHHID010000080.1 GCA_019359015.1 Spirirestis rafaelensis WJT71-NPBG6
TAATTGAGGGGGGAGAAAGGGGTTGCCGTCGGCAACCCCTTTCTCCCCCCTCCTAATGATTATCATTCTTATAAAGATGCTGTCTTTTGTTTTTTTTGGAATATTTTATTCTTTGGAAGTCCCTTATTAAAGCGCGATCGCCCTTCCTTGGAAAAACCTTTTGGTTTACTGACTTTAGCCGTAGTTACTGAGTAAGAATATCAACAGCAAATCTTAATAATTTTTTATAGAATATAATCCGGAAGAGATAGATTTAACCCCAAAGCTTACGTTACATTTAATCTATTGTTAACCTATTGCTTGATTGAGCTATTGGGTAATCGAGTAAATGACTAAAAGTATCAGTAATCACGAAAAATTAAATCCGTCCGCTAAAATATCTCCTAATTTAATCTCTAGACAACAAAGTAATGAAGTGAATCAGAGTACAACTAAAGCGATCGCACAGTCAACGGGGTCACAGCCCTCAGGTGGCTTGCAAATAGTTCATGTAACTATCGGTCGCGTGCGACTCCGCACTACTGACAGTAGTCTTAACCCGATATTAGAGAGCATAGCCCAAGATTTACGCTCTTTAGATGGAGTCACAGAAGTTTCTGTGAATGAGCAAACTGGCAGTTTGGTGATTAATTTTGATGAAGATAAGCTGTCATTGCCGCAAATTTTAGCGCTAAAATCTGATTTTGAGATCTTACAGCCGCAAGCTTCGTCTGATTCAGCTAGCAAAAGTGATCCTTTTGCCCCTTGGAAATCGCTTTCCTTTTGGAAAGAGCAAGGCATTTCCTTGATTCCCATGATGACAGGCTTGGCGGTAACACGAAGCTTGGGAATTCATGGTTGGGTATCGATTCCACTTTATATGGTTGCGGCGGATGCAACTCGTGGTGTAATTGGTTATCTTGGCTCTCAAGTTTCGACATCAGAAAAAAACAAAAATTCTCATCCCAGTTCTGCTATAAAAAGCGACATAAAAGACGAATCTAAATTATCGAAAGAGGAGGATAAATCTACTATCCAACAAGAAAAGTCAACAAATGTTGATAAAGCTACTGAGGTGGCAGCACCTGCAAAGATTGACTACAGCGTAGTCCATGCAATTGGTGGACGTATTCGGTTGAATGTGCCGAAAATCGCTCTTGATCGAGCTTATGCACGGCGACTTGAGAGATTAGTAAAAAGCGATGCTCAAGTTACAAGCGTGCGTGTGAATTTTGATGCGGCATCGATCGCCATCGCTTATAAATCTAATCAGATTCCATTATCTCATTGGGTGAGTTTGATCGAGTTGGCGCTAGAGACAACGCCAACACAGTTAATGACAACGGCTAACGAACCGCTAAAACAAGTTAGTCCGACTGCGGAAATTACAAAGACAACAGCGGCAAATCAAACAACTGACATTACTCAGACTGCTGAAGTTATCAACTCAACAACAGCAAAGCAAACAACTCCAGCTCAGAGTGCGGAAATTACAGAGACAACAGCAGTAAATCAAACAACTGACATTACTCAGCCTGCTGAAGTTATCAACTCAAAAACAGCAAAGCAAACAACTGCAAAGTTATCCAGTCTGTGGAGTAACCTAAAATCGCCAGCGATGTCTTTCTTCTTAGGTATTATGGCGAACTTACATTTAAAAATGTAAGACACAGTTATTCTTGATATTGCGCCTTATTGCCCTTCCTCTAAAAGCCGCTGCCTCACAGACAGAGCTTGCCTATGCGGGCAAATTTGAGCTTGATTTTTATCAAGAAATGGCATTAGACCAATTCCAAATTGCGGAACACTGGAGGCAAATCATGGCTTTAACATTGGAAATGGGATCGCATCTAGACAAAAAACAAGAGCAAATAGTCACAGACGAGATTAATTGCCCAGCAACGCAGTCTTCAAAAGTAGTGTATAGCATTACTTATGCACTTCCCGGACAAGTGGCATTTTGCATACCTCGGATTAGCGAAGATCCAAAATATGTGCAACACCTTCTCGTCTTGCTCGCTGATGAGCCTTCGGTAATGAGTCAGCAAATCAACATTAATAGTAGTACAGCAGGGTCAATTGTCATTACCTACAATTGTGAGGTAATGTCAGATGTTGAGATGCGATCGCATCTTTGCAATTTGATTCAGTTTGCGGGTAATGCAGAAGTGGTACCAGCAACTGCAAACCAATTCCAACCATACCCAGTTGCGGTGACAACAGAAGACAGGCAGGATACAAAGCCAAAAAGAGAAACATTCTCCTTGTCCTCTCCGGACGCCTCAGTCTCTAAGACTAAAAGTAACTCAATATCCTCTACTCATTCTCAGCCGATAATTCAACAAGCAAAGCAACCTGCAAAAGTAGCTTATAGCATTGCTCATGCAATTCCCGGAAGAGTGCGGTTTCGCGTGCCTCGAATTGCCTGCGATCCCAAATATGTCCAACGCTTAGAGGCATTACTCAAATCAGATTCTACAGTTACGAGTGAGCGAGTTAATAGGGCTGCGAGATCAGTTGTCATTACCTATAAAACTGGAATGATGCAGAATTCCCAGAACCGAGTGCAAAGCTTCTTGTCAGCAGCAATATCCCATCTAGCCAGTCTAATTCAATCTGCCAATGATCCCGCCGCAGCCATAAGTTAGCCAACTCCAGCAGAATTTGACAAATAACCTAACTGTTCATAGCTAATCAATCTTCTAGGATTGGTGGCTAATTTGCTCTCTTTACCTCAGCAAAGAGCCTGATTTTCATTCAAGTTTCACAATTTTGTATCAAAGAAAACTAATGGCAAAAGTAACACTGGAACTACCATCACCCCCAAAATCTCAATTCACTGTGTTGGAAGGGAATGGAAAAGTTTCTTTAATTGACACTAATGGACACTCTCAACAACAGTTGCCCAACGTTAACTACAGCGTTGTTCATACAACTCCGGGAAGACTGCGGTTTCGCGTACCTCGCTTACGCTGTGATGCAGATTATGCCAAGCGTCTGGAAGTATTGTTAACAGCAGATGCGTTGGTGAAGAATGTCCGTGTCAAACCTGCGGCAATGTCAGTTGCAGTTACTTATAAATCTGATAAACTTTCCGATGCGAAGATGCGATCGCATCTTCACGATTTGATTCAGGCTGCTAGTGAAGTAGTCGTTCTCAAAAACTCTACATCATTATCGGAAACCGAAAAAGAGACATCTTGGCCCGGTTTACAACTCTCCGCTGTTGCTACTACTTTAGCAGTGCTGGGGGGACCCTTAGGATTACCGATCCCGCCGTTAATAGTAGCGCTTCCGATAGCCATTGCCACACTACCTGTTGTCCAACGAGCATGGGAAGGTATTAGGGTAGAGCGAAAATTGAATATTGACTTTTTGGATTTGATGGCGATCGCTATTACTACCTTCCAAGGTCAATTTCTCACACCATCGCTCATGCTCAGTTTAATTGAAGTGGGCGAAAATATCCGCGATCGCACGGCTCGTTCTTCTGCTAAACAAACTCTAGATTTACTTAGTTCTCTGGGGCAATTTGTCTGGGTGGAACGCAATGGCGAAAAGCAACAAATTCCCATTCAAGATGTGCAGCGTGGCGATACAGTAATTGTTTACCCTGGCGATCAAGTGCCGGTTGATGGTAGCATTTTGCGAGGTAAAGCGCTGTTGGATGAGCAGAAACTAACTGGCGAGTCGATGCCGGTGCTGAAGAAAAAGGGACAACCAGTTTTTGCCTCAACGCTGGTACGGGAAGGACGAATTTATATTCTTGCAGAATGGGTAGGCAATGATACCCGCGCTGGACAGAGCATTAAGTTAATGCAAGAAGCGCCTGTACACGATACCCGCATGGAGAATTATGCCACGAAATTTGCTCAAAGAGCTGTTGTGCCAACTTTGCTACTTGGTGGGGCGGTATTTGCCGCAACCCGCAACCCCTCACGGGCAGCTAGCGTTTTAACTCTAGACTTTGCTACAGGTATTCGCGTATCAGTCCCCACAACAGTTTTAGCAGCACTAACTTATGCTGCACGGCGGGGTATTCTTATCCGTAGCGGACGGGCGTTAGAACAACTAGCAGAAGTTGATACCATAGTTTTTGATAAGACCGGGACACTGACTAAGGGAGAAGTCGATGTTGTCAGTGTGGAAAGTCTCAATCCGGCAACGTCAAGATTACGGGTATTAGAATTGGCAGCAGCCGCCGAGCAGCGTTTAACTCATCCAGTAGCAGAAGCAATTGTTCGCTATGCCCAAGCAGAGCAGGTGGAGATTTTGCCGCGTAGTAAGTGGGACTATCAATTGGGTTTGGGCGTGCAAGCTCTGATTGATGGAGAGACAGTTTACGTGGGAAGCGATCGCTTTTTGCGTACGAGTGGCGTTGACATGGAAGCGCTAAATGGTCAGCAAAAATCAGCAGATTCAGCGATTTATGTAGGCAGCAACGGTCAACTTCAAGGTATAATTAAATATAGTGATATTCTCCGTCCCGAAAGCCGGGAAGTGATTAGAGCACTTTCGACGGTCGAAGGTGTGGAGATTCACATGCTAACCGGCGATAATAAGCGAACCGCTACCGCTGTTGCTGCTCAACTTGGTATTTTGCCAACGCATACTCACGCAGAAGCTTTTCCAGAACAAAAGGCAACAGTTGTGCGCCAACTGCACGAACAAGGCAAGACAGTTGCATTTGTAGGGGATGGCATCAACGATTCGCCAGCTTTAGCCTACGCTGATGTTTCCGTTTCCTTTGCCAACGGTTCTGAGATAGCCCGCGAGACAGCAGACTTAGTGTTGATGCAGAATGACTTGCATGGTTTATTAGAAGCGATCGCGATCGCTCGTCAAGCCAAGCAATTGATTCGGCAAAACACGAGTATTGTTGCCGTTCCTAACTTAGCGGCATTAGTGATAGCTGTTCTCTTTGGTCTTAACCCCTTAGCTGCAACGGTAGTCAACAATGGCTCGACGGTAGTTGCCGGAGTCAACGGTTTACGTCCAATTCTTAAAAGCCGTCAACAGAAAACTCTACCATCGGCAAGATGATACAACTATGCCGACAAGAGTACCTTAAAAGGCTTTCCCAGATTTTTTAATTACAGGAGGAAATTGAATATGGCACCTAAAATTAGTGATTTTGTTGAAGATGCAGGCGCTCCCGGTATTATAGCCGGAATTGGTGCAGTACTTTTAGCACCTGTTCTGCTGCCCATTGTCGCTGGAGTTGGTAAACCCTTAGTCAAGTCCGTCATCAAAGGTGGAATTGGTCTTTATGAAAGAAGCAAAGGAACCTTTGCAGAAATGGGGGAAACCTGGGAAGACATGGTAGCTGAAGCGAGAGCGGAAATTGCTGATGAAAAACAAACCCCAGCGTTTGAAGCGTCTGCCACCAATGTGGATAATGTCGCCGATAATGGTGCGTAATTTCATCTGCATATCAGCAAGTTAAATTGTTGCCAATTTAGTAGGGTGCGTTACGGTGTTCCATCTAACCCACCCTACGAAAATAGAATAATATCATGTTCGCCAAATTACCCATAATAAAAGAACCCCACCCCCAACCCCTCCCCGCAGGCGGGGAGGGGAGACAAAGCACAGCTTTGGCGGGGTGGGGTTCTCCGGGTTTAATAAGTAATCAAGCCGACATAATATAATTTATGTTTTGGAAGTCCCTAGTACCGCAAGGCGGAATTCAAAATTCAAAATTCAAAATTCAAAATTAATACAACGTAAGCGTTTCATTGATTTAGAATGGGTGGTTTATTTACGCCGTGTTGTACTAGTGCAAGATAGGGCAAAAACTCTCTCGCTCCTCTTATTCCTCTGCGTACTCTGCGGTTCGTTTTCATTAATTTTGGACTCATTCCTGTAGGTAACAAACCCACAACAAAGAACCCACTATCACATAAGTCAAAAAGGCGGTTGCATGTTAACAAATGGTTATAGCACTTCCACTAAAATGCCGGAAATTATAGATAAAGCCAGCTTAAAAACACCACCAAAACCGATATCTACAAAAGTTGTAAGTTCGACTCCCGGAAGATTGCGGTTAAGAGTGGCTCACTCCCATCGTCAAACAGAAAAGATGCAACGCATCGCCAATGCTTTGTCAGCAAATCCTCACATTAATCAAGTTAAAACAAATGTCCCTCATGGCAGTATTGTTATCAATCACGATGGTAAAGATGGCAGTCTAGAAAATGTGCTGGGGACACTTAAAGATTTAGGAATAATTTTTGCCGATGTTACCGAGGGTAACACCGAAGCGGCAGCAGGAGTATCATCTGCGGTTGTTGACTTAAACCAGCGCGTCAAACAGTCAACGGATGGTGCTTTTGATCTGCGGATTCTTTTCCCTTTGGGATTAGCTAGTCTTTCGCTGCGGCAATTATTTAATAAAGGACTGCAATTGGAGATTATTCCCTGGTATGTTTTAGCATGGTATGCTTTTGATAGCTTTATTAAGTTGCACGGAACTAGCCAAAAACAATCAACAAAAGAGTAACCAAACCAGTAAAAAAGCTTAGTTTAATCGCCAAACTTTGATGGTTTTGTCAGAACTACCACTAGCAAGAAATTGACCATCAGGGCTAATAGCAATAGAGTTTACTGCCCCTGAGTGTTCTGTTAGAGTTTGCAGTAACTCTCCAGTCCGTAAAAGCCAAATTTTGATGGTTTTGTCTGCGCTACCGCTAAAGAGAATTTCTCCATCAGGACTAACAGCTAAGGATCTTACCTCTTCTAAATGTCCATTCAAGGTGTGCAGCACTTTACCTGTAGCTAGATGCCAAATTTTGATAGTTTTGTCTGCGCTACCACTAAAGAGAATTTCTCCATCAGGACTAATGATTACTGATTTCACCTCACCGGAATGTGCGTTAAGAGTGCGTAATGGATCTCCTGTGTGTGGATTCCACAGCCTAATTTTGTTGTCAGAACTAGCACTAGCGAGGATTGTACCATCGGGACTGATAGCAGCGGCATTAACTGCAAATGAATGCCAAAGTGTACAAATGCGATCGCCTTTATGCAAGTTCCAAATTTTGATTTTATTACTGCCACTAGCGAGAATTTGTCCGTCAGGACTGATTGCGATGCAGTTAACCGGTTTTTGATGTCCTAAGAGAGTATGAAGTAATTTGCGAGAATTGAGGTTCCATACTTTGACATTACTTCTGGGGTGTTGGCAACTACCAACAGCGAGAAAATGTCCATCGGAACTAATAGCAACAGAGGAAATTTCTCCTAAATCTTCTGTGAGAGTGCGGATAAGTTTGCCGGTCTTAAGATTCCATACTTTGATGGTTTTATCTGCACACCCGCTAACTAAACTCTCAGAATCAGGACTAATGACGACAGATGTCACTTTTTCGGAATGTCCAGTTAGGGTGTGGCTGAGAACGGTATGTTGTAGTGTAACTTGGTGTTTGAGGTTGGCAACGCAATTCAAAATTTCCTCAACATCAGCAATACTCTGACTATCACCGACTGCTACAAAATATTCTCTTAACTTTCTTACATATTCCTCATCTTTGACGCTGACGGCTGATTGCATTGCCTCAAGCGGGTTAGTAGAATGTTGTGGCGATATTTGGTGTAGTTGTAACCATGTATTCACAGAATAATTTAGCTGTTCGTTTGCCCAAGAGCGTAGTTTACCGCCGTAGGCATCGCTTAAATGGGATAAACTTTGGGCTAATTGCAAAGCCAATTCCGGAATCCAGTAACAACGCTCATTTTCCAGAGCTTGGTAAACTTGTTTGTAACCTGAGGCGATAACCTGTACTGATTGTAAATCAAAAGTATCTTCCAGCAAACTCGGCAGCAACTCTGGTAGTAGCGGAGGTACACCATGATCAACCAGGTGGTAAGCATCCGCTACCCAACCTGCAACCAAACAGTGATAGGTAATCAAAACCTGGCAAAGTTTTTCAAAGTCCTGACGATTGACTTGATATTGTAAGGATAACTTACTAATATCAATTCCTTTCTCATTCCATTTTTCTACCTTTTCTAAAATTGCCAAATTTGCAACATTTTCTTTTCCAATGTCATTAATTTCCTCTAAACTTTCTCCTAATGCCACCAGTTCATCTCTAATTTTCTTCCATTCTAATGCCCGTGTTTTAGCAGATTCTTCCAGAATTTGTCGATAAGGTAAACGAGCAATTGTTTTATAATAATAATTACCTTGCCCCAAACCCCAGTAGGCAATCCGAAAATTTAAATAATCTCCATCATTTTCTGACTCTAAAATCAAAGTTGGCTCTGTTTTCAACATTCCAAATAGAGCCTTAATACTTGATTCACTGTGAAAACGTTTACTATCCCAAGCTCCTGCCAACAACTCTGTTGGTCTAATTTGACTGTGTAAAGAGTAATGCTTGTTAAGGAAATCTCGTAATCCTTCAGCCAACATTAACTCAATTTGGGAAATTTTTTCATCTCTATTATCGTCAAATTGGTCAAAATGTACTTGAGGAGGAGCGATAAAAATTTTCAGTGGAGTGCGTCCATAATTGGTATGTTCTAAAATTTGTGAAGGGTATAATCTTAAGGGCCAGCTATCAAGAATTTTATTGACTTCTGGCAACTTTAGCGCTGTTTCTCGCTCTTGCGCGGCTATTCTTAATCGGGTTTCGTGATTGTCAGCTACTAATTGCTGTTGGAAAATTCTTTCTTGTTCAAAGTCTTCAACATAACTGCTTTTTTGATTTGAAGGATTTATAAGTTTAAGGAATTCGGGAATTGCTTCAATCGGTTCATATTTACTCACAGCCAAATCTTGACTTCTCTTTTGTACTAGCTCTGCAACAACAGGTGCAAACTCTAGTACCAGTTGAATTAGTAACCTTAACCCTTGCTGCATAAACACATGCCTAGAAACTAAATAAAATAAATAAGCAACGCTTGCATGAAATCAGGGCAATACTGCCATGCACTAAATTCATACATACTCTTGATCTTACTACTTGGGAGTATAGTAATCCAATCGTGAAAGGTTAAAATTCTTACATGTCAATACGTCTATGTACTGAAATATCTGTAAATAAAAATGATAATCATCTAAGAAGGGGGGAGAGAGTATTTATGAGAAAGTTAGAAGGCAGAGGGCACGAGGGAGAAGGGTCGTCCTTGTGCTGAAAGCACGAACCATAAGAGCCACCAAAGGGAGCAAGGGTTTAAGCATAAAACTAAATCTCGGATTTAGTAGCTTTAATTAAGTACGGAGCTGAATCCCCGAATATATTGCTAAGTGCCCTTTGCCTTCTGCCTTCTTCAACGTTTCTCCTCTTGATTATTCCATTATTATTAGCGAAGCGCAGTGTTAAAGAAACTTAATCAACCTGATAGCAGCGACAGCTAGATTCACTACTGGGATAGATTTTTTCACTCATAAGAATAGGTATGACTAAAGTAAAGTCAATGCAGTTCAATAAAACGCTCTCTTAGAACATCAATAGATAAGTTTATAAACTTCGGTTCAGTTTTTTGTTTTTTGAAATTTAAAAATGATACTATGACTTCTATAAAACGGCCTAATTCTGACAAAAGTGCTATTGTTAAGCTGCCTTTAGCACCGAAAAAGACAACTAAAAGCGTAGCTAATAAAACAGCGCCATCCCAAAAGATATTTTATAGCATTGTCCATGCAATTCCTGGGCGCATTCGTTTTCGTATTCCTCTGTTAGCCATAGATCCTGAGTATGCTAATAAACTCAAATTGGTGATAGAATCCGACCCTAGGGTTACAAATGTTCGTGCTAACCCGAAAGCTGCATCCATCGCTATAAATTATAAAGTAAGTGCAATTTCAGATAATCAAATGCGCGAGCATCTGGTCAGTCTGATTCAAACTGCCCAAAATATGGCTGTGCCAAAAGAGGTAACGGCAAAATCAATCGTGGGGACTATCTTTGATGCTCTAATCAACCTAATTGATAGTACACGCAAAATCAACCAAGCACGTAATGTTATTGTGTATCGAAGGTTTAGGACAGACATTTGGGAACGGATACTTTCTACCTCAAGAAGCATAATTAAGAGACTAAAATCTGCCACCATGTTTATCTTGCCCAACAAGCGATGGCGATTGCGATTGCGTGGCAATGGCGAGGTGAACTCCCAGCCTTTACAGCTGCAACCTGCGAGCGAAACTGACGTTGTGTAGCTGCCAATACAGTGACCATTAACATTATTTATGCTTAAGAGTAAGTAGCTCTGAAAGAACTGCGCTCCCTCAGAACGCATGAAAATCTCTCTTCCCTAGTCTTCAGTCCAAGCGTCGCTATTATCAATCAAATAAAAAATGGGTACAGATCATTTCCATAAACTTATCAATGAAAATCATTGGGTTCAAGCAATACATACTGCTGTTAAAGGAAGAGCTAGATATAAGGTAAATGGGCTTTATCATTCAGAAGCTCTCAAAAGATATCTTGAATCGAGATTATTAGAGCAGGAAATAATCTCGCAAGCTCGTGCTAATACTTACACAGGGAATGTCCTTGTTATTTTCCGTCCAGATAAGAGTTTAAAGGCGATCGCGCTGCTCATCCAAGAAATTGTCTTAGATTATCGGAAAAAAGACACTAAATCACTTGGTTCTTCCATACAAAGCCAATCAGTCAAGGTTCCAAAACCATCTGCCGCAGTCATTGGAGCCACTAACTTGCATTCCTTTGGCACTAAAGAAAATATTGCTTTCGTTGGGAGTAATAATCGAAACATATCTGATTCAGCCGTACTGTCTCAAATATCTATGCAGCGGCAACTAAACCAAACAAGCAGTCAATTTATTCCGGTATTGGGGGCTGCTTACGCCCTTGTATGCGGCACCGCACTATTGTACGCATGTAATCTTGACGAACCCATTTTGCTATTGATCCAGAAGCTGCATACACCACTGCTTGATCGGATCATGCTTAGTATCACTTTTCTTGGCGATCCACTCTTTATGCTGATATCTTCTTTGGGGCTGGCAATTAGTCCTTTATATTATAATCGTCGCTGGGAAGCAAGTATCTTGGGCATAGCTGGAGTCGGTGCAACCTTGCTAAATTGTTTAATGAAACTATTATTTGGTAGAGCGCGTCCAGCACTGTGGAAACATATTATTAATGTGGGTCAACACAGTTTCCCCAGCGGTCATGCAATGGTCTCAATAGTGATTTACGGTTTTATCGGCTATATTCTTGCAAAGCAGTTTCCTCAACAGCGCTTCCAGATTTATGCCTTGACTGTGGTCTTAATTGGTGCGATCGGTTTCAGTCGGCTTTATCTTGGAGTACATTGGCTGACTGATGTGACAGCTGGCTATGCCGCAGGTTTAGTGTGGTTGATTGCCTGTATTCTTAGCTTGGAATCGTACCAAAAATATCGCTCGTCACTAGAACCAGGCTTACCGCGAACTGCAATACAGTTCACTTAAGGGGTTGTGCAAAAATAAATTGGTCAGCCGTCTCACCTAGATCCGCGTAGAGACGCCAGGAACATCGTGTCTCTACAAGGGTTGTGGATAACGCATATTTAATCTCTGGAGATGTCTAATCACTCCACCCACAAGGAAAAGATGCATATAGCTGATGACTCTCATTCGCATAACCACACCTGAACGGACGGACACCACTACAGTTACAAAGATTAAAATACCTTAACATTTCGTTACGATATAGACATTGAGAGGGTGAATTAAATCTCTCGATGTTGAAATTAAAGGTGAACGCCATGAATGGCAATATTCGCTTCGGCAACCTCTTCGGGATTCCCTTCTATATTAATCCTTCGTGGTTTTTAGTTCTGGGCTTGGTAACTTGGAGCTATAGTAGTGGACTAGCGATGCAATTTCCCCAGTTAGGTGGGGGACTAGCTGTATTACTAGGACTGATGACAGCACTGTTGTTATTTAGTTCTGTTGTTGCTCATGAATTAGGACACAGCTTTGTCGCCATTCGCCAAGGAATTGATGTCAAATCAATCACACTATTTATATTTGGTGGGTTGGCAAGCTTAGAAAAAGAGTCAAAAACCCCGGCATCCGCTTTTTGGGTTGCGATCGCAGGTCCTCTAGTAAGCCTATTGCTATTTGGTATATTTGCAGGGATTGGTTTTGCTACTGCCGCATCGGGACCATTGGCAGCGATTATTAGTGTACTGGCTTCTGTTAACTTGTCATTGGCGCTATTTAATTTAATTCCTGGCTTGCCTTTAGATGGCGGAAATATACTGAAAGCAATCGTATGGAAAATTACGGGCAAACCTAATAAAGGTGTAGTTTTTGCCAGTCGAGTTGGGCAAATCTTTGGTATCGTAGCGATCGCTTCTGGTTTACTTCCGTTAGTGTTATTTGGCAGTTTTGGTAACTTCTGGAACTTGTTAATCGGTTTCTTCTTGCTACAAAATGCTGGTAAGGCGGCTCAATTTGCGAGGGTACAAGAACAACTGACAGGTTTGACAGCAGCTGATGCAGTAACACCCGATAGCCCCATTGTTTCTGAGAATATTACACTCAGAGAGTTTGCCGATGAGCGGATATTGAGCGGAAAAAACTGGCATCGGTTCTTAGTAACTGATAATAACGGGCAATTAGTTGGTGCGATATCTGCTGATGACATGCGTTCCATCAATACTGCACTTTGGTCAGAAACTAAAGTCACAGAAGTGATGCGACCAATCGAGCAGTCTAGCACCATACAATCCGATCAACCGTTGTTGGAAGTAGTAGAGCTACTCGAAGGACAAAAGTTATCTGCTCTTACTGTGATTCGTGACAATGGTGTGCTAGTCGGAATCTTAGAAAAAGCTTCAATTATCAACTTGCTTCAGAAACGAGTGCAACCAAACCCTGCATAATGCACCTTTCGGTTGGATGAAGAATTAGCCCAAAAGTTAAAATCCGTTCCTAATTGGCAGGAACGGTTAATCTTTTTACAAACGATAGCCAGATGTTGAGACTACAAGGGGTAGCTGTAGAGAATTGGTTGTAAAATGTCCTTTACGTTGCCCGACACAAAATAATCTTGAATCCTAAATTTTTGCTTTAGCTGTAGATAGGCGAATATTCGCCAATCCCTAAGGCTGACAATCATCACAAGTGCGATCGCATAACTTCACATTAAGCTATCATTTACAAGAAAGCCATACAGCATATAGCTGAGGTGAAGAGTGAAAGTAGCAGTCTTCAGTACAAAAGCCTACGATCGCCAGTTTTTAGAAGCTGCAAATTCTCGCAACGAACACGATCTAGTCTTCTTTGAACCCCGTCTCAATCGGGATACCGCCATTTTAGCCGCTGGATTTCCGGCGGCTTGTATATTTGTACATGACCAAGCTGATGCCGCAACTTTAGAGATTTTAGCATCACGCGGAACTCGTCTTTTGGCGCTACGTTGTGCCGGCTTTAACAACGTAGATTTAAACGCCGCAGCCGAGTTAGGAATCACTGTTGTGCGTGTTCCGGCTTACTCACCCTACGCAGTCGCAGAACACACCGTTGGACTCATTCTCTGCCTCAATCGCAAGATTCATCGCGCTTATAACCGCATCCGCGAAGGCAATTTTTCCCTAGATGGACTATTGGGATTTGACTTGCACGGACGCACCGTAGGTATCATCGGTAGTGGTAAAATCGGTCAAATTGTCGCCCAAATCATGAAAGGATTTGGCTGTAACCTACTTGCCTACGACGTGTATCGCAACCCAGAGGTTGAAGCATTGGGTGCGAAGTATGTTGAGCTTTCGGAGTTATTTGGCAATTCTGATATTATCTCATTGCATTGTCCCCTGATGCCGGAAACTCATCACTTAATTAACGACAAAGCGGTAGAACAGATGAAATCCGGCGTGATGCTGATTAACACTAGCCGAGGTGCGCTGATTGATGCGACAGCCGTCACAAAAGGCTTAAAGTCAGGTAAAATCGGCTCTCTGGGTATTGATGTATACGAGCAAGAAGCAGACTTGTTTTTTGAGGATTTGTCTAGTGCGATTATTCAGGATGATGTCTTCGAGCGTTTGATAATGTTTCCAAACGTTCTCGTTACCGGACATCAAGCCTTCTTTACGGAAAACGCCGTCAGTAAAATTGCAGAGACAACTATTGCTAATATTACTGACATTGAACAGAATCGTCCCTGTGCAAATGAGATTCGCGCAGAACCACCAAAGGTACTGGTTGGCGAACAAAAGTCTTGATGCTTCATGAAGAGGGGGAAAGGGGAAAGGGGAAAGGGGGAAGGGGGGAAGAAATTGAAAGGGGATTGAACTGAATTCCAATTAAAGACCACTTAAAAAGTGGGGCTTTAAACCCTTATGGAGAAAGGGAAGGAAAAACTTTATGCGTGTCTTAAATAACTCCATCTATGAGTCCCTTTTTTCCTTTCCCCTTTCACCCAAACAGATTGGTAAAACCCAGTTAAAGATATAAGCGATGATTTTTAGCCCACGCAGGTGGGCTTTGTTTGTATAGTCGCATCCTTCCAGGGTGTCGGGGGTTTAAAAACACGCTAAGTATTCTACTGACTCCTAAAAATTTAATACCAACAAATATCACAATACAAAAATATTACCAGAGCAATAGACAAGACCAGACAACCATTTTTTAATTACAAGAGTGTATTTTTAAACACATAGTAAAAAAAGCATCACAAAACCAGATGATATTACATATCAATCACCGGCAGATGCATGATACCTTGTAACTCCGTCGTCTCGCATTTTCGCCTTACCTGATGCAGCACTATTTACACCCCCAACACCTTGAGGAATTAGTCAATAGCTCAGGTATTGATTTACACCTGAGCAAAATAAATTTCCGCTCCCTCCAAGACAGAACCGCCTATGAATATTTGTTAATTTCTGAACGTCTCCCGCGTAAAAATAGCGGTATGGTGAAAAATGAGTGGTTGCAACGTTACGCTCATATTACCGCAGGCGGTTGGTGGTGTTCGGGACTTGACCCATTGCATAACTGGCAAATGATGGAATGGGGATGCTTTAAGCCAAATCAACCCCGACTAAATCAAAATAGTAAGTCCATCAAATACGAACATCCCCCCAGCACACCAACGCGGGTGTTTTGTTTGCGGGTAACATTACGCGTCTGGCAGCAAGTCGCCAAACGTTACAATTTAGCCGTACCTGAAGATATCAACATTGCTGAGAATGGCGAAGCTATAGGCTTTTGGCAATGGGTAATGGAACGAAACATACCCATAATTATTTGCGAAGGTGTGAAAAAAGCCGCCGCATTGTTAACACAAGGATATGCAGCTATAGGAGTTCCTGGAATTACCAGCGGTTATCGTGTCGTCAAAGATGAATTTGGTAAGGTTACCAGTCGTCAGTTAATTCCTGATTTAGCAGCTTTTGCTATTACAAAACGCACCTGTTATATTTGCTTTGATTTTGAAACAGAACCGAAAAAAATCGCCGCAGTAAATAACGCCATTTCCCAACTTGGTTTTTTATTCCAAGCGAAAAATTGCCCCGTTCAAGTCATCGAACTTCCCGGAAAAGAAAAAGGCGTAGATGAGTTTATCGTTGCTAAAAGTGCAAGTGCATTCGAGCAAGTTTATCGCCAAAGTGTTGATTTAGAAGTTTATATTGCTCAAACAAAACCGCACACAGCCTTAACCATTCCCCCTGCACTCACCGTAAACCGTCGCTATTTAGGAGAAGTACCTTTCCCCGCTTCTGGATTAGTCGGAGTAAAATCAGCAAAAGGAACGGGAAAAACCACATCACTGCAAGCAGTAGTCAATCAAGCCAAAAGCCAAAATAAACCCGTTTTATTAATAACCCACCGCATCCAACTAGGACGCTTCTTATGTGAAAAAATCGGCATTAATTGGAAAATACGTAGTGACCGTTTCAGCGCTCATTCCCTAGGACTATGCATCGATTCCCTTTGGAAAATTAACCCGGAAGATTGGCACGGCGCAATAATAATATTAGACGAAGTAGAACAATCCTTATGGCATTTACTCAACAGTAATACTTGTAAAGATAAACGTATAAAAATATTAAAAGTCTTTCAGCAATTAATTTACACTGTTTTAACCACCGACGGCTTAATTATTGCTCAAGATGCCGATTTATCAGATGTTTCCTTAGAATATTTACAAGGCTTGGCAGGTATTAAGTTAACGCCTTGGGTAGTTGTAAATCAATGGAAACCAGAGCGAGGTTGGGATGTGACTTTTTATGATTCTCCCAATCCAACGCCGTTAATTCATCAACTGGAATTAGAGCTACTTGGCGGACGTAAATGTTATGTTACTACCGATAGTCGTACTGGGCGTTATAGCTGTGAAACAATCGAACGTTATTTAAAAGAACGTTTAGAAAGATTGCAAAAGCAATTTCCGAAAACTCTGGTAGTTAGCAGTCATACAACAAACACACCCGGACACAAAGCGGTTGATTTTGTTGCAGAAATTAATCAAAAAGTTACCGAATATAATGCCGTTTTTGTAACTCCTAGCCTGGGTACCGGAATCAGTATTGATGTCGAACATTTCGACAGTGTTTATGGCATTTTTCAAGGGGTAATAACTGACTCGGAAGCACGACAAGCATTAGCTAGAGTCCGCGATGATGTGCCGCGCATTGTTTGGTGTGCTAAACGCGGAATTGGCTTGATTGGTAGTGGTAGTACAAATTATCGCTTGCTTTCTTATTGGTATCAAGAAAATCAAAAAGAAAATTTAGCTTTGCTCAGTCCGTTACATAAAATAGATGTTGATTTACCATCAGTTTATGACCCAATTCATTTAAGAACTTGGGCAAAGATGTCTGCGAGGGTGAATGCTTCGATTACCTTTTATCGCAAATCGATGAAAGAGAATTTGATTGCTGATGGGCATCAAATTTGGGTAAGAAGTAATGCTGTTAACAATAATATTATTCGTGATTTACGACTTGCCTTTTTAGCCACCGATGCTGATGACTCGGTAAACCGCCGAAGGTTAATTTTAGAAATTGTCAAAGTCCAAAAAGATTGGTCGCAAAGTCGGCAAAAGGCAAAAGAAATTAAACACAAGATTCAAGAAATTAAGCGGCAAAATCAATTATCAGCAGCGATTGCTGTAACTAATGCGAGAGATATTGATTATAAAGAATATCAGCAATTATTAGTTAAACATTCTCTCACTGATAAGGAACGCAATCAAATTGATAAATATATCCTTAAAAAAAGGTATAGTGTTGAAGTTACTCCTGTGTTGAAGTTGCGGGATGACAAAGGATATTATTATCAATTATTAACTCACTATTATCTAACTCACGAAAGCGAGTATTTTTGGGTTAGAGATAAGCAAGAATGGTATCAGCAGTTATCTTGGGGTGAGGGTAAAGTTTTTCTACCAGATTTAAAAACTTATACGCTAAAAGTTGAAGCTTTGAGAGCATTGGGGATGCAACAGTTTCTCGAAGCGGGACGCAGATTTAGTGAGAATGATGCAGATTTGATATTGCTAAAAAATACGGCGTTGCAGTGTAGTAAGCATATTAAGAGGACACTGGGTATTAATTTGGTGCAGGATAAAGAGCGTGTTTTTGGTATTAAAATTCTCAGCCGATTGTTAAATTTGTTGGGTTTGAAGCTGAAGCGAGTAAATGAAGCTTTTCAAATTGATTTGGCAAGGCTTGATGATGGGAGGAAAGAAATATTTGCAGTTTGGGATGAAAGGGATGAGTTGATGTTGGCGAATGTTAAGGCTGATTATGCTTCATCGTGGAAGAGTGAGGCTATACGAACAAAGCCTGTTTACGTTGGCGTACCATTTTAAAGATATGAGCGATCGCTTATATATCAATACGGTTCAGTTAAGAAATTTATCCGTTGAGGCAGGCAGGGGGAGCAGGGGATGCAGGGGAAGCAGGGGGGGAGAAAAAAGCTTATCTGAACCGTATTGGCTTATATATTACTCTGCGCGATCGCCTAGTCGTCATAGAGTCCTTCGTCTTCTGGTGCGTAACCTTTTAGGAATGCGTCGTGACTTTGGGTAATTCCGGAAGCGGTAGTATGCTGTTGCACAATCGTAATTAACCAACGTCCAGCACCCAAGCTGTTTATCAAAGATTCCGGTAGAGTTAACTTTTCCCCTGGTTTCAGTTCAATTTCGTAACTCAGGTTAATTAGTTCACTTTCCATAGATTTTTTGGATTAATTGCCTTCTGTACCATTCATTATGATAGATATGAGTTCGCCTATATCTTACTTTGGGCGATCGCCTTCGCCACATCCTCACCAATTGCGCTTATCTTAATCTAATATACGATAATTACTAATCTACATTTTCACTTACACCCTCTGCAAAACCAACCAAAGCTTTAACCCAAACATTTTCCTGTGCGAAGTGTTCACCTGTCTTAATAGCAGCTGTTTTACCACCATTCCATAAGCGTTTTACACTCATAAAATTTTGCCATTGCCTTGGCTGAGTGCGCTTAATTTCTTCAAATTCTACATCGATAATCTCCTTAGCTTCTGCTTCTGTGGCTTGTGGGTATTTTCCTTGCAATTGTTCTATGATTTTCTTAATATCAGCCAATGCCTCATTTATATTCTGTTCGGGTGCGTAGTTGTGCTTAACTCCAACTTGATCGCCGGCTATTGTGGTATCTCCTGCGTTGACGTTACCAACAGCTTGATGGAAATTAAATGTATTTTGGTTTTTAGGAGTTTCTGACATAGTTTTAATTTTTTGATTGAGTTTATTTTTGTACTGTTCGCCTATTTGATTTCCCTCTACCGTGAAATCTCCTGCAATTAAGTTACTAACATTACCCTGGATGATATAAGAAATATTTGGTGAATTAGAGGATTGTGATTCGGGTTTGTTTTCCTTTTCCACTGGCAAAGACTGAGCTATTTCATAGTTATAGAACTTGCAATTATTTTGAATGCCCGAAATAGCTGTTACTGCTTGCTGTCCTGACTGAGTAAAAATTAGAGTCATTAGATGCGGTAAATATTTAGCCGCTGAATTTTCTTTTATTTTCGCTAAAGCCTCAGATGCACTTGTACGCACAAAGAAGTCTATATTTTCCAATAGTTTTATCAAAGCTGGAATTGCTTGTTCGCTACTAAATGTACCTAATGCCCGCGCTGCACTACTACGGACAAAGGAATTTGAATCTTCTAATGCCTCAATCAGCCCTGAAATGGCTTCCTCGCTGCCTATTAAACTCAGTGTAATAACTGCTTCCGAACGGACAGAAGGATCTGAATCATTTAAGGCTAAGATTAATTTGGGAATCACAACTTCTATATCTTTTTGTAATTCAGGAAACTTATTAAACAAACTTCCTATTCCATTAATTGCATTATGACGTGCATGAGCAGACGAATCTTCTAGCGCTTTAATCAGTCCTGGAATTACTTCTTTACAGCCTAACCCTGCTAACTCAGCAACAGCATTTCCACGTAAAATAGGGTTTGGATGTTCTAAAGTTTTAAGTAACCGGGTAATTTTTACCTCATGCTCTATTTGTTGAAATAACTGATTATCCTGCTTTACTCTAGATTCAGAACCAACAGCTTTATTGTTTAACTTCCATAACGAATAACGTACTGTTAAGCAAACATCCATATCTAAATCTTCTTGAGCTTGGGATAGCCCAGAAATAGCTGCTTCATCACCCAGTTCCCCCAGCATCATAGCCGCATTTTTACGGGTAGAAGAGTCTGGATTTCCCAGAGCGTTGAGTAATGTAGGAATTACCAACTCACGGTTCATTTGCCCTAAAGCATACCTTGCCATTTCTCTGACATCGTGCTCTAAATCTTTTAAAGCTTTGACTAATCCAGCAATTGCTATTTCACTACCAAGTTTTTCTAGCGAAAAAACTGCTCTAACACGAACATACGCTTCAGAATCATCTAGTGCTTTAATGAGTCTGGGAATTGCTATCTCACCGCCGATTTCCCCCAGCACCGCAATCGCGTTTTGACGTATGCCGGAGTCTGAATGTTCCAATATATCGAACAATATAGGAATCGCTGGCTCACCCACCTGACCCAATACCCAAGCTGCTGCCCTACGAACATCTGAATCTGGATGTTGTAATGCTTTTTGTAGAGGGGAAATTGCTGCTTGCGATCGCGTCTTCCCCAAAAGTTGAACCTTCAGCCAATCAGGAGCTTCTTGCCTATTTTCCAACTTTTGCTCATTTACTAACCCCACCGTCTTGTCCTGAAACTCCCGCTTTACCTCCCCCGCTAACCTGGCACCCAGCATCAAATCCACATCCAACGCTAACTGCACCACACGCACTGCTTGCGCTTCATCCTCCACCAAACCTAACATGAGCGCTAGCGGTTCCGTCCACTTCAACAAATTCAAATAATCGCGTTTCAGCTTTGCATCACTCAAACTGGGTAGCAGGTTCCGCAAATATTCCGCTGCATAGTACTCTTGAAATAGCTGATGGTGAAATTCAATTTGTTCTGGGTCTGCTGCCGTTTGAATTAAGTAATGTTTTAGCAAGTCTTGTAACCAATCCTTTGCCTTTTGCCCAGGAAAGTCTACTCTATTTTTGAGGTAATCTTCTAAAACAGCTTCAGCCTTTCCTCTAGAAATAGATAGCCGAAAATCTGTTGGTTTTTCTTTGGCGTTTTCTCCTTGCATCATCACAAATGCAAGATGCTGCAAAAGTTCAGACTTCCATAGACGAAGCCCTTCTGAAACAGGAACTGCTTGCTTTAAATTCTCAACCTTCTTGTCAAACTGACGAAATAGTTCTCCCCGGTTGTTAGGAACTTGCTTTGCATAATCAAAAACCTCACAAAGCATTTTCAAAATCAGAGGTGTTTGTCCCAATTCCCGCACTCTGTCGCTTAATTGCCGCAACATCTCATCCCCCTGTTGCGGAAGATATGCTGTGACAAAGGAGCGCATCTGTTGCTCGGTCAGGGGTTGCATTTCCAGTTGCTTATTAATCCCCAAATCACCACCTACACCCAAATCCCGTGTGGTAAAAATCATGGGGATTTGCGGGTTGTTCTCACGGAAATCTGCAAGCTCCCGTCGTGCTTCATCAGATGGCAATTCGTTCAGACCATCAAAAAGCAGAAATAATTGTTCTTCAAACAGTAGGTCATCAATGTTATCCGTACTCAAGCGTAATTTGTGCTTGCGGAAGAACTTCTGGATTAAATCTACAACGGAGGTGCTACAACTGCGGAGTTCAATTAAAACAGGGATTTTTCGCTTTTCTGCTTTTAAACATAGCTTTGCCTCTTCTAACAGCAATCGCTCCAATGCTGTGGATTTTCCCGAACCAGGTTTACCTATCAATAATACATGCTCATTAGCATATTTACGGATACCTTGCAGCACGGGTAGAGACGCGAAATTTCGCGTCTCTACATTTTGTTTTTCTGCAAAAGGCTGTTTGGGCTGCGGTGTTTGCACCATCAACCTCATGTCGTAGAAATGGGGCTTATTTTCTACATTAGTCAGGGTATATAAATTTGACGATCGCCCAAAATTATCAGCGATCGCCTGAAAATACCCTTCAAACTCTAAATCGGAAATTGCAGCCATGCAAAAGCGTAGTTACCAAATCGATGGTAATATTTTTTAGTTTACATGTTTATACGGTTGACATCTGGATTATATGCGATATTTATCACATCATCAAGAATATGAGCGATCGCGTTTATCGGCAAAAATCGCCCTCATCCTGGAAGCCTGGGGCTATACAAACGAAGCCTGCCTACGCAGGCTTCAAATTTCCAGCCCACGCAGGTGGGCTTTGTTCGTATAGCCGCACCGTTCACGGTGTCGGTTACTTTTAGAACATCACAACGCGCGTAATTGTCGCTTCTGCACTCTTTCAGCACTCCCCGTAGGAATTGAAGCAATTAACCTTTGGGTGTATTCTTCCTTCGGTTCGCGGTAGATGCTTTCGGCTATACCTTGTTCGACGATTTGACCGCGATTCATTACCAAAATGCGATCGCTCATAAATTTCACCACACTCAAATCGTGGGAAATAAATATATAAGTCAACTTAAAGTCATCTTGCAATTCTTTCAGCAAGTTCAGCACCTGCGCTTGTACCGAAACATCTAGCGCTGAAACTGATTCATCGCAAATAATAAACTTGGGATTTAATGCCAAAGAACGCGCGATACAAATCCGTTGACGTTGACCACCAGAAAATTGATGCGGATAGCGCTTAATCGCATCTGCACTCAATCCCACCCTCTCTAAAAGTTCGGCTACCCGTTCTCTGCGTTGTTTGGATGTCTTCCCAACAGAGTGAATTAACAACGGTTCCATAATTGCGTCCCCAACCTTCATCCGTGGGTCAAGCGCACTAAAGGGATTTTGGAAGACTATTTGCATTTCCCGTCGCAGTTTTTGCAACGGTTCACCTTTGAGGGTAGTAATATCTTGTCCCTCAAAGATAATCTCACCGCTCATCGGCTCAATTAATCGTAGTAAAGTTCTACCAAGAGTGGTTTTTCCACAACCAGATTCTCCCACTAATCCTAGTGTTTCCCCAGGTTTGACATCAAAGGAAACGCCATTAACTGCCATCGTGTAGCGTGTCGTTTTCCCAAATACACCCCGCACCGGGAAACCAACTTTCAAATCGCGGACTTCCAACAGCGGTTTCTGTTCCTTGAGGTTTGCTAATCTTGCAGCAATTTCTTCTCTAGTAACTTCTATGGGAGTTAGCGGTTCTTTCCCTTGAATTACAACCTGTCCGCTAGGGGTTTCTTCTACACTCATGTAGTCGGAAACGGTGAGGAGTTTTTGGGGATGGCTGTTAAGTGAGGGGCGACAAGCAACTAAGCCTTTAGTATAGGGATGTTGGGGATTGCTAAATATCTGCGCTGCCGATCCATATTCGACAATTTTACCTTTGTACATCACCGCTACAGAGTCGGCAATTTCGGCAATTAATCCTAAGTCGTGGGTGATAAAAATCATTCCCATGTCGCGACGCTGCTGCAATTCGCGCATCAACTCCAGAATTGTGGCTTGTACTGTCACATCTAAAGCTGTAGTCGGTTCGTCTGCAATCAATAGTAAGGGATTGCAGGAAATTGCCATTGCAATCATCACCCGCTGCAACTGACCCCCAGAAAGTTGATGCGGGTAGCGTTCCAGCATTGCGTCTTTGTGTTGCTTCACCAAGTCTGTTAGTTGTCGCTCATTTAGCTTCGATGAGTTAACAGAAGTTTGTTTCCAGCTTTCGAGATATTGCTGTTTAATTTGCTCATCGCTGGGAAGGAGTTTTACTTCTTGCAAACCAGCGATGGCTTTTTGTTTTGCTTCACCTTGCGACACTTTCTGATGCCGCATAATTGCTTCGGTTAGCTGAAACCCAATATTATAAACTGGATTGAGCGAACTCATCGGTTCTTGAAAAATCATCGCGATGTCACCACCCCGATAAAGCTGCATTTGCTGCAAAGGTAATTCTACCAAGTTGATTGGTGGGGCATTTTCCTGATGGCGAAACCAAATTTCACCACCGCTTATCCTTCCCGGAGTTTGCACCAAACCCATCACAGCTAAAGATGTTACTGATTTTCCGCTTCCCGACTCTCCTACTATTCCCAGAGTCTCCCCGCGATGCAACTCAAAGGAAATACCATCCACAGCTTTGACGCTGTTGCCATCATCGGAAAATTCAACTTGTAGATTGCGAACGTCTAGGATACTTTCTCTCATAAAAGTCGGGTATTAATAGTGACTTAGTAAATTTAAAATTATTGGATTTTAACAGTGCTTTTGTAACCAGTTGAACTGATTTTTTTTGATTGTTACACCTTTGCTGGGAAATTTTGCATTAAATATCACAATTTTTGTTAAATTTTAACGGATGTAGCAAATAAGGCTGCGTAAACTAGCCCTGCGCTACATCCGTTATCATCTCAGATACAATTGCAAAAAACCACTTTCCGCTTAAAAGGGAATATCATCCATATCTGGCTCGTCTTGTGCCGGTGCTGGATAAGGATTGCGATCGTAATTTTTCGCGCTTTGTTTGGGTTCGTCTTGCGCCGGTGCGGGATAAGGATTGCGATCGCTATTTTTCGCGCTTTGTTTAGGTTCGTCTAAGTCATCGTCAGAAAAACTGCCAAAGTCGTTTTGAGCTTTGGATGTGGAAAAGTCCGATTCGTAAGTGGTTACAGTTTTTTGGGGAGTTGCGACAGTTGAGGACACTGGTGTAGAAGCTTCCCGGTGGTTTGTTGCAGCCACGGGGACTTGTGATTGTCGTTGGCTTGTTTCCATTGTTGGCGAGGAACTAGGATGAGAATCTGCTCCTAATGCATGAATGCGTTGCACTGTCAACTCAGCACGTTTTTCTTTGAAACCTTCTCGACGTTCGATGGTATTCATCCCTAATCGTCCTTCGATGAGGACGCGATCGCCTTCGTGGTAATTTTGCTGAATTTCTTTCGCCATGTTGCCCCAGCCTACCACTTTCAGCGTTGCTGGGGGGTCATCCGGGCGCGTTCCGGGAAAGCGCACGAGCATTTCGGTGATTTCCAGGTTATCTGACGTGTAGCGAAGCTGTGGATTTTCTACAATTTCCGCCATCAAAATACAACTGTTCATTAATTGCTCCGTTTGTTGAAAATGGAAAATCAGAGTCTATATATGTTTTATTTTCAGCAATTTTTTTGATTTATTAATAAATTCGTTATTTCTCACGATTGTGCATTTATTAATCTGAAATTTTACAATAGTACTATTGTACCATATTTGATTCCCAGCTTCAGGTGAGAAATGAGCCGGGAAAAAAGCGTTTGGAGGAAATGGCGATCGCTTAAATAGGGCGTTTCTGAAACAGAACGAACACAAACCCCATTGTTTCATGTCCCCACCTTAAATAACCTCTCTGCCATCTTTGTATCCGCTCAAAAGCTTGCTTTGAGCCATTGTGTAAAGCCGCAAGATACTGTTTTTGAGCATGTTGGCTTTCAAAATCGTCCCACTCATCATCATTACTGCGACACAAGTAAAGTGGAATAAATCCTTGCTCAATTCCTATCTCTACCGTTGTTAAATAGTCGAAGTGGGGATTCTCTCCGTTCATTAAGCTCAAGTACTCTGAGTCCGGCTCTTTTTTCCAGAAGACGGTTCCAATCAGCAATTTTCCACTGTCAATCAGGCTGTTAGAAAGGCATTGCAAAGCTTGACGATAGCCACCAAAGATAAATTCCGAGCCGATGCAGATAATTAAATCAGCCTTTTGGTTTTCCCAAGCAAACGATTTCGCATCTTGGCAGACAAAAGACACATCCTGACTAGGGATTCTCGTTTTTACTTTGTTGTTCGCTACTTCGATAAGGTCTGAGTTTTTGTCAAGCCCAATCCCTACGATTTTATAGCGCTCTGCAACGCGAATGAAAAACTCGCCTTCACCGCAACCTACATCAATAGCGTAAGAATCGCGATTTAAAGCGAGATGTTCTACAAGTTTGTCTGCCTTTTCAGGGCTTAATGGACAATTGAACAAATTTTACCTCCAAAAAAGTTGAACAAATATTGGCGATCGCCTTATTGATTGAGATTAACCAGCGGTATCCACAGAAGAAATCAACCAATCAACTACAATATAAACTTTGGTTATCAAGCAGAAGTTGTGGTGACAAACTTATAAGTTTTTATTATCAAACTCAAAGCTGTCGTTACTAACGTCGCGGTTTTGGTTACTAACATCGCGGTTTTGGTTACCAACGTCGCGATTTTGGTTACTAACGTCGCGCTTTTGGTTACTAACGTCGCGATTTTGGTTACTAACGTCGCGCTTTTGGTTACTAACGTTGAACTTGTCGTTATTTATCAGCTTCAAATCCCCGACAACTTATGCGGATACACAAGCGTGATTTAGCGGTCTACTGAATTTGACTAGAAATATGGTGACGTGTACTAAGTTTGCACATGAACCGGAAACACACCCAAAGCAATCAACCGCGCCGGCAAGTCGCGTAAAATGGGTAGACGCAAAAAACCCGGAGGCTGAACAATTTGATCTGAGTTGAGAATACGGGTAAAAATTTGCTTTTGAACTAAGGCTTGAAATGCTTGAATGATGCGTGTGGGTAACTCGCGTTTGCGCTGTACTTTCGCTAAATCGCGTTCATCTAGACGCCCAGCTTTTAATGGTTTATTAAGTACATTTGCGGCAACTACAGCATCTTGAATTGCGTAATTAATACCAACGCCGCCGACTGGGGACATTATATGAGCGGCGTCACCGATGAGCAACAGTCCCGGATGATACCAGCGTTTGACGCGGCTGGATTCTACAGAGAGAAAAGCTACTTGTGACCAATCGTGTAAATTTTCGATGCGATCGCTTAACTCTGGTGCTACATTGACGATAGACTTTCTCAATGCTTCCAAACCAGCAGAGCGTAATTCTTGGTAGCCGCCCTTGGGAATGACAAAAGCAATTTGCCAAGAATCAGACCTGTCAAGCATGACGAGAATATGACCTTGACCAATGCGCCCTACTCCACCTTCAGCATCTCCTGGTTTTTTGGGTAAACGGAACCATAGGACATCCATTGGTGGTGAGGTGTTAATTGATTCAAAGTTACCTAGTTGCCGCAACCGGGAGTGACGTCCGTCTGCACCGACTGTAAGTATTGCGCGGACTTCGTGCCAGCCACCTTGCCCCCGATAGCGAACACCGTGAATTACCCCATTTTCCTCAATTAGTTCCTGTACATTCGCACCCATAACTAACTTAAAATTCGGATACTTTTGTGCTTCAGTGGTGATAAACTCCAGGAACTTCACCTGCGGAAGCATCGTAATATATGGGTAGCGGGTTTTTAGGTGACTAAAGTCTGCCAATGTAAGAGTATCGTTAGGAGTCTGAATTATAATTTGGCGCATCTTAGCATGAGGCAATTGCAACAAGCGATCGCTTAAACCTAATTCCTCCATAATCTGCATCACAGACGGATGAATTGTATCTCCCCGAAAGTCGCGATCAAAATCTTTATGTGTTTCCAGCAGCATCACTCCTATACCTTGACGCGCTAACAACAAAGCCAGCACCGCACCCGCAGGACCACCACCGACAATACAACAAGATGTGGTTTGTACGTCTAAAATGTCATGAGCCAATGAAGCGATCGCCTCTGGAATATCGGCAGTCATAAACCCACCTCCTAAAAGCTCTTAAATTAAAGGTAATTCGCTTTCTGTGCTAAAAGCTATTTTTTTAACTTTTCGTATTCACATGTAGCGTGTATTATGAGCGCTAAACATAGTTGATAGTAGAGACGTGAGCAACATCGCGTCTGTAGGTAGATAGTTTATAGTCTAAAGATTGACCCTTGACCCTTGACCCTTGACTAATAACAATTCAAACAAATAATACTCGTGGCGCAAGTTCTTTTAGAAAACGTTTATAAAAGTTTTCCCCCTCGGAAAGGGGAAAGTGTTGCTTCGGAAACTAAAAATGCAAACAAGAGTGACGCAGCGCTAGAACATTCAGAAAATATCAACGTTTTGCGACGGATTAATTTGACTGTAGCAGATGGCGAATTTATGGTGCTGGTGGGACCTTCTGGTTGTGGTAAAAGCACCCTGCTCAGGCTAATCGCTGGCTTAGAAGCAATGACTGGCGGTAATATCTGGGTAGGCGCTCGCCTCGTTAACGATCTCCCTCCCAAAGAACGAGACATCGCGATGGTGTTTCAAAATTACGCCCTTTATCCGCACATGACGGTGTATGACAACATCGCTTTTGGGTTACGACGTAGGGGAGGAGCAGGAGAGCGGGAGAGCGGGAGAGGGGGGGATTCTCCAGTCCCTACTCGCCATTCCCCACTTTCTAGCTTTGCAGAAAATCTACTGGTGGGTGTGACGCGAAAGTTACCGAAAGGGCTGCGGTATATTTCTGATAAAGAACGAGCGGTGAATGAACAGGTGCGTTATGTAGCCAATTTATTACAAATGGAAGGATTGTTAAATCGCTTACCTAAACAGTTATCTGGTGGACAAAGACAACGGGTAGCATTAGGACGAGCGATCGCCCGCAATCCGCAAGTATTCTTAATGGATGAACCGCTTTCTAACTTAGATGCGAAACTGCGGGCAGAAACTCGCGCCCAAATTGTCAAGTTACAACGCCATTTGGGTACAACGACAATTTATGTTACCCATGACCAAACCGAAGCAATGACAATGGGCGATCGCATCGCGATTATGAATCAAGGGCAAATTCAGCAAGTTGCTGCACCATTGGAATTATACAACCATCCGGCAAATCGCTTTGTAGCAGAATTCATCGGTTCCCCGCCAATGAATTTTATACCTGTAGAATTTCATGCCCCGCAAGTAATTACCCATTCGCAATTTCGTCTCACCCTACCTGAAACTTGGGCAACTGCGTTACAAAAATATGATGGGCGAACTTTAATATTAGGTATTCGTCCGGAACACTTAAGTGTAAGTTTACCTGCAACCAAAAATCTGCCAGTGGAAGTAGACCTGGTGGAAAATTTGGGTAACGACACTTATCTTGCTGTCAAACTTGTCGAACCGAATTCTCAAACTACTTATACAAGCAATTACCTGCAAGTGCGAGTACCACCTGATCGGACTGTGCGTGTTGGCGAACAATTGTGGTTATCGCTCGCAACCGATAAGATACACTTTTTTGACCCAGAAACTGATTTGGCGATATTTCCTAAGACTTAGTCGCTGGCTTTACATCCTTGGATGCTACCTAAGTTTACTCTGTGTATCTACGTTGGTCACCTTGAAAGGGCTAGTCCTACAGGATGAGAAAAATGGAGTGGCTTTTGGCATGGTAAAAGAGGCGATCGTTCTGGGTGCTACTCAATATATGCTAGCCACTGAAGACATCGCCCCTTTATTACTACATTAGGTTTTTCTAATCCGTACTTTCTGCTTTAGTACTCAATATTCGTTGGTTAAATCTTCGATTTATTCTGGCAGCATAACCTATAGTTACGAATATGTCCAAACGCCAAGATCATTGCTCCTAACACTGTACCAATACGCTCACCCTGTTCACCCACGACCGAGTGACCGACAATTACGGTTCCAGTAAGGTTATATCACTGAAACAACGTATCTATCTTGGTCACCTTGAAAAGGCTAGTCCTAGCATATTTTGCTTGCCGATACTTTTTCTGAGTTTCAGACTTTAGGCTGAATCTGACTCTCGATAAGGCAGCTATGCTGAAAGCAAGATCATAAACTTCTGTCCTTTAGAGGCAGCGCGGTGAATATGTTTTCACAGCATATACACTTGCCGTGGTTGCCCGCGAGTGTGCAAAGTGCCGTCGCTCTGGCAAGCGCGAACCTTCAAGAGCGCATCTCATCAAAAATGATAGATATTTTTTGATGAAATGGTAGGACGTCAATTTTACTTTCTACCTCTTTTTTGTGTGCAAAGTTATACGGATGGTTCTATTAGACAAAGCAGATAGTTGGGCAGATAAAAGACCAGATAAAAGACCAGACAATAAAGGAGAGTACAGTGTTAAAACATGACATTATTGTCATTGGAGCTTCGGCAGGTGGTTTGGAAGCGATGAAAAAGCTTCTTGCTCAATTGCCTGACAACTTCCCCGGCACGCTCTTCATCGTCTGGCATGTTTCACCGGAGTCTCCGAGTATATTGCCCCAAATACTTGATCGTGTATGCCCGCTGCCGGTAACACACGCTATCGGCTTTGAGGCGATCCAACCCGGTCGTATTTATGTCGCTCCCCCAGATCGCCACCTTGTTGTCGAACAGGGTTATGTCCGGGTAACTCGCGGTCCAAAAGAAAACCGCTTTCGTCCCTCGGTCGATGTCTTGTTCCGCTCCGCAGCTCTTGCTTACGGTCGGCGGGTGATAGGGGTAATTCTGACAGGTTCCCTTGATGACGGAGCGGCTGGGCTGTATGCGGTGAAGGAGCGAGGAGGCATAGCAATTGTCCAAGATCCGTTTGAGGCGCTTTACCCCTCCATGCCGATCTCCGCAATGAAAGCGGTTGCGGTAGATCACTGTGTCTCGATAACGGATATGGGGTCTTTATTGGTTCGTCTGACAAACGAAACCGTCGAGGAAGAAGCGGTAAATCCGCCGTCCGATCAAATGGAACTCGAAGTACGGGTCGCACGGCAAGACAGCGCCTTTGAGGAAGGCATTATGAACCTAGGTACACCCTCTCCCTATACCTGTCCTGAATGTCACGGTACACTTCTGAGATTGAAAGAAGGAAACCTTATCCGCTTCCGCTGCCATACGGGACACGCATTTTCCCTGGATTCTTTGCTAGTGGAAGTCACCAAGGGCATTGAAGATGCACTTTGGAACACTATACGCGCGATTGAGGAGAGTGAACTATTAATGAGGCATATGGCTGGGCATCTGCGCGAAAGCAACGATAGTGACACAGCCGAACACTTTTTGCAGAAAGCCGAGGAAGCGAAGAGACGGGCTGACCTAATTAGGCAAGCCGTGATGAATCACGAAACGTTTAGCACAGAAAAGCTAAGTGACGCTACCAGGCATAAATAGTGCTATCTTTTTGTGGGGCATTGACGAAGCTTTAAAAAAGAAAAATCAAAAGTTCCAAATTCTACAACCCGAAGAAAGGCGATCGCTCCTGTTAAACTTTTTACTATCACGACTTCATGACAAATAGATGTAATTCTTGACGAAGATATACTGGATGAAAAAACAGCGAAAACGAAGATTATGATTACTTTAATTCAAAGTCCAGTAAGTTCCGATCCAGAAGTCATGGGCGGTACACTGGTATTTAGGAACACGAAAGTTCCAGTTCAATCGCTTTTTGAGTATTTAGACGATGACTTTTCTCTGGAGGAGTTTTTGGACAATTTCCCATCTGTTGATCATGCTGATGCGGTAAATTTATTGAAACTTGCTCGTGACCAATTTGGCGACAAAAAAATGGGGGAGGGTTAGTGCCCCACCAATAAATATGGAGGCTTCTCTACGAGACGCTTCGCGAACACGACTAACCGAAAAAACCCTCCCCCATTTTTTCCAGCCGTGCCGGACGTGAACACGTTCAAGATGAAAATCATTCTGGATGAGAATTTGCCAAGAGCTTTAAAACGCTATTTCTCTGCTTACGAAGTAACGACCGTTCAGGAGCAGGGATGGGCTGGTGTTAAGAATGGCGAATTGATGGCAAGAATTGATGGTGTATATGATCAGGACTTACGCAACTGGCATAAAGCGCGAGTGGGCAGACAGGGCAAACACATCTGAACATGACAAGCGCGGGGGTAGTGCGAGGGATTTGCGCTTCAAGGCATTCTCACAGACAGGCGATCG